>CAZRTZ010000115.1:0-1595 GCA_964603155.1 uncultured Geobacteraceae bacterium | reverse complement strand
GGCCCGCCGGCGGGCCTGGTGGAAGAAGCAGGTGGTGAAGTGCGGGCACTGGGCACGGGCGCACTGGTCGGCCTCGCAGCAGACCTCCTCCCAGAGGAGATCGTCGGGGGGGATCGGCAACTCCTCGCGCGAGCCGTCCGCGGTCTGTGCCGCCCAGGCGTGAAGGCCCCTCAGCTCCTCGGCCTGACCGGCATCGAACAGGCCGGGCTCGGCGCCGGCCCCCTCCAGCCGGCGCCGGCACAGGTAGTTGGCGCGCCCCTTGACCAGTTCGACACGGAACTCCAGGCCGCTGGCCCGCTGCAGGAAGGGGAGGTCCTTGCGGAACAGCTGCTCCTGCAGGTTGATGGTGTTGGTCGAGACCACCACCCGCGTTTCGTTGGCCAGCGCCCAGAGCAGGGCCGGGACCAGGTAGGCCAGGCTTTTGCCGGTGCCGGTGCCGGCCTCGACCAGGGCGATGCGGTCGTCGTTGAAGGCCTCGAGGACCGCGAAGGCCATGCGCAGCTGCTCGGGACGCTCCTCGAAGTCGGTCAGCGTCCGGCTGATCTGCCCGCCGGGGGCGAGCAGGACGGCGACCTGCTCGGCTTCGACGCGGCAGCGGCCGGGCGGGGCCAGCGCCTCGACCACCCGGTACAGGCGGGTGACGGCGTTGTCGACAATGTAGCTGCCGACCCCAAGCTCGCCGAGGCGGGCGGCGATCCCCAGGTCGGCATCGGAGGGGGTAAGATCGCCGGAGGGGTGGTTGTGGATGACCACATCGCCGGGGCGGCAGCGTTGCAGGAGGGCCGGAACGGCCCCCTGATGGCCGCGGGCCAGGATTTCGACAGCCGTGACCAGGCGCTCGTCACCGGTGCGGCCGAGGGCGAAGACTTCGTTGCCGCCGGCCTCGGCAATGGCGGCGCGCAGTGCCGCCCGGGCATCGGTAGAGAGAAAGCGGTCCATGAGCCGGGGCATTATAGCGGCGGGCGATGCGGAACGAAAGCGCTTCCTGAAGGAGTGTGACCGGATAAGTCACCCGGCGCGGGCGACGGGGCGCCGCCGGATGTCAGCCGGTGTTGCGCAGACCGTTGGCGATGCCGTTGATGGTGGCCGCCAGGGTGTAGTCGAGCTCGGCGCTGCTCTCCCCGCGCCGGCGGCGGCGCAGCAGTTCGAGCTGCACCAGATTGATGGGATCGACATAGGGGTTGCGCAGGCGCAGGGAGCGGGCCAGGTCCGGGTTGGTCTCGAGCAGGAGCTGCTGGCCGGTCACCGCCAGGATGCCGCGTCGGGTGCGTTCCAACTCGTCGGTGAGCAGGGTCCAGACCCGTTCGCGCAGGGCGGTGTCCTCAACCAGCTCGGCATAGAGGCGGGCGAGGGGGAGGTCCACCTTGGCCAGGGCCATCTCGACGTTGCGAATCAGGTCGAAGAAGAAGGGGAAGCGTTTCATCATTTCCTGGAGCAGGGCCAGGCCGCTGCCGTCGCTTCTGCTGACGGTAAAGCGCTCGAGGGCATGGCCGACCCCGAACCAGGCCGGCATCAGCAGGCGGCTCTGAATCCAGCCGAACATCCACGGAATGGCGCGCAAATCGTCGAGGCTCTGCGTGGCCCGCCGGCGGGCC
>CAZRTZ010000114.1:0-2330 GCA_964603155.1 uncultured Geobacteraceae bacterium | reverse complement strand
CCGCCGAACTGGCCGCGCTGCTCGCCACCCCTCCCCGGGTTTACGCCCCATCACCGGCAACGGCAACATCAACCTCCGTGCAACAGGCGTGACAGGGAGTGGAGCTTCCCCTATAATCCGCGACAGATCTCAACCACTTTCCAGGGAGTTCCCATGCTTACCCACATCGTGCTGTTCAGATTCAAGCCCGAAACGACCGCCGAGCAGGCCAGTCAGCTCGAATCCGGCCTCAAGGGTTTGCCGACCGTCATCGATGAAATCCGTGAGTTCCGGGTCGGCCGTGACATCATCCGTTCCGAACGCTCCTACGATCTCGGCCTGGTCTCAAGCTTCGATGATCTTGCCGCCATGCAACGCTATCAGGTCCACCCGGCTCACCAGCAGGTGGTGTCCATGGTCAAGGCCTATTGCTCCAGCGTCGTCGCCGTCGACTTCCAGGAATAAGCCGTTTTCTGCATGAACCTCCAGGAAGGGGTCATCCGCTTCGATCTCGACTTCCGCTTTGGGCCGGCTCCCGAACCGGACATGCTGCTCGAACTGGAGGGCTGGCGCACCATCTTCCGCCGCCTCGGTCTGCTCGGTTGCGATCCGGACCGCTACGACGGGCTCGGCTTCGGCAATCTCAGCAGGCGAGTGGTCAACGACACGGGCGCCGACAGCTTCATCATCAGCGGCACCCAGACCGGCCGACTGGCACGTCTGGAGACGGAGCATTACGTGACAGTCCTCAGCTGCGACCCGGCCAGGAACCGGGTCGTCGCCAGCGGACCGGTGCAGCCCTCCTCCGAGGCCCTCTCCCACGCTTCACTCTACCAGGCCGACCCGACCATCGCCTGGGTCATGCACCTGCACAGCCCGGAGATTTTCGCCGCCAGCAAGCGGCTGGGGCTGCCGGCCACCGCACCCGCTGCCACCTACGGCTCGCCTTTGCTGGCAGCCGAAATCCGCCGCCTGGCGCCAGGCGTCCCCCGGCCGGGACTGCTGGTCATGGGCGGACACCAGGACGGCATTCTCGTCTTCGGCAGCCAAGCCGATGCGACCGGATTGCTGGCCGTTGCCACCCTGGCCCAGGCGCTGACTCCGTGAAACCGGAAAAATAAGCTCAAACAAATTAATTCTTGCAAATCGGCGTGACATTTGCCAAGATGTGCCTCCCTGCAACATCACCGCAGTGGTTCGGGAGCCCGCCATGGAATTGTCGATCAGCCTTGAATGCCCCCAGTGCAGCACCACCCTCCCCCTGCCGCTTCGCGACTTCTCCCCGGGTCGCCGCAAAACCTGCGAACGCTGCCAGTCACCCGTGCAACTGACCTCGGCCAGCCTCCTGCGCCTGGCCGACGACCTGCGCTGCTACTGCGAAAGCTGAGCTTCCCGACGTTCACCAGCTGACCCCCTCCTCACCTGTGTCATATTCCGGCACAGGGTGTCGCGTCTGCTCTTGCCGCCCGTTGCTGGCACCTGTTAAGGTGCGGGCATCGCCGACCTGCAAGGAGTTTCCCCATGGAATATTTTGCCATTGCCGCCGCCCTGTTCGCCCTGCTGGCCACCATCCTGGCCGGCCTTGCCTGGCGCACCGCCGCACGCGGTGTCACGGATGAGCAACTGGCCGCGGCGTTCCGGCTGAGCAGCGAGCCGTTGCTTGCCCTGCACAAGGACCTGCTCGAAAAGACCATCCGTGCCGAGGCGGTGCAGGCCCGCCAGGAGGCCGCTGCCGAGGCGGCCCTCACCCGCCGGGAACTCAGCGAGGCCCTCACCTCCCTGCGTGAAGTCCTGACCCGCGACGCCCAGGCCGGACGGGAGGAAACCGCGAAAAGCTTTGTGCTGTTCGAGGGCAAGCTGACGACCAAGCTCGACGAGCTCAACCGCAACCAGCTCGAGCAGGCGGACCGCCTGCGCCAACGGGTGCAGGAGCGCCTGGAGACTCTGCAGAGCAAAAACGACGAGCGCCTGGAAAAGATGCAGCAGGTGGTCGAGGAAAAGCTGCAGAAGACGCTCGAGACCCGTCTCGGCGAATCGTTCCGCCAAGTCTCCGAGCGCCTTGAGCAGGTCCACAAGGGACTGGGCGAAATGCAGTCGCTGGCCAACGGCGTCGGCGATCTCAAGCGCACCCTGTCGAACATCAAGACGCGCGGCACCTGGGGAGAATACCAGCTCGGCAGCATGCTCGAGCAGGTGCTCGCACCGGGTCAGTATGAGCAGAACGTCAAGGTCAACCCGCGCTCGGGGGAGATGGTCGAGTTCGCCATCCGCCTGCCGGGCCAGGGGGAGGCCCCGGTCTGGCTGCCGATCGACGCCAAGTTCCCGGTCGAGGACTACCAGCGCTTGCAGGA
>CAZRTZ010000113.1:0-2430 GCA_964603155.1 uncultured Geobacteraceae bacterium | reverse complement strand
GAACTGGTCGGGGGAATTTACGGGGTGGCGCTCGGGCGATTTTTCTTCGGCGAATCGATGTTCCACCGCGCGACCGATGCCTCCAAGGTGGTGCTGGTCAGCTTGTGCCGTTATCTGGCTGAACACCGCTTCGTGCTGCTCGACTGCCAGGTGCCGAATCCCCACCTGCAGCGCATGGGAGCAAAACCGATGGCACGGGCAGCCTTTCTGGACGCGCTCTATCGTGAAGGGCTTGGCCCGGACGGACCCCTCAGGCGGGTAATGCTGCCGGCGGTGCTGTAACGAAAACGGCCGCGCAATGCGCGGCCGCCTCAACCTCAACCTTAAACTTAAACTCAACCTGCTTTTGCTACATCTCGTGGCACTTGCCGCAGAACTTGTCCTCCTTGACACCGAAGGCGGTGCTGCCATCGTGGCAGGACCCGCAGGAGGCGCCTTTCTCCATCTGCTCCATGGTGGCTTTGTTGGCACCTTTTTTCGCCTTGAACGGCGCCGGGTGGCAGGAGTCGCAGCCGAAGGCGGCAGTATGCACCTCGTGGCTGAACTTGGCCTTGCCGGCGTCGGTCTCGAACTCGATGGTGCCGTTGTTGTGGCAGGTGGCGCAATCCTTTTTGACCGAGAACGCCTTGTCGCCATTGTGGCAGGCCCCGCAGGCTTTCCCCGCTTCCATCTCGCTCATGGTGAAGGCCGGGTTGTTCTTGGTAACGATGTGGTAAATTTTGTTATGGCAGGTCTGGCAGTTTTTCCCGGTGGCCTCAAGGTGGTTGGCATGGCTGAACTCGACCACGCCGACATCCTTGGTTTCCAGGTAGACCTTGTCCTTGATCCAGCGGGCGTAAAGAACGGAAGGCGTTGCCAGCAGCAGTACGAGGACGGCGATAATCCAGCGGCGCATCATAAATTTCCTCCGGAGACGATATGCTCGCGCTATTATACCGATATTTGCCCCGGGTCCAACCTAAAAACATCTTAACTGCGCGAAAGCAGCCTGTCGAAAGGTAAGGATGGATTCACAGCGCCAGGAACGCCTTTTTGCCATTGTCGCCCCGGGACTCGAACGGATCTGCGGCGCCGAGCTGGCGGAACTCGGCTTCGACGATCAGCTGGCCGTTGCCGGCGGAATCGAATTTCAGGGGCGTCTTGCCGATCTGTATCGGGCCAATCTCTGGCTGCGCACGGCGAGCCGCGTCGTGGTTCGCCTGGCAAGTTTTCGCTGCCGGGCCTTCCCCGATCTGTATCGCTCCGCCGTTCGCCTCCCCTGGGGACGCTTTCTGCGTCCCGGCACCCCCCTCGATTTCAGGGTGACCTGCCGACGTTCGCGGCTGCTGCACAGTGCGAGGGTTGCCGAGACGCTGCAGGCGGCGGTAACGCACGCGCTTGGCGAAGCCGCACCGGCCGCGGACCGCCCCGGGCAGCTGGTGCTGGTGCGGATTGTCGACGATGAGGTGGAAATCTCCGTGGACAGCTCCGGTGAACTGCTGCACCGGCGCGGCTACCGCACGGCAGTGGCTGCGGCCCCGCTGCGCGAGACTCTGGCGGCCGGCTGCCTGCAACTGCTCGGCTGGAATGGTACGCAGCCGTTGGCCGATCCCCTGTGCGGGACCGGCACCTTTCTGCTTGAGGCGCTGTTGCTGGCCGGCCGGCGGGCACCGGGGCTGAGACGCGAATTCGCCTTCATGCGCTGGCCCGGTTACCGGTCCGGCCTGTGGCAGAGCCAGTGCGCCGAGGCGCTGCGCCGCGAGCGGCCCTGCCCGGTCATCCTCTCCGGCGGCGATGCCGATGCTGCCGCCATCGATGCGGCCCGCGCCAACCTGGTGCGGCTCGATCCCGGGCACGGCGTCGAGTTGCTCCATCTGCCCCTGGAGCGGCAACCCGTTCACCCGGGGACGGGGCTGGTGCTGTGCAACCCCCCTTACGGCAAGCGCCTGCTGGCCGAAACACAGCTGGCTCCGTATTTTGCCGCCCTCGGCCGGGAACTGCAGCGCGCCTATCCGGCCTGGCGCAAGGCACTCCTGCTCCCCGACCCGCAGCTGGCAAAGGTGACCGGGCTGCCACTGCGCGAGGTGGCGGTGCTGGACAACGGCGGCCTGCGGGTCTGGCTGCAGGCCACCCCTGACTGAGACGCCAGCAGATGGAAGCAGCCGATTGACCCTTTTCGAGGAGTTGCGCTACTATCCAAAAAAACGGGCTGTTCGGCCCGTTTTCTTCATTTCATCGAAAAAGGCAGACGCAATTTGAACCAGCAACTCCTCGACGAGATCAAGCGCCGGCGCACCTTCGGTATCATCAGCCATCCCGACGCCGGCAAGACCACGCTTACGGAAAAACTCCTCCTCTTCGGCGGCGCCATCCAGCTGGCCGGGGCGGTCAAGGCGCGCAAGGCGGCGCGCCACGCCACCAGCGACTGGATGAAGGTCGAGCAGGAGCGCG
>CAZRTZ010000112.1:0-2580 GCA_964603155.1 uncultured Geobacteraceae bacterium | reverse complement strand
AGGCTTCGGGCTGGTAGTAGTCGTAGTAGGAGACGAAGTACTCGACGGCGTTCTCCGGGAAGAGCTCCCTGAACTCGCCGTAAAGCTGGGCGGCCAGCGTCTTGTTGGGGGCGAGCACCAGCGTCGGCCGGTCGACGGCGGCAACGACGTTGGCCACCGTGAAGGTCTTCCCTGAACCGGTGACGCCGAGCAGCACCTGGTGGCGGTCGCCGCGCTGCAGCCCGGCGCTCAGCTCACTGATCGCCCGCGGCTGGTCGCCGCGCGGCCGGTAGTCGGTCTGTAAGGAGAAACTGGCCATAATCCGCTTGGCAACGGCGTAGGGGCACGGCATGCCGTGCCCCTAAGGGCTGTCCCGACGAAAGTCGCCTACGGGTCAGGCGCCGAGGACGATCTTGAGGATGGTGGCGAGCTGGTTTTCCTTGAACGGCTTGGTCAAAAAAGTCGAGGCCCCGGCTTTCTTGGCCTCGCTGATCTTGGCCGCATCCTCCTCCGAGGAGAGAAAGACGATCGGCACGAACTTGCAGTTGGGCAGCTGCTTGGCCGCCCGGACGAAGGCCATGCCGTCCATCACCGGCATCGACAGGTCGGTAATGATCAGGTCGAACTTGGCGGCTTCCAGCTGCTTCAGCGCGTCCCGGCCGTTGCCGGCGGCGGTGACGGCATAGCCCATGCCGACCAGGGCGTCCTCAAGCATGGCCAGCACCACCGGCGAGTCATCGACAATCAGGATTTTCTTGCTCATGGCCAGATCCATTTCCCGTTGATTTCATTCTACCTCAAGTCCTGCATCCAAATCCCCCCGGGATACCTTCCTCCGCCCTGGCGCTACTTGATCTTCCAGGTCGTCCCCTGGGGCGAATCAAGCAGCTGCACCCCCCTGGCGGCCAGTTCGTCGCGAATCTGGTCGGCCCGGGCAAAATCGCGGCTCTTGCGCGCCGCCAGACGCTCGGCGATCAGCCCTTCGATCACCGCCGCGTCGAGACCGCTTTCGACCAGGCGCCGCTCCCCCTGGCGGGCCAGCCATGCGGCCGGCACCGAGCCGAACAGGCCGAGCACCCCGCCGAGGCGCAGCAGGGTGTCGCGCCCGGCGGCGATCGCCCCGGCTAGCGCCGGGCTGTCCGCCGCCAGCAGGCGGTTCAGGGCCCGGACCCCGTCGAAGAGGTGGCCGATGGCCTGGGCCGTGTTGAAATCGTCGTCCATCGCCTCGCAAAAGCGCGCATCCAGCTCCTCGAGCTTCGCCGCCGCTTCGGCCAGCTCGCCGGGCACCGCGCCGCCGGCCGTGGCGGGGACAACCCGTCCGGCCTGATCGAGAGCCTCGTAGCAGCGGGTCAGGGCCTGGCCGGCTTCTTCCAGCTGCTGATCGGCAAAGTCGATCGGCGAGCGATAGTGGGCGGTGAGGATGAAGAAGCGCACCACTTCGGCGTCGTACCTGGCGAGGATGTCGCGGATGGTGAAGAAGTTCCCCAGCGACTTGCTCATCTTCTCCTGGTTGACGTTGACGAAGCCGTTGTGCAGCCAGTATTTGACGAACGGCTTGCCGCTCGCCCCTTCCGACTGGGCGATCTCGTTCTCGTGGTGGGGGAAAATCAGGTCGCGGCCGCCGCCGTGGATGTCGAAGCTGTCGCCCAACAGGCTGGAACTCATTGCCGAGCACTCGATGTGCCACCCCGGGCGCCCCGGCCCCCACGGCGACTCCCAGCTCGGCTCGCCGGGTTTGGCCGCCTTCCACAGGGCGAAGTCCATCGGGTTGCGCTTCTGCTCACCCGGTTCCACGCGGGCCCCGGCGCGCATCTCATCCATGCTGCGCTTGGAGAGCTTGAGATAGCTGGCGAACTTCTCCACGCTGTAGTAGACGTCGCCCCCCGAGGCGTAGGCCATGCCGCGGGCAATCAGCCGCTCCACCAGGGCGATGATCTGCGGGATGTACTCGGTGGCCTTCGGCTGATGGGTCGGCGTGGCCAGTCCCAGCGCCGCCATGTCCTCGTCGAAGGCGCGGATATAGGTCTCGGCCAGCTCTGTGCTCGAGATGCCGCGTTCGTTGGCGCGATTGATGATCTTGTCGTCGACGTCGGTGTAGTTGCGCACGTAGGTGACGCGGTAGCCGGCATACTGCAGGTAGCGGTAGACCACGTCGAAGACGATGTTGGCGCGGGCGTGGCCGAGGTGGCAGTAGTCGTAGACGGTCACGCCGCACACGTACATGCCGACCTCGCCGGGGACCAGCGGCCGGAACTCCTCCTTCTGTCCGGAGAGGGTGTTGTAAAGTCGCAACGCCATAACTTCCTCGAATGTCACGGGCTGCCGACGCCGCTGGGGCGAAGGCGCACGCTGGTCATAACATACAACGTCCCGGGGCGCAACGCGTCAGCCGGCACCCTTGGCCTGTTCCCCAAACAGGGGGCGGATGGCTCCGGCCAGGGCGTTGAGCGGCAGCACCCGGTCGACGCCGCCGGCATCGATGGCCGCCTTGGGCATGCCGAAGACCGCGCAGCTCGCCTCGTCCTGGGCCAGGGTATAGGCGCCCTGGGCGTGCATGGCCCTCATCCCGGCCGCCCCGTCGTTCCCCATGCCGGTCATGAT
>CAZRTZ010000111.1:0-2678 GCA_964603155.1 uncultured Geobacteraceae bacterium | reverse complement strand
GGCGAGATCGAGTCGTACTGGGGCGACGCCGTGGTTCTGGCCACCGGCGGCTACGTCAACGTCTTCTACCTCTCCACCAACGCCATGGGCTGCTCGGTGACCGCCACCTGGAAGGCCGCCAAGAAGGGCGCCTTCTTCGCCAACCCCTGCTACACCCAGATTCACCCGACCTGCATCCCGCAGACCGGCGACCATCAGTCCAAGCTGACCCTGATGTCCGAGTCGCTGCGCAACGACGGGCGCTGCTGGGTGCCGAAGAAGAAAGAGGACTGCGACAAGTTCCCCAACGACATTTCCGAAGAGGATCGCGACTACTATCTGGAGCGCAAGTATCCGTCCTTCGGCAACCTGGCCCCGCGTGACATCGCCTCCCGCGCCGCCAAGGAGCAGTGCGACGACGAGCGCGGCGTCGGTCCGGGCAAGCGCGGCGTCTACCTCGACTTCTCCGCGGCGATCAACCGCGTCGGCGAAGACACCATCCGCGAGCGCTACGGCAACCTCTTCGAAATGTACGAGAAGATCACCGACGAGAACGGCTACAAGCGGCCGATGCGCATCTACCCGGCGCCGCACTACTCGATGGGCGGTCTTTGGGTCGATTACAACTGCATGAGCAACGTCCCGGGCCTGTTCGTCCTTGGCGAAGCCAACTTCTCGGTGCACGGCGCCAACCGCCTCGGCGCCTCGGCGCTAATGCAGGGTCTGGCCGACGGCTACTTCGTCATCCCCTACACCATCGGCGGCTACCTGGCGACCGTCAAGCCGGGTGCCATCAAGACCGACCACGCCGAGTTCAAGAAGTCGGTGGAGGACGTCAACGCCGAGATCAACAAGATGCTGTCGATCAACGGCAAGAAGACCCCGGCGCAGCTGCACCGCGAACTGGGCAAGATCATGTGGAACAACGTCGGCATGGCGCGCAGCAAGGAGAGCCTCACCGAGGCCCTCAAGGTCATCCCGCAGATCCGCGAGGAATTCTGGAACAACGTCAAGGTCACCGGTTCCGGGGCCGAGTTCAACCAGCAACTGGAGAACGCCGGCCGCCTGGCCGACTTCCTCGAGTTCGGTGAACTGCTGGCCAAGGACGCCCTGGTTCGCGAAGAGTCGTGCGGCGGTCACTTCCGTACCGAGCACCAGTACGAA
The DNA here is from genome assembly GCA_964603155.1 of uncultured Geobacteraceae bacterium. Classification (GTDB taxonomy): domain Bacteria; phylum Desulfobacterota; class Desulfuromonadia; order Desulfuromonadales; family BM103; genus VAUL01. The sequence continues at coordinate 1,535 of CAZRTZ010000111.1, read as the reverse complement.
GACGGCGAAGCCAAGCGCGACGACGAGAACTTCTGCTACGTGGCGGCCTGGGAGTTCAAGGGCGCGGGCAACGAGCCCGAACTGCACAAGGAGCCCTTGAAGTTTGACAACGTCCATCTTGCCGTAAGGAGCTACAAATAATGAAACTCAAACTCCACGTATGGCGCCAGAAAGGGCCCAATTCTCCGGGAAAAATGGAGACCTACGACGCGGATCACGTCAGCCCCGACCAGTCGTTCCTCGAGATGCTCGACGAGGTCAACGAAGTGCTGGTCAAGGAAGGGAAGGATCCGATCGCTTTCGATCACGACTGCCGCGAAGGGATCTGCGGGATGTGCTCCCAGGTCATCAACGGCGTGCCGCACGGCGGCCAGGACCGTACCACCGTCTGCCAGCTGCACATGCGCAGCTTCAGCGATGGCGACGAAATCTTCATCGAGCCGTGGAAGGCACGGGCCTTCCCGATCATCAAGGACCTCGCCGTCGATCGCGGTGCCTACGACCGCATTATCCAGGCGGGCGGCTACACCTCCTGCCACACCGGCGGGGTGTCTGACGGCAACGCCATCCTGATCGGCAAGGACGCCGCCGATTACGCCATGGACGCCGCCGAATGCATCGGCTGCGGGGCCTGCGCGGCCTCCTGCCCGAACAGCTCGGCGATGCTCTTCACCAGCGCCAAGGTTGCCCAGCTGGCGGTGCTGCCGCAGGGTGCGGTGGAAGCCAAGATGCGCGTCAATGCCATGCTTGAGGAAGCCCAGGCCTGCGGCTTCGGCAACTGCACCAACCACTACGAGTGCCAGGCGTCGTGCCCGAAGGGGATCAACGTCAAGTTTATCGCCAAGCTCAATCGTGAGTACATCAAGGCGCTGCTGCCGTAAGCGTCAGGCGGCCAACCATTAAAGTCGAAGGGGCGGACCAGATGGTCCGCCCCTTCAGTTTTTAGTGCCGGCGGGCAATTGACGGCCGGGTGTGGGCCGACCCTCGTCAGCCTATTCGTCGGCCGGTTCTTTGGATTTCTTCTTGCGCGGGATGCGCTTCGGTTTGTCAACCGGAGCCGGCGCTTCCAGGGCAACGTCTCCCCCCGCGGCGGTCTTCTTGCGCGGGGTGCGCTTCGGCTTGGCCGAACTGGAGGGCTCGCCGGTCTCAGGCGCTGCAGGCGGTGTGGCCTGTGGAGGTGTCGTCTCTTGCTCTGCGGCCGCCTTTTTCCTGGGCTTGCGGGCGGCTTTTGCCGGAGCCTCGGCTGCGGCCGGCGCGGTTGGGGTGGGAAGCGGTGCGCTGACAGGGGCCTCGGCCGGAAGTGCCGCTGCGACAGCTTTCTCCTGCCCCTTTTTGCGGCTGCGGTGCCGGCGCTTCTTCTTGCCCGGGAGGTGCTGGCCGTCCGCCGGGGGCGGCTCGGTTACGCTCTCAGCAACCGACTCTGCCTCGGCGGCGGACGGTTGCTGTTCGGCTTGTACGATCGCTTCTGCGGATCCCTTCTTCTTGCGGCCACGGCGCCGGCGCTTCTTCTTGCCGTGCCCCGCTTCGGCCGTGGC
>CAZRTZ010000110.1:0-2767 GCA_964603155.1 uncultured Geobacteraceae bacterium | reverse complement strand
CGATGTCCGCCGTGTGGGTGCAGACCTGGTTGAGGAAGTGGCGGTCGTGGGAGACCACGATCACCGTGTTGGCGAAGCGGGACAGGAACTCCTCCAGCCAGGCGATGGTCTTCAGGTCCAGGTGGTTGGTCGGCTCGTCCAGCAGCAGCACGTCCGGGTTGCCGAACAGCGCCTGGGCCAGCAGCACCCGCACCTTCTCCCCGCCATCCAGCTCACGCATCTGCTTGTGGCGCAACTCCTCCGGAATCCCCAGGCCGTTGAGCAGCACCGCGACCTCGGCCTCGGACTCATAACCGTTCAGCTCGGCAAACTCGGCCTCCAGTTCGGCGGAGCGGACGCCGTCCGCCTCGGTGAACTCGGCCTTGGCGTAGATCGCCTCCCGGGCTGTCGTCACCTCGTACAGGCGGGGATGCCCCATGATGACGGTGTTGAAGACCGTGTAGTCGTCGAAGGCGAACTGGTCCTGCTTCAGGAAGGCGATCCGCTCCCGGGGGCCGACGTGCACCGTGCCGGAATCGGGTTCGGACAGCCCCGCCAGGATCTTGAGGAAGGTGGACTTGCCGGCGCCATTGGCGCCGATCAGGCCGTAGCAGTTCCCCGGCACGAACTTGATGTTCACATCCTTGAAGATGACCCGCTTGCCGTAGGCTAGGCTGATGTTGGTGGTACTGATCATGCTGCCGCTCGCTTTCTGCTGACATAAAAAACCGCAGGGAGACTCCCTGCGGTTCAGGTGAACTATGTTTTATACCACACTATGCCCTGGCCTGGCAATGATTGCCTAAGTCCGCGGGGTTTCGCCCCCGCGACTTTGATTTAGGCAAGCAAATTTTGAATAAACAGGGACACTTCCCAGTATTTTAAAAATGGGATAGGGATTCCCCTATGTCAACTCGGCCGCTGGCCACGCAGCATGCGATGCAGCAGGCTGTCCAGGGCCGAGGCGAAGCGGTTGCGGTCGCTCATGCTGAACGGCGGCGGGCCGCCCCCCTCGATCAGGCCGGTGTCGCGCAACTCACTCATCAGGTCGCGCATCGCCAGCCGGTCGCCGATCGACTCCTCGCGGTACAACTCCCCCCGCGGATCCAGCGCCACGCCCCCCTTAGCGACAATCCTGGCCGCCAACGGCACATCAGCGGTCACCACCAGGTCGCTCGGGGCGGCATGCGCGGCGATGTAATTGTCCGCCACGTCGAAGCCGTCGGCCACCACGATGGTCTCCACCAGCGGAGCGTTGTGCTTGGCCAGGCTTTTGTTGGCCACCAGGCAGAGCGGCACCTGCAGCCGGCTCGAGGCCCGGAAGAGGATTTCCTTCACCACCCGCGGGCAGGCATCGGCGTCAATCCAGATCTTCATGGTGAGTCCGTTGTGGACGAAACGGCGAGCTGATGCAATAAAAACCGCAAAGGCGGCCAAATGGCCGCCTTTGCGGTTAAGTATGGTGTCCCTGGGATTGCCACCATTATTTGCTGGCGCAATAATCCCCGACTTTCCTGACGAGTTGGCTGTAAATCGATGCTTTCGCTTTCGTTAAAGTGTCACTTTCCAAGGTTACAGCTTCCCCTAGCGACAGGAACTTCATCTGCATTTCCGCGGAGGTTTGCGCATTGTAGGATTTTTTCAGGACTTTCCCTTCGTAGAGGTCGACCTTGCCATTGAATGTGTAATCGAAATCATACCAGAACACGGGTTCGAGCAAGAACAGGGTCAATCCGGTCAAAAATGACTTCACTGCTCCCGATCCCATGTTGGGGTCGAAGAAGATGTTGAATTTTGTATCGATGACCAAATCAACCTTGTCATCTGGTCTCGACGGGTAATAGACATCTTCAAACAGTCCGCTTCGCTCCAGTTCCGCGGCAAATCCAGGAGTCAGGTTTCCCGCTGGCGGATAGGTTTTGTCGGGGGTCATCTCCTTGACAGCGACGTTGCCACATTTTCCTGTTCCCTTGAGTTCAATCGCACTCGGCTCCGGATTGACCATCATTTGTGTACCGGTACAACCTGTCAGTACCACGATGCAGAGGAGCAACAGCATATGTGACGTCGTGATTTTCATGACAAAATCTCCTACCTCTTGGATTTAGCCTCGCAAGTATCAGTGTGGCAACAGTCGCTTCGACAGAAACATCTCAAAATTGCTTAAGAATATCTCGCCATGAGGAAAAAACAAGGAAAGTGTTCCTGATTTTTCCTGGATTTCCCTGCGGAATCAACCTCCTTAAAATCACGGGGTCTCGCCCCCGCACGGAGCAGGGTCGCTGCGGATGGTCACGCGGCATCTCGATCTTGACGGTTTGCGTGCAGAACGCAAGTTGTATTCAGGCAGGGCTGAGGTCTGCACTCCCACGTCGTGTCGGGTTGGTCGGGGCCGGAAGGAGCGGGGGATTGTTGTGCGGAAGGGTTGAAAAAAGGGCGGCCTCGCGGCCGCCCTCGTTATCATCTCACTTCCCCCACTTCCTCTTGATCCGCTCCACCGCCTCGATCACGTTCTCCTTGTGGCCGAAGGCGCTGAGCCGGAAGAACCCTTCGCCGCTTGGCCCGAAGCCGGAGCCCGGCGTGCCGACCACGTTGCATTCGTTGAGCAGCTTGTCGAAGAAGTCCCAGGAGGAGAGGCCGCCCGGCGTCTTCAGCCAGATGTAGGGGGCGTCGACGCCGCCGTAGCAGGTGATGCCGGCGGCCGACAAGCCCTCGCGGATGATGCGGGCGTTGTCCATGTAGTAGTCGATGATCTCCTTGGTCTGGGCCCACCCCTCGTCGGAGTAGA
>CAZRTZ010000109.1:0-2868 GCA_964603155.1 uncultured Geobacteraceae bacterium | reverse complement strand
ACGCGAGCCTTCTTCTCCTTCATCTCGGTTTCGGTGGCCGCACCGACCTTGACCACGGCGACCCCGCCGGCCAGCTTGGCCAGGCGCTCCTGGAGCTTCTCGCGGTCGTAGTCGCTCTTGGTCTCCTCGATCTGGGCGCGGATCTGCTTGACGCGGCCCTGGATGTCGGCCTCGGCGCCGGCGCCGTCGATGATGGTGGTGTTGTCCTTGTCGATGACCACGCGCTTGGCGCGGCCGAGCATGTCGAGGGTGGCGTTCTCCAGTTTGAAGCCGATGTCCTCGGAGATGACGCGTCCGCCGGTGAGGATGGCGATATCTTCGAGCATGGCCTTGCGGCGGTCACCAAAGCCCGGGGCCTTGACGGCAGCGACGTTGAGGGTACCGCGCAGGCGGTTGACCACCAGGGTGGCCAGCGCCTCGCCCTCGACGTCCTCGGCGATGATCAGCAGCGGACGGCCCTGTTTGGCCACCGGCTCGAGGACCGCCAAAAGATCGCGCATGTTGCTGATCTTCTTGTCGTGGATCAGGATCAGGGCGTTCTCCATCACCGCTTCCATACGCTCCGGATCGGTAACGAAGTAGGGGGAAACGTAACCGCGGTCGAACTGCATCCCCTCGACGGTTTCGAGGGTGGTCTCCATGGCCTTGGCTTCCTCGACGGTGATGACCCCTTCCTTGCCGACTTTCTCCATCGCCTCGGCGAGGATGTTGCCGATGGTCTCATCGGAGTTGGCCGAGATGGTGCCAACCTGAGCGATCTCCTTGTGGTTCTTCACCGGCTTGGAGAGCTTCTTCAGCGAGTCGACGGCGGCTTCCACGGCCTTGTCGATGCCGCGCTTGATCTCCATCGGGTTGTGGCCGGCAGTGACCAGTTTCACCCCCTCGCGGTAGATCGCCTGGGCGAGCACGGTGGCGGTGGTGGTGCCGTCACCGGCGATGTCCGAGGTCTTCGAGGCGACTTCCTTGACCAGCTGGGCGCCCATGTTCTCGAACTTGTTCTCCAGCTCGATCTCCTTGGCGACGGTGACACCGTCCTTGGTGATCAGCGGGGCGCCGAAAGACTTCTCGATGACGACGTTGCGCCCCTTCGGGCCGAGGGTCACCTTGACGGCGTCGGCCAGCACATTGACCCCCTTGAGGATCTGGGCGCGGGCATCCTGCCCGAATTTAAGTTCCTTGGCTGCCATTGGTTCACTTCCTCCTTATGCTTAAATGGGTTCGCTAGATTATTTCTTCTTGCAGCTCTTGGCGCCGCAGTTCTCGACGACGCCCAGGACGTCGTCTTCGCGCATCATCAGGTATTCCTTGCCTTCGATCTTGATCTCGGTGCCGGCGTACTTGCCGAAGAGGATCTTGTCGCCGACTTTCACATCCAGCGGCAGAACCTTGCCGTCCTCGGTCTTCTTCCCCTTGCCGACGGCGATGACTTTCCCCTGCTGGGGCTTTTCCTTGGCGGTGTCCGGGATGATGAGCCCCCCGGCGGTCTTGGTCTCTTCCTCGAGACGCTCGACGATGATGCGGTCGTGCAACGGTCTGATGTCCATGCTGCTGCTCCTTTCTGGTTTGGTCTTGCCGTAACTGGCTGATGTGAAGGCGTGCGCCCGGATAGTTCGCAGACGCGAGCGGAATCGCCGCTGTTTTAGCACTCGCCCAAGGGGAGTGCCAAGGCGAGCCTAAATATAGTCAGTGCCCCCCGGATGTCAAGGGGACCGGCTATTTTTTTTCAGGAAATCATTGCTGCAGGGCTTTGCTGAGTTCGGCGACCAGGGCGTTGGCGATCTGATCGGCGATGCGGTTGCGTTCGATTTCGATCGTGGTCTGGTTGTGCTCGAAGAACGTGCGGACCGGGAACTCGTAGCGCAGGGTGGGTTCGGAATGATGTGCGCGATAGTAGGTCAGACGGGCCTTGGCCCGCAGATCGGTGGAACAGCAGCCGGAATCCTCGACGTAGCCGAAAATCTCGCCGAACACGTATTTGCGGGCGTCGAGCCATTCGCGGTCAATCTTTTCAAGGGGCTCCTTGAGAATGACGAAGCGCAGCTTGCGGTTGGCGCCGCTGGCGTTGAGCTTGTCGACAAACTGGTCAAAGATCCGTTCCCGGACCGCTTCCGGGACCATCAGGGTGATGAATGGCACCACGTAGACGATCCCCGGCTCCGGGTCGGGCGGAGGGAGCAGGGGGTCTTTCTTCTGGGTCCGGCCGATCTTCCCGGGGAGTTTGGCCACCAGGGCCTTTTCGTCCTCTTTGGGGGGGAGCGGCATCGGCAGTTTTGCCGGACGGGTTACCGGGACCCCCGGAGGGCGCAGCTCCTGGGGGATATCCGGCTGGGCGATGACGCTGGGAACGGCCCCGGATCCTTCCGGTTCCGTTGCAGGCGCTGCGGTCTCTGGCGCAGTGCTCGACACCCCGGCCGGTTCGGGGCGGGTCATCGACACTGTTTTCACCGGGGCCTCTACGGCCTTCGGGATCGGTGCGGCCGGGGCGGCGGCAACGACGGGCGGCTCTGCCGGTTTGACCGCTGCGGCCTCTTGGACCGTCTCTTCAGCGGGGGTTGCAGGAGCGGCCACCGTGGCAGGAACTGCCGCGGCTCGGGCTGGTCCGGCAATCTCGGGCTTCGCTGGTGCCTGGGGCGGTGGCGGAGTGACAGGCACCACGGGCGTGATGCGCTTTGCCGGCTTGGGCGGCTCCTCAACGGTGGCCGGTGCCGTTGGTTCACCTCCGGCGAGTTGCGGCAGCGGCGTTTCCATCACCTTGGGGAGTTCCGGGAAGACCAGGGGCGGGGGAGGGGCCACGGGCGGTGGCTCGCCGCGATAATCTTTGCTGACAACCGGCGGTTTCGGTTGCTCCGGTTTCGCGGCGGGTGCGAG
>CAZRTZ010000108.1:0-3363 GCA_964603155.1 uncultured Geobacteraceae bacterium | reverse complement strand
CGCAAGGCGGCGCGCCACGCCACCAGCGACTGGATGAAGGTCGAGCAGGAGCGCGGCATCTCGGTGACCACCTCGGTGATGAAGTTCGCTCACCGCGACTGCGAGATCAACCTGCTCGACACCCCCGGTCACCAGGACTTTTCCGAAGATACCTACCGGGTGCTGACCGCCGTCGACAGCGCGCTGATGGTGATCGACAGCGCCAAAGGGGTGGAAGCCCAGACCGAAAAGCTGATGGCCGTGTGCCGCATGCGCAACACCCCGGTGATCACGTTCATCAACAAGCTCGACCGCGAGGGGCGCGAGCCGCTGGAGCTGCTGCACGACGTCGAGGAGAAGCTGCAGATCGAGTGCGCGCCGATGTCGTGGCCGATCGGCATGGGGAAGCGTTTCAAGGGGGTTTACAACCTTTACCGCAAGGAGTTGCGCCTCTTCACCCCGGGCGGAGAGACCCGTTATCACGATGCGGTGGTGATCAGCGATCTCAACGATCCGAAGCTCGAAGAGTTGCTCGGCGGCCAGGCCGATGAGCTGCGGGCAGACATCGAACTCCTGGAAGGGGCGGCCAACCCTTTCGATCATGCCGAGTACCTCAAGGGGAACCAGACACCGGTCTTTTTCGGCAGCGCCGTCAACAACTTCGGCATCGAAGAGCTGCTCGACGCCCTGGTCGACCTGGCCCCGGCCCCCGGGCCACGGGCGACCACGACCCGCGAGGTTTCACCCGAGGAGGAACCCTTCTCCGGGTTCGTTTTCAAGATCCAGGCGAACATGGACCCGATGCATCGTGACCGCATCGCCTTCCTGCGCATTTGCTCGGGAAAGTTCACCCGCGGCATGAAGGTCCGTCACCACCGCATCGGCAAGGAGGTCAGTCTTTCCAACGCCACCATCTTCATGGCCCAGGACCGGGCGCATGTCGAGGAGGCCTGGCCCGGCGATATCATCGGCCTGCATAACCACGGCACCATCAAGGTCGGCGATACGTTCAGTGACCGCGAGCCGCTCAAGTTCACCGGTATCCCCAGCTTCGCCGCCGAGCACTTTCGCCGCGTCCGCCTCAAGAACCCGCTCAAGTCCAAACAGCTTGAGAAGGGGTTGACCCAGTTGGCCGAGGAGGGAGCGATCCAGGTCTTTCGGCCGTTGCTCGGCAACGACTACATCGTCGGTGCGGTCGGGGTGTTGCAGTTCGACGTGACCATGGACCGGCTGCGCACCGAGTACGGGGTCGATGCTGTCTACGAGGGGGTCGACTATGCCACGGCCCGCTGGGTGGGGGCGGCCGACCCGAAGAAGCTGGCGGAGTTCGAACGGAAAAACCAGGCGCATCTGGCCCGCGATGCCGATGGCGGGCTGGCGTTCCTGGCGCCGAGCGAATGGCGGCTGAACTACGTCGCCGAGCAGAATCCGGACATCGTCTTTGCCAAGACCCGGGAGCACCAGTAGCAACAGCCGAGGTGATAGCTTCACGCAAAGACGCCAAGGCGCAGTAATTTGAGGCTCCCAGGATTTTCTTGGCGACTTTGCGGCTTTGCGTGAGAACTGGAGCGAGATGACAGGCACACAAAAATCCTGGCGCAGCAATCGCCCGCGCATCCGAGAACTGCTGACCCTGGAGCGTTCCCCCGGGGCGGTGACGGTCGAGGGGTGGGTGCGGACCCTCCGCGAGGGGAAGGGTCTTGCCTTCCTGGCGGTGAACGACGGCTCCTGCCTGGTCAGCCTGCAGGTGGTGGTGGAGGCGGCCAGCCCTGCGGCTGCCGCTTTGGCCCGGGTCGGCACCGGCGCGTGTGTGCGGGTACGCGGGATGCTGACCGAGTCACCCGGTTCCGGGCAGCGCTGGGAGGTGGTGGCTGAAGAACTGCTGGTCCTCGGGCCGGTGGATGACGCCTACCCTCTGCAGAAGAAGCGCCACGGGCTGGAGTTCCTGCGCGAGATCGCTCACCTGCGACCGCGTACCAACCTGTTCGGCGCCATCTTCCGGGTGCGCAGCAAACTGGCTTTCGCCGTGCACCGCTTCTTCCAGGAGCGCAACTTCCTCTACGTGCACACCCCGATCATCACCACCAGCGACTGCGAAGGCGCCGGGGAGATGTTCCGCGTCACCACCCTCGATCCGATCCGCCCGCCGCTGGCAGACGGCCAGGTCCACTGGCGCGACGACTTCTTTGGCGAGAAAGCCGGTTTGACGGTCAGCGGCCAGTTGGAAGGCGAGCTGTTCGCCACCGCTTTTGCGGACATCTATACCTTCGGGCCGACCTTCCGCGCCGAGAACTCCAACACCAGCCGCCATGCGGCCGAATTCTGGATGATCGAGCCGGAGATGGCTTTTGCCGATCTGTCTGCGGACTGCGCGCTGGCCGAGGAGTTCCTCCGCGAACTGGTGGGGGCCGCCCTGCACGAATGTGCCGAGGACCTGGCCTTCTTCGAGGAGTTCGTCTCCCCGGGGCTGCTGGCCAAACTCGAGGCCCTGCAACGGGCCGAGTTTGCCCGCATGAGCTATACCGAGGCCGTCGAGCGCCTGCAAAAGAGCGGGCAGGCTTTTAATTTTCCCGTCGTCTGGGGGAGTGACCTGCAGTCGGAGCATGAACGCTATCTGACCGAGCAGGTGGTGAACGGGCCGCTCTTCGTCACCGATTACCCGGCGGAGCTGAAGGCTTTTTACATGCGCCTGAACGATGACGGCCGGACGGTGGCCGCCATGGATCTTTTGGTGCCGCGCGTTGGCGAGATCATCGGCGGCAGCCAGCGTGAAGAGCGGCTGGAGGTTCTGGAACGGCGCATGCGTTCCTGCGGCATCGCTCCGCAAGGGCTGGACTGGTACCTGGATACGCGGCGGTGGGGGAGTTGTCCCCACGCCGGCTTCGGCATGGGGTTCGAACGTCTGCTGATGTACGTGACCGGCGTGGAAAATATCCGCGACGTGATCCCGTTTCCACGCACTCCGGGGAGTGCACGGTTCTAGCCGATCAGATCGGGATGCGTTTTTTCTGGCAATAGGCGCGGATGACCACTTCGGCCTGGTTCATCCGTGACAGTTTCATGTTGCGCAGCTTGAGGGCCATGATGTCCTCGAGGGGGATCTGCTCCTGACGCAGTTCGCGGGTGACCAGGGCCAGGTTGGCGAGGATGATCTTGATGTCGGCCGGGGTGTAGTTGCGCAGCATCGGCGGGGAAAACATCAGGAACCCTTCGGCAACGTCCTGGGCCATCTTTTTGGGACTGCCGGCAATGGCCATGTGCAAACCCTCGAATTCAGAAGTCAGAATTCAGAAGAAAATCTTGACAACCAGGCAACTTCGAGCTTTCTTTGACTTCTGACTTCTGACTTCTGACTTCTGACTTCTGACTTCTGACTTCTGACTT
>CAZRTZ010000107.1:0-3583 GCA_964603155.1 uncultured Geobacteraceae bacterium | reverse complement strand
AGTTCGCCGGCGAACTCCGCGTAAAAATCGCGGCGCACGGCATTCAGCTCGCTGGGGGGGATCACCACGGCCGGTAACGGCCCGGTATCCAGGACGCCGAGGTCAAAAGGCGCTTCGCCGGTACGGCGGAACACTTTTTCCAGGCTGGCCGCAGACAGCGGCCGATCGCTGGCAGGGAAGCAACTGACCGGGTAGCGCCGCGTCATCACCAGCCCAAAGGCCGTGGCCGTCAGTTCGACAGCCCCTGTCTCAGGAAAGCTGATCGCCAGATCCATCGTTACCGGTACGGGGCGCACCCCTTGAAGGCGCCGACGGCAGGCGGCCTCGCTGCTCGTCGCCGTCTCTCCCGAGGCCACCTGGAACACCAGGTCGCCCTTGCGGAACGCCGCGTCGGGAGGGGTGCCGACCGTCACCCGTGCCCCAGCCTCGGCCCTGGAGACCGGCCGGCGTACCAGGGACAACTCGCGGATGGTGAAACCGGTGCCGGGGCGGTCCGAGGCCGGCTGTACCCGCAGGCGATCGCCCTTTTGCAGGGGCTCGCGGGTCACGAAGGTCATCCGCCCCTGAGCACAGACCTCCAGGCGGCCGAGCATCCGGCCGGTTGCCCCGTGCAGATGCGGCTGGACCATGTCGGCCGGATTCGTCCCGACGAGGAAACCGCGGGTCGGCAGCCGACCGAACGACCCCTTGAGCTGCTCCTTGGCCGTGGCCACAGCCGCCGGGCGGGCCGCCGGCACGGCGTCGAGCACCTGCCGATAGGCCCGCACCACATTGGCCACGTACTCGGCACTCTTCATCCGCCCCTCGATCTTGAGACTGGAAATCCCGGCCGCCGCCAGTTCCGGGAGCAGTTCGATGGCGGAAAGATCGTTCGGCGAGAAATGGTAGCCGTCGCCGCCGGCATGGCGATAGCGCCGCCGGCACGGCTGGGCGCAGCGCCCGCGATTGCCGCTCATCCCCCCGAGCCACGAGGAAAAGCTGCACTGTCCGGAGAGGGAGAAGCAGTGGGCGCCGTGGACGAAGTGCTCCAGACCGATGTCCGTCTCACGGCGGATGGCGGCAATTTCCTCCAGGCTCAATTCGCGCGCCAGCACCACGCGGGTGAAGCCGAGCTGTTCGAGCAACTTCGCGCCGGCGGTGTTGTGGATGGTCAACTGGGTCGAGGCATGCAATTCCAGCCCTGGGAAATGCCGGCGGGCCAGGCGCCAGACGGCCAGATCCTGGAGAATCACCGCATCGACCTGCATCGCTTCAAGAGCCGCCAGCGTTTCGACCAACTGCGGCAGTTCGCGTTCTTTGACCAGGGTGTTGAGCGTGACATATATGCGCCGCTGCATGCTGCGGGCATAAGCCTGCATCCTGTCCAGGTCGGCCAGGGTGAAGTTCTTGGCCTTGGCGCGGGCCGAGAACTCCTTGAGCCCCAGATAGACGGCATCGGCCCCGCCATCGAGGGCCGCGAAAAATGCCTCCAGGCTCCCCGCTGGGGCCAGAAGCTCCGGTTTGCTTGACAAAGGATCCGTCATCGGCACCATCAAGGAAAAAAGGCCGGGCGCATCGGGCACCGGCCGTGGTTGTCGGTCGTTTACCAATACCATGCCTTAAGCGCCGGCGGCAATTGCCATCCGTGCGAAAGCTACTTGCATCACGAAGGTAAAACGATGTTATACTTGATTTGTTGCCATCACTTTGGTACCGCAAGGAGACTGCCATGCCGATCTCCCCGCCACCGGAAGCGACCCTCGACCATCCACCGATGGGACTGATGGACCTGCTGGGCCGGATGCGCTCCCTCACCGACCAGGCCGGCTTCACCGGCACCCTCCCGGCGATCTGGCAGTGCTCCGACGAAAGCCAGATGATCAAGAAGGCCCTGTTCGGCTATGTTTTCGACTGTCCGTCGTTCGACCTCGGCCGGGTGGGGGCGCTCCTCGACCCGACCCGGTTGCTCACTGCCGGCCACCACGGCCACGATATCGTCATCCTCGGCGGCAGCCACATCGGCTCCCACGAGGAGGACGGCATCGGCTACGTTTCCCGCATCCACGGCCAGGTCTCGACCTGTTGCGGCATGCTCTGCCGGCTGTTGCAGGAGTACCGCCAGGTTTACCGGCGCGCGGCGCAGTTGATCACCATCAAGCGCAATGGAACCGAAACCTTCATCGAGATCCCCTACAAGTATCTGTTCCGCAAACCGGCCGGCGACTCGGCGCGCATCCAGATCCTGCTGGAGAAACTGGTCGAAGGGGATGCGGCCCAGGAAGGGAGCCTGGGGAAGGTCTACCGCCTTCATCCGGCCATGGCCCGGCGCTACCCGCAGGCTATCGCCGCGTTGGGCACCGCACCGCAGTCGATCGGCGAACTGCTCGACGCCCAAACGTTCAGTTTCGTCAAAAAGGTCAACTACGAGAGCGCCGAACCGATGCACATGCTGGAGAGCTCGGTTTTTCCCTATATGCCGGAAGTGGTGACCTCCAGCCACCCGCACCGGCGCCTGTGCGACATCACCACCTGGCGCCAGTTCCACCGCCTGGCCGCCTACCTGACCGATTCCTTCGACAGCGGCGACCGCAACATCCTGGTGGTGGCCGGGCTGACCCTTGACCACTCGGTCAAGTACAACACTTTCATCCCCCAGTTCGGCTTCTGGATGGAACAGGGGCGTGCCCTGCAGGCCCGCTACTTCGGCCCGGCGGAACTCAACGCCCTGCTTGCCGCCCAACCCGTCTATCGCCCGCCGCACAGTTTTCTGGACTACGCCGGGGTGGGGCGCTCCTGAGGTGTGGAGGTACGCATGAAGAAAACTTGCCTTGACAGCCGGCATCGGACCGGCCCATGGTGAGACATCGTTTTATCTTTGACGGGGGCGCCGAAGACTAGATGGGCTGGTTTGTCGCAGGGGTATTGCTAACCGCGATTTCCGGGGTGCCGGGGTTTTTCACCACCCGGCACGGTCGGAGCGGTGAGCGACTCGCCTGCCTTTTGGTCCTTACCGGGGTGGCCAGTGCCGCAGCCAGCGTCATGGTCACTCTCGGCGCCGGGAGCCCGGTGGTGCTGAACGCTCCGTGGGCCGTTCCCGGCGGCGAACTGGCCCTGCGCCTCGACCCCCTCGCCGCCCTCTTCATCCTCCCCTTGTGCCTGGTGGTCGGCGCCGGCTCCATCTACGGTCTCGGTTACTGGCCACAAGCCGACCACCCCGGCAACGGCCGGCGCTTCCGCCTCTTCTACGGCCTGCTGGCCGCCTCGATGCTGCTGGTGCTGGCCGCCGACAACAGCCTGCTCTTCCTTTTCGCCTGGGAGGTCATGGCGGTCGCCGCCTTCTTCCTGGTGACCACCGAGCAGGAGCGCGCCGAGGCACGCCGCGCCGGCTTCATCTATTTGGTTTCGGCCCACGCCGGGGCTCTGGCGCTCTTCGCCATGTTCGTGGTGCTGGCCCGCGAAACCGGCTCCCTGCACTTCCCGACCGCCGCCACCCTGACCGGAGGCAGCGCCACCCTGGTCTTTCTCCTCGGCCTCTTCGGTTTCGGCGTCAAAGCCGGTCTGATGCCACTGCACATCTGGCTCCCCCCGGCCCACGCCGCCGCCC
>CAZRTZ010000106.1:0-3691 GCA_964603155.1 uncultured Geobacteraceae bacterium | reverse complement strand
GCCAGGAGCAGCACCCCCCAGCGGTAGCCATCCGGGGCGTAGCCGCCGTCCGCCGCCACCGGCCACCAGCCGACGACCACCCCCACCCCCCACTGCGCCGTGAAGGCCCCGAGAAAGATCAGCAGGTTGAGGCAGCTGTTGGCCCGTCCGGTCAGGCGAACAGGGAACTTTTGGGAAAATACCGCGTAGGGGAGGATGCCGGCCGTGCCGAAAAACCCGAACAGCAGCCACAGCCAGGTCGCCAGTGCGACGCTGTGCAGCGCCAGCAGCAGCTGAGTGACCAGGAACAATCCCATCCCCACGGCGGCCATCCGCACCGTCGGCACGCCGCGCCGGTTGAGCCGTGCCGCCAGCCACCCGAAGGCGAAATAGCCGGCGATCATGGCCACCGCTACCCACATGAGGGTGTTGGCCACGGCGAGCCGCGAATAGCCGGCGACATCGCGCAACCAGGGGCCGGCCCACAGGCTGACCAGCGACAGGTAGCTGGCCTGAGCAGCCACCGCCCACGGGGTAATTCGCCAGAAGGCCCGGCTCACCAGGACCTCGCGCAGCCCGGCCCATTGCGCCGTCCAGGGCTCCGCCATCCGGCCAGCGTCCCACTCCGGAACCACCAGGAAGATGGCCGCAGCGGCCAGCAGCGTCAGCACCGCGGCCGCGGTGAAGAGCCCGCGCCAGTCGGTGACGGTGAGCACCAGTTCGACCGGGGTGGTGGCGGCCAGCGCCCCAAGGCCGCCTGAGACCATCTGGATGCCGTTGGTGAACGGCAACTGCTCGCGGGGGAACCACTGGGAGAACGCCTTGAACGCCGCCATCAGGCAGGCAGCCACCCCCAGGCCGATCAGCGCCCGACCGGCCAGCAGTTGCGCCAGGCTCTCGGCCCTGGCGAAAAGCAGGGCGCCCGTTGCTGCAAACAGGAGCAGCCCGGCCTCCACGCGGCGCGGCCCGTAACGGTCGAGCAGCAGACCCAGCGGGAGTTGGGCGGCGGCAAACGCCAGAAAATAGGCGGAGGTCAACAGGCCGAGGCTGGCCGGGTCGAGATTGAGGTCGCGAGTCAGGTCCGGCGCCAGCACGGCGTTGACGGTCCGGTACAGGTAGCTGAGGAAATAACCGAACGCGAAAGGGAGGAAGATGCGCAGGTGTGTCGTCAGCGGCAGTGGCATCAGCAGGATGCTCCCGGGTCAGATTCCGCAATTTTCGCGGAAATTGCGGCAGATGCCCAGCAAAAATCCCCCGCGGAGGGAACAGCTTGTTTTTTCAGCGTTCATCCGCTATATCTTTAAGACTTTACCCAGACCCTCGGTACTCGACACCAGTACTCAGCACTCATTCTCAGGAGTTTCACCATGCCGATGTCCACGGAATTCAAGCAGCGCCTCTTCCCTCGCGTCAAGGAGATCGCGGCGCACTACGGCACCCCGTTCCACATCTACGACGAAGCCGGAATCCTTGCCACCGGCGAGGAACTCAAGCGGGCGTTTGCCGCCATCGACGGTTTCCGCGAGTACTACGCGGTCAAGGCCCTGCCGAATCCACGCATTCTGGCCCTGATGAAGCAGATGGGCTTCGGCTTCGACTGCAGCTCCATCCCGGAGCTGATCATGAGCCGCGGCATCGGCGGGCAGGGCGAGGAGATCATGTTCACCTCGAACAACACCAGCCGGGAGGAGTTCGAGGCCGCAGCGGCCGAGGGCGGCTGCATCCTCAACCTCGACGACATCTCGCTGATCGCCAAGGTGCCGCACTTCCCCGAGCTGATCTGCTTCCGCTACAACCCGGGGCCGCGCCGCACCGGCAACGTCATCATCGGCAACCCGGTGGAAGCCAAGTACGGCATCGCCCATGACCAGGTGATCTCCGCCTACCGCATGGCCATGGAGCGCGGCGCCAAACGTTTCGGCCTGCACACCATGGTCGCTTCCAACGAACGCGATTGCACCTATATCATCGAGACCGCGCGGATGCTGCTGGAGTTGAGCGAGATGGTCGACGACGAACTGGGCATCAAGTTCGAGTTCGTCAACATCGGCGGCGGTCTGGGCATCCCCTACCGCCCCGAAGATCAGGCGCTTGATCTGGCGACCATGTCGCGCGAGATCACCGCCATGTTCAACGACTTCAAGGCCCGCCGCGGCTTCGCTCCCCGCATGTATATGGAGAGCGGCCGCTGGATGACCGGCCCGCACGGCGTGCTGGTCACCACCGCCATCAACCACAAGAATATCTATCGCCAGTACATCGGGGTCGACGCCTGCATGTCGTCGCTGATGCGTCCGGCCCTCTACGGCTCCTACCACCATATCGACGTGATCGGCAAGCAGCAGGCGCCTCTGACCGAAACCTACGACGTGGTCGGTTCGCTCTGCGAGAACAACGACAAGTTCGCCGTGCAGCGTCATCTGCCGCCGATCCATGACGGCGACCTGCTGGTCATTCAGGACACCGGTGCGCACGGCTATGCCATGGGCTTCCAGTACAACGGCCGCCTGCGGCCCAAGGAACTGCTGCTGCGCTGCGATGGTTCGATCGAGTTGATCCGTCGGGCGGAAACCGTCGACGACTACCTGCGCACGCTCGACCTCACCGCAGACGTCATGCCGCCCGCCTGAGGCTGGCAGATCAGGCCGGACCTGCTATAGTTTCCGAACCGACGACGTCCTTTTTGCAGTTTTTGCCACGGAGTTAAAGCCATGCGTGCTTTCCCCTTCTTCTGCCTCGTGATCGCATTGTCCTTCTCTCCGGCTACGGAGGTCGGCGCTGCCGTATACAAGTACACCGACGAAAGCGGCCGAAGCTACTTCGTCGATGGCGAGACACGCATTCCCGAGCGCTATCGCGGCAGTGCCAGCCAGGTGCAGTCTGCCAGGCCGGCCGCCCCCCAGGCGAGCGCAACGGAGGAGGAAGGCACCCCGGCAGGACAGGCCGAAAGTGCGGAAAAAGCGGAGAAGGCCGAGGTCGTCGAGCCGGCGGCGAGGACGATTACGGACAAGACCCTCGAACAACGCGCGCGCCAGGAAGCCGCGAAGCTTGATCAGGCCCGGGCCTACCAGACCCCGGTCATGGCACGCGGCAACCGGGTCTTGGTGCCGGTGGAACTCCGCCTCGGGGGGAAGGACGCCCACCTCATGCTGCTGCTCGACGACAAGGCCCCGGTGACCACGATACATCGCTCGGCGGTGGAGGAACTGCGCTTCCCCCCCGGCGAACAGATCACCCTCCCCGGAACCGGGAACCGCAACGTCAAGGCGGAAAAGGTCGTGGCCGGGCTGGTCGATATCGGTCCCTTCGAACTCAAGGATTTCCCGGTCGTCCTGGTCACGCCGCAAGGCGGAACCCGCGCCTTTGACGGCACTCTCGGCGTGGATTTCCTCAAGGACCATCCCTACACGGTCGACTACGAGCGGGAGATGCTGCGCTGGAAACTGCCCGGCCAGTAGTTCCAGCGTCCAAGTGAACCTGCTGCTTCTGGAGCCCGCCGACTTCCTCGATGCCGAGACGGTCTGCATCAGCGGCAGACGCTTCCTCCACCTGCGCGACACTCTCAGGGCGACACCCGGCCAGACGCTGCGCGCCGGGCTGCTCGGTGGGCAGCTGGGCTACGCCGAACTGTTCAGCCTCGCCCCCAGCGAGGCACGGCTGAACGTCACCCTGAACGAGCCCCCCCCGCCCCCGCAACAGCTAACCGTACTGC
>CAZRTZ010000105.1:0-4014 GCA_964603155.1 uncultured Geobacteraceae bacterium | reverse complement strand
GGGGGGCGGCCATAGCAGCGGAGCGCTGCGCCGCTGCTATCTTTTTTCCTGCGGCTTGCCGCCGAGGTAGGTCTGCTCTTCCAGCAGGCGGCCGTCGGCGGCGTATTGCCGCAGCACGCCGTCGAGAACCCCGTCCTTGTAGCTGTACTCGCTCTCCAGGTACCCTTCCTCGGCGAAATTCTGCGCCGGCCCGTGCAGGATGCCATTGCGGAACAGCACGGTCTGGCGCAGGCGCCCGTTGGAGTAGTAAGTCATGCTGACCCCGTCCGGAAGATCCCCCTTGAGCTGATAGCGCAGTTCCGGGCGACGCGCCCGATCGAACCGCGTCACTTCCTGGTGGCTGTCCGGCAGCATCCGGCTGCGCCACTCCAGGGTCCCGTCGGCGCGGTAGCCCTCGCTGGCCGTCGCCTGTCCGCCCTCGTAGAGCGTGCGTGCCGCAAGACGCCCGCCTTCGTCGTACCAGCGGGCTTCGCGCACCTCCCCCTGCTGGTAGAGATACTCCCACTGCACCTGGCCGCCCGGATAGTAGCCCACCCCCTCGTCGCTCCCCGCGCCGGCAACGGCAACCCCTGGGCACAGCGCCAGCGCCAAACAGACCATCATGATGTGCCGGCGGATCACGCTGTCCTACCCCTTGAGCCAGGCGAGCAGTTCGCTGCGAATCCCTTCGGGATCGCCCGTATTCAGCTCCAGAAGCGTGCGCAGGTGGGTGAAGGTTTGCAGGTCCTCGTGCAGGAACTGGAAACCGAGATGACTCCCCTCGCGGTGCACCAGTTCGGCATCGAATTCCAGCACGATCGGCGAATCGGGGAGGGGGACGATCAAACCGGCCCGCCCCCCGAGAGGGAGCGCCACCGTCTCGCCACACTCCAGCAGCGCCCCTTTCAGGGCGATATCCAGCAGGTGGCAGGTATGCTGCTGATGGTCGGCCACCAGCTGCACCTCGGTGGCGAAAGGGACCCGGCGAAAGCGGCGTTCATCCATGCACAGACTCCTGTCGTTGAGGCAAGCGACGTTATGCCAGTTGAATTGTAACGCGAAACCGGCTGACGGCAAACCCTTGCCTGGCGGCGCTGGGAACCGGCCGCGCCCTGTGATAAAGTGGCACCACTGTCCGGAGGTAAAGATGGCGCTCCCCGAACTGCTGGCTCCGGCCGGCTCCCTGGAAAAACTGGCCACCGCCCTGGCCTACGGTGCCGACGCAGTTTACGCGGGGATCGAGCAGTTCAGCCTGCGCGCCCGCAGCGGCTGTCTGGCCCTGGCCGAACTGCCGCGCGCCTGTGAACTGGCGCAGCGACATGGCGCCCGTCTCTACCTGACACTCAACGCTTTTCTTCATCCCGGCGAGGAAGCCGCTCTGCGCCGCTGCCTGCTCAAACTGCGCCCGCTGCCGGTGGCTGCCTACATCGTTGCCGATCCCGGCGTGCTGACACTGGTCAGGGAGGTCGATCCGGACCGGCCGCTGCACCTCTCCACCCAGGCCAACGTGACCAATCCGGCGGCCGCGGAGTTCTGGCGAAAGCAGGGGGTGTGCCGGATCAACGCCGCCAGGGAGTTGACCCTGGACGAATTGCGCCGGCTGCGCGCCGGCACTTCCGTCGAGATCGAAACCTTCGTCCACGGCGCCCTGTGCGTTGCCTACTCCGGGCGCTGCCTGCTGTCGACCGCCATGACCGGGCGCAGTGCCAACCGCGGCGCATGCGCCCACCCCTGCCGCTGGCAGTACCGCGTCGAGGAAGAGACCCGGCCCGGTCAGTATTTCCCCGGCGAGGAGGACAGCCGCGGCACCTACCTGTTCAACAGCCGCGATCTGCGCCTGATCGAACATCTTCCGGAGCTGATCAAGATCGGCGTCGACAGCCTCAAGATCGAGGGGCGGATGAAGAGCCGCTACTACGTGGCGGCGGTCACCCGCGTCTACCGGGCCGCCCTCGATGCCTGGCGCGCCGATCCGGATCACTGGCGCTGCGACCCGGCCTGGCTGGCCGAACTGGATACGGTCAGTCACCGCCCCTATGGCTCCGGCTTCCTCTTTGGCCGCAACGAGACCAACATCCACCTCGCCGATTCGCGCTACCGGCAGACCCACCTGTTCGTTGGCGTGGTCGAGGAGGACGGCGACGAACGGGGGCACCTGGTGGCAGGGCGCAACCGTTTTGCCGTCGGCGAGGAGCTGGAGCTGATCGGCCCGGGGATGCGCCAGGCGTCCTTTCGCCTGGCCGCGGCCCACGATCTGGAGGGGGGGACGCTCAGCGTGGTGCAGCCAAACGCCAGGGTGCGGCTCAAACTGCCGGCAGGGGCGCGGGCCGGGGATCTTTTGCGCAAGGTCCGGCCGGCTTGACCCGGATTCAACCGCTTTGCCAGCAGTGGCGGGTCAGCAGGTCGCAGCAGGTCAGCTTGCCGCCGTAGACACAACCGGTGTCAAGGCCGATGCGGGTGGCCGTCAGCAGCGGTACCGGCAGCGGGGTGTGGCCGAACACCACCGGCTTTCCCCAGTCATGGCTGCTGTTGAGAAACTCGGCCCGAATCCACAGCAGATCGTCGGCAATCTGCTCGGCCAGCGACCGCTCGGGGCGCAAGCCGGCATGGGTAAAGATGAACGCCTCGGTCTCATACCAAAGCGGCAGTTGCTCGATGAAGCCAACGTGTTCGTCGGGCGGCGGCCAGGCACCCCGGGCTTCGTAGCTGGCGATCGTGCGGCCGCCGCCATTGAGCAGGAACGTCGTACCATCCGCGCCGGCCAGCAGGTCGAGCAGCATCTGTTCGTGGTTGCCGCGCAGAAACACGCAGTGCGGCAAACGTGCGCGCAACTCCAGCAGATCGGTGATCACGCCGGCGCTGTCCGGACCCCGGTCGATGTAGTCGCCGAGAAAGACCAGGGTGTCGTCCACCGTCGGCTTGACCTGGTCGAGCAGCGCCTGCAGCGGACGGCGGCAGCCGTGGATGTCGCCGATGGCCAACAGGCGGGGGGAGGCTGCGGGGGAACTCACGGTTTCACTCCGTTTCACAGTCATGGCAACCCTGGAGCCATTATAGCCAGACCTGCGGCAAGGATACCATCATGAACCTGCCAGCCAGCTATCCCTCCCCTCTGCACCTGCCGTTCAACCGCCACTCTCTTGCCGGACGCCTGCAGCTGGCGCCCCCCGATGCGGATCCCGGTGGAGCGGGAAGCTGGCTGATGATTCGTGGCGGAGAGCTGCTGGTCGCCGGAGCCGTTGACCACCCCCGTCTGCCCGGTGAGGACGTGGCCTGTGCCGACGGCCTGTACATCGGTCAATGGGACGGGCGGCCGTGCCGGCTGGTGCGGATCGCCCGCGAGATGCCGTTGCCGTCCGGCCTGCGGCCAGAATCGCTGCTGGCCGCCGAGCCGACCCTCCCCATCGAGCTTCTTTCGCTCGGCGGGCTGGGGCGGATGATCCTGCACTGGGAGCGGCACAGCCGGCACTGTCCGGCCTGCGGCGCCGTTCTCGCGCGCCTGGCCGGGGAGTGGGGGAAGCGCTGTGCCTCATGCGCCAGCCACTTTTTCCCGCAGATTGCCCCGTGCGCCATCGTCCTGGTGCAGCGCGGCGACGAAGTGCTGCTGGCCCGCAAGCCGGAGTGGGCTGCGAACCGCTATGGCCTCGTGGCCGGTTTCGTCGAGTTCGGCGAAGCTCTGGAGGAGGCGGCGGCCCGTGAGGTTCTGGAGGAAACCGGGATTCAGGTCAGCAACGTGCGCTATCTGGGCAGCCAGTGCTGGCCGTTCCCGAGTCAGCTGATGTGCGGCTTCGCGGCCGACTATGCGGGTGGGGAGATCACCGTCGACACCACCGAGTTGGCCGATGCCCGCTGGTTCAGGCGCGACGCCCTGCCGGAGCTGCCGCCGAAGCGCAGCATCGCCCGCTACCTGCTCGATACGATCCTGGGACTGTAGGGCGTTACCGCTCTGGAGCCGACAAATCAAGAGGGGGACAGAATGGCATTCTGTCCCCCTCTTTGCCTGCTCGTCGAACCGGGCTTCAGTTCATCAGCTTG
>CAZRTZ010000104.1:0-4234 GCA_964603155.1 uncultured Geobacteraceae bacterium | reverse complement strand
AGCCGCGGTTGATGTGCACCACACCCTTGTCGTCCTGCCAGGGCACGCGGAAGATGATCTGGCGCTCCGGTTCGCAGATGCGCTCGATGATCTTGCGCTCCATGTACTCGGGGTGCTTGACCACGACCGGGCCGAGCGACTCGAGGACTTCCATCACGGCCTGATGGAATTCGGTTTCGCCGGGGTTGCGCTTGAGAACGTCCTGGTAAATGGGTTCGAGTTTTTCGTCGAGCTGGTTGGCCATGCGCTCCTCCTTGAGTGTGGGACGTCGTTGTCCCTGAAGATGGTGATCCTTTTTGTTGGCAAGGAGCGTGCCGATTGTTGGCTGCCTTCGGCTTGGCGTTATAAATAGCTAATATAAAAGAAGATAAAAAAATATCAGGCGGGGGTTGGCAGGAGCTGCTCGCGGAGTAAAGGGGTGGTTAGATTACCCAGTGAGTTACTCACTTTTTTGCCGGGGAGTCTCGCCGCTGTCGGTTTTTGCCACAGGCCGACCCGGCGCTGCCTGGCCCCGGCCTCGGCGGCCAGGAACTCGTTTTTGCGTTGGAACGGGAAACGCCGGTAGACGATGACCAGCCCTTCTTCAAGCAGGAGACGATTGAGCAGGCGGCCGTCGGCCAGGTAGACATAGGCCAGCAGCCGGCCGTAACGGTCGCGGTGCGTCTGGTCGAAGCGGAGAGTGACCTTCTGCCCTTTGACGGTACGGATGCACCAGGCCCGTCCCTCGGCATGCAGGGTCCGTAACTGGAGGCGGGATGCGCCCAGAGCCACGAACTTGTCGTCGCGGGAAGAGGCATGTTTTTCGGGGGCGTCGATGCCGATCAGGCGCACTTTGCCGTATGGCTCGATGTCCAGAGTGTCGGCGTCATGGACCCAGGTGACCGTGCCCGTCAGTCTGGCGGTGGACGACTCTGCGGCGGCGTGCGGGGTCGCCGGCAGCAGCAGGAGGAAAAAACCGGCGAAAAGAAGGAAGAGAAGATGTCGGGCCGCGGTCACGTGAAGAGGCTGGCATTCATGCTGCCGGTGCGGTATCCCTCCAGGTCCACGGCGACATAAGTGAAGCCGGCCTGGCGGAAATGGGCGGTGATGGCGGTGCGCAGTGCCTGGTCGAGCAGGCGCGGCAACTCTCGAGAATCGACTTCGATGCGCGCGGTGTCGTCGTGAAAGCGGACGCGTACGGTCCGGAAGCCGTGGTTCAGCAGGAACTCTTCGCAGCTGTCGATCTGGCGCAGCCGTTCGGCCGTGATGCGCGTGCCGTAAGGAAAGCGTGAAGCCAGGCAGGCGAAGGCCTGCTTGTCCGCCGTCGGCAGACCGGCCCGCCGGCTCAGCTTGCGAATCTCCTCTTTGCCCAGCCCCGCTTCCAGCAAGGGCGAGCGCACGCCGAGCTCGCGGGTGGCGTCATGGCCGGGACGATAGTCTGACAGGTCGTCGCGGTTGGCGCCGTCCAGGACCGTGGTGAATCCCAGCTCCCAGGCCTTGGCCAGACAAAGGGTGAAGAGTTCGTGCTTGCAGTGGTAGCAACGACGCGGCGGGTTGTCGGCGAAGCCGGGGATCTCCAGTTCGTTGCTTTCAAAGAGCAGGTGCTCGACAGCAAGGGCCGCCGCCAGTTGCCGGCTTTCGTTCTGCTCGCGCAAGGGGTAGGTCGGTGAGGTCGCGGTGACGGCCAGCACGCGGTCGCGGCCGAGGATGGTGACCGCCGACCAGAGCAGGAAGGTCGAGTCGACGCCGCCGGAAAAGGCCACCACGACCCGGTCGAAGCCGGCCAGGAGCGTGTGCAGCTGCGCTTCCTTAGCGGCCAGTTGCTGATCAGACGATGCGGTCATCAGATAAAATACATGTGCCGGTGGTCGAGTTCCCGTTCCAGCCCCATATCGTGAGCGCGGTCGCAGAGTTCCTTGATGGTCACGGAACCGAGATAGTCGTTCAGCCGGTTGGTGGCTTCGGCCCAAATCTGCTGGGTGATGCACTGATTGTCGAACTGGCACTTTTTGCCGGTCCTGCCGGCCTTGACGCAATCGACCAGGGCCATCTTCCCCTCGACCGCGTGGATGACATCCATGACCGTGATCTCGTGGGGTTTGCGGGCCAGGTGGTAACCACCCTGAGGTCCGCGCCGGCTCTTTAGGATGCCGGCCTTTTTCAGATCCTGGAAAATCTGTTCCAGGTAGCGTGGTGAGATTTGCTGGCGCCGGCTGATGTCCTTGATCTGGACCGGGGTTGTGCCGGCATGGTAGGCCATGTCGAAAAGGGCGCGCAGGCCGTAGCGGCTTTTGGTCGAGAGACGCATGGGATAACTCCTTGAAGGCGGTTCATTTATTTCTTAATTAACTTTACCGATCGTGTCAAGAATTTCCGCTCGGGAAGTAGGGGGTTTTGTGTGGATATTGGCCGCGGTCATGCTATAAAAAGCAGGGAAGGAGTACGCTTTTGACTGTTCGCCTGGAAATGCAGGAAGGGTTGCTCCCCATCGACAGCCCTCCGGTCGGCTTGATCAGCTGGTATGCCCCCGATGGCCGCATTGTGGTTTCGGTCAGTTCCTGGCTGGCGGTGGTCAATGGCTCGCCACCAGAGCTGCGCGCCGGGGGTGGCGGGCTGATGCTGGAAGGAAATTTCCCGGAAGGGGCTGATTTCGTGGTCACTCTTCTCGAGGAGGCGCAGCTGCCGCTCTTCACCAAGCTGATGCGGCATGCGGAGCGTTGCGGTGCGCCGGTCACCATCAGCGAAGACCCCCTGCTGACCCCGGCGATGCACGTGCATGCCCCGCTTCTGGCCGATGCTTCCCTGCACCTCGAGTGCGCCGCCGGTCGGGTCGTGTCGGGAACCTGGGCGCGGGAACTAGCCGGCCAGGTGCGCCTGCTGCATCGGCGCGAGCAGCAGCTGTCCCCTGAACAGCATCCCGATTTCAGCGCCCTTCAGCCGTTGCGCCCGGTTTTTTCACGGTAGCCGGTCGGAAGCGCTGGTTTTGAAACGAGAAGGGCCCGACTTGCCGTCGGGCCCTTCTCGTTTCTTTGCGATTAGGCAAATCTATTCTTCGTCTTTGCCCGGCCAGCGCAGATGATCAATGAACGCACTGGCGCCAAAGGTTACGAGGAAAGCGAACAGCGATACCGCAAGGCTGACACTGAGTGGCAGCAGCAAGCCGCGGTCGCTGAGGAACTCCCAGCTGGCCATGACGCCGGCAATCCAGCCCAGAGTAAAGCTCACCCCGATCACGTGCTTGATCACTTCCAGATAAATCGCAAAAGTCTTGATCATGTCGCCTCCGTTTTCGGCGCTTGCTCCTTCCAGGCGGATGCGTCGCTTGAGGCCGTCCGCGAACAGATGGCAGGCGGCCCACAGGCAGAAGAACATCGCGACGGAAAAAAGCAGGTGGCGGTTGAACAGGTCACCGGAAAGCCTCTGGCTTAAGCCGACGGCAAAGAAGCCCACGGTAAAAAGTGCTGCCAGGTGGTAGCTGCGGGCCCCCTTGAAGACGGCGGTGCGAACTTTGCTCAGCATGGCGACTCCCTTGGCGATAGGCCAGATGTGTAAATCTGACTGTTCAGGTAGTCTTATTATCGGTAACCCTTGGCCGGAAAGTCCAGTTAGATATAAACCATTAAAAAACAAAATAAAAGTAGATTAAAATAATTATTTAATTAATAAAAATAAATAACTGTGCGCGTGTGGTTAAAAATTTAATCAACGAGATTTGACAAGATTAATATTATAGTGTTCTTAGCTTTTTGTGCTCTGCCGGAGGGGTGTCAGGTGGGCAGCAGCCGGCCAAGCAGGGCCGGCGCGGCGGTCTCGACCCGCAGGGGGCGCGTTCCGAGGTGGACGGGGAGAAAGCCGAGACGGGTCAGCAGTTCGACTTCGAAGGGGACGAAGCCCCCTTCCGGGCCGATGGCCAGTATCACCGGGCCGCTGACAGCCGCCGGGCAGGGGTGCGAGGCCTCCGGGTGGGCAACCAGGGAAAGCGAGCCGTGGGCGAGGGCCGGCAGTTCGTCTTCGGCAAAGGGGCGGAAGCGGGGGCGCAGCAGAACTTCGGGGAGGAGGGTGTCGCGGGCCTGCTCAAGACCGAGCAGCAGTTGCTCGCGAATCATCTCCGGAGCCAGGAACGGGGTCTGCCAGTACCTCTTGTCGACACGGGCGGAATTAAAGAAGACGATGCGCTTGATGCCGAAGGCGGCAAGCCCCTGCAGCAGGCGCCTTGCGACCTTGGGGCGGGGCATGGCCAGCAGTACGGTTAGCT
>CAZRTZ010000103.1:0-4687 GCA_964603155.1 uncultured Geobacteraceae bacterium | reverse complement strand
GAGGTAGACTCCGGCAGCCTCGCTGCAGCCCTTGCGGCGCAGGAATTCGAACTGTTCCCGGGTCTCGACCCCGACCGCCGTGACTTTCAATCCCAGGCAGTTGGCCATGGCGATGATCGCTTCGGTCATGGCGGTATGGTTGCGGTCGGCCGTGACGTCGACGATGAAATCGGTCGCGATCTTGATGCGTTTGATGGGCAGATGGGTGAGGTAAAGAATCGAGGAGCTCCCCGTGCCGAATTTGTCGATCGACAGGTTTATCCCGCGAATCTTCAGATCGGTGAGGATCGGCAGTATCTCGTCGATGTGATGCATGAGCGTCGTTTCCGGCAGTTCCAGTTCCAGGCGCGCGGCGGGCAGGCCGGTGCGCTGCAAAATCTGTTCGAGATCGTCGATGAATGCCCCCTGCCGCAGGCAGTTCAGAGACAGGTTGAGGGCCACGCGTACTGGCGGCAGGCCGTCTGACTGCCAGTTCATGGCCTGCCGGGCGGCCGCCTCGACCGCCCACAGGGTGAGGTCGTAGATCAAGCCGCTGTTCTCGGCGATTCTGGCAACCTCCGCCGGTGGAATTTCGCTGCCATTTTGGCGGCAGCCGCGCAGCAGGGCTTTGGCCGTGACGATTTTGCCGCTGGCAAGGTCCACCTGCGGCTGGAAATGAAGGTGCAGTTCCCGGCGTTGCAGTGTCTGGCGGAGATGCTGCTCGAGGATCGCCTGGTGCGCGGCGGCGGCGTTCATCTCGCCGGAGAAGAACTGGAAGGTGTTGCGCCCGCGGCTTTTGGCCACGTACATGGCGGTATCGGCGCTTTTCAGCAGGGAGGATGGATCTTCGCCGTCCCCGGGATAGACGGCGATGCCGATGCTGGCCGTGGTGCGCAGTTCCCGGCCATCGACAGGGAACGGTTCCCTGATCGTCTTGAGGATGCGGCGCGCCAGGGTGGCGAAGTTGGGGTCATGATTGGGATCAGCCTGGACGATAACGAATTCGTCACCACCAAGGCGGGCGATGGTGTCCCCCTCGCGGATGAACTTTTTCAGACGCTGGGCCACCGAACGGAGGATCAGGTCGCCAACGGCATGGCCCTGGGTGTCGTTGATGGTCTTGAAGTGGTCGATGTCGAAGTAGAACACCCCGAGATGGCGGCCGTCGCGGTGTGCCTGGGCAATGGCGTGCAGCAAACGGTCGCCAAGGAGCTCCCGGTTGTGGAGGCCGGTCAGGGCGTCATGGTATGCCAGCTGCTCGATGCGTTCTTCGTTAAGGACCCGCTTGGTCAAAAGGTGCAGCCGGACATCTCCCGCTCCGAACAGGCTACCGACCAGAACACCGAACAGGGCGGAGGTCATCAGGCTGGCGGCCGAGATCGGTATCCCGGTGAAGACGCCGTGCAGGATGGAGATGGCGCACATGACCAGGACGCCGGCTAAGAGCCAGAAAAGGACCGGTAGGAGCAGTTTTCGCCAGGTAATGTTCATGACTGTCCGTGGAATAATAAATGCCTTCTAATTTCAAGGATAGGAGGTGCCGCCGGTATGTCAACCGGGTTGTCCTGTGCAAGGGTGTGCCGCATGGTCGATGACAGTTGCGGCCGGTTTGTGCTAGGATCGTTGCAAAAGCATTCAACTCCCACTGAGGTCAGAGCTTTGGCACGCACTCCGGTCAGTCACCAGACCCGCCCGATCACCGGCAGCCAGACGGAGGTTCGTCAGCCGCCGCTGTTCAAGGTGCTGATGCACAACGACGACTATACGACCATGGAATTCGTCGTGGAGGTGTTGCAGAGCGTGTTTCACAAGGGGCCTACCGAGGCCGACAGCATCATGTTGCACGTCCACTTCAATGGTGTCGGCGTGTGCGGTGTTTATCCCTTCGAAGTCGCCGAGATGAGAGTCGCGCGCGTCCATGCCCTGGCGCGGCAGCGCGGCTTCCCGCTGCGCTGTTCCCTGGATCAGGTCTGAAGCGATGTTCAGTCAAGAAGTGCAGATCGTCTTTTCCCTGGCGGTGCGGGAAGCCCAGCGCCGCCACCACGAGTTTCTCACCACCGAGCATGTCCTCTACGCCATCCTTTTCGAAGAGGCCGGCCAGGAATTGCTTGCTGCCTGCGGGGCAGACGCCGAGCGGCTGCGCCAGGGCTTGGAAGGCTATTTCGACCGTCACTTTGAAACTCTCGAGCCGAAGGCCGATGCAACTCCGGAGCAGACCGTCGCCCTGCAGCGCCTGTTGCAGCGCACCGTGGCGCACATGCATTCCGCCGGCAAGAAGGAGATCGGTCTCGGTGACGTGCTGGCTGCCATTGCCGAGCAGGAACACTCTCATGCCGCGCAACTGCTCCAGGCCGAAGGTGTGACCCGTCTGGACATCCTCAATTTCATCTCGCATGGTGTGGTCAAGGCGCCGCGCGCCGAGGCGGCCCCTGCGGCGCCCGATCTGGCCGAGCAGACCAAGCAGCCGGTCACACCGAAGCCGGCGAAAAAGGTCGATCCGCTGGAAGCCTATACGCTCAACCTGCTGGCCAGGGCCTGTGCCGGCAGAATCGATCCGCTGATCGGCCGGGCGGCCGAACTGGAGCGCACCATTCAGGTCCTGTGCCGCCGCCGCAAGAACAACCCGATTCTGGTCGGCGAGCCGGGTGTCGGCAAGACCGCCATTGCCGAAGGGCTGGCGCTGCGCATCCGCGACGGGGCGGTTCCGGGCCCCCTGCGTGAAGCGGAGTTGTTTGCCCTTGACATGGGCGCGCTGCTGGCCGGGACCAAGTACCGCGGTGACTTCGAGGAACGCCTCAAGGCGGTGGTGCAGGCGCTGGAGAAGCGCCCGCACGCCATCCTGGTCATCGACGAGATACACACCATCGTCGGGGCCGGGGCAACCAGCGGCGGTTCCCTTGATGCCGCCAACATCCTCAAGCCGATGCTGGCGACCGGGGAGTTGCGCTGCATCGGATCGACCACCTACGAGGAGTACCGCAACCTCTTCGAAAAAGATCGCGCCCTTTCCCGGCGTTTCCAGAAGATCGATGTCAGCGAGCCGAGCGTGACCGAGACGATCGCCATTCTCCATGGGCTGAAGAAAGCCTACGAGGAACATCACGGAGTCAGGTACACCGCTGCGGCGCTGGCGGCGGCGGCTACCCTGTCGTCCCGGCACATCAACTTCCGGCGGCTTCCGGACAAGGCGATCGACGTTCTCGATGAGGCCGGCGCCCGCCTGCACCTCTACCCCCGGCCGAAACCGGTGATCGGTGTGGCCGACATCGAGGAGGTCGTGGCGGGGATGGCGCGCATCCCGGCACGCAAGCTGCCGCGCAGCGACCGGCAGAAGCTGAAGCATCTGGATGCGGCCATCAAGCGCCAGGTGTTCGGTCAGAACGAGGCGATCGACCGGCTCTGCAAGGCGATCCGCCGGGCCCGTGCCGGCCTCGGCCGCCCGGAGCGGCCGACCGGCTCCTTCCTCTTCACCGGGCCGACCGGCGTCGGCAAGACCGAGGTCGCCAAGCAACTGGCGGCGGAGATGGGCGTCGAGTTCCTGCGCTTCGACATGAGCGAATACATGGAGAAGCACGCCGTCGCGCGGTTGATCGGATCTCCCCCCGGCTATGTCGGCTTCGAACAGGGTGGCCTGCTGACCGACGCGGTGATCCGCAGCCCCTACGCGGTTCTGCTCCTCGACGAGATCGAAAAGGCTCATCCCGATATCTTCAACCTCCTGCTGCAGGTCATGGACCACGGCACCCTCACCGACAACAGCGGCCGGGCCGCCGATTTCCGCAGCGTGGTGCTGATCATGACCAGCAACGTCGGGGCCCGGGAGATGAGCAGCGCCGTGATCGGCTTCGGCGAGCGTCACCCCGGGGGTGCCGGTCAAGCGGTGGAGAAAACCTTTTCCCCCGAGTTTCGCAACCGCCTCGATGCGGTCATTGCCTTCCGCGCGCTCGACGCAAGCATCATGGAACAGGTGGTCGACAAGTTCATCGGCCAGTTGCAGCAGTCGCTGCACGAACGCAAGGTCACCCTGAATCTGGCCCCTGCGGCGCGTGCGGAGCTGGCCCGGCGCGGCTACGATCCGCTGTTCGGCGCCCGGCCGCTGGGCCGGCTGATCGAAACCGAGATCGGCGACGTTCTGGCCGAGGAGATCCTCTTCGGTCGCCTGACGCATGGGGGGAAAGTCAGGATCGGGATGAAGGACGGACGGCTGACGTTCAGTTACGTCTGAGAACCCGGTTCGAGGTTCGCGGTACGGGGTTCGGGGATGAACAGACAAAGACAGGGTTGTGCGCATCTCCCTCGCACCCCGTACCCCGAGCCACGTGCCGGAATTTAATGCCCATCTTCCGCCTCACCGATCGCCTTGCCTTCCCCGACCCGCATCTGGCCAGCACCGAGGGATTGCTGGCTGTGG
Organism: uncultured Geobacteraceae bacterium; assembly: GCA_964603155.1. Classification (GTDB taxonomy): domain Bacteria; phylum Desulfobacterota; class Desulfuromonadia; order Desulfuromonadales; family BM103; genus VAUL01. The sequence continues at coordinate 297 of CAZRTZ010000103.1, read as the reverse complement.
GGGGGGATCTTTCTCCCGAGCGCCTGCTACTGGCTTACAGCCTCGGCATCTTCCCCTGGTATGGCCGCGGGGAGCCGCTCCTGTGGTGGTCGCCCGATCCGCGTTGCGTCATCATCCCCGGGGAAATCCACGTTTCCCGGCGGTTGCAGCGGACGCTCAGAAGCAAAACCTTTCAACTCACCTGCAACCGCGATTTTGACGGGGTGATCGCCGGCTGTGCCGATCTGCGCAGGAAAGAGCCGGGCGGTACCTGGCTGGTGCCGGAAATGCAGGAGGCCTACCGGCGCCTGCACCGGC
>CAZRTZ010000102.1:0-5173 GCA_964603155.1 uncultured Geobacteraceae bacterium | reverse complement strand
TCTTGCGGCCACGGCGCCGGCGCTTCTTCTTGCCGTGCCCCGCTTCGGCCGTGGCGGTGTCGCCGGGTTCTTCGTCGTGATCCCCTTGCGGAGCCGGCGTTTCTTCCAGGGAAACGTCGGTTTGTGCCTCGACGGAGACCTCGCCGGTGTCGTCGCTGCCACCCTTGCGTTTGCGTTTGCGCTTGCGCTTCTTGCCACTCTTTGCGCCCTCCTCGCCGGCAGCTTCCGCTGGTTCCGGCGGCTCCGGGGGGGCAGGCGTTTCCTGCGCTTCGGCGAGTTCCGGTTGCGGCCTCTTTTCCGGGATGTCGGTGATCCTGGCCTCGACGAACTCGGCAGCGGCGCGTTCCTTCTCGCGTTTGTGCAGGATCAGTTCAACCTGGTCGGCAAGGAATGAGGTGCGCCCGGTGATGGTGATATCGGCGTGATAGCGGCGTTCCATCTCGACCAGTTCCTCGCGCTTTTCGTTGAGGAGGAAGCTGGCGACCTCGCGGGCCATCTGCACTTCGGCTTCGGCGATCTGCCCCTTGGCCAGGGCGGCGTGAAGGCGGCGCAGCACCGAGATGGCCAGCGTCTCAACGCTGCGGAGCTGCCCGGCTCCCTGGCAATGGGGGCAAATGCGGTAGACTCCTTCGGCGAGAGCCGGCTTGATGCGCTGACGGCTCATTTCCAGCATGCCGAACTGGCTGATGTGCCCGACGGTAATGCGCGCCTTGTCGCGGGCGGTCGCTTCCTTGAGCTTCTCCTCGACCTGGCGGTTGTGCTTGCGCTCGCGCATGTCGATGAAGTCGATGACGATCAGGCCGCCGAGGTCGCGCAGACGCAACTGGCGCGCAACCTCCTCGGCCGCCTCCAGGTTGGTGCGGGTCGCGGTGGCTTCGACATTGGATTCGCCGGCCATCTTGCCACTGTTGACGTCGATCGCCACCAGGGCTTCGGTGGTGTCGATGACGATCGATCCGCCGGAGGGGAGGGGGACCTTGTTGCGGTTGATCGTTTCGATCTGTTCCTCGATCTGGTAACGGGAGAAGATCGGGCGCCGCTCCTGGTGCTGTTTGACCAGGTGCAGCTGGTCGGGCATGACCGCCTGGAAGAATTCGCGCGCCTCGCGGAACACTTCGCCATCGTCGATCAGCACTTCGTCCATGTCGGTGGTGAAGTAGTCGCGGATCGAGCGGATGACCAGGTTCGATTCCTTGTAGATCAAAGCGGGTGCCTTGACCTTCTTTTCAAGCGACTGGATGTTTTCGAACAGACGCATCAGGTAGAGATAGTCGCGCTCCAACTCCTCGCGGGTCTGGTCGAGGGCGGCGGTGCGCACGATGCAACCGACGTTTTCAGGGAGATCGAGGGAGGAAAGCGCTTTCTTCATCTGCTTGCGCTGCTTGTCGTCCTCGGCCTTGCGGGAGACGCCGCGGGTGGGGGTGCCGGGCATCAGCACCATGTAGCGCCCGGCCAGCGACAGGTAGGTGGTCAGGGCCGCCCCCTTGGTGCCGCGCTCCTCCTTGACGATTTGCACCAGGATTTCCTGGCCGCGGTGCAGAAGGTCGTTGATGCGCGGCTTGCCGCTGACCTTGAAGTCGGGTTTGACCGTGGCGGCGTTCACCTCGTCGATCTGCAAAAAGCCGAGGCGCTCGGCGCCGTAATCGACGAAGGCGGCCTGCAGCCCGGGCTCGACCCGGACCACTGCCGCCTTGTAGATGTTCCCCTTGGTTGGTTCGCGACCGGCGACCTCGATCCCCAGTTCGGTGAGGACGCCGTTTTCGACGATGGCCACCCGGTGCTCCTCGGCATGGGTGGCATTGATCAACATTTTCTTCGACATGTGCAGCAAAAAGCTTTCCGGTCATCGCGCGCGATGACCTCAAATGGTGTGGACCGGCCCTGGCGCCCGCTCGACCGGGGAGCTTCGCTCACCCGGGAGCCGTGTCGGTCGTCAGGACGTACGGCTTGGAAAATTCTGCGTTGCCCGGCCACGCTGGCGGCAACGGCTTGGGTTGCCCCCGGCGCGCTCTGGGGGCAAAACTGCTCGGACTATAGCAGAGGAGCGGAAAAAAGGCAAAAAGAGCTGGGCTCGAGGTCCGGGGAACGGGGCCCCGGGACAAAATCAATCCTCGTACCTCGTATCCCCAACCCCGGGACAGTCTTTAGTCCAGTTGTGCGTCGATGAAGTCGAAGTCGATCTGCTCCTCGGCCAAGCGCTGTACCAGGCTGATCTTCTCCGTATCCTCCGCAGTGATCTTGGAGACGTCCTCGTTGATGCTGCGGAAGGTGTCGGCGGTGCTGCGCTCGATGCGCATGAACGGCAGTTCGCTGTCGTCGAGCACTTCCTGGACGATGCTGGCCACCGGGCTCAAGCCGGGGATGACGATGCCGACCAGCTTGGTCCGGTATTCGGGGATGTGGTAGAGCGAGGCCATCAGGACCAGCAGTTCGTCACGGCTGCTGGTGACGATCAGCAGGGTGTTCGGTTCGAGCATCTCCACAACCTTCTGGGCCGAGGCGGCGCCGAGGTGGACCTGGTGGATGATGCGCAGCCCCTGCTCGCGGGTGGCGCGCAGCTTGAGGTTGAGGAGCTTGGCGATGTGCTGCAGGGTCGGGCCGGCCAGGATCGGCGAGTAGTTGAAGCCGCCGTGGACCTTGACTCCATGCGGATTGGCGGCCATTGCCAGGTAGTGCAGGGTGCGCTCGCGCTTGTCGGCGATCAGTTTGTTCGGCATGACCAGCCGGACGCTGGCCCCGGCCTCGCGGTAGAGGGCGAGGTTGAGGGCGACGTCGTCGATGACGTGGCCGATGCCGCCACCTGAGATCATCATTACCGGGGCGCCGGTCAGTTTCGCCACGCGGGCGTTGCTCAAGCCGAGCACCGAACCGACGCCGCTGTGTCCGGCCCCTTCGATGATCAGGAAGTCGCAGCTTCGATCCAACTCGTGCACCGCCGCGAGCAGCTGTCCCTCGAGAGCTGCGGCCGGCAGCTTGCCGTCGAGCAGCTGCCGGGTGGTTTCGGGCTGCAGGACCACCGGCGACATCAACGGCAGTTGCGTCTCCATGTCGTAGACCCCGGCGATCAGGGCGGCATCCTTGTCGGCCCAGACATTGCCGACCTTGACCGGTTTCGGCCCGACCGGCTTGACGAAGCCGACCCGGGCGTACTTTTTCTTTGCCAGGTGCATGAGTGACAGGCTGGTCGTGGTCTTGCCGCAGTTCTGGCCGGTGGCGGCGATGAAGATTTTGCGGGCCATGAGAAGCTCCTTGAGTTGATTCGCGCCGGGGTAAAGGTGTGCCTTCAGCCCCTGTCGTCGCGGTTGACGATCAGGTCCGCCTCTTTGAGCAGGGCGAGTTCCGGATAAGCGTATCGCGACGGGGAGTGGTGATTGCCGATGATGTTTTTCACAATCTCGATTTTGGCATGGGGGAAGCCAATCTGTTCGAGGATGGCCGCGGCGATGGGCGGGCCGTACTCTTCCTGGGTTTTGCCGTCGTTGTAGCCGTGGCGCGCCTCGGCCTCCTTGATCCCCACATCGTGCAGCAGAGCGGCGGCAATGGCGATCTCCGCGTCGCTCCCCGGATATTTTCCCAGCAGCGCCTCGGTGTGCTGCAGGACGCGCAGGGCATGTTCGATGCGGCGGTCATCGTCGCCAAAGTGCAGCAACAGTGTGCGTGTCAGTTTCGCTCGCAGATATTGCATGGGTTTAGTCCGTTGTTCATGACATCCTATTTGCGCAGTTTTTTGGGGTCGGCCGCGTTGCCAAGATATTGAGCGCCTTGAATTGAGCTGCTGGCCACCGAAACTCCGAGTGGCTGCGTATTTCTCGTGAAGCAAGGCCGTGTATCCCGTCAGCATTAGCACCCACGCTAGGCAGCGAGTTCAACCCGCACGGAACGACCGAGCCGGGTTTCAAGGGTGATAAGCATTTCGAGGCTGAATTTCTCCCACTTGCCGCGGACAAGATCTGATACGCGAGATTGGGCAATGCCGAGGCGCTTGGCCGCTTCGGCCTGGGTCAGCTTGTTGTTCTCGATGTAGAGGCGCAGATCGCTCATGAGGCTGGCACGCATTTGCAAAACCGCCGCCTCGGCGGGATCAAACCCCAGATCGATAAACACGTTGCCGCTGGATTTGGTCGATTCCTTTTTCATCACTTGCCTCCAATGGTGCGATAGCGCTAGTGAGCGAGTTCGATATCTTCCTGACGAGTTTTCTGTGTTTTCTTCTGGAACGCATGCAGGACATACACGGCGTCTGCAAACTTGGCGACGTAAACGACACGCCATTCGCCCAGCACGTGGATACGAATTTCCATGGCTCCTTGCCCCACTTGTGGCATGGGCTTCCAGTCGGCCGGCATCAACCCTTGCTGGACAAAGTGCAACTCGAAGCCGGCTGCCCGGCGAGCTTCGGCCGGGAAGTCTTTGAGGTCGTCTTGGCTGGTGCCGAGGAATTCAAGTGGTTTCACGGGAGGAATTATACAAGTTCGTTGATAGATTATCAACAAACTTTGATAAGGGTGGAGAGTGTGGGCGCTAACGTAGATGAGCTAAGCGGCGGACTACCGTATGTGGAGCGGCTGTGTATTTTACGAGAAGCAAGGCCGTATAATCCGTCCGTTTGGCGATTTGTTAAGCGATGCCTATCTTGTAACAAAACTAATTTTAAAAACAACCATCAGGATTACTATAATTATCCCGATAATTATTGAGGCTATGAATGCAATTAGTGATGCTATTGACCATTTCCTTTGAACATCATTAAAGTGTTCAACGCTCTGCCATTCTTTATTCTTCCAGGCCCATTCACGCCCTTTTGCTCCTAACACAATAGATACAACCAACCCAACCAACGGCAAGCCCATGAAATAGCTTAGTAATACTAATAAGCCAATCCATGTATTGTTGAAAATCGCCCATATCCAATTCAAACAAAAACCGCCCCAACTCCAGCCCTTAATTTCATCAGGGACAATCGAATCCTTGCCCATTCCAGATGTGTTCTTGCGATCACCGAATGCATCCATGATAGCTGATCTCCATTTATAGGTTCATCATATCGCCCAACGCCAAAAGCTGAGCTGCGGGCCACCGAAACTATGAGTGGCTGCGTATTTTTCGAGAAGCATGACCGTGTATTCCGTCAGCTCGGCGACTTGTTAAGGCTCATTTCTCACCAAGTGCGAGC
>CAZRTZ010000101.1:0-5180 GCA_964603155.1 uncultured Geobacteraceae bacterium | reverse complement strand
GCCAGGGCGATCTTGCGCGCCTGGTAGGAGCGCAGCCCGGTGAGGGGGTCGATGGTGAGCTTGTGAATCTTCTCCGGTGCCTTGGCGGCCACTTCCTCGATCTCGACCCCCCCTTCCGCCGAGGCGATCAGGATGTAGCGCGAGGAGCCGCGATCGAGGGTGAGGGAGAGGTAAAACTCGCGGGCGATCTCCACCGCCTCCTCGACCAGAATGCGCCGCACCCTTAAGCCCTCCGGCCCGGTCTGCGGGGTGACCAGCTTGCGGGCGAACAACTCCTTGGCCAGTTCCTGGGCCTGCTCGGGGTGATGGACCACCTTGACGCCGCCGGCCTTGCCACGGCCGCCGGCGTAGATCTGCGCCTTGACCACGCAGTGGCCGCCCATCATCTTGGCGGCGCGCTCGACCTGGTCGGCGGTCAGGCACACCCGCCCGCGGGGCACGGGGATATCGTAGGTGCCGAGAATCTCTTTGGCCTGGTACTCGTGGATGTTCATGGTATCGTGCCTCCCGTCCGGTTGCTGCAGCGTTGCCGCAGATAAAACCATGCGCGCAAAAAACGGGATGTCAACCCGCCCGGCGTTTTTTCCGCGACGAAAAGGTTAACCGATCCAAAATTTTTTGTCTAAGTAAAAAATTTTATTGATAATAAACTAGGTTCACGCAGCGCCGCCGCGGCGCAGGTGGCCTTTTCTTTAAGTTCCTTGCGGTGTTGCGCGAGAAAGAAGTTTTGCGGGCGAGGGTCAGTGGTCGTGGTGGTGATCATGGGCATGATCACCATGGGGGGGGACGAGGGGGCGCACCGCCGGTTGCGGCCGCCGGCTGCTGTCCGGGGTGCAGACCGGGCAGCCCTGCATGGAGAAGGGCTTTTCCAGGTGGCAGGCGGCGAGCAGCGCCTCGTCGCCGAAAACCTCCAGGGTCGGGCCGTCGGCCATGACCGTGCCGTTGTGCAGGACGATGGTGCGCTCGCACAGCTCCAGGACCATGTCGAGGTCGTGGCTGGTGACGATGCGGGTGTGGTGGAATTCGCGCAAAAGGGCGATCAGCTGGCGGCGGGCGCGAGGGTCGAGACCGCTGGTCGGCTCATCCAGCACCAGGATCTCGGGGAGCATGGCCAGGACGGTGGCGATGGCCACCCGCTTCTTCTCGCCGCCGGAGAGGTGATAGGGCGGCTTGTCGCGCAGCTCCAGGGCCTCGACCCGCTCCAAGGCCTCGTCGACGCGCTCCCCGGCCTCGGCAGGTGACAGCCCCTGGTTCAACGGCCCGAAGGCCACATCGTCGTAAACCGTCGGCATGAACAGCTGGTCGTCGGGATCCTGGAAGACCATCCCCACCGTGCGGCGGATCTCCGCCAGCGTCCCCTTGGTCAGTTGATGGTCGCCGATGCGGATGGTGCCGGCGGTGGCATTGAGGTAGCCGACCAGGTGCAGCAGCAGCGTCGACTTCCCCGCCCCGTTGGCGCCGATGATCGCCACCGACTCGCCGTGATGGATGCGGAAGGAGACATCGCGCAGCGCCTCGGTGCCGTCGGGATAGACGTGGCGCAGCTGCTTGACTTCGACGATATGATGGCTCATGGCGAGGGTCCTGGACGATTAATTTCCGGTGAGCAGCCGCCCCAGCAGCCGGGGGAGGTTGTTGAAGCGCAGAAAGATGAAAAGCGCCGACCAGCCAACCAGGAACACCAGTTCCCGGGCGCCGAAATGATCCCGGCGGCGGGTGTGCAGCTCGCCGTTGAAACCGCGGGCCAGCATGGCGAGGTGAATCCGCTCGGCCCGTTCCCAGGTGCGCAGCAGCAGGTGGCCGACCAACGAGCCGAAGTGGTGCAGCCCCAGCCCCTTCTGGCCGCAGGAACGCAGCTGGCGGGCGCGGGCCACCCTCCCCCCCTCGTCGGTAAGAACAAAAATATAGCGATGCAAAAAGAGCAGCTGCACGGCAAACACCCGCGGCATCCCCAGCCGTTCGAGGGCCGCGCAGATCGCCGGAAAGCCGGTGACGGCTACCAGGACGATGGCGGCACCGGCGGTCAGTAGGGCGCGCACCACAATCGACGCGCAGGACACCCACCCCCCCCAGACATCAAGCGAACCCAGCTGCATCACCACCTGCCGGTCGAAAACGGGGTTGAACAGGCCGACCATCACCGCAAAGGGGATGACCACCGCGGCCTTGCGGGCGATATAGCCGGCCGGCAGGTCGGCCAGGGAGAGAAGCACCACCGGGTAGAGGAGAAACGGCAGCATCGCCGCCAGCTCGTAGCGGCCGAAGGAGACCACGCACAGGATGTAGACCAGGGTGGTCAGCACCTTGGCCCGGGGGTCGAGGCGATGGATGCCACTCCCCCCCATGGCCAGCAGGTCGAGACGCTTGAAGTCGAGGAGGTTGCCGTCGATGGCGAGCATGGGTCAGGCCGGCGGTTGCCGCCGGCGGAGCAGCAGGCCGACCAGCAGGCACAGGGCCAGGGTGACCGCGCCGCCAACCAGGCCGACCGTTCCCGGGGCCGGCGCACCGTCGGCAGCCGGCTTTGCGGGGAAGAGGGTGAGGCGCTCCTGTGCCGTGGCCAGCAGCGGGTACAGGCTGTCGGCGGCGGGGGCCAGTTCAGCGCCACCGGTGACCCGGGCGATGGCCCAATCCAGGCTCTCGGGGTTTTCGGAGACGAAATTTGTGAGGATCCCCCCGGTGAGCAGGGCCGCCGTCAGAAAGACCAGGATCAGCCCCCGCAGCGGCAGGTTCCCCAATGGTTGCGTCGCCTGCAGCCGGGCCTCGATCTCCGGACGGGCGCGGCAAATGAAGGCGATAATCGCGGCGGTGGCCAGCCCTTCGAGCAGGCCAATGGCCAGGTGGATCGGCTGCATCAGCAGCAGAAAGGCGTCAAACGGCAGGGCGCTGATCCCGGAAAAGCAGGTTTCCACCACCACGCCGAAGGCGGCCAACTGCAGGCTGACCACGGCGGCGACGACGGTGGCGAGCGCACGGCGCCCGCTTCTGGCCAGAGGCTGGTAGACCAGCGGGTAGGCGACATAGGCGGTCAGGGCGCCGAGGTTGATGATGTTGCAGCCCAGGGCCAGCAGGCCGCCGTCGGCGAAGAACAGCGCCTGCACCACCAAAACCGAGGCGACGCCGAGGAACGCGGCGTGGGGGCCGAGGAGGATCGCCAGCAGCAAGGCACCACCGAGGTGGCCGCAGGAGCCGGTGGCGGGGATGGCGATCTTGATCATCTGCGCAGTGAAGAGAAAGGCGCCCAGAACCGCCATCAGCGGCAACTTGCGGTCGTCCCCCTCCCGCCGCAGCTTCCGCGCGGACCAGGCGATGGCACCGGTCGTGGCACCCCACATGGTCACACCGACGGCGGGGGAGAGCAGGGCATCGACCATGTGCATCGGCTCGGAACCTTTCTTTCACCAGCAGGTTTGTCGCGACAGCCGCTGTCCGGAGAGGAGTTGGTGCGCCGCGCTTGGTGCGATGCGGCGATACATAGCATTTTTTGCGGCGCGGCGAAATGATCTAATGAGGAGGGCAGCTCTTACGCCCGCGCCGTTTGAGGAGAAGGCCGACCACGGCGCATAACGCCAGGGTGATCAGGCCGCCGACCACCCCGGACAGGCTGGCGCCGAATTTTCCTCCGTCCTCACCGTCCCCGCCCTTTGCCGGCAGGCTGTAATCCGGGAGGAGCGCCAGCTGTTCCTGCAACGACGCCAGGAGGCCATGCACGCCGCGGTCCGCTTCGGGCAGTTCCGCCGAGCCGGTTACGCCGGCGATCGCCCATTCCAGGCCGTCGGGGTGTTCCGAGGCGAACCAGACGAAAAAGCCCCCGGTTAGCAAAGTCGCCACCAGAAAAACCGCCAGCACGGAGCGGAGCGGCACGGCCCCGATGGGCCGGGCGTCCCGGGCACTTTGCAGAATCTCCGGCCGGGCCTGCCAGACGAAGGCGACGACTGCGGCGGTCACCATCCCTTCGACCAGGCCGATACCGAGATGAATCGGTTGCATCAGTGCGACGAAGGCCCCGAACGGGAGGGCGGAGATTCCCGAAGCCGCCGTCTCCAGCACCACGGCGAACGCTCCCAACTGCAGGCCGGCAACCGCCGCCAGGATGGAAGCAACGGTCAGGGTCGTCCGGGTCGGCACTTTGCCGGCGATCGGCTTGTAGATCAAAGGATAGGCAATGAACGCCGGGAAAATGCCGAGGTTGACGATGTTGCACCCCAAGGCCAGCAGGCCGCCATCGGCGAAAAACAGGGCCTGAATGAAGAGCACCGAGGCAATCGCCAGTAAAGCCGCGTAGGGGCCGAGCAGGATGGCGAGCAGCAGGCCGCCGCCGAGATGGCCGCTGGAGCCGGTGGCGGGGATGGTGAAGTTGATCATCTGCGCGGCGAAGACAAAGGCCCCGAGCACCCCTATCAGCGGCACCTTGCGCTCATCCAGCCCCTGGCGGACTTTTCGCGAGCACCAGGCGATGGTGCCGGCGCTGACAGCCCACGCGGTGCCGCCGACAGCGGGGGAGAGCAGGGCATCGGCCATATGCATGGTCAGGGTTCCTTTTTTGGATGGCACGAAAATAATACACGTGCCACTTTATGGGGCGTCTTAAGAACTGTCAAGCAGATTTGTTACAGATTTTGTGTTCGTGTTACCAGAGAGCGTTAGCTGCGGACCAGACGCGCGGCGAAGAAGCCGTCGAGACTGTGGCGGTGGGGCCAGCTGTGCAGACAGCCGCGTTCGTCGAGCAGTTCCCGGCAGGAGGAGGGGAGCAGGTCGGTGAGCGGTTCGAGGTAAAAGTCGGGATGGGCGATCAGGAAGGCGTCAACCTGCCGGTCGGTCTCCTCGGGGGTGACGGTGCACACCGCGTAGACCAGCCGCCCGCCGGGTTTAACCAGGGCGGCGGCCTGGTTCAGGATCGCCGCCTGGCGCTCGGCCAGCAGGGTGACATCGGCCGGGTGCAGGCGCCAGCGCGCCTCCGGGTTGCGGCGCAGCACACCGAGCCCGCTGCACGGCGCATCGACCAGCACCCCGTCGCAACAGCCCGGGGCGAGGAACGGCGGCAGAGTGGTCATGTCCCAGCAGCGCGTGACGATCCCGCTGCACCCCAGCCGGGCCGCGCCCTGCTCGACCAGGCGCAGGCGGTGGGGATGCAGATCTGTCTCTTATACACATCTGACGCTGCCGACGAATAGAGAGGTGTA
>CAZRTZ010000100.1:0-5718 GCA_964603155.1 uncultured Geobacteraceae bacterium | reverse complement strand
GACTTCTGACTTCTGACTTCTGACTTCTGACTTCTGACTTCTGACTTCTGACTTCTATGCTCACTTACAAAGTCATCGAACTTGCCGTCGTCACCGACGAGGAGATCGAAGCCGCTCTCAACGAATGGACGGCCAAGGGCTGGCAGTTCGACAGCGTACAGTTCGTGGTACGCGAGGCCAGCAAACGGCCGTCGATGGCCTTTATCTTCTTCACCCGCCAGGAACGCCCCACCACCTGAGAATCACGCCGGTTTCGGTCGCTGCTCATCACGATAGCTGAGCGTTCGCTTCGGGTCGCTGGAGGGGGATGCACCGCAGCGCGGACAGGCGGGTTCGGCGCTTTCATCCTCGGCGATCTCCACGAAAACCAATTCCCGTGGCTGCCCGGCGCAGTTGCAGTACCACTTGCGTTCGATGACCATGGCGCCTCCCTCTCGTCGACGGTTCTCAGGACCATTATGACAGGTGGTTGCCGCTCGGCAAGCGATCAGTAGACCAGCCCCGTTTTCCTGCGCACCTTCTGCAGGGTTTTGGCCCCGGCGTGACGGGCCTTGGCCGCGCCCTGGGCGAGGGTGCGCCGGAGGCTGTCCGGATCGGCCAGCAGTTCCTTGCGCCGGGCGGCATGCGGGGCGAAATAGTCCCTGACGGTTTCAAACAGCTCCTGCTTGACCTCGCCGTAGGCCAGCCCGCCGGCCAGATAGCGTTGACGCAGCGCCTCGTCCTGCGCCTTGTCGAGGAACAGGCGGTAGATCTTGTAGACGTTGCACTTGTCCGGGTCCTTCGGCTCCTCCACCGGGGTCGGGTCGGTGACGATGCGCATCACCTGCTTGCGCAGGGCGCTGTCTTCAGCAAAGAGGTCGATGGTGTTGCCATAGCTCTTGCTCATCTTCTGGCCGTCGAGGCCGGGGACGGTGGCGACCTCCTCGTCGATCTCCGGTTCCGGGATGATAAAGATTTCGCCGTATTCGTTGTTGAACTTGATGGCGATGTCGCGCGCCACCTCGACGTGCTGCTTCTGGTCCTTGCCGACCGGCACCGTGTTGCTCTGGAAGAGGAGGATGTCGGCGGCCATCAGCACCGGGTAGGCGAACAGCCCGTGATTCGCCGCGATCCCCTTGGTGATTTTGTCCTTGTAGCTGTGACAGCGCTCGAGCAGCCCCATTGGGGTGAAGTTGGAGAGCACCCAGGTCAGTTCCTGCACTTCGGGGACATCGGACTGCACCCAGAAGGTGCTTTTCTCCGGATCCATGCCGAGGGCCAGGAAGTTGGCCGCCGCCTCCAGGGTGCCGCGCGCCAGGACCTTGCCGTCGGAGACCGAGGTCTGGGCGTGGTAGTTGGCGATGAAGCAGAACAACTCCGACTGCTCCTGGTAGGCGATCATCTTCGACATCATGCCGAAGAAGTTGCCGAGGTGGAGGGAGCCTGACGGTTGAATTCCGGATAAGACGCGCATTGATCGATCCTTGCTGGATAGCTTTGATAATGAACGAGGCAAGCTAGCAGAAAATGTCCGTAAATTCAATTGTGACCACCATGGGGAGACACATGACAAGCAACCGGGATTCGTGCTAGCGTGCGCCAATTATTGTCTTAATGTGGGCGTGCCCGTGCGTCCAATTCCCTTAGACAGGAGTCGCCGATGAAGAAGTTTGCTGCTACGCTCATTCTGCTCGCTAGTGTCATGGTGGCACTGCCGGCCACCGGCTGGTGCTACGGCCAGCCGTCGGTGAATCTCGGCTTCACCAGCTTCGTCGATGGCGGCCCCCCGGCCGGCCCCGGCGTCTATTTCCAGCAGTACTTCCAGTATTACACCACCGACAAATTCGTGGACGGACCTCCCGACGCCGAAATGGACGTGATGGTCAGCCTCACCCAGTTGCTCTACCAATCCAACCAGGAACTGTTGCTCGGCGGCAAATGGGGGATCAACGCCATGCTGCCGGTGGTCGATTTCGATCTGGATAATGCCCCCCCGGGGATGACAACCAACAGCGGCGTCGGTGACCTGCTCATCGGTCCTTACCTGCAGTGGGACCCGATCATGGGCGCCAACGGTCCGATCTTCATGCACCGCATCGAGCTGCAGATGATCTTCCCGACCGGCGATTACGACGACAAGACGGCGATCAATGCCGGCAGCAACCACTTCTCTTTCAACCCCTACTGGGCGGCGACGGTGTTCCTGACTCCGCAGTGGACCGCCTCCTGGCGCATCCACTACTTGTGGAACGACAAGAACGAGGATCCCAACCTGCCGATCCCCGGGGTCGACGATTTCCAGCCGGGCCAGGCGGTGCATGCGAACTTCGCTACCGCCTACGAGGTCCTCCCCAAGCAGCTGCGTCTCGGCATCAATGGCTACTGGTTCAAGCAGATCAGCGATGACGAGATCGACGGCGACGATGTCGACGGCAGGGAAAAGGTCTTCGCCATCGGGCCCGGGCTGGTCTGGCACTTCAACCAGGACCAGCACCTGTTCATCAACGCCTACAAGGAGTCGAAGGCGGAGAACCGCAGCGAAGGGGAGCGGGTCACCTTGAGGTACGTCCATCATTTCTGACGCCAAGCGGCCGACGCAGGTAACAAAGCGGGGACAGAATTCAATTCTGTCCCCGCTTTGTTTGCCCAACAGTTGCGTTTGGCGCTTCAGCGCTTTTTGCCGCGTTTTTTGGGCGCCTCGTCAAATGCCACCCGGTAGACATCCGGATAAGTGCTGGCGAAGTGCACGGTCAGCCCCTCCTTCAGGTAATCCGGCAGTTCCTCGAAATCCTTGCGGTTCTCCTCGGGGAAGATCAGAATCTTCAAGCCGGTACGGCGGGCGGCGATAGTCTTCTCCTTGACCCCGCCGATCGGCAGGACGTGGCCGGTCAGGGTCAGCTCTCCAGTCATGCCGAGCTTCCTGATGACCGGTCTTTTCAGGATCATCGACAGCAGGGCGGTGGTCATCGTCACCCCGGCCGAGGGGCCGTCTTTGGGGGTCGCTCCGGCCGGAACGTGCAGATGGACGAAGTGGTTGTCGAAGAAGTCTGCGGCCGCGCCGTATTTCTGGAGATGGGCCATGACGTAGGAGTAGGCGATCTCCGAACTTTCCACCATGACGCTGCCGAGCTGGCCGGTCTGTTTGAACCCCTTTCCCTTGCTCGGCATGGCGGTCGCCTCGATCTGCAGGGTGGCGCCGCCAAGGCTGGTCCAGGCCAGTCCGGTGACAACCCCCGGCGTCCCCTCGAAAATCTCCTCGGCGGTAAAGACCGGTTTCTCCAGGAAGGTTTCGACCTCTTGCGGGCCGATGATGATCGGCTCGGTGCGGTTTTCCTCGGCGAAGGCCATGGCGGAGCGGCGCATGATCTTCTTGATCTGGTTCTCCAGGTTGCGCACTCCCGCTTCGCGGGCGTAGCCATCGATGATCTTGACCAGCGCGGCCTTGCGGATCGCCACCTGCTCGCGCTTGAGACCATGGTTCTTGAGGGCCTTGGGGATCAGGTAACGGCGGGCGATCTCTAGCTTTTCTTCGAGGATATAGCCGGAGAGGCGGATCACCTCCATGCGGTCCAGCAGGGGACGCGGGATGGTGTCGAGCTGGTTGGCGGTGGCTATGAAAAGGACGTTGGATAGATCAAACGGCACATCGAGGTAGTGGTCGCGGAAGCTGAAATTCTGCTCGGGATCGAGTACTTCCAGCAGCGCCGAGGCCGGGTCTCCCTGGAAGGAGGCCCCGATCTTGTCGATCTCGTCGAGCATCAGCACCGGATTGGCGGTGCCGGCGGTTTTCAGGGCCTGGATGAACTTGCCGGGCATGGCGCCGATGTAGGTGCGGCGATGCCCCTTGATCTCGGCCTCATCGCGCATGCCGCCCAGGGAGAACCGGAAGAAGCGGCGGTTCAGGGCACTGGCGATACTGTGGCCGATGGAGGTCTTGCCGACCCCGGGCGGGCCGACCAGGCAGAGGATCGAGCCGGAGATGTCCCCCTTCATCTTGCCGACGGCGATGAATTCGAGGATGCGCTCCTTGACATCCTTGAGCCCGTAGTGGTCGCGGTCGAGGATGCGCCGGGCGCGTGGCAGGTTATAGGAGTCGCGGCTGTAGACCCCCCACGGGGCGCTGGTCAGCCAGTCGAGATAGTTGCGGCTGACCGTATATTCCGGCGAGTGCGGCTCGATCAGGGAGAGCTTCTCCATCTCGTCCTCGACCGCCTTCTGCGCCTCTGCGTTGAGTTTCAGCTTCTTCAGGCGCTTTTCGAATTTCTCCAGCTCGGTATCCTTCCCCTCCTTTTCCAGGCCGAGCTCCTTCTTGATCGCCTTGAGCTGTTCGCGCAGGAAGTATTCGCGCTGCTGGGCCGAAACCTTTTCCTCGATGCTCTTGGAAATCTTGGTCTGCAGGCGCGAGACCTCCAACTCCTTCTTGAGCAGGATCAGGACCATGTCGATGCGCTTGCGCACATCGAAGGTTTCCAGAATGCGCTGCAACTCGAGGCCGTCGGCCGAGGTCAGGTTGGCGGCGAAATCCGCCAGGCGCCCCGGGTCGTCCATGCTCGAGCGGTTGAGGAACAGCTTGATCTCCTCGGAGTAGAGCGGGTTGATCTGCACCAACTCCTTGAGTGTGGCGATGATCGCCATGGAGAAGGCTTTCAGTTCGGGATTGACCGACAGCTCCGCGGCATGGTGATAGCGCACCGTGGCCGCCAGCATGCGCTTGGTGTGGATGACTTCCTGAATGGAGAACCGCTCCAGGCAGTTGACCATGACGTGAATGCTGTCATCGTCGGTATGCAGGATCTTCAGGATCTTGGCGGCGACTCCCACCGCATGAAGGTTTTCCGGGGTGTCTTCCGCCTCGATGTCGCGCACCATGACCAGGCCGATCGCCCGCGATGGGCTCTCGGCGGCCTGCTTGATGGCCGCCATCTGCTTCGGGCCGTTGGCGGCCAGCGGCACCAGCAACGCCGGGAAGCACGGCCGCGGGCGCAGAGGGATCAGCGGCAGCTGGTGGGGGAGGACGTCGGCAGCCACCACCAGCCCCTCGGAAGCCTGAAGGGCGGGCTGCGGATCTTCGTCTCTTTCTATGGTGATCTCCGGTTCGATGATCTTTTCGTTGTCGTCGGACATCCGTACGAGCTCCAAGGGCTGAAGGAGGATTTTTTCTGAAACTATCCGTGCGCTTAGCCGCACGGTCGATTGTCCCGTCAAGCTAATCATCTTGCCGGAGCCTTGTCAACGGGTGCGCGGGGTTGGAGTGGGGAGAGGCCTGTGGTATTGGTGAAGGAAAAACCCAGGTCAGCGAGCCCCCATGTCCGAAACCCCGCAGCGCCTTTTCCTGATCGACGGCTCCGGCTACATCTACCGGGCCTACTTCGCCATCCGCCACCTGTCCAACTCCAAGGGGCAGGCGACCAACGCGGTTTACGGCTTCGTCAACATGCTCCTCAAGGTGGTGCGCGAGCAGCAGCCCGACCACCTGGCGGTGGTCTTCGACAGCAAGGGGCCGACCTTCCGCCACCAGCTCTATCCCGAGTACAAGGCCAACCGCGCCGCCATGCCCGACGACCTGGTGCCGCAGGTGCCGGTCATCAAGGAGGTGGTGCGCGCCTTCAACATGCCCGCCATCGAGTTGCCCGGCTTCGAGGCCGATGACCTCATCGCCACCCTGGCGAAGCGTTTTGCCGGCGAGGGGATGGAGGTGACCGTCGTCACCGGCGACAAGGACCTGATGCAGATCGTCTC
>CAZRTZ010000099.1:0-5996 GCA_964603155.1 uncultured Geobacteraceae bacterium | reverse complement strand
ATCGGGCTCGATATCGCTCTGAAGAAAGCCGGCGGGCGGGTGGTCAAGACCGCCGTCGGCGACCGCTACGTGGTGGAAGAGATGCGCCGCAACGACTATCGCCTCGGCGGCGAGCAGTCGGGACACATGATTTTTCTCGACCATAACACCACCGGTGACGGCGTTATCAGCGCCCTGCAGGTCCTGGCGATCATGCAGCAGACCGGCAAGCCGCTCTCCGAACTGGCCGCAGTGATGACCGCGTTCCCCCAGGTTCTGGTCAACGTGCGCGTCCGTGAGCGCCGCCCGGTGGATGAGGTGCCGGAAATCGCCGGCAAGATCAAGGCGGTGACCGAGCATCTTGGCGACAGCGGCCGGGTGCTGATCCGCTATTCCGGGACCGAACCGCTGCTGCGCATCATGCTGGAAGGCCAGGACCAGCAGGAAATCACGGCATTGGCCAACGATATCGCCCGCACCGTCGAATCCTTTATGGGGGCGGGGCAGGGGGGTGCGCATGCCTAGACTCGGGGTCAACGTCGACCATGTCGCGACCATTCGCCAGGCCCGCGGCGGCGTCGAGCCGGATCCGGTGACGGCGGCCGCGCTTTGCGAACTGGCCGGAGCCGAGGGGATCACCGTGCACCTGCGCGAGGACCGGCGTCACATCCAGGATCGCGACCTGAAGCTGCTGCGCCAGACCGTGCAGACGCACCTGAACCTGGAGATGGCGGCGACCGAGGAGATGGTCGGCATCGCCCTGGAGCTGCGTCCCGACTACGTCACCCTGGTGCCGGAAAAGCGCCAGGAATTGACCACCGAGGGGGGGCTCGACGTGCTCGGCAACTTTGCCGGCCTGGGTTCAAGCCTCGAACGTCTGCGCCATGGCGGCATCCCGGTGAGCCTCTTTGTCGATCCCGACCCGGCGCAGATCGAGGCGAGCGCCCGGCTCAAGGCCGATGCCATCGAGATTCACACCGGGTGCTACTGCAGCGCCCGCGGTGCGCAGCAGCAGGTGGAACTGGCCAAGATTGCCGCAGCGATCGAGTGCGGACGCGGTCTTGGGCTGGCGGTGCATGCCGGGCATGGCCTCAACTACGTCAACATCCGGCCCGTGGTGCAGTTGGGCGGCATCGAGGAATACAACATCGGTCACAGCATCATCTCGCGCGCCGTCATGGTCGGGCTCGACCGGGCCGTGCGCGAGATGGTGTCCTTGCTCCAGGGGGGGTGACTTGGCCATCGTCGGCCTGGGCACCGACCTGGCGAGGATCGAGCGGTTCCGCCGCTTCGTCCTCGAAGGGAAGACCGCGCTCCTGGAGCGGCTCTTCACTGCCGGTGAGCGTGGCTACGCCCTGGCCAAGGCCGATCCGGCCCCGCACCTGGCGGCCCGCTTCGCTGCCAAGGAATCCGGCATGAAGGCTTTCGGCCTCGGTTGGCGGGACGGTCTCTCCTGGCACGATTTCGAGGTCGTCCCCGACGCGCTCGGCAAGCCGCAACTGGTTTTGAGCGGGCGCGCCGCACAGCTCGCGGCCGAGCGCGGCGTCACGACCGCACACCTCTCCTACAGCCACGACGGCGACTACGCCGTCGCCACGGTGATCCTGGAGACCTCATGAAGATTCTGACCGCCGCCGCCATGCAGGAACTCGACCGGCGCACCATCGAGGCCGCCGGCGTGCCCGGTGCCGTCCTGATGGAAAACGCCGGGCGCGCAGCGGCCGAGGTCATAGTCGACCGCTTCACCAGCCTCTTCCCGGGTCCGGTGCTGGTGCTGTGCGGGCGCGGCAACAACGGCGGCGACGGTTTCGTCGTCGCCCGCCTGCTGCAGGCTGCAGGCTGGCAGGTGCGTACCCTTTTGCTTGCCGAACGTGTCGCCGTCAGCGGCGATGCCGAAACCATGCTGCTGCAGTACGAAAAGCGGGGTGGCAGGGTTGTCGAAGCCCCGGACGCAGACCGGCTGGCCAGTGCCCTGGATTTTGCGGCGGGCTGTCGGCTGCATGTCGATGCGCTGTTCGGCACCGGCTTCGTCCGCGCCCCGCAGGGGGTTGCGGCGGCGGCCATCGCCTGGCTCAACAGCCAGGCTGCGCCGGTCGTGGCCATCGATCTCCCCAGCGGCGTGGATGCCAGCTCCGGGGCAATCCCTGGCGTGGCAGTGCGTGCGACGCTGACCGTAACCTTTGCCTTCCCCAAGATCGGCCTGGTCAGCTGTCCCGGCGCCGGCCAGGCCGGGGAGGTGGTGACCGTGCCGATCGGTATCCCTGACGAGATTGCCGCCACTGCATCCGCGGAGGCCCTGCTGGTGGATGCGGCCGAGGCGCGGGCGCTGTTGCCGTCCCGCCCTGCCGAAGGGCACAAGGGGACTTTTGGTCACCTCCTGGTCATCGCCGGCTCACTGGGGAAAAGCGGCGCGGCGGTGATGACGGCCACCGCCGGCCTGCGTGGCGGTGCGGGGCTGGTGACGCTGGCCTGCCCGGCCGGGATGCAGCAGGTGGCTGCCTGTCATTCGGTCGAGATCATGACCGCGCCGCTGCTTGAAGTCGCCGGTGCCGTCAGTCTGCAGGCCATGGAAGAACTGCTGCAGCTTGCCGAGGGCAAGCAGGCCGTGGCCATCGGCCCGGGCCTAGGCACGACGGACGAGGCCGGAGCCCTGGTGCGGCGCTTCCTCAAGGAGACGGAGCTGCCGGCGGTGGTCGATGCCGATGCCCTCAACGCCCTCGGCGGGCATGCCGAGGTGCTGGCCAGGCGCCGTGGCCGGGCGACGGTCCTGACCCCCCATCCGGGGGAAATGGCCCGCCTCTGCGGCTTGAGTGTGGCCGAGGTGCAGGCCGACCGGGTCGGCGTGGCCGTCCGCTTCGCCCGCGAGCACGGTGTGGTGGTGCTCCTCAAGGGGGCGCGTACCGTGGTGGCTGCCCCCGACGGGCGCTTGCGGATCAACGCCAGCGGCCACCCCGGTATGGCCTCCGGCGGCATGGGCGACGTTCTCGCCGGTCTGATCGGCGGTCTCCTCGCGCAAGGGGTCGAGGCCGGCGATGCCGCCGTTCTCGGCGCCTATCTGCACGGGCTGGCCGGCGACCGGCTCTACCCCCGCTTCGGTGACGCCGGCCTGCTGGCGACCGATCTGCTGGCGGAGATCCCCGCGGCCCGGCATTCACTCGTGTCCTGTGCGGTTGGCTCCCTGCACAAATTGTGAGGAATTTCGGTCACTGGCAAGGCGCGGTGACGCAGGCATGGTGGGATACGCCGAGGAACCGCAAGGTAGCCAGGGGCCGAAAGAGCCAGAATTTGCAAGAACAGAATGAGCCGCATAGGACACTAACCAAGGAGCCACATTCATGCTGACTGTCAAAGAGATCATGACCCGCGACGTGTGCACGGTGCATGAACATACCGATCTCAAGGAACTCGCCGCCCTCTTCGTGGAGCACAACTACAAGACGCTCCCCGTGGTCGACAGCGCCGGCAAGCTGGTCGGGATCGTCAGCCAGACCGACCTGATCGAGCAGGACAAGCCGCTGCACATCCCCACCGTGATCTCCCTGTTCGATTGGGTCATCTACCTGGAGAGCCCCAAGGTGTTCAGCGAGGAAGTGCGCAAGGTTTCGGCCCGCAAGGTCGGCGAGATCTGCGCCCGCGAGGTGGTGACCTGTACGCCGGAAACCACCGTGGAAGAGCTGGCCACCTTGATGGTCGAGCACAAGATCCATCTCCTCCCCGTGCTGGAGGGGGAGCATTTGGTCGGCGTGGTGGCGCGCTTCGACATTATCCGCAGCGTGGGCCGCTGAGCCTTGCACGAGTGGGTGACGCTCAGCGCTTCTCCTGAGCAGACCTTCGGTATCGGTCGCCGTCTCGGCGAACTCGCCCAGCCCGGGCTGGTGGTCCTGCTTTCCGGTGAGTTGGGGGCCGGCAAGACCTGTTTCGCTCAAGGGGTGGCCGCCGGTCTGGCCGTTGCCCGCGACGTGCCGGTCACCAGCCCCTCCTACACCTTGCTCAACATCCACCAGGGGCGGCTTCCTCTCTATCATTTCGACCTGTATCGGCTGGCCACGGTCGGCGATCTGGAGGAGCTCGGCTATGACGAGCAGGCCGAACGCGATGGCGTCACCCTGGTCGAATGGGCCGAGCGGCTTACATCTGTGCTGCCCGCCGCACTGCGCGTGACCCTGACTCGCCGCGGTGCGGATGAGCGCGAACTGCATTTTGTCGCCGGGGAGCCCGGCGGAGGCCGGTTGCTGGCGGCATTGGCCGCGAATAACCTTTGACCGTCAGGAAAATTCCTGCTAATAAAATAATTTGCCCCACATCCGGGGCGATTTTCTGCCCTGCGCGGGTCGTCGTGCTCCGCGGGCAGCGTCAGGGAGGATAGTTCAGCTATGGCTCTGGTCGTTCAGAAGTACGGCGGCACCTCGATGGGCTCCATCGAGCGCATCCGCAACGTTGCCCGTCGCGTGGCCCGGACCTACGACGAAGGGAACGAGATGATCGTGGTGGTCTCCGCCATGTCCGGCGAGACCAACAAGCTGGTGGCCCTGTGCAACGAGATGTGCGAGTTCCCCAGCGAGCGCGAGTACGATGTCATGGTGGCGACCGGCGAGCAGGTCTCCATCGCCCTGCTGGCCATGTGCCTCGAGTCGATGGGCTACAAGGCCAAGAGCTACATGGGCTTCCAGGTGCCGATCATCACCGACAGCGCCTTCTCCAAGGCACGCATCGAAGAGATCGACGGCACCAGGATCCGCGAGGACCTGAAAAAGGGGACGATCGTGGTCGTAGCCGGCTTCCAGGGGATCGATCGCGACGGCAACCTGACCACCCTCGGTCGCGGCGGTTCCGACACCTCGGCGGTGGCCGTGGCTGCCGGCCTCAACGCCGACGTCTGCGAGATCTACACCGACGTCGACGGCATCTACACCACCGACCCGCGCATCGTTCCGGAAGCCTCGAAGATGGACAAGGTGTCCTACGACGAGATGCTGGAAATGGCCTCGCTCGGCTCCAAGGTGCTGCAGATCCGCTCGGTGGAATTTGCCAAGAAATACGGCGTGGTGGTCCACGTCCGCTCCAGTTTCAACGACAATCCAGGGACTCTGGTGACGAAGGAGGATGCCGATATGGAAGCAGTGCTGGTTTCAGGGATCACTCACGACAAAAACGAAGCCAAGATTTCGGTGATGCGCGTACCCGACAAGCCGGGGATCGCCGCCCAGCTCTTCTCGCCCCTCTCCGAGGCGAACATCACCGTCGACATGATCATCCAGAACGTCTCCCACGAGGGGTTCACCGACCTGACCTTCACCGTGCCGCGCACCGACTTCAAGAAAGCCCTGAAGATCGTCGAGGACGCGGCAGCCAGGGTCGGCGCCGCCGGGGTCGACAGCAACGAGACGATCGCCAAGGTATCGATCGTCGGCGTCGGCATGCGCTCCCATTCCGGGGTCGCCAGCAAGATGTTCGCAGCGCTGTCCGCCGAGGGGATCAACATCCAGATGATCTCCACCAGCGAGATCAAGGTCTCCTGCGTCATCGACGACAAGTACACCGAACTGGCCGTGCGCGTGCTGCACTCCGCCTTCGGTCTGGCCAAGGGTTGATCTGTTCGCGGGAGTCAATGGCATGAGCAGAGTCTGGCTGTACGACACCACCCTGCGCGACGGCACCCAGGCCGAGGACGTCTCCTTTCTGGTGGCCGACAAGATCCGCATCGCCCAGAAGCTCGACGAACTCGGAATCGACTACATCGAGGGCGGCTGGCCCGGCTCGAATCCCAAGGACATCGCCTTCTTCAAGGATGTCCGCAAGGTCAAGCTGCAACATGCCAAGATCGCCGCCTTCGGTTCGACCCGGCGCGCCAAGATCACCCCGGACAAGGACAACAACATCCGCACCCTGGTGCAGGCCGAGCCGGACACCGTCACCATCTTCGGCAAGACCTGGGACTTCCACGTACGTGAGGCGCTGCGCATCAGTCTCGAGGAGAATTTGGAGCTGATCAACGACTCGCTGGCCTACCTCAAGGA
>CAZRTZ010000098.1:0-6005 GCA_964603155.1 uncultured Geobacteraceae bacterium | reverse complement strand
AGACCGGCGCCGGTCTGCTGCCGGTGGAACTGTTTGCCAATGCGGCGGGCAAGGTGGAGCGGGTTCGGGTCAACATGGGGCGGCCGCGCCTGACCCGGGCGGAGATTCCCATGACCGGCCCGCCGGAGGAGCGGGTCGTGGGGCAGGAGCTGGCGATCCTCGACCGCACCCTCCGCATCACCTGCGTCTCCATGGGCAACCCCCATTGTGTCATTTACGTCGACGATGTCGCGAGTTTCCCGGTGGCGACCTTTGGTCCGGCCATCGAGAACCACCCGCTTTTCCCGCGCCGTACCAATGTCGAATTTGTCCAGGTCCTCTCCCCGGGGGAGGTCCGCCAGCGCACCTGGGAGCGCGGCGCCGGCGAGACGCTGGCCTGCGGCACCGGCGCTGCGGCGGTGACGGTGGCCGGTCTGCTGACCGGGCGAACCGGCCACCGGCTGCTCAATCACCTGACCGGCGGCGATCTGGAGCTGACCTGGGACGGCAGCGGCGAGGTGTTCATGACCGGTCCCGCCGTCGAGGTCTTTACCGGGGAGTACCGGCCGCAATGACCATGCTGAACCGCGTGCTCCTCTTCGATCTCGACAACACCCTGTATCCGCCCGAACGCGAGCTGTTCGACCTGATCGACGTGCGCATCAACCGCTTCATGATCGATCAGGTCGGTATCCCGGCGGAGGCCGTCGATGGCCTGCGCCGCGAGTACTGGGCCGCCTACGGCGTCACCCTGCAGGGGCTGATCCGCCATCACGGCGTCGATCCCGAGGACTACCTGCACTACGTGCACGATGTCGACGTCACCTCCCGCCTGAGTCCCGATCCCTTGCTGCGCACCATGCTGGGGTCCCTGCCGCAGCGCAAGGCGGTCTTTACCAACGGCTCTTCCTGTCACGCCGAGCGGGTGCTGGCGGCATTGGGGATTGCCGATCAGTTCGAGGCGGTGTTCGACATCCGCGTTGCCAACTATCTCCCCAAGCCTTATCCGGCCCCCTACCAGGCGGTCCTCGCCGCGCTCGGCAGCGCTGCGGCCGATTGCGCCATGATCGAGGATTCGCGCGAGAACCTGCGCACTGCCAAGGAACTCGGCATGGCGACCGTCTTGGTCGGCGCCGGCGCCACGCCGGAGTACGTCGACCTGCACCTCCCCGACGTGCGCGCCCTTGGCGCCGCGCTGCAGCCGACGGAGGCCGTCTCGTGAGCCGCCTGTTCGGTGCCCACATGTCGGTGGCCGGCGGTCTGGAGCAGGCCTTCCCGCGCGCCGTAGCGGTCGGTGCCACCGCCGTGCAGATCTTCACCAAGAACGCCAACCGCTGGAGTGCTCCGCCGGTGAGCGCGGCAGAGCAGCTGGCCTTTCGCGAGGCCTGGCGGCAAAGCGGCATCGGCCCGGTCATGGTCCACGACGCCTACCTGATCAACCTGGCCGCCGTCGACCCCGACAACTGGGCGAAGTCGAAGGCGGCGATGCAGGAGGAGTTGCAGCGCTGCACCGCTCTCGGCATCCCTTATCTGATCGCCCATCCCGGCGCCCACCTCGGGGCGGGAGTGGATGCCGGCATCCGGCGCATCCGCGAAGCGCTGACCGAGATCTTCGCCGCCAGCGACCCGGCGGTGCGCCTGCTGCTGGAAAACACCGCCGGCCAGGGGAGCTATCTCGGCGGCGACTTCTCGCACCTGGCCCGGCTCATGGAGGGGTTCGGCGAGCGGGTCGGGGTGTGCTTCGATACCTGCCATGCCCATGCGGCCGGCTACGATCTCGCCAGTGACGAAGGCTACGAGCAGACCATGGCCGCGTTTGCCAGGGAGGTCGGCTTCGACCGGCTCTTCGCCTTCCATCTCAACGACAGCATGAAGGGGTGCGGCAGCAAGGTCGACCGCCACGCCCATATCGGCGCGGGGGCGATCGGCGCGGCGGGGTTCGCCCGCCTGGTACGCGATCAGCGCTTTTCCCATCTGCCGATGGTTCTCGAAACCCCGAAAGGGGATGACGGCGAGGAGATGGATCGCATCAACCTGGCGCTGCTGCGCCAGCTGGCGGGAGAGTCGGCGTGAGAGCCGTGGTGCAGCGGGTGACGCAGGCGCGGGTCGAGGTCGACGGCGCGGTGGTCGGCGCCATCGACCGGGGCTTTCTGGTCCTGCTCGGCGTGGCCGACGGCGACACCGCGGCCGACGTCGCCTACCTGGCGGACAAGACCGCGGGCTTGAGGGTCTTCGAGGACGACGCCGGCAAGATGAACCTGGCCCTGCATGATGTCGGCGGCGCGGTGCTGGCGGTGTCACAGTTCACCCTGCTCGGCGACTGCCGCAAGGGGCGCCGCCCCGGCTTCACCGACGCCGCTCCGCCCGAGCTGGCCGACGCCTTGTACAACGATTACGTCAATGCCCTGCGCGCTGCCGGCCTGACGGTCGCCACCGGAGTTTTTCGTGCCGAGATGCAGGTCTTTCTCGTCAACGACGGTCCGGTCACCCTGCTCCTCGACAGCCGCAAGGCGTTCTAGCTCCCCGTGCAGCTGCTGCTCAAAAGCCTCCTCTCCCTCGCTGTCATCCTCACCGCCACCGCCATCGGCCGCAAGTGGCCGTCCCTGGCCGGACTGGTGGCGGTCATGCCGCTTACCGGGGCACTGGTCCTGGTGTGGGTGGCCCTCGACAGCGGCAACGACCCGCAGACCATGCAGCAGCTCACCCGCGGCGTGCTGTGGGGGCTCGTCCCCACCATCCTCTTCTTCCTGGTGGCCTTCCTTTGCTATCGCAAGAACCTGCCGCTTCCGATCGTGCTGACCGCCAGCTTTTCCGTCTGGACGGTTGCCGCCGTCCTCCACCAGTGGTGGCTGCGCTGAATCGCCGCGCGGCCTGCCGGTATTATGTCAGGATGTCCGAACTTTCTGCGGGAGCGCCCGGCCGGGTCAGTTCCTGAGCCGGTAGCTGCGGCCGATGAGGGTGGCCGCCCAGAGGAAGGCCCCGGCCGCCATCAGGCCGCTGACCGTAAAGGCGGTGGCGAAGGAAAGGTCTCCCTGTCCGAGCAGGGCGTGGCGGAAGCCGTCGATCAGGTAGAAGAGCGGATTGAGGTGGGACAGCCCCGCCCACGGGGCGGGGAGGATGGAGATCGGGTAGAAGACCCCTCCCAGGTAGATCAGCGGCATCAACACGAAGTTGGAATACATCGCCAGGGCATCGAACGAGTCGGCATGGAGAGCGACGATCAGCCCGAACTGGGCAAAGAGGAAACTGGTCAAAAGGGCCATGGCCACCACCAGCGCCGGATGGGCGAAGGGGAGGGTGGCGAAGGGGAGGGAGATCAGCCAGACCACGGTGCCGACCGCCATGCCGCGCAGCATGGCGGCGAGGGTGTAGGCCAGGATGAACTGCGCCGGGGTCAGCGGCGTCACCAGCAGATCGACGATGCTGCCGAGGTAGCGCGACATGAACAGGGAGGTCGAGGTGTTGGCGAAGGCGTTGTTGACCACGGCCATCAGGATCAGGCCGGGGATGACGAACTGCGCGTAGCTGAAGCCCTCCAGTACGCTGATGCGGGTGCCGAGGGTGGCGCCGAAGATGAACAGGTACAGGGCGGCGGTGACCACCGGGGTGACCAGGGTCTGCGAGGCGACGCGCAAAAAGCGGCGCACCTCCTTCTGCAGCAGGGTGTAGAAGGGGAGCCAGGGGATGAACTCTGGGAGGCGCCGGTCGCTCATGAGCCGTTGCCGCCTCCGGCCGGCACGTCCTTGGTGATCTGCAGGAAGATCTCCTCCAGCCCGGCACGCTTGGTTTCGAGGTCGGCGACCGGCAGCCCCATCCGGCACAGCAGGGCGAGCAGATCGCCGGCGGTCTGCTGCGGCGGCAGCGTCAGGCGCACGGCGCGGCCGTCGGTGTCGAGCCGTCCGCCCCAGCCGGCCAGCGCGGCGGGGAGGGTCTGCAGCGGCTGGTGGAGGTGGACCACCACGCCGCGCGTCCCCAGACGTTCGAGGAGGCTGCCGGTCGCCTCCAGGGCGATCAGTTCACCGTGGTGCATGATGGCGATGCGGTCGCACATCTGCTCGGCCTCCTCAAGGTAGTGGGTGGTCAGCAGGATGGTGGTGCCGGCGCGATTGATCTCGCGCACGAACTCCCACAGGCCGTGGCGCAGCTCGACGTCGACCCCTGCGGTCGGCTCGTCGAGAATCAAAAGGCGCGGCTTGTGGAGCAGGGCCTTGGCGATCATGAAGCGACGCTTCAGCCCCCCGGAGAGCTTGATCATCACCTTGTGCAGGTGCGGGCCGAGACCGAGCTGCTCGATCAGGCGCTTGCGCCAGGCCGGGTCGTCGCGCACCCCGTAGTAGCCGGCGTGAAACTTCAGGGTCTGGTCGATGGTGAAGAAGTTGTCGATGACCACTTCCTGGTGCATGACCCCGAGCAGGCGCCTTGCCACCCGGTAATCGCGCTGATTGTCATAGCCGAATACCTCGATACGGCCGCCGCCAATGCGGGTGACTCCGGCGATCATGTTGATGGTGGTGCTTTTCCCTGCGCCATTGGGACCAAGCAGGCCGAAGATTTCACCGGGGGGAATCTCGAAGGAGATTTCCTTGACGGCCTGCTGGCCGTCGTAACTCTTGCTGAGATTGTCGATGGCGAGGGCGGGGACCGTCATGCCCTTTCTTATGCCGCCGGGGGGGGGCGTTGTCAAGCGCTGGACGATTGCGGGGTGTCATGGTAAACGAAAGGAAACGATCCGGCGATTCGCCGGCGACGGAGGTTGGCCGATGATGAAATGGATAGGGTTGGTGTGTGCCGGGCTGCTGCTGGCGACAGGCGCCGGGGCGGCGGTATTGCAGGTCGAAGCGGGGTCGGCCGTCAATCTCGGCAAGGCCGCGCTGGATATGGTGGCCAGTGCCGATGGCAGCCGAGTCTATGTCCTGCACAAAGGGGGTGAGGTGCAGATTCTCTCCCCCGGCGGCGAAGTGCAGGATCGTTTCAGTCTCGGGTTCGAGGCCGAGCGACTGGCCGTGTCCCCCGATGGCGCGCAGCTGTACGTCACGGTCGGCAGCGACTTAAGGGTTGTCGAGGTGGCGAAGCTGTACCCTCTGCCGGTGCTCAATTCGCCGGTTAAAGGCGATGAAAAAGCCCCGGTGACGCTCACCGTGTTCAGCGATTTCCAGTGCCCCTACTGCTCGCGCCTGGTGCCGATCCTCGACGAGATTCTGGCCAAAAATGCGGGGAAGGTGCGCATCGTCTTCAAGCAGTTCCCGCTGCGCATGCACAACATGGCTCTGCCGGCGGCGCTGGCCAGTCTGGCGGCGCGGGAGCAGGGGAAATTCTGGCCGATGCACGATCTCCTCTTCAATAACTTCAGCCAGCTGAGCGAAGAGAAGATCAAGGCGCTGGCCAAGGAGGCCGGTCTCGACCTGGCCCGCTTCGACAAGGACCGCGCGGCCCAGAAGCTGCGCGACGAAGTGCTGCGTGACCAGGCGCTGGGGCAGCAGGTCGGGGTGCAGGGGACGCCGACCGTGTTCCTCAACGGCAAACCGCTGCGCGAACGCAGTCCGGCCGAGGTGCAGGCGCTGATCGACCGGGAGCTCGCGCGGGGAAGGGCGGCCGGCAAGTGAAACGGCTGCTGCCGGGATGGTTGGCGCTCGGTTTGCTGCTGGCCGGCTGCAGCACGCTGCCGTCGTCCCCGCCGCCGCCTGCCGACCCGGCTTTTGCCGCGCTTGGCATTCGCAGCGTGGCGGTGGGTCCGGTTGCTTATGCGACCTACCAGCCGAACGAGATGTGCAGCACCTTCATCGATGAGGACCTGCGCAGCGCGCTGGTGCGTGAGTTGCGGCGCCGCGGCTACGACGCCTTCAGCGCCGGCAACAGCGTGTCGCGCAGTTTCTCCGCCGGCACCCCGGCGCCCTCGCCCGGCGACCCGCCGTCAGCCGGACCGCTGCCGTCTCCGGGGGTGCAGGGGGTCCTGCAGGTGTGGATCGAGGAGTACTGGGAAAACACGCTGTGCGGCTGGGAGGGGCCGAAGTACCTGACCATGGGGG
>CAZRTZ010000097.1:0-6470 GCA_964603155.1 uncultured Geobacteraceae bacterium | reverse complement strand
GATGTAAAGGTCGACGGGGAGCAGGGCGTCGATGCCGTCGTGGCATTCGGCAGAGCCGCGGAACGGTCCGCCGCCGATGGCGCAGGAGCCGGAGGCGATCACCAGCTTCGGCGCGGGGAGCGCCGCGTAGCTTTCCAGTAGGGCGTAGCGCATGTTCTCGCTGACCGGGCCGGTGACCAGCAGGCCATCGGCATGGCGCGGCGAGGCGACGAACTGGACGCCGAAGCGGCCCAGGTCGAAGACCAGAGTATTGAGCACGTTGAGGTCGGCTTCGCAGGCGTTACACCCCCCCGCCGAAACCTGGCGCAGCTTCAGAGAGCGGCCGAACAGGCGGCGCATCTCGCCGTCGAGGGCGTAGGCCGGCCGATGCCCCCCCGGACCGGCCAGCAGGTCCTCGCGGCGGCGCGCCGCCAGGCGGTGGTCGCGGGAGAAGGTCAGGGCGCCGCTCGGGCAGGCCGCGGCGCACTCGCCGCAGAAGATGCACAAGCCCAGATCGAGGCGCGGGCCGTTCTCCAACCGTACAAGCGCCCCGAACGGACAGGCCCCGGCGCAGGCCCGGCAGTTGTCGATGCAGCGCCTGGCGTCGATTTGTGGCGCGCCGCGGAAGCGCTCGGGAAGGACCGGCGGTTCCTTGGGGTAGCGGGCGGTGCGGTGCCCCTGGCGCAGGCGTTCGCGGAGGATTGTCAGCATCGGTCCTTCCTAAAGGTCAAAACCACAGTACGACAGGTTGAAGCTCTTGTTGCACAGCGGGAAATCGGAGATCTGCTCGCCGCGCAGGGCCAGCGCTAGCCCGGTCCAGTTGCGGAACGACGGGTCGACCACCTTGTAGCGGGCGAAGCGCCCGTGGGCATCGGTGACTGCGGCATGCACAATCTCTCCGCGCCACCCCTCGACCAGGGTCACGGCCAGCGCGTTGGGGCGGAACGGCCTGCTCCGGGCGTGAATCTCCCCGGGGGGGAGTGCCGTCAGGACGCGGTCGACCAGGGCCAGCGAGGTCTCGACCTCCAGCCGCCGCACCGCAGCCCTGGCGTAGACGTCCCCCCCCCAGCGCACGGCGGACTTGATCCCGGCCTCCCGGTAAGCACCGAGCGGATGGTGGTGGCGGACGTCGCGCTCAAGGCCGCAGGCGCGGGCCGCTACCCCGACCAGGCCAACGCTTGCGGCATCCTCCGCGGCGACCTTGCCGGTTCCCTCCAGGCGGGCAAGAACCGACGGTGTCTCGAAGAACAGCTCCAGTGCCCCGCGGGTGTCGCGGGCCACCGGCTGCAGGCGCTCGTGCAGGGCGCTGGCCTGCCCTGCGGTGAGATCGGCCGTCACCCCGCCGGGGCGCACCAGACCACGGCCGAAGCGGTTGCCGCACAGGGTGGCGGTGGCGTTGAGATAATCACCTCGCAGCCGTCCGCAGAAGGCCGCGGTCGGCAGGAAGCCGACGTCGTTGGCGAGGGCGCCGATATCGCCAACGTGGTTGGCGAGCCGCTCCAGTTCCAGCGCGACCAGGCGCAACGCTGCAGCACGCGGCGGAACGCCGCCACCCCCCAAGGCCTCGCTCAGCTGAGCCCAGGCGGTGGCGTGGCCGATGCTGGTGTCGCCGGCCAGTGTCTCGATCTGCCACGGTGAGGCCGGGTGCGGCCCGCCCTGGAGGAGGCGCTCGGCATCGCGGTGCTGGTAGCCGAGAGCGATCTCCAGGTGCATGACTTCCTCGCCGTGGCACTGGAACCGGAAGTGCCCCGGCTCGATCACCCCGGCGTGCACCGGGCCGACCGCGACCTCGTGGACCTCCTCTCCTTCCACCCGGAAGAACTCCTGCACCGCCGGTTGCGGCCGTTCACAGCCCCGTCCCCAGGCATCCCGCTGCGCGTGCCACGAGGGATGAAAGCGCACCGGCTTGAACCAGGGGTGGCCGACGGGGACGCACCCGTACTGCTCGGCGATCTCGCGTTCGAACAGTTGTAGCTCGGGGCAGCGTGACGCCAGAGAGGGGAACTCCGCCCCGACCGCGGTGCGCAGGACCGCCAGCTGCTGCAGCCCGTCACGAGCCAGGATGGCAAAGACTTCCAACTCCTCCCCAACCGGCAAGGCAAAGTAGGCGGCGATTCTGGCCCCTTCGCTGACCTCCGCAAGGAGCGCGCCGGTGAAATGGCCGCGGCCGAGTACCGGCAGGTCAGCCAGCGCTATGACCCCACCGTTGGCCAAGGGGGAGGCCGCACGCAGCGGACTCATGGCTTCACCCCCTCGAGCTGCCCGACAGCCTGCTCGAGGAGCAGGCGCAGGGGCTCAGGGAGATAGACGCCAAGCACAAGCACCGCGATGAGCAGCGCCAGCGGCGGGGCCACCAGCAGGAAGCGGTCGGTGAACAACTCTTCGCGACCGGCCGGTTCCCCCTGGGAGACGTCGAGCACCGAGGCGGCCATGCCGATGAAAACCACGCCCAGCAGCAGAACCACCGCCAGGCCGACCCAGGTCCGGCCGTCGGTGAAGATGCCGCGCAGCATGGTGAACTCGCTGAGGAACATGCCGAAGGGAGGGGCGCCGGTCACCGCCAGGAAGGCACAGAGGAACAGGGTTCCGGAAAACGGCAGGGCGGTCAGGGCCCCACGCACTTCTGACAGGCGCTTGCTGGCGAAGGCGCGGTGGATGTTGCCGGCGCTCAAAAAGAGGCAGCCCTTGGCCAGGGCGTTATTGACCATGTGCAGCAGGGCCCCGAAGGTCGCGAGCCCGCCGATCCCGACGCCCACGGCCAGCAGCCCCATGTGCTCGATGCTGGAGTAGGCGAGCATGCGCTTGAGGTCGTTCTGGCGCATCATGAACAGGGCTGCGAGGAGCAGCGAGAGCAGGCCGAGAGCGAGCAGCGCCGATCGTGCCAGTGGCAGGGAGCCGGCTGCCGCCATGACCTGCATGCTGCGCAGCACGGCAAGGAAGGCCAGGCTGGTCAACCCTCCCGCCAGGAGCGCCCCCACCAGCCCCGGCGCCTCGCCGTAGGTATCGGGCTTCCAGGTGTGCAGCGGCGCCAGTCCCATCTTGGTGCCGAAACCGACCAGGAGGAAGGCGAAGCCGGCGTGCAGCCACGGTTTGGAGAGGAGCGGGCCGGCAGCCAGCAGGTCGTCGAGGAGCAGGCTGACCGGAGCTCCGCCGAGCAGAGCTGCATAGGCGGTAAAGAGCAGGCCAAGCATCGCCAGGGCGATCCCTACCGAGCAGACCAGCAGGTATTTCCAGGTAGCCTCGATGGAGTGGCGGTTGCGGTTGTAGTAGATCAGCGGTGCGCTTGCCAGGGTGGTCGACTCGAGGGCGACCCAGAGCAGGCCGAGGTGGCGGGAGATGGCCGCCAGGCTCAGGGCCGAGAGGAAGACCAGCAGGCACGGCACCATGATCCGGTTGCCGCGGTCGCGGCGTATCTCCAGATAGTCGACGGCATAGAGGGCACAGCCGAAGAAAAGCGGGCTGGAGACCAGCAGCACCAGACGTGCCAGCGGATCGAGCCCGACCCAGTCGCCCGGAGCGGCGTCGGCCACCGTCCCCAGTGCCAGCACCGTCAGCAGCAGGTGCAGTGCCCCGGCCAGTGGCAGCAGCCAGGAACGTAGCCGATACCAAGGCAGGACCAGGGCCAGCGGCAGCAGCAGCAGGGGGATGAGGATCAGGGCGGCGAGCATCGGCTCATTCCTTGAGCGCGGAGAGTCGCTCGGTATCGAGCGAAGAAAATTCGCGGTTGATCTGGCCGATGACGATCCCCATGACAAAAACCGCAACCAGCAGGTCGAGGAGGATACCGGCCTCGACCATCAGCGGCATCGCCTCGACCAGGAGGATGCCGAAGATGAAGATGCCGTTCTCCAGGATCAGGTAGCCGACCACCTGGGTGATGGCCTTGCGCCGGCTCATCAGCAGCAGGAAGCCGGTACACAGGGTGGCCAGAGCGGTTGGGATGAACAGCTCCCCCTGGTGGCCGGCGATCAGGGGCAGCCGGTCGGCAAAGATGAAGGCAGCGGCGGTGGCCAGGGCGCCGAGCAGCAGGGTCGGCACGAAGCCGATCAACGGCTCCATCTCGCGGCGGATGCGAACCTCGCGGATCGCCCGCAACAGCAGCCAGGGGATCACCCCCCCCTTGAGGGCCAACGCCCCGGCGGCAAGAAACAGGGCGTGGCCGGTCAGGCCGAGGGTGGCCAGCGGCAGTACGGCGAGAACCGCTCCCTGCAGAGCGACGGCATGGATACAGGCGCCGAGCCGGGCGCTCCCCAGGGCGAAGAAATTGATCAGGATGACCAGCAGCAGGCAGAGGTTGCTCAGATCGGTCATCGTATCACCAGGACCAGGGCGAAACCGGCCAGCAACGTGGTGCCGATCAGCACCTGGGGGATGCGCACCAGGCGCAGCCGGGCCATGACCGATTCGATCACGCCGACCAGCACCGCGAGCAGCAGCATGCCGGCGAGGAACACCCCGGCGTCACCGGCCCAGGAGCCGGTATCAACCGGCAGGAGCAGGCGCACCAGCGGGGCGCCGAGCACCATCAGCTTGAGGGCCGCGCCGTACATCACCAGGGCGAAGGTGGGGCCGCTGTGGTCGAGAACCATGACTTCGTGGATCATGGTCAGTTCCAGGTGGGTGTTCGGGTCGTCGAAGGGGATGCGGGAATTCTCCACCAGCAGCACCACCAGCAGGCAGACCGTGACCAGACCGAGGGAGAGACCGGCCGGACCGCTCCAGGCTGCGGCGAGGTGAGGTCCGAGCAGGTCGGTCAGCGACAGGCTGCCGGCGAGCTTGGCCAGAACGATCAGGGAGAAGAGCACGGTCGGCTCGGCCAGGCAGGCAAAGGTGACCTCGCGGGCGCCGCCCATCCCCTCGAAGCTCGAGCCGGTGTCCAGCGCCGAAGCCACGGTGAAAAAACGTGACAGCCCGAAGAGGTAGACGAACAGCAGCAGGTCGCCGGTGAAGGCGATTGGCGCGGGGAGAGCGCCGAAAGGTACCAGCAAGGCGGCAAGGATCGCTACCGCTACCCCGACCACCGGCCCGGCCAGGAAGACCCACGTGGTGGTGCGGCTGAAAACGCTCTCCTTGCGCAGCAGGCGGGCCAGGTCGAAGTACGGCTGCAAGAGCGGTGCTCCGGTCCGGCCGGCAAAGAGTGCCTTGGTCCGGCCAATCACCCCCTGCAGCAGCGGGGCGCAGGTCAGGAGCAGGACCAGGTGCAGGGCGGCGCGGGGGAGGAAGGTCGTGTCCATCAGTGCGCCACCATGATCAGCAGGGCCACCAGAGTCAGGGCCACGTAGAGGAGATAGGTCGGGATCAGGCCGTTCTGGACCCGGGCCCGTAGCCAGCTGCAGCCGTGGGCCACCTGGCGGAAGCCGGGGAGCAGGGCGCGATCGAGAACCGCGTCGGGGGTGTGGCTGGAGAACGTGGCGGGAGGAGGAAAAATCCCGGCGATTTGCCCTCCGTGGCGCTCGGTGCGCAGGCCGAAGCGGAACTGGCCGACCAGAAAGTCGGCGAAGGAGGAGGCGGTGTACTGCATACGTACGGTCGGCGCGGCATAGCCGCACCCCCAGGTCGAAACGTCACGGGGGGCGTTGCGGGTACGACGGTGCAGCCACCAGCCGAGCCCGGCCAGGTAGATCAGCAGCACCCAGCCAACCGCGCCGACCAGCGGCAGCGGCGCCAGCGCCCCTCCCAGAGAAGCGAGCTTGACCGTCGGTGCCCAGCAGGTCGTCGCTTTCTGCAGCAGTGGCGCCACCGTGCCCGGGAGCAGACCGATCCAGGCGCAAGCCAGCAGCAGGGTCAGCATCGGGCCGCGCAGGCTTGGCGCGGCGTCGTGGTCGACGGCGGCTGCCTGCGGGGTACGTGGTTCGCCAAGGAAGGCGATGCCGAAGACTTTGACGAAGCAGGCCACCGCCAGCCCGCCGATCAAGGCCAGGGCCGGGGCGGCCAGAACCGCAAGGCGCAGGGTCAGGGATTCTCCCTGAAAGACGTCGAAGGCAGCCAGGTAGATGAGCCACTCGCTGACAAAGCCGTTGAACGGCGGCAGGCCGCAGATCGCGACGGCACCGCTAAGAAAACACACGGCGGTCCAGGGCTGGCGGCGCAGCAGGCCGCCGTAGTGATCAATTTCGCGGCTGCCGGTGGCATGCACCACTGACCCGGCGCTGAAGAAGAGCAGTGATTTGAACAGGCCGTGATTGACCACGTGCAGCAGCGCGCCGCTGGTCCCGAGCAGGACCAGGGCGGGAAGAGCAAAGCTGCGACCGAGCAGGGCCAGCCCCAGCCCGATGGCGATGATGCCGATATTTTCCACGCTGTGGTAGGCGAGCAAGCGCTTGAGGTCGTGCTGGGCCAGGGCCAGGGCTACGCCGAAAATCCCGGAGACAATGCCGAGGGCCAGCACTGTCCATCCCCACCAGGGCGGGATGACGGCAAAGAAAGATGTCAGGCGCAGCAGCCCGTAAATTCCGGTCTTGAGAACGATCCCGGAAAGGAGCGCGGAGGCG
>CAZRTZ010000096.1:0-6687 GCA_964603155.1 uncultured Geobacteraceae bacterium | reverse complement strand
CAACGCCAAGGGGAAGCTGGTCGGCATCCTGACCAACCGCGACCTGCGCTTCGAGACCGATTTCGACATCCCGATTTCCGAGCGGATGACCAAGCGCAACCTGGTGACCGTCCCGGTCGGCACCACCCTTGACGAAGCCCGCGAACACCTCAAGCACACCCGGGTCGAGAAGCTGCTGGTGGTCGACAACGAGCGCAACCTCAAAGGGCTGATCACCATCAAGGACATCGAAAAGGTCAAGAAGTACCCGAACTCCTGCAAGGACAGCCTCGGCCGCCTGCGCGTCGGTGCCGCCGTCGGCCCGACCGACGACATGGAAGCCCGCGCCGACGCCCTGATCAAGGCCGGCGCCGACGTGATCATCATCGATACCGCGCACGGTCACTCGCAAGGGGTGATCGACGGCGTCAAGCGCCTGCGCTCGACTTTTCCGAACATCGAACTGATCGCCGGCAACATCGCCACCGCCGATGCCGCCGAAATGCTGATCAAGGCCGGCGCCAACGCGGTGAAGGTCGGCATCGGACCCGGCTCGATCTGCACCACCCGCATCGTCGCCGGCGTCGGGGTGCCGCAGATCTCGGCCATTGCCGACGTCGCCCGCATTACCCGCAAGAAGGGGATTCCGCTGATCGCCGACGGCGGCATCAAGTATTCCGGCGAACTGCCGAAGGCGATTGCCGCCGGCGCCGACGTGATCATGATCGGCTCGCTCTTCGCCGGCACCGACGAGTCGCCGGGGGAGACGATCCTTTACCAGGGGCGCACCTACAAGAGCTACCGCGGCATGGGGAGCCTCGGCGCCATGAAGCAGGGGAGCAAGGACCGCTACTTCCAGGGCGATGTGGAGAGCGAAGTCAAGCTGGTCCCGGAAGGGATCGAAGGGCGCGTCCCCTACCGCGGCCCGCTTTCGTCCAGCATCCACCAGCTGCTCGGCGGGCTGCGCTCGGGGATGGGCTACACCGGCTGCCGCACTCTCAAGGAGTTGCAGGAGAAGGCCCAGTTCATCCGCATCACCAACGCAGGACTGCGCGAGTCGCACGTGCACGACGTGGCGATCACGCATGAAGCGCCGAATTACCGGATTGAGAGAAATAATAATTAGCGAAGCAATCGCTGACCAGGCCGCTCAAAAGGGTCGAGATGCTAGGCGCCCGAAGGGCGAGGAGTGAGGCGTACCCTTGGGTACGTCGCAGCGACGAGTCCGAGGGTAACAACGCAGATGGGCCCTTTTCAGCGGCCCCCGAAGGACAGCATGGACATCCATTCAGAAAAGATCCTCATCCTTGATTTTGGCTCTCAGTACACCCAGCTGATCGCACGGCGGGTGCGCGAGGCTCACGTCTACTGCGAACTGCACCCCTTCGACATGGGGCTGGACGCGATCCGCGCTTTCAAACCCACGGGGATCATCCTCTCCGGGGGCCCGAAGTCGGTCTACGACGAGGGGGCCCCGGCGGTCACCGAGGAGCTGTTCGAACTCGGCGTGCCGGTCCTCGGCATCTGCTACGGCATGCAGCTGATGAGCCGTCACTTCGGCGGGCAGGTGGTGCCGGCTGGGAAACGCGAGTTCGGCCACGCCGACCTCCTTGCCGCCGGCAAGCCCGGCCCGCTCTTCGACGGCTTTTTCGCCGAAGGACACAGCCCGGTGTGGATGAGCCACGGCGATCACGTCGAGGTCGTTCCGCCCGGTTTTGAGGTCGTCGCAGGGACCGCCAACGCCCCGGTCTGCGCCATCCAGGACGTGAGCCGCAACCTCTACGGCGTGCAGTTCCACCCGGAGGTCAATCACACTCCCAGGGGCGAGCTGTTGCTCGACACCTTCGTGCGCAAGATCTGCCGCTGCACCGGACAGTGGACGCCCGGGCACATCATCGAGGACGCGGTGGCCCGCATCCGCGCCCAGGTCGGCAGCGAGCAGGTGATTCTCGGCCTCTCCGGGGGGGTCGACTCGTCGGTGGCGGCGGCGCTGATCCACCGCGCCATCGGCGACCAGCTCACCTGCGTCTTCGTCGACAACGGCCTTTTGCGTCTCGGCGAGGGGGACCAGGTGATGGCGACCTTCGCCGAGAATCTCGGCGTCAAGGTGATTCGCGTCGACGCTGAGGAGCGTTTCTTAAGCAAACTGGCCGGCGTGACCGACCCGGAAGCCAAGCGCAAAATCATCGGCAACCTGTTCGTCGACATCTTCGAGGAGGAATCGAAGAAGCTGCCGAACGCCAACTGGCTGGCCCAGGGGACGATCTACCCGGATGTCATCGAGTCGGCGGGAGCCAAGACCGGCAAGGCCCACAACATCAAGAGCCATCACAACGTCGGCGGCCTGCCGGATTACATGAAACTCAAATTGCTCGAGCCGCTGCGCGAACTGTTCAAGGACGAGGTCCGCGCCATCGGCGAGGAATTGGGGCTGCCGCACCGCATGGTCTGGCGCCACCCCTTCCCGGGACCGGGCTTGGGGGTGCGCATCCTCGGCGAGGTGAAGAAGGACTATTGCGACATCCTGCGCCACGCCGACGCCATCTACATCGACGAACTCTATCAGAGCGGCCACTACGACAAGATCAGCCAGGCTTTCGCGGTCTTTCTGCCGGTAAAGAGCGTCGGCGTCATGGGTGACGGCCGCACCTACGAGTATGTCGTCGCCCTGCGCGCCGTGGAGACCAAGGACTTCATGACCGCCGGCTGGTATCCCCTCCCCTACGCGGACCTGGCACGCATTTCCAACCGCATCATCAACGAGGTGCGCGGGGTGAACCGGGTGGTGTATGACGTGTCGAGCAAGCCACCGGCGACGATAGAGTGGGAGTGACCTGATGTTCTTCGCCGACACCATCAACGGCAGCTTCGAGCTGGCGATCCTGGTCAAGCTCCTGCTGGCCGCCCTGGCAGGCGCAGCGATCGGCCTGGAGCGGGAGAAGCACGGTCGGCCGGCCGGGCTGCGTACGCATCTGCTGGTGGCTCTCGGCGCCTGCCTCATCACCGTGGTCTCCGAGGCCTTTCACCTTAAGTATGCGGCACTGGACGGCACTTCGTCGATGCGCCTTGACCCGGCCCGCGTCGCGGCGCAGATTGTGGTCGGCATCGGCTTCCTCGGCGCCGGGGTGATCATCAAGGAGGGGGCCAGCGTGCGCGGGCTGACCACCGCGGCCAGTCTGTGGCTGGTGGCGGGGCTGGGGATGGCCTTCGGCATGGGGCTTTTCGTCCCCGGGGTGATGGCGACGGCCCTGGCCCTGCTCAGTCTGATCTTCCTCAAGAAGCTCGAACCGGTCATCAACAAGGACCGCTACCTCGACATCGCCGTGACCGCCGCCAACCGGTCGGGGCTGCAGGACGAACTCGAAGAGCTCTTCGCGGAGCGGCACCTGCGCATCACCGACATCCGTTCCCACATCGACCTGCAGCACGGCGAGATCACCTTCGAGTACATCCTCACCCAGCACCGCCGCCGCATGGGACGGGAGTTGACCGAAGCCGTCATGCTCCTGGAAGGCGTGCGCAAGATTCGCTATCACTAGTCAATTCGTTGAGTGGTTAAGTGGTTGAGTCGGCAACCACTTAACCACTTAACAAGCGACAAGCCACCCCGAACCCTGCCCGACAACCTCACACCCATGACCAACCGTCCCGGCAAACCCGCCAAGAAATACAGCCAGGCGTCCCGCCTGCATGACGTCATCCGCATCCTCGAGGCCCGCTTCGGCGCCACGGTCGACGAACTCGCCGAGGAGTGCGGAGTGACCAGACGCACCGTCTATCGCGACCTCGAGGCGATCGGCGCCGCCGGCTACCCGCTGGTCCCCGAACGTCAGGACGACGGCACCGTGCTCTACCGTTTCGTCACCGGCTTCAAGAACCTGCCGCCGATTACCTTCTCCCTCCCCGAACTGATGACGCTCTACCTGTGCCGCGGCCAGCTCGGCTTTCTGCAGGGGACCCCGTTCCAGGACGATCTCGACGCCATCTTCGGCCGGATCCGTTCCAGTTTGCCGCCGCGCAGCGTCGCCCATCTCGAGCGGCTCGCCGAAGCGGTGGCGCCGCGCTTCCTCGGCGTCCATGATTATCACGGCCAGCGCCAGATCCTCGCCGACTTGCGCGAAGCCCTGCTCTTCCAGTACCGGATCAGGCTGCACTACGCCCCGGCGCGCCGCCAGACGGAAACCTACCTGTTCGACCCCTACACCCTGCTCTTCACCCAGGGGGCCCTGTATCTCGGCGGCTATGCCCATAACCGCCAGGCCATGCGGCTCTTTCTGGTCGACCGCGTCCAGGGGGTGGAACTGACCAGGGAGCGCTTCGAGGTCCCGGAAGACTTTTCCGCCGAGCAGTTGACCGGCGGCGCCTTCGGCCTGGTGCGGGAAGCACCGATGGCCATCCGCGTGCGGATCGCCGCCGAAATCGCCCATTTGGCCACCGAGCGGCACTGGCATCCGAGCCAGACGATCGAACGACTTGACGACGGCAGCGTCATCCTCGCCCTGGAGGCGGGGGGAAAAACCGAGATCCTCGCCTGGCTCTACGGCTTCGTGCCACATGTCGAAGTGCTGGAACCGGCGGAGTTGCGCACGGCCTTCCTGGAGGGACTCAGCAGCTGCCTGGAGCGCCACCGGAGCCAGTGAAACACCCCCGCCGCGGCCGTCGCAGAAAAAAAGCCCGGAGCCATTTGGCCCCGGGCTTTTGCGTTACACGGGCAAGCGCTGATCAGCGCAGGTTGTAAAAGACCTCGCGGCCGCTGGTTGTACTTGCAGATGCGGTCGGTGCGGGAGAGCGAACCGGTCTTGATCTGGCCGGCGTTGGTGGCTACCGCCAGGTCGGCGATGGTGGTGTCCTCGGTCTCGCCGGAGCGGTGGGAGACGACGGCGGTGTAGCCGGCGCGCTTGGCCATCTCGATGGCGTCGAGGGTCTCGGTCAGGGTGCCGATCTGGTTGACCTTGATCAGGATGCTGTTGGCGATCCCCTTCTGGATCCCTTCCTTCAGGATCCTGGTATTGGTCACGAACAGGTCGTCGCCGACCAGCTGGATGCGGGCGCCAAGGCGCTCGGTCAGCAGCTTCCAGCCGTCCCAGTCGTTCTCGGCCATGCCGTCCTCGATGGAGACGATCGGGTAACGGTCGACCAGGTCGGCGTAGAACTCGATCAGTTCAGCCGCGGTCTTGACCGGCTGCGCCTCGGCCCCAAGGGTGTACTTGCCGTCCTTGAAGAATTCGGAGGCGGCGACGTCGAGAGCCAGCATGACGTCGTCACCGGCCTTGTAGCCGGCGGCCTTGATCGCCTGCATGATGACTTCCAGCGCTTCCTCGTTGCTCTTCAGATTGGGGGCGAAGCCGCCCTCATCGCCGACGGCGGTGTTGTAGCCCTTGTCCTTGAGGACCTTCTTCAGGGCGTGGAAGATCTCGGCCCCCATGCGCAGCGCCTCGGCGAAGCTCTCCGCGCCGACCGGCATGATCATGAATTCCTGAAAGTCGACGTTGTTATCGGCATGGGCGCCGCCATTGATGATGTTCATCATCGGCAGCGGCAGCTCCTTGGCATTGGCGCCGCCGAGGTACTGGTAGAGCGGCAGGCCGGACTCCTCCGCGGCGGCCTTGGCAACCGCCAGGGAGACGCCGAGCAGGGCGTTGGCGCCGAGGTTGCTCTTGAAGTCGGTGCCGTCGAGTTCCAGCAGCTTGCGGTCGATGCCGGTCTGGTCGGTGACTTCCCAGCCGATCAGGGCCTCGGCGATGATCTCGTTGACATGCTTGACCGCCTTGAGCACCCCCTTGCCAAGGTAGCGGCTCTTGTCACCGTCGCGCAACTCCAGGGCCTCGCGCTCGCCGGTGGAGGCGCCGCTCGGCACCGCTGCACGGCCCATCACGCCGCTCTCCAGGTAAACCTCGACCTCGACCGTCGGATTGCCGCGGGAGTCGAGAATCTCGCGGGCGTAGATATCGATGATTTCGCTCATGGGGCTGCTCCCTTGCAGATGATTTGCCCGTCGTCGGGGCGTGCGCGGTCTTTATACTGCAAATAGCCGGATGAGGAAACCCTTTTTGCTGACGTTAAAAATCGACCTGCGGCGTCTGCCGCTCCTGGTCACCGGCGCTCTCGAAGAACGGCTGGGCAATGAAGCTGAACATCCGACCGACGATGTTGGCCGGAAAGCTGTTCAAGAGGATGTTGTGCTCACGCACCGCGGCATTGTAGTAGCGTCGGCCGGATTCGATGCTGTTCTCCAACTCCTGCAGGGTCTTCTGCAACTGCTGGAAGTTGGCGTCGGCCTTGAGGGCCGGGTAGTTCTCGGCCACGGCGAAGAGACTCTTGAACAGGCCGCGCAGGGAGTCGTCGCAGCGGGCTTTCTCGTCGAGGCTGGTGGCCTGCATCGCCCTGGAGCGCAGGGCGGTGACCTCCTCGAAGACCCCGCTCTCATGCTCGGCATAGCCCTTGACTGTCTCGACCAGGTTTGGAATCAGGTTGTAGCGCTTGGTCAGATGCACGTCGACGTCGCTCAGGGCCGATTCGACCGTGGTTTTCAGGTGGACGAAGCGGTTGTAGGTAACAACCGCGTAGATGCCGGCCAGCAGGACGATGACCAGGCCGATGACCAACAGGTAAAAACCTATCAGCGCGGCAATTCCCATGACAGCCTCCTGTTGTTCGATGTTGAGTTGTAATTATCGCAGAGAAATATTCGCGGCGACAGAGAAAATC
>CAZRTZ010000095.1:0-6833 GCA_964603155.1 uncultured Geobacteraceae bacterium | reverse complement strand
CATGCTGGTGACCTTCGTGCGCTTCGGTAAGTGGCTGGAAAGCCGCGCGCGCGGCAAGGCCGGCCAGGCCCTGCGCAAATTGCTGGCGCTGCAGGCCGACCGGGCCTGCCTGCTGGTGGACGGTGGCGAGCAGGAGGTGCCGGCCAGCAGGGTTCAGGTCGGCGACCTGGTGCTGATCCGTCCCGGCGACCGCATCCCGGTCGACGGTATCGTCGTGGAGGGGGCCTCGGCGGTCGACGAAGCGATGGTGACCGGCGAGCCCCTGCCGGTCGCCAAGGCGGCGGGCGACCCCGTCACCGGCGCCACGGTCAACGGCAGCGGACGCCTGGTGGTGCGGGCCACGCGCATCGGCGAGGAGACGCTGCTGTCCCAGATCGTGCGCATGGTTGCCGCGGCGCAGGGCGACAAGGCACCGATCCAGCGCCTGGCCGACAGGGTGGCCAGCTGGTTTGTCCCGACCGTCGTGGTTCTGGCGCTGCTGACTTTTACCACCTGGTACTGGCTGGCGGACAAGCCGTTCCTCTTTGCCTTCAAACTGGCCATCGCCGTACTGGTCATTGCCTGCCCCTGCGCACTGGGGCTGGCCACGCCGACAGCGATCATGGTCGGCAGCGCCGTCGGCCTGTCGCGCGGCATCCTCTTCAAGCGGGCGTCGGTGCTCGAGCAGGTGTCACGGCTGCAGGTGGTGCTGTTCGACAAGACCGGCACCCTGACCAGCGGTCTCTTTGCCGTCACCGATATCCTGCCGGTTCACGGGGTTTCCGCCGGGGAACTGCTGGGCACCGCCGTTGCGGCCGAGCAGGTCAGCAGCCATCCGCTGGCGAAGGCCATCGTCGCCCACGCACGCACCCTCGATGTGGTGGCGTCTGCCGTCGACGACGTCGAGGAGATCGGTGGTCACGGGGTTCGCTGCACCCTGGACGGCATGGTCGTTCTGGCCGGCAGCCTGCGGATGCTGGGCGACCACGGCATCGAAACCTCTGCGCTGACCGCAGAACTCGACCGCCTGGCCGGGGAGGGCAAAGCCACCGTCCTGGTTGCCGCCAACGGCCGGCTGCTGGGGGCCATTGCCCTGGCCGATACGCCCAAGGCCGGAGCGGTCGAAGCGATCCGGCGGCTCAAGCGGATCGGGCTGCGCACCGTCATGGTCAGCGGCGACCGGCGGCCGGCAGCCCTGGCCGTGGCCAGGACCCTGGGGATCGACGCGGTCGAGGCCGAGGTTCTTCCCGCCGACAAGCAGGTGATCGTGCGCAACTACCAGCAGCAAGGCTGCTGCGTTGGCATGGTCGGTGACGGCATCAACGATGCGCCGGCCCTCGCCCGGGCCGACATCGGCATCGCCATCGGCAGCGGGACCGACGTGGCCAAGGAGACCGGCGACATCATCCTGGTGCGCAGCGACGTGGTCGATGTGGCCCGGGCCATCGAAATCGGCGAGCTGACACTCGACAGGATCCGTCAGAACCTGTTCTGGGCCTTCATCTACAACATCATCGGCATCCCGGTGGCCGCCGGACTTCTCTACCCGATCTTCGGCGTCATCCTCAAGCCGGAGTTTGCCGGGCTGGCGATGGCCTTCTCCAGTGTTTCGGTGGTGAGCAACAGCCTGCTGCTGAAATGGTCGACAAGGAGGGTGGCATGAGTCTCGACCTGACCCGTTCGGCGAGCTTTTCCAGCGGTTTCATCGAATGGCTGCGGGGGAAGGAGCCGATTCTGATCGTCACCCACGATCACCCCGACCCCGACGCCCTGGCGGCCGCCTATGCCCTGCGTCACCTGATCCTGATGAAAACCGGCGAGGAGGCCGTGATTGCCTTCGAAGGGGTCATCGGCCGCGGCGAAAACCGGGCGATGGTGCGCGAACTGGAGATCGAAGCGGTCCCGCTGGCGAGCGTCGATCCCCGCGAGTTCGCAGTTGTCTGCATGGTCGACGCCCAACCGGGGGCGGGGAACACCTCGCTTCCCGACGATTGCCGGGTCGACCTGATCATCGACCACCACCCGCGCCGTCCGCAGTCCGAAGCCTGCCGCTGGGTCGACATCCGCCCCGAATACGGGGCTTCGGCAACCATCCTCTACGAATACCTGCAGGCTCACGGCGTGAGCATTGCCACCAAGCTGGCGACCATCCTTTTTTACGCGATCACCTCCGAAACCCAGGGGCTGGGGCGCGAATGGACCCCGGCCGATCGCGACGCCTACCGCAGGCTCCTGCCGTTTTCCAACAATCGCATCCTCTACAAGATCAGCCATCCGCCGCTGCCTCAGGACTATTTTACCAAGCTCAACGCCGCCCTGGAGAGTGCCCGAATCTTCGGGGACACCCTGGTCTTCAACCTGGACGAAGTCGATCATCCGGAGATCATTGCCGAGATGGCCGACCTGCTGCTGCGCGTCGAAGGGGTCGAACTGGCCTTGGGGTTTGGCGTGTACGCCGGCGAAGGGATTCTCTCCATGCGCACCAGCGATCCCTCCATCAATGCCGGAACCCTCATCCAGGCGGTGACGGCAGGGCTCGGCACCTCCGGCGGGCATGGCCAGATTGCCGGCGGCCAGATCCCGGAACTCCCCGCCGAAGCAACAGGTCGGGGCCTGCTGGTGGCCGAGCTGATCACGCGCCTGCTCACCCTGCTCGGCAAGGAGGGTTTCCTGCCGCGCCCCCTGCTCGCCGATTGATGCCGGATCAACCTGCGTTGACTCGCCCGTCGCGATGACGGTATAAACTCGCCCCATGCGCTCCCCACTTCTTGTTCTCCTGTTTCTGTCGTTACTGACGTTCCTTTCCGGGGCTCCGCCGGCGCGGGCCGCCATCGAACTGAGCCGCAGCGGCGGTGACAAGCTGGTGCTGCAGGAGACCTACCAGCGCGAAGGGGTCGCGTTCGTTGCCATCGACGACGTCCTCGCCGCCGTGGGGCTGAGCGGCCGCTGGGACAATGTCGACCATGTCTATCGCATCGAGACCGGGAAGGGGACCGCGGTTCTCTCGCCGGGGAGCGACTACCTGCGCTTCGGCGAGCGTGCCGTCAAGGTGGCCCACCGCCCGCGCTTCATCGACGGCAGGCTGCGTGTCTCGGAGGCCTTGCTCGCCGGGCAGCTGATTCCGACCCTCGACCTGCCCCTGCAGGTCAGCAATCTCAATCCGGCTGCGCCGCCCCCCGAGGAGAGCCCGCTCGACCAGCTCTTTTCGCTCTTTCTGCAGCAGCGTCCGCGTGCCGTGGCCGACAGCCAGTGGGTGGTGGCCATCGACCCGGGCCACGGCGGGCAGGATGCGGGGGCTCTGGGCAAGGGAG
Organism: uncultured Geobacteraceae bacterium; assembly: GCA_964603155.1. Lineage (GTDB taxonomy): Bacteria > Desulfobacterota > Desulfuromonadia > Desulfuromonadales > BM103 > VAUL01. The sequence goes on along the minus strand of CAZRTZ010000095.1, from coordinate 3,543 downwards.
GAGTTACTGAACAATCGGTCAACCTCGGCGTCGCCCTGCAGTTGCAGAGGCTCCTGAAGATGCGCCGAGCGGCGCCGGTGATCATGACCCGCGACGGCGACTACGCGGTCAGTGCCGGCCAACGCCTCGAAGCCGTCAGCACCGGCAAGGCCGACGTCCTCCTGTCACTGCACGCCCAGTCCTTCGCTACGGCGATTCCGCAAGGGATCAGCCTGTTCGTGGCGCCGCCACGCAGCGCCGAGCCGGTTCCCGGCGCTGCGGCCGACAGCGTCCCCGCCGTCCCCGCGGTCAACGCCAGCCTGCGCCTCGCCGAGGCTTTGCATGCGGCTTTGCGGGCCGCTGGCTACCAGGTGGCGCCGATCCAGGAGCGGGCCCTGCTCCCGCTGGGGCAGGGGGATCTGCCGCGGGTGATGATCGAAATGGGCTACTTGAGTAACGATGCCGATCTGGCGCGGCTGCGTGACCCTGCCGGTCAGCAGCAACTGGCCCGGGTCCTGTTCGATGGCCTGGAGAATTTTTTGAAGAGTTATCAGAGTCTACAGGAGGCCCCGAGTGAGCCAGGAAAAACCCCGCCGCAATCATGACCGCCAGGCCGGGCAACTGCGCCCGGTCGGTTTCGTGCGCAACTTCACCCGGTATGCGGAAGGTTCGGTGCTGGTCAGTTTCGGCGAAACCCGCGTGCTGTGTACGGCATCGGTTGAAGAGAGCGTCCCGCCGTTCCTGCGCGGGCAGGGGAAAGGGTGGGTGACGGCCGAATACAGCATGCTGCCGCGCGCCACCCATACCCGTTCGCCGCGCGAGGCCGCACGCGGCAAGCAGGGAGGGCGCACCCTGGAGATCCAGCGCCTGATCGGTCGAGCCCTGCGCGCCGTGATCGATTTCGAGGCGCTCGGCGAACGGACCATCCTGCTCGACTGCGACGTGCTGCAGGCCGACGGCGGCACCCGCACCGCCTCGATCACCGGCGCCTGGGTCGCTCTGGCCGATGCCATCGACGGGCTCATCGCCGCCGGCAAACTCGAGCGCTCCCCGCTGCGCGACAGCGTGGCCGCCGTCAGCGTCGGCATCGTCAGTGGCGAGCCGCGTCTCGATCTCGACTACAATGAGGATTCCGCCGCCTCGGTCGACATGAACATCGTCATGACCGGCGATGGCCGCTTCGTCGAGGTGCAGGGGACTGCCGAAGACGAGCCGTTCACCGATGCCGAGCTCGACGCCCTGCGCGAGTTGGGTCGGCAGGGTTGCCGGGAGTTGACCGCCCTGCAACAGGCTGCCAGGAAGCAGGGATGAAGGAGCTGGTCGTCGCCACCCGCAATGCCGGCAAACTCAGGGAGATCCGGCATCTGCTCGAAGATGCCGGCATCACCGTGCTCGGCCTGGACGCGTTCCCCGAAATTCCCGAGATCGACGAGGACGGCGCTACCTTCATGGCCAATGCCGTCAAGAAGGCGGAGACCGTGGCCCGCCTCACCGGGCGCCCCTGCCTAGCCGACGACTCGGGCTTGACCGTCGAGGCCCTGGCCGGCGAACCGGGCGTGCATTCGGCCCGCTATGCCGGCGTGCAGGGCGATGATGCGGCCAACAACGCCCGGCTCCTCAAGGAGTTGTTCGGTGTCCCCGCGCAGCACCGCCAGGCGGCGTTCTGCTGTGTCATGGCCCTCAGCCTCCCCGGCACATCCCCCCGTTACTTCGAAGGACGGGTCTGCGGAAGGATACTCGATGCGCCGCGCGGCAGCGGCGGCTTCGGTTATGACCCGCTCTTCCTGGTCGATGGGTTCGACCGGACCATGGCCGAACTGCCCCTCGCTGAGAAGAACCGCATCAGCCATCGCGGCCAGGCGCTGCGTCAGGTCATTCACTACCTGAAAACGGCCTGCACCTGAACTCCGCCGCGCCCCTCGCGGATGAAATTTTCTGAACTTTTCCCTTTCTTTTTTTTCGAACGCCGTTTAAGATGCCCCATTCTTTGTATACAGTATGCAGTTGTCCGGCGCCCGCGTCGGTAGCGGTAAAAACTGTTTGATTCATGGGTGTTAGCGATGCGACTGTCGCCCGGCTGGCGGGGCTCCCCGCGCACGTGAACGGCAGTATTGTCAATTGGCCTGTCCAGGGAGCGCAGCCTGATGCTCTTTGGGCTTAACTATCCACCACTTCACAACGCAAGGGACTTAAGATCATGCAACTGACGCAAAGTTCTGTAGGTCGGAAGATCATCATGGCCGTTACCGGGACCATGCTGATCGCGTTCATCTGCGTGCATCTGCTCGGCAACCTGTCGGTCTTCGCCGGCAGCGCGGCGATCAATGCCTACGCGCAGAAACTGCACAGCCTTGGCCCGATCGTCTGGATCTTCCGCCTGGTGATGCTCGGTGTGTTTGCCGTGCACATCTACTTCGGAATCCAGCTGACCATCGAGAACAAGGCCGCCACCCCGGACCAGAATGTCCAGGTCAAGCGCCTGAAGACCGGCTTCGCCGCCCAGACCATGGTGGTGTCCGGCCTGGCGCTGGCGCTCTTCGCCATCTATCACCTGCTGCACTTCACGGTGCGGGTGACCAACCCCGAGATCTATGTGCCGATCGAAGGCGGCCACGGCATGGTCGACGTCTTCGTCATGGTGACCAAAGGGTTCAGCCAGGTGCTGCCGGTGCTGCTCTACGTGATCGGCATGGGTTTCCTGTTCCTGCACATCAGCCACGGGTTCCAGAGCATGTTCCAGACCTTTGGGCTGAGCAACGACCGGTCGCTGCCGGTCATGGGCAACGTCAGCAAGCTTGTGGGGGTGGTCCTGCTGGTGGGCTATGCGTCCATTCCGCTGCTGATCATCTTCGGCATCGTACGGTAAGGGGGTAGGTAGAATGATACTCGACGGCAAATGTCCGAAAGGACCGATTGAAACTTCCTGGGACCGTCACCGCTTCGAGACGAAGCTGGTCAATCCCGCCAACAAGCGCAAGTACAAAGTCCTTGTCGTCGGCACCGGCCTGGCCGGTGGCGCCGCCGCTGCGACCCTGGGTGAACTCGGCTATCAGGTCGAAGCCTTCTGCTACCAGGACAGCGCCCGCCGCGCCCACTCGATCGCCGCTCAGGGCGGGATCAACGCCGCCAAGAACTACCCGAACGACGGCGACAGCATCTACCGCCTCTTCTACGACACCATCAAGGGCGGCGACTTCCGCGCCCGCGAAGGCGACGTCTGGCGTCTCGCCCAGGTGTCGAACAACATTATCGACCAGTGCGTGGCGCAAGGGGTCCCCTTCGCCCGCGACTACGCCGGCTACCTGGACAACCGCTCCTTCGGCGGTGCCCAGGTCAGCCGGACCTTCTACGCCCGCGGCCAGACCGGCCAGCAGCTGCTGCTCGGCGCCTACTCGGCCCTTTCCCGCCAGGTGAAGGCCGGCACCGTCAAGCTCTTCGTGCGCCGCGAGATGCTCGACCTGGTGGTGGTCGACGGCGTAGCCCGCGGCATCACCTGCCGCAACCTGTGCACTGGCGAGATCGAGTCGTACTGGGGCGACGCCGTGGTTCTGGCCACCGGCGGCT
>CAZRTZ010000094.1:0-6895 GCA_964603155.1 uncultured Geobacteraceae bacterium | reverse complement strand
GCGGTTGCTAATGTGGGGGGCGGTGATAAAGTGCTGGTATCTCCATTGAGGGGGTTTACGCCATGGGCAAAAACCTCACCCGGAAAATTCTTGAGGAGCATCTGGTTGATGGTCGCCTGATTCCTGGCGCAGAGATCGGTATCCGTATCGACCACACTCTGTTGCAGGATGCAACCGGCACCATGGCCATGCTTGAGTTCGAGGCGCTTGGGGTGGATCGTGTCCGGGCGCAACTTTCCGCCCAGTACGTTGATCACAATCTGCTGCAAACCGACTTCAAAAACGCAGACGACCACCGCTACCTGCAAACCGCTTCTGCCCGTTTCGGCATTCACTTTTCCCGCCCCGGCAACGGCATCTCCCACCAGGTTCACATGGAACGCTTCGGTCGGCCAGGTCTGACCATGCTTGGCGCTGACAGCCATACCCCCGGAGCGGCCGGAGTGTCGATGCTGGCTATCGGCGCGGGTGGACTCGATGTCGCCCTGGCGATGGCGGGTTATCCTTACTATTTCCCATCTCCAGTCGTTTTCGGAGTGAGACTGACCGGGCAGCTTGCCGATTGGGTCAGTGCCAAGGATGTCATCCTGGAGATGCTGCGCCGTTATGATGTCAAGGGGTGCATCGGCAAGGTTATCGAATATTATGGCCCTGGCGTATTGACTCTCTCCGCAACGGATCGCGAAACCATCGGCAACATGGGCACCGAACTCGGCGCCACCAGTAGCATCTTCCCGTCAGACGCGCGTACTCACCAGTATCTGGAGGCGCAGGCGCGTGGTGATGCCTGGCGGGAGTTGTCGGCTGATAGCGGATGTGACTACGACGAGCACGTCGAAATCGATCTTGCCAGCATCGAACCACTCATTGCCTGCCCCTCGTCACCCGGGAACGTGAAAACGGTGCGCGAGGTTGCCGGAACCAGGGTCGATCAAGTCATCGTCGGGTCGAGCGTCAACTCGTCGTTTCGCGACTTGATGGTCACGGCACGGATTGTCGAAGGGCGACACGCGCATCCGCATGTTTCCTTCCATATCAATCCCGGCAGCCGTCAGGTCCTGGAAAATGTCGCGGAACAGGGTGGATTGATGCCTCTACTGCTGGCCGGTGCGCGCATCCATCAGAGTGGCTGCCTGGGATGCATCGGCATGGGGCAGGCACCGGGAACCGGGCAGATCAGTCTGCGCACCTTCCCGCGCAACTTCCCTGGGCGCTCTGGGACCAAGGACGATCAGGTTTACCTCTGCTCACCCGAAACCGGGGCGGTGGCCGCCCTCAAGGGCGCAATTACCGATCCTCGGGACCTCGGCCAGGAGATGGCCTATCCGCGCATTGAGGACCCGGCTAAATACCTGGTCGATGAAGGCTCCTTCATATTCCCAAGCGACGAGTTGCGCCACACAGAGATTGAACGCGGACCGAATATCAAGCCCTTTCCGGAACTCGACCCGCTTCCGGAAAACCTGGCGGCGACCGTGGCCATCAAGGTCGGTGACAACATTTCCACGGATGGCATCATGCCGGCCGGCAGCGAAATTCTCCCGCTTCGGTCCAATATCGAGGCAATCAGCGCCTACGTTTTCCACCTGGTCGATCCGGAGTTCGTTGACCGCATCAAAACCCTGCACAATGCGGTCGTTATCGGCGGTGACAACTACGGACAAGGTTCCAGTCGCGAGCATGCCGCCTTGGCCCCGCGTTATTTGGGGGTGCGCGTCAAGCTTGCCAAGAGCTTTGCGCGTATTCACAAGGCGAATCTCTGCAACTTTGGAATTATCCCGCTCACCTTCAAGGACCCGAAAGACTACGAAGCGATACAACTCGACGATCAAGTGACCTTCCCGGAAATTCGCCGCCGCCTGGAAGCCGGTGACACCGAAATCCCGGTGGTCATCGGTGGGAGGCGGATCATCACCCTGCTGGAAGTTTCCAATCGCGAACGGCAGCACCTGCTTGCTGGCGGCACCCTGAACTTTGTGCGACTCAATCTCGAATAGACGTGGTGGCGATCAGCGCCTGCCAGTTGTCCCTCTCGGGGCAACAGTTTCAACCCCTCTTTGAGAAAGGCTTTTCCCATGGGAACCCACTACATCGTCGACGGTTGTATTAACTGCGGAGCGTGTGCCGAAGTTTGCCCGGTCGTGGCCATCAGTGAGCAAGGGGGCACGCATAAGATTGACAAGGACATTTGCGTGGATTGCGGAGCATGTGATTCTGTCTGCCCGGTGGAAGTCATCAAGTGGGAGACAACCGCTTGATGGAGTAATCCTGTCCTGTGAGAGGCATCGCCATGTGCAAGCTTCTAATCGCTTACTATAGTCTTTATGGGCACGTCTGCAAAATGGCCGAAGCGGTCGCCGAAGGCGTAAGAGACGTCGCTGGATGCGAGGCGATCATCAAACGCGTTCCCGAGACGCTTCCCGCTGAAGTGATCGAAATGATGGGGGCGGTTGATGCCCAGGAGGGGATGGCTCATATCCCCATCGCGACGGTGAATGACCTGGCCGAGGCCGATGCCATTATCTTCGGCACCCCGACCCGTTTCGGCAACATGTGTGGTCAGATGCGTCAGTTTCTGGATGCGACCGGCGGTCTCTGGATGAAGGGTGCCTTGGTTGGGAAAGTTGGCAGCGTTTTCACCAGTACGGCCACACAGCATGGTGGCCAGGAATCTACCCTTCTTAGCTTCCACATCACGTTGCTTCATCACGGCATGATAGTCGTTGGACTTCCCTATGCTTTTTCCGGCCAGATGGGGGTCACGGAAATAACCGGCTGTTCCCCGTACGGTGCGTCAACAATAGCCGGGGGGAAAGGTGAGCGGATGCCGAGCGATAATGAACTGGCCGGTGCTCGCTATCAGGGTGCACGTGTCGCGAGGATTGCTCTCAAGCTAAAATGAACCAGGATGGTGTAGCTTCGGTTGCGAATTCAAAGACCGGCTCAGTGGCCGGTCTTTGTGTATCTAACAAATCATCTCGTTGTCGTTGCTTACGACTTGCTAGTCTTTCTAAGATACCAACCAGGTTCACTGAGAGCATGGAGTAGATAAGAGAAGGGGCACAGCGGAGTCTAACTCCTAAACACTTGAAATTGCGTTAAAAATAAAAAGCTGCAAATTTCGGCGTGTAGGCCCTAAAAAATAAATGGCCGATTTCCCTATGGGAATCGGCCATGGTTTGATGGCTCCCCAAGGCGGACCGTGCTGGGCACTGGGAAGATGGGTTTGAATTCTGATCCGATTTGCGATTCAGGCGTCAAATCTCATTGATCAGGGAGTTGGCAGCAGATGAATCGCGGTACTCATGCGCAGGGGCAGTCGGGATCATCGCAGGGGTGCACCTCGACGCTGACATGCGAAAGGCCAGGCAACCCCTCCAGCCTGGATTGATATTCTTCGGCTTTACGCCCGGCCCCGGTGACGACGGAGACGATCAGCGCCACATCCTTCGAGCCGACCCGCCAGAGGTGCAGATCGGCTACTTTGCTTTCGTCGTCGGCCTCGATCAGCTCCCTCGCCTTGTCGCGAATCGTGTCATCCACCCCGCCGTCCAGCAGGATCAGCCCCGTGGCCTTGATCAGCAGGTAGGCCCAGCGGCTGATCATCAGTCCGCCCACGATGCCCATGACCGGATCGAGGAAGGTCCAGCCCAGGAAACGCCCTGACAGCAGGGCAACCAAGGCGAGGACCGAGGTGAACGTGTCGGCGATCACGTGCAGATAGGCGGCCCGATAGTTGTGGTCATGATGGGCGTGATGCTCATGCTCTTCATGCTCGTGCGGGTGAGGGTGCTCGGGTTCATGGTCATGGTCATGACCATGATGGTGGCCGGGCTGATGGAGGATCAAAACGCTGGCCAGGTTGACGATCAGGCCGCCGATGGTGACCCAGATCGCCTCCGAAAAAGCGATCTGCACCGGGTTGACCAGGCGGATCGCTGATTCGACCATCATCCAGATGGCCGCAATGGCCAGAAACAGGGCGCTGGTATAGCCGGCGAGCACGCCGAACTTCCCCGTCCCGAAGGTGAATGCCTCGGAATGCATGTGCTTTCTGGCCAATAGATAGGCTGCGTAGCTGATGCCGAGGGCGAAGGCGTGGGTTCCCATGTGCCAGCCGTCGGCCAGCAGGGCCATCGAGCCGGTCCAGTGGCCGGCGACGATCTCCACGGTCATGGTCGTGCCGGTGAGCAGCACGACCTGCAACGTGCGGCGTTCGTTGGCGGCGTTGATGTCGCTCGATTCGTGGCTGTGCGCGAATCGGTCGACGGTTTTGGCATGCCTGGTCATGGCTTCTCTTTCCTTAAGCGGGAATCAGCGAATCTTTTGCAGGTGCTCGATGAGCTCGTCGATCAGCTTGTCGTCCCGGTCCATGGCCGCCTTGGCAATGCAGCCGCGCAGGTGATCACCGACGATCTGCACCCAGACGCCGCGCAAGGCACCGGAGACGGAGGTGATCTGCTGGAGAACCTCAGTGCAGTCGCGGTCCTGCTCGACCATGCCGCACAGGCCGCGCACCTGCCCCTCGATCCGCCGCAGCCGGCTGACCAGCCGTTCCTTGTCCTGATCCGTTCCGCACAGACTCATGGATGGCACCTTTCAAGTAGTCTATAGGGGTATACCCTATCAGATCGAAATGTATTTGTCTACTCGCCGAGCTTTTCATCAGAATCACAGCAACCGGAGAAACAGGCCGATGATGGCAGAACCGGCAATGACGTGAATCACGTTCAGCTTGAAACGAAACAGGGCCACGCTGGCCGCCAGGGCAATCAAGGCCGCAACCCGGTCGAAGGCGCCGGCAAAGCCTGCGGGCCACAAGACGTGGTAGCCGAAAAACAGAGCGAGGTTGAGGATCACGCCGACCACGGCGGCGGTAATGGCCGTCAGCGGCGCCGTGAATTTCAGCTCGCCCCGGGTGGCCTCCACTAACGGTCCGCCGATCAGGATAAAGAGAAACGATGGCAGAAAGGTGAACCAGGTCACCAGCCCGGCAGCTACGGCGCCAGCCAGGAACAGGTGGTCCGGCCCGAACAGGGCCTGCGCATGGCCGCCCACAAAGCCGACGAAGGCCACGACCATGATCAGCGGCCCCGGGGTGGTTTCGCCGAGAGCGAGACCGTCGATCATTTGGACCGGCGTCAGCCAGCCGTAGTGTTCGACCGCCCCCTGATAGACATAGGGCAGCACGGCGTAGGCGCCGCCGAACGTCACCAGGGCCGCCTTGGTGAAGAACCAGCCCATTTGCGTGAGCGTGTGATCCCACCCTTGGCCGACCGCCAGCAGAGCCATCGGGAGGATCCACAACAGTCCACCCACTGAAACAACGAGGAGCATTCTCGACCAACTAAATTGCGCGTGTAGCGGAGTCGGCGTCGCGTCGTCGATCAGGGTTGCCCCTCCCGAACCGCTGGCGTGACCACTCTCTCCGCCAACCATGAAGCTGCCGGGCGTCCGGTGTCCGCCGACATGGCCGATCAGGGCCGCCGCCGCGACGATGAGAGGAAACGGGAGGTCAAACGCGAAGAAGGCCAGAAAACTGGCGGCGGCAATGGCCCACAATAGATTGCTTTTAAGCGCGCGGGAACCGATGCGGTGGGTCGCCTGAAGGACAATGGCCGTGACGGCGGGCTTGATCCCGTAGAACAATCCGGCAACGAGGGGCATGGCGCCAAAGGTCACGTAGATCCAGGAAAGGGCGATCAGGATCAGGAGCGACGGCAGAACGAACAGAGTCCCGGCGACAATGCCGCCAATGGTTCGATGCATCAGCCAGCCGAGGTAAGTGGCCAACTGCTGGGCTTCCGGGCCGGGGAGCAGCATGCAGTAGTTGAGAGCATGCAGGAAGCGGCGCTCGGAAATCCAGCGGCGCTCCTCGACCAATTCCCGGTGCATGATGGCGATCTGCCCGGCCGGACCGCCGAAGCTGATGAAACCGAGTTTCAGCCAGAAGCGGAAGGCGCTCCAAAAACTGACGGGGGTTAGGTCGCCCGGCCCGTGTTGTTCAGAGGAGATATCGGGTGCATCCATCGTGTTTTGCTCCCGGAAAAACCGCTTGATCGCTCTGCTTGGAAACAGAATGACTATCAGTATTTAAACATACCCTGGCGGCAGGAGCTACCAGCCCGAGCATTTGGATTGCACATTTGGATTGCATCGCCTTTCGTCTTCCTGTTAATCTGCAACGGCATCATGTTTACGTTCTGCCAACGAATTCCACGCTTGCCGCTGCTGATCGCCCTGACTCTCGGGCTGCTGACCGGGCCAGCGGTCTCGGGCGGCACTGTCTGGTGTCTGACCGCCGACGGCCAAACCCGGCTCATGGTGAACAATGCCGGCGATTGCTGCCCGGGCATGGCGGAGTCGCCAGACGTCAGCCAACCAGTTCCAGCGATTGAAACCGCAGGCGCCGAATGCGGACCATGCGTCGATGTCCCGGTTCCCCCGCACTGGAGTTCCTCCCGGAATCGCGTTACCGGCACGCAGCCGGTCATGTCTCCTCCCGTTGCGCACCTCGTGGCGTCAGTGGCCACTTCCTACCAGGACTGCGAACTACCCGGCGGGCAGCCATCCGCCCCACCTCCCCGTGTGCCCGAGCCGATACGGCACCACCGTACCATCGTCCTGCTGATTTAAACTTCTCCACATCCGGATCAACCATCCCCCCGCCCTGGTTGGCGAGCAGGGGATGCCAGGCTGTCGTCCGATTCACATGTGCGAGGAGTCAACGTCGTGGAAAATAACCTGACCCAATCCAGTCCACCGCCTGTTCAATCCAACTTCGTCGACCGCCTCTGGGACTTCTTCTGCTCCCTGAAACTGGCGGTCATCACCCTGATCCTCCTTGCCGCCACCTCCATCATCGGCACCGTCATCGAGCAGGGGAAAACCCCCG
>CAZRTZ010000093.1:0-6915 GCA_964603155.1 uncultured Geobacteraceae bacterium | reverse complement strand
GGACGATTGGGGGAAGTCCGGGGCAGGTCAAGCACCGCCCGAATGCAGTGTCAGGAAGAACGGCCCTTCAGGCGCTTGCCAAGAGCCGGCCTGGTGACCCCGAGCAGACGAGCCGCCCGGGTCTGGTTGCCACCGGTGCGGCGCAAGGCCTCATCGACCAGCAGATCGGAGATCTGCTTGAGCGTTGGCAATGGGTCTGGAAAGGTGAGAGTCCCTGTATCCTCCACAGAGGCAACCGGTACGGCAGGCGGATTTGCGGCCAGCCGCGGAAAATCGCCGGCGGCAAGAGGCCCCTCCTGATGGCGGCTCACGGCATCAAAAACCATGGCCCGCAGTTCCCGGACATTACCGGGGTAGGAGTAGCGGGTTAACTGGCTGGCGAGCTCCTGCGGCAACAACGGGACTTTCTTCCTGACCGCCAGAGCGGCCTGTTCCAGAAAGTGCAGCAACAGCAAAATGATATCGTTGCTGCGTTCGCGCAGCGGCGGCAGATGCACGTGATGGGCATTGAGCCGGTAATAGAGGTCGGAGCGGAACGAGGTGTCGGCCATTGCCGCCTCCAAGTCACGATTGGTGGCAAAGACGAATCGGGACTGAGCTTTTACCGGACGATCGCACCCCAGCGGGTAATATTCACCTTCCTGCAACAGGCGCAGCAATTTGACCTGGGACGCCGGGCCAAGATCGCCGATTTCGTCGAGGAACAGCACCCCACCTCGGGCTTGCTCCACCATCCCAGCCCGGGTTTCACGAGCGTCAGTGAACGCCCCGCGCACATGACCGAATAGCGTATCGGCAAACACTTGGTCATCAAGGCCGGCAGCACTGACCGCAACCCACGGTCCATCCGGGCAGGCCAGGCGGTGGATGGCCCGCGCGACCAACTCCTTGCCGGTACCGCTCTCACCAGTCACCAGTACCGGTTCAGGGCTCACAGAAATCGCCTCGATATACTGACAGATCGCCCGCATGCTCCGATTGCCGGTCACTATCTCGGCAAAAGCTTCGGGGTGCTCAAGTCTTCCCTGCAGCATATGCGCCTTGAGCTGCCGGTTTTCCTCCAGCAGGACAACCCGCTCGAGAGCGCGACGGATGCCGGATAGCAGGCGATCCTCCTCAACCGTCTTGACGAAGTAATCGAACGCTCCGAGCTTCATGCAGCGCACCGCGATATCCACCTGGTTGCGGCCGCTGTGGATGATGACCGGCACCGCCGGGAAACGGGCCTGGATCTGCCCGAGCAACTCCTCGCCGGTGACATGCGGCATGGTCACGTCGAGGATGACCAGGCTCGGCGGAGCCGCCTCCAAAAGAGCCATCGTCTCGCGGCTGTCCTGGCAGGTGCGCAGATTGCTTATGCCCAGCATCCTTTCGAGAAGCAGGCTGAGACTGCGCAGCCAGGCTTTCTCGTCATCGATGATAACCACGGGGCGTAAGGGATACAGCGGTTCGTTCACCTGCCACCTCCCTCAGCCACCGGCAACTCCAGGGTGACCATGGTGCCGCGGCCCGGCTTGGAATCGATATGCAGATGCCCGTTGTGTTCCGCCATTATGCGCGAAGAGACCGACAACCCCAGCCCGGTTCCGCCCTGCTCACGCTTGGTCGTAAAAAATGGATCCGTGACCTGAGCGAGGATGGTCGGGTCGATGCCGGAGCCCTCATCCCAGACGCGAATGCAGTTTACCCCCTTGCCGGCATCGTGATAAACGGCAACCGTGATGTTGTCCGTTCGGGCACCAAGCGACTGACAGGCGTTCAGGACGATATTGATCACGACCTGTTCAATACGCTGGCTGATCCCGCGAACCGGAGGCAGCTCTGGCGTATAATCGACCACGAAGTTATCAGTGGCCTTGCGGATGGTATTGTTCAGCAGCCGAAGGGATTTGGCGACCACCTCGTTCAAATCGATTTCTACAAAGCACGAGGCGTCCTGAACCCTGGCAAAATCTTTCAAATCCTCGACGATATGCTTGATCCGCTCGGCACTGTCGATAATTTCCTCGATAACCTCGGGAAGCTCGCTTTGCAGGCGTTCCGGAGAGAGCCCCCCCGGCTTGACCCCGGGAGGAATCTGCAGGCTGCCATCGGCATAGCGCAACACCAAATCTGTCATCACATCACGGACCAGCGACATGTTCATGAGGATCAGGCCGGTCGGGTTATTGATTTCATGAGCGATTCCCGCCGACAATTCGCCAAGGGCCGCAAGGTGGGCCGATCGTTGGGCTTCCTCACGCAGGCGGATTGACTCGGTAATATCCGTCGCCAGCGTCAGAACGTTGTCGATGCGCCCCGACTCGCCTACGACCGGAAAGGCCTCAATGCTCCAGGTCTTGCCGTCATAGGATCGCGAGATCAGATGTTTCTTTTGCCCGTCGTCGAAGCAGGCGCGGATCACACACTGTTCAAATTCGTGCTCGAGATGACAGATCTCTTTGCAGCCCTTGCCGACGAGTTTCGCGGGATCGCTCAGGAAAAAACTCAAGGCGTGGTGGTTGGCCCAGGTCACTTTCCTTTGCTCATCCCACAGGGTGAGCGAATTAGGGATCACTTCAAGGATGGTTTCCAGCTTTTTTGACAGGTTGCGGTAGCTCCTCTCGCTGGCGATCAACGCCTGCTCGAACCGCTTTTGCTCGGTGATATCCAGAATCGCTCCCACCAGGCCGGCGATACGGTTTTCTTGGTCATAGTAAACCGCTTTGTGCACCACCATCCGATGGATACTGCCGTCAGCAAACTCAAAATCAGCCTGGTAATCCTTCCGGCCACCAGTGGAAAGCAATTCCTGATCAACCTCGTAATGAACTCTGTCCGACACGCCCCCGGGATAAACCTCGAAACTCTGTCGGCCGACGATCTGGGCGTGCGTCAGACCAGTTACCTCTTCAAAAACCCGATTACACCCGGAATAGGCTCCTTTGGCATCTTTGTAGAAAATCGGCAGCGGGATTGTGTCGATCAGGGTCTGAAAAAAACCGTCTCTGCCTGGCTGCAGATCGCCCAGTAAAAAGTGCATATTGTCTGTCATTATGTAACCTCGGGGGCAAGCGGCAGCCACAGCGTCACTGTCGTCCCCACCCCCACCTTGCTCTCGTAGCCGACGCCGCCACCGTGGTCTTCCATGATGTTCTTGACGATCGGCACGCCGAGGCCGACGCCGAAATTTTTGGTACTGAACAACGGTTCGAAAATCCTGTCACGGATCTCCTCGGGAATCCCCGGTCCGTTGTCCCGGATGACGATCTCGCAGCAACCGTCGCTGGTGCGTGTGGTAACTTCCAGCAATTGCCCGTCCGCCCCCTTTTCCTCCATGGCCTGCAAGGCATTGTTGACGACATTGATCACCGCCCGTCGCAGCCGTTCCCTATCGGCATTGACCGTGGCCCCGCAGGACAGCTGCCAGTGCCGCTCAAGCCCCTCGGGCCAGAGAATTTCTTCAAGCAAATCGCTCAGCCAGGGGTCTATCGCGAACAGCTCGCTCTGTGGCTGGCGTCGTCGGGTGAAATCGAGCAGTTCGCCGATGATTTCATCACAACGCCGGACGTTGCGCTCGGCCAGCGCCAGAGGACGTGCGGCAGCAGCGGCACACGCCTCCGGCAGCAATTCATGCAACACATACAGGGCATTGGACACGGTCCCCAGAGGATTGCGGATTTCGTGACTGACGGTGGCGGTCAACTGGCCAAGGATCGCCAGCCGCTCCTTTTGCACCAGTTCCGCCTGGGCCACTTCGAGCTGGCGAGTCCGCTCGGCGACGAGGTCTTCGAGACGCACCCGGTAACGTGACAGCTCGGCCTCAGCCAGCTTGCGCTCGGTGATATCGACCATAACACCGAGCAAGCGCTGCGGCTCCTCGTTCTCCCAGACGACGTTGACCAGGTCGCGCACCCAGAGCATGCGCCCGTGCCTGTCGATGACCCGGTACTCGATATCCTGGTTTTCGGTGAGCGCCAGGCTATGGCTGCCCCGGACCACGACATGCTCGACATCGTCGGGGTGGACTCGGGATGCCCAGAAATCAGGATTTTCCAGCCAGGATTCGGCCGCATAGCCAAGCAGCGTCTGGGCGCGCTGACTGACGAACAGGTATTTTCCGGTGGCCACATCCATTTCCCAGACCACCCCCTCGATGGAGTTGACCAGATCGCGGAAGCGCTGTTCGCTGGCCATCAGCGACCTCTCACGGTCGCACACGGCATTCACCATCTGTTCAAGGTTGACGGCCAACCCGTCGATTTCGGAAAAACCGGACGGGGCGAAGGCGAACTCATAACTGCCGGCACCGATCTCGCCGGCACGCTGGCTGAGCGCCGACAAGGGACGCATCAGGCTACGGGCATCGAATATGGCCACCCCGGCAGCGAACAGCGCCGACAAGAGCAACCCGATGACGAAGAGATTGCGGATATGATCAACCGGGGCCATGGCCCGGGCCAGATCGGTGCCAACCCAGACGATCCAGCCGGTATGGGCGATGGCAGAAGTACTCTCCAACCGTTCCAGGCCGTCGTGAACCTCCATGGCGGTTTCAAAGTGCCCGAGCAGGGCACGCCGAATCGGAAAGTGATCGCTGTAGTTGACGCGCTGTACGGCGAGAGACGGCTCCGTGTGGGCGACCAGGGTACCGCTGCGATCGACAATGGCGAACAGGTCCGTGCGCTCCTTGGAATACTGGGCCAGCATGCTGCTGAGCCTGACCAGGCTGACGTTGCCCAGCAGTGCCCGGCCACCGGGCAAGGGCATGGCAATGGTGACCGACGGCTCGCCGAAATCCAGGGAGACGAAGGTGTCGCTCCAGACCTGATGCGTCAGGAGCTTGCGTCCCTGGAACACGGTGTGTTGGGAATAGTCGACCTTGCGGTAATCCTCTTTCTGCAACGCAACCCGCGGATCGAGCCCCAGGTGCGTGACCCGACGACTGGCATCGAGCAGATAGAGCGATGAAAAATAACCGCTCTTTTCCACCATCGAGGTCAGCAGGCGATCTGTCTCAACCGTATCGGCAACGGCCTGAGCGCCGATCAGCTCGGCGATGACCTGCATATCGCGGGAGACCTCGTCGAGGAACTGCCCGGATGAGGTGGCGACATCCTCGGCCAACAGCCGGTTGTTGGCGGTAATCTCGCTTTGCAGATGACGATGCAGCAGTAAAGAAGCGATCGTTCCGAACGCCAGAATGGGGAGGATCGCCACCAGGACGAAATGGATGGAGAGGGTGCGCTGCAGGGTGGTCTTGACGGGAATCATCTATCGGCTCCCGGGAACCGTTCAACCAGGGGGGGAGAGGCCGCCATGACCGGAAGCAAACCGCTCAATGGAGAACTGGAGAATCGGCGGAGGTTCCGTGCAACCGGTCGATATAGGCGAGCAGTTCACGCATGCGGAACGGCTTGCGCAGGATATCTATTGCCCCGGCGCGGCGCGCCTGTTCGAGAAGCGATGGTTCGCTGTAGCCGGTCATCATGACCACCTGGGCCGCGGGGTTGAGCTCCATGATCTCGCCAAGACACTGCACCCCGTTTTTGCCGGGGAGTTTGATATCCATAAAGGTGATATCGTAGTGATTTCTGCTGAAAAGACGCAAAGCATCCTCACCGGTCGGCGCAACCTCAACCTCGCACTTGCGCGTGCCCAGCACGATCACCAGGCTCTCGGCGAAATCGCGATCATCTTCTACCACCAACACCCGCGGGGTTTGGACCATGGAAGCCCCCTGAATGCAACCACTTAAACCAACAATTTTTAGCATTATAACATACAAAAAACAGACGCCAAGCAAGCGTCAGGCGACATCAAAAGGCTGACGTGGCCCGGACAGCTATCCCCCTGCCCGGGCCACGCCCGCTACGGGCAACTTACCACTTGTAGCTCAAGGGGTCGATCTTCCCCTGCATCATCAGGCCGAGGGAGAAGTTGAGCTGCGAGTTGGTAAAGGGCTTCATGCTCCCCTTGCCAAACGCCGCTGAGTTGGAAAGAGCCGCCGCCTTGAGCTTGTCCGCAAGCGCCGCCGGCACCTCGCTCGAAGCGGTCAGGACGTTGTCGGGATTCTTCTTCTCCGAAACCTTGGGGATGTCGTAGGCCTTCAGCCCCTTGTACTTCTCCTGGTTCGACTGCCACCAGGAATCCTTGACCACCGCGGCCTTGGCCTTGCCGGAAACCAGCGCCTCGACGGCAGCACCGTGGCTGGCCACCCCGATCGACGCCTTGCCGCCGGTTGCCGCCTTGGCCGCCGACTCCCCGGAGGTTGCCCCGATGGCATAGGCGATGGCTGCCGGAGAAGCGCTGAGGATCTGCTGGGGATCCTCACCGGCCTTGTGAATCATGATCCCGGCATAGAGCTCATTGCCGTCGGCCAACTGGGTCAGCGGTGTGCCAAGCTTACGGGCCACGATGACCGACTGGACGAAAGAACCGGCATAAACCAGGTTCATCTCCTTGCCGGCGAACGCCTCGAGAATTTCCGGATAGTTGTTGGCAACCCGTGCCGTGACCTCGGCACCGCTGGCCTTACTCAGGGCATCGGCAGCCACCTTGGCCTGATCCAGGCTCTTACCGGGGGCAAACCAGCAGGTGACCTTATCTGCGGCTAGCACCGAGCCGGCGGGGAGGCACCACAGAACCAGCAGCAGAGCAATCCATCTTTTCATGTCACAGTCTCCTTTTGTTGTGAGTAGATAGAAGGGCGCAGCCCTTCGGTTAATAACGCTCGAACTCCTCATCGAGTCTATCCGGAGCAGCGACACTCGCCGCCTCGGCCACAGCCGGCCGAGGTTCACCGCTCCGCCCGCCCACATGGGCAATGCGCACCTGCTCGCGGCGCTGCCTGCCCTTTGCGGCTGCCAGCACATTTTCGTCAAGAGTGAAGAAGGCGATCATCGCCGCCAACTGCTCGGCCTGGCCGGACAACTC
>CAZRTZ010000092.1:0-6995 GCA_964603155.1 uncultured Geobacteraceae bacterium | reverse complement strand
GCTGCCGATGATCATCGGCAGCCACATGCGGGACAGTTGCGAGTAAAGGCTCTGGCCGGCCAGGGGGGGCGATTTCGATACGGTGCGGATTTTCAAGGGGGATTGCACGGGATTGCGCGGCATGCGGCCTCCCGGCTGCCGGCGTCAGCGGACCAGCGATGTCAGCCGATTTTTTCCTGGCGCTCCTGCTCGGTTTTGCAGTCGATGCACAGGGTGGTCACCGGCCGGGCCCGCAGACGGGCTTCGCCGATCTCTTCACCGCAGCTTTCGCAGACGCCGAAATCGCCGTCTTCGAGGCGCTCGATGGCTTCGCGGATCTTGTTGATCAACTTCCGCTCACGGTCACGGATACGCAGCTCGAAGTTGCGGTCGGATTCCAGCGAAGCCCGATCGGTCGGATCCGGGAAGTTGGTTTTCTCGTCAGTCATCTCCGAGACCGTCTTGTCGGCTTCACGCAGGAGCTGGTCCATCTGCTCCTGCAGGAGGTGGCGGAACTCGTCGAGTTTGGCTTTGTCCATTGATATTCCCTCCGCCTTGAACAGGGTCAAATTAAATTAAATTGCAGGACAAGTCAACCGCTTCTACATGTGCTGCGCTGTTGTCTGTCGCGGTCTGTTGCAGTTAACGCTTGCAATTGCCGGGGAATTCCGTTATATGTCCTGTTCCCGTTGGACAGGGAAAAAGTGAAGCGAAAGCGAGGTGAGGTCGGTGGAGATCCAGGTGGTCGACAACAACGTCGAGAAGGCCATTCGGGTTCTCAAGCGCAAGCTGCAGCAGGAAGGGCTCTTCCGCGAGATGAAACAGCGGAAGTACTACGAAAAGCCGAGCGTGAAGCGTAAGCGCAAGGAGAAGGAAGCCCAGCGGCGACTGCGCAAGAAAATGCGCCTGATGCGCAACGACTGAACACCCGCATGCAAGTCAACAAAAGCCGGCCAATAGGCCGGCTTTTGTTGTTATATGGTTGAGTCGTTGAGTGGATAGGCGTTGCCGCGTTCTTCGCAAAGCAGCGATCCAACCACTTAACCACTCAACGACTCAACCGGTTTCCCCCAGTTTACTCTGGACTTCCCCGCCGTTGAACTGGTATGAAAAAGTGTTCATCACCACGCGTCACCAACCCCAAGGAGGCCTGATGCCATGAGCAACGCCGTACACTTTTCCGAACTCGGTCTGGCCAACACCCGCGAGATGTTCGCCAGGGCGATGGCCGGCGGTTACGCCATCCCCGCCTACAACTTCAACAATCTCGAGCAGCTGCAGGCGATTATTACCGCCTGCGCCGAGACCGGTTCGCCGGTGATCGTTCAGGTGAGCAAAGGGGCGCGCGACTACGCCAATCAGACGATGCTGCGCTACATGGCCATGGGCGCGGTGGCGATGGCCCGCGAGATGGGTTCCAATATCCCGATCTGCCTGCACCTCGATCACGGGGATTCCTTCGAACTGTGCAAGTCGTGCGTCGATTCCGGCTTCTCGTCGGTGATGATCGACGGTTCGCATCTGCCCTATGATGAGAATGTCGCCCTGACCCGCAAGGTTGTCGAGTATGCCCACCAGTTCGACGTTTGTGTCGAGGGGGAACTCGGTGTGCTGGCCGGGATCGAGGATGAGGTCTCCGCCGAGCACTCGACCTACACCCGCCCGGAGGAAGTCGAGGACTTCGTAAAAAAGACCGGCGTCGACTCCCTGGCGATCTCCATCGGCACCTCCCATGGGGCCTACAAGTTCAAGCCGGGACAGGCGGTGCCGCCACTGCGTTTCGACATTCTCGAAGAGATCGAGAAGCGCATCCCCGGTTTCCCCATCGTGTTGCACGGCGCCTCCAGCGTGGTGCAGGAGTATGTCGAGTTGATCAACAGGTACGGCGGCAAAATGGAGGGGGCGGTCGGCATCCCCGAGGAGCAGCTGCGTCGTGCCGCCGGCAGCGCCGTTTGCAAGATCAACATCGACTCCGACGGCCGCCTGGTGGTGACGGCCAAGGTACGCGAATATCTGGCCAATAACCCTGGCGAGTTCGACCCGCGCAAATACCTGGGGGCAGCCCGCAAGGAACTGGTCAAGCTGCTCAAGGAGAAGAATGCAACGGTTCTCGGTAGCGCAGGCAAGGCGTAGCAGCCGTGATCCGTAACACATGATCCGTGGGATACATACATGATGATGGCAAAGGGCCGCTCGATTTGGGCGGCCCTATGCGATTTTCCGTAACAACAACGGATTCAAAGAAAAACCCGTCTCACACAGAGACAGCAGGGAGAAGCTTTGGGTTTTTCTCTGAGCTCTCTGCGCGAGACAGCTTTTAAGGTTTATGGGTCTCCGCTTTCGGCAGCGGCTGGAAGTCGAGGTCGAGCTTCAACTTCTCGCCGTTGCGCTCCACCTCCAGCACGCCCCGGTCGCCCTTGACCCTTTGCCCCACCGCGTACACCACGTCGAAGTTGTCGGCAACCGGTTCCGCATCGATGGCCAGCAGTATGTCGCCGCTGCGGACGCCGGCTCTTGCCGCCGTCGATTCGGGCACCACCTCCAGCGCCACAATCCTGCCGTCCTTCTCCTCCATGCGTACCCCGAGTTTGACCCGTTCGGGGAGATCCTCGTAGGCGACATAGGCCACATAGTCGTAGGGGGGCATCGGGAAGTTCGGCAGGGTCACGTCCATCAGGCGGTCCTGCTTGCTCTCGGGGATGTGGATTTCATCGGTGCCGACCAGCACGTAAGAGGTCGGCAGGCGGCGGAAAACCCGGCGGGGAATGCCCGTGCCGTGCCGAATGTGATTGCCGCCGGCCACCACCACCATGCGCAGCGAACCATCCAGGCAGGTTTGCAGGTAGTTGGCTATCGTTTCGGCCATGGTTTCATCCCACAAGGTCTGCACGCGCAGGAAGCCGGCCAGTTGATTGTCGCTGGCGACATGACCGGCATAGATCGACTCGACCAGGGCCGTCTGGTAAGGGTCGGTCAGATCCATTTCGGGGAGGCGGTCGCGATCTTCGGCGCCTAGCGCTTCGAGGGGGGTGCGTCCGACGGTTTTGACCAGGTCTTTTTCGGCATTCAGGCCGATGATCGGGATGTGGCGGTCGCGGGCAAAGATCAGCAGGTCGCGGTACAGGGCGAAATCCATCTTCCAGTTGCCGTACCAGTCGACTTCCTTGAGGAAGGCTTTCTCGCTCAATTTGCCGGAGGTCCAGCGGTCAAGGACCGGCTGCTGCTTGCGGGTAAACATCTCCATGCCGAGACTGACCTGCCCCGGCCAGCGTTCGTCCATCGCCTGCAAAACCAGCAGTTCGAGCCGGTGAGAGGCCGGGTTGTCGTGGGTTTCGCCGACATAGGCGAGGTGAGCGTCGGTAACGGCGGCCAGCATCTCCTCTTCGCTCACGAAGGTTCCGGTCGGCAGATGGGCGTGGTCGCCGACCTGCGGCGTATGTGGCAACGGGTAGGGTTGGGCCGGGTTGCCGATAAGCGTCGGCCCCATGGTGCAGGCGGTCAAGAGAAGCAGGGTCGCACCGGTTAACAGCCGCGGGGAGAAAAGAGACATGATCCTTGTTCCTGGCAGAAAGTTGGCGTCATGCGCTGAGGGTGCGCGCTAAGGTTAAATTAGACCATGGCTCACGGACGATCTCAAGCCCGGACGGTGGAAATATTTTTCGCTGGACAAATCATCTCTTCTGGATTCTGGCTTCTGAATTCTGTATTCTATCTTGCTACAGTTTTTTCTTTAACGTTCAAGGAGAAAGCCCATGAGCAACGTGCTGATCATCGGGGCCGGTGGCGTCGGCCGGGTCGTCGTTCACAAATGTGCCCAGCGCAGTGACATCTTTTCCTCCATCACGCTGGCTTCCCGGACGAAAGGCAAGTGCGATGCCATCGCCGCGGAGATCAAGGGGGTCAAGGTGGCGACCGCGCAGGTCGATGCCGACAACGTCCCGGAACTGGTGACGCTCATCAAGGCGGTGCAGCCGAAACTGGTCATCAACGTGGCGCTCCCCTATCAGGACCTGACCATCATGGATGCCTGCCTGGAGACCGGCGTCGACTACCTCGACACCGCCAACTACGAGCCGCTCGATACGGCCAAGTTCGAGTACAAGTGGCAGTGGGCCTACCAGGACCGCTTCAAGCAGGCCGGCATCATGGCGCTTTTGGGCAGCGGTTTCGATCCCGGGGTGACCAACGTCTACACCGCCCTGGCGGCGAAAAAATACCTCGATGTCGTCGAAGAGATCGATATCATCGACGCCAATGCCGGCAGCCATGGCCAGCCCTTTGCCACCAACTTCAATCCCGAGATCAACATCCGCGAAGTCACCGCCCTCTGCCGCCACTGGGAGAACGGGGCTTTCGTCGAGACCCCGGCCCTCTCCACCAAGCGGGTCTTCGACTTCCCCGAGGGGATCGGGCCGATGAACATCTACCGGCTCTACCACGAGGAGATGGAGTCGATCGTCAAGCATATCCCGACGATCAAAAAGGCCCAGTTCTGGATGACTTTCTCCGACAACTATCTCAAGCACCTGGAGGTGCTGCAGAACGTCGGCATGACCCGTATCGACGAAGTCGAGTTCCAGGGGCAGAAGATCGTGCCGATCCAGTTCCTGAAAGCCCTGCTGCCGGACCCCGGTTCTCTTGGCCCGCTGACCAAGGGGAAGACCTGCATCGGCGTCATCGCCCGCGGCCTGAAGGATGGCAAGCGCAGGCAGGTCTACATCTACAACATCTGCGACCACGAGGCCTGCTTCGCCGAGACCAACTCCCAGGCGATCAGCTACACCACCGGCGTGCCGGCGGTGGTCGGCGCCGTCATGATGCTGACCCGCAAGTGGCATGCACCGGGGGTGTGGAACATGGAGCAATTCGATCCCGAACCGTTCCTTGAGGTGCTGGGGCCGATGGGGTTGCCGACGGTGGTCGCCGACGGTGGAGATTGGCCGGCTTTGTAGGGGCGGCAAATTCGTTGAGTGGTTGAGTCGTTGAGTGGGACACGACTTAACTACTCAACTACTTAACAGTGTTCAGGTTTAATCATTGACCGGTATCGACATCCCGAAAATTTTGCAACTCGCCCCCTCACCGGCCTTTGTTGTCGATCTGGGGCGGCTGCGCCACAACCTGGCGATCCTCGACGAGGTGCAGCGGCGCAGCGGGGCGAAGATCCTCATGGCGATGAAGGCCTATGCCATGTGGGCGACCTTTCCGCTTATCGCGCAAACCCTCAAGGGGGTCTGCGCCTCCTCGCCCTGGGAGGCGCGCCTGGGGCGTGAGAAGTTCGGCGGCGAGGTGCACTCCTTCGCCGCGGCCTTCAAGGAGAGTGACGTTAGGGAACTGCTGGCGATCTCCGACCATCTGGTGTTCAATTCCTTCCAGCAGTTGGAGCGGTTCCGGCCGCTGTGGGAAAAGAGCGGGGTGTCCATCGGCTTGCGCGTCAACCCGGAACATTCCGAGGGGCACACCGAGCTTTACGATCCGTGCGCGCCCAAGTCACGGCTCGGCATCCCGCGGGCCGCGTTCGAAGGACAGTCGCTGCATGGTGTCGACGGGCTGCACTTCCATACCCTGTGCGAGCAACTGTTCGAGCCGCTGCAGCGCACGGCCACGGTCTTTGAAGAGAAGTTCGGCGCGTTTCTGCCGGGGATGAAGTGGCTCAACCTCGGCGGGGGGCACCACATCACCCGCGAGGGTTACGAGATCGACGCTCTGGTGGAACTGGTCAAATACTTCCGCGGCAAGTACGGCGTCGAGGTCTATCTCGAGCCGGGCGAAGCGGTGGTGATAGGCACCGGCGTGCTGGTTGGCGAGGTGCTGGACGTGGTGCATAACCAGGTTGACACGGCCATCCTCGACGTCTCCGCCACCTGCCACATGCCCGACTGCCTGGAGATGCCCTACCGCCCGGTCATCACCGGCGGCGGCGAGCCAGGGGAAAAAGCCTACACCTGCCGCATCGGCGGGCCGTCGTGCCTGGCGGGGGATGTGCTCGGCGACTGGTCCTTCGCGAAGCCGCTGCAGCCGGGAGACCGGCTCTGCTTCGAGGACATGGCGCATTACACCATGGTCAAGACCACCACCTTCAACGGTATCCAGCACCCGCACCTGTGCACCTTCGAGCCGGAGACGGGGGAGTTGAAGGTGGTCAGAAGTTTCGGGTATGAGGATTTCAGAAGCAGATTGTCCTGACCAAGGAGTCGGAGACAAGTAACAACAATAGCAAGCTAAGGCGTCAGATTTGCGATGATGCCGGTGGCGGCGACAAGGAGGGCCCGCAGTCGTAGCAGCGCTACGGCGAGGAACCCGACGCGGAAGCCAACGCTGGCAGGGCGCAAATACGGCGCCTTCCGGAGGCGACATGGAAAAATGGTCGATACAGGAATCCGATAAAATCTACAACCTGAGCAACTGGGGCGCCGACCTCTTTTCCATCAACAAGAAGGGGAACCTCTGCGTCCATCCGTCGCCGAGCTCCAAATACTCCATCGATCTGCGCGCCCTGGTCGACGATCTGATCAAGCGCAAGATCAAGCCGCCGATCCTGCTGCGCTTCATGGACGTGCTGGAAGGGCGCATTTCCGCCATCAACCGGGCTTTCAAAAATGCCATCAGCGAGAATGACTACCCGGCCAAGTACCGGACCTTCTATCCGATCAAGGTCAACCAGCAGCGCCAGGTGGTCGAGGCCATTACCCAGTTCGGCAAGCGCTACAACATCGGCCTGGAGGTCGGTTCCAAGCCGGAGCTGCTGATCGCCATCTCCTTCGCCACCGGCAACGGCATCCCGATCATCTGCAACGGCTACAAGGACACCGAGTTCATCGAGACGGTCCTCTATGCCACCAAGATCGGTTACGACATCACCATCGTCGTCGAGAAGCTCTTCGAACTGGAGAAGATCATCGCCCTGGCCAAGAAGACCGGGATCACTCCCAAGCTCGGTATCCGCGTCAAGCTCTCTTCGAAGGGGACCGGCAAGTGGGCCACCTCCGGCGGGGAGGACGCCAAGTTCGGCCTGC
>CAZRTZ010000091.1:0-7038 GCA_964603155.1 uncultured Geobacteraceae bacterium | reverse complement strand
GGGCCGAGGAGTCGGGGCCGGGGCGGGGGTTGGGGGCTGGGGACTGGGGACTGGGTCAATACCTGTTACCTGGAAAATGAACATGGGGACAGAATGGCATTTCTGTCCCCATGTCCGATGGAGAGCCGGGTTACTTGAGCGTCAGGATATAATCGGCGATGGCATAAATCTCCTCGCGCCTGAGTTGTCCCTTGAACGCCGGCATCTTGCCATTGCCGCGCCCTTCCTCGATGCTCATGAACAAGGCCTGGCGGTTCTTGCCGTACTCGTACCTGTCGGCCGGGGCGGTCAGGTCCGGGCCGAAGCCGCCCTTGCCGCCGGCGCCATGACAGCCGGTACATTTCCCCTCGAACAAGGTTTTTGCGTCGATCTTGGCGCCGGGGGCCGCGGCTACGGCTGCTGGCGCGCTGACCGGTTCCGGGGTTTTGGGCGCAGTCGGTGCGGGTTTGGTCGCCTTGGCCACCGGCGCTGTCTCCCCCTTGTACTGGGCCTGGTGGGCCTGCATCCTGGCCTGGAACTCGGTGTCGGAACTCCAGCCGGAGAGGAGGTAGAAGGCGCTGAACGCCACTCCCCAGACGATCAGCCCGTAAAAGAGCACGGTAAAGTAAACCGGCGGACGCTGCTCGCGGTCTTCTGTAATGCCATCGTAATCGTGGTGTTCACTGTTGGCCATGACTCGCTCCAGAAATTTAGTCGTCGTCAAGCATGCGATGCTTGGCTTCCTCCAGGCGGCTGCGGTTGCGTTTGCTGTAAGTGCGCACGGCAATTGCCAGGAAGACGATCAATAGCCCGCCGGTTACGCCGAGATAGAGAACCGACGCCCAGTCCATCAATGCTCCTTGCGGTAGTTGACAAAGTTGACCAGCTGCCAGACCTTGGTGCTGCCGAGGGCGGAGAAGGCCGGCATACCGTTCTCGGTGATGCCGCTGTAGATCATGCCGAACAGGGCCGCATCGTCGTAGCTTCCCGGCTCCAGTTCGGGGCCGATCCCGCCGTCGCCTTGCGCGCCATGGCACGCCGCGCAGTTCTGGGAGTACAGCTGGGCGCCGGCCTGCATCGCCGCTGGATCCTTCGGGAACGGATTCTTCAGCTCGCCGACCACGCCGGCGGCCGCCGCTTTCGGGATGCCGGTGCCGAGCTTCTGCATATAGGCGACCATGGCATCCATTTCGGTCTTGCCGCCCAAAGCGGAAATCTCCGCCGGAGTGTAGGGGAAGTCGAGGACCTTCATAGCCTTCTCGATGGCCGCCGGGTCGAGCTGGTTGTTCTTGAGGAAGGCGTAGGCCGGCATGTTCGATTTCGGAATCATGCTGATCGGGGCTGCCATGTGCTGATAGTGCCAGGCGTCCGGGTACTTGCCGCCGATGCGCGCCAGATCCGGGCCGGTCCGCCGTGACCCCCACAGGTGGGGACGGTCATAGACGAATTCGCCGGATTTGGAGTAGTCGCCGTAGCGCAGGACGTCGGCGACCAGCGGGCGGACCGTCTGGGTGTGACAGTTGTTGCACCCTTCGCGGATGTAGACGTCGCGGCCGGCCAACTCCAGCGGCTTGTAGGGGGTGACGGTGGCGATGCGGTCAGCCTCGGTGTTGACCCAGGCGAAGGGGAGCACCATGGTGATGATCGTGCCGACCAGGATGGCGGCGGTGGCCAGCAGAAGGAGGAGGACCGGGTTTTTTTCCCATTTTGGCGTGCTCATGGTCATTCTCCTTTCTCAAGCCTTGGCCGCGGCCATTGCAGCGGGTTTGCCGCTCTGGGCCGTCTTGACCAGGTTGTAGATGAAGACCAGGATGCCGACCAGGTAGATGACCCCGCCGATGGCGCGCATCCACCAGTATGGGTACATCTCGACCAGGACTTCCATGAAGGTATAGGTCAGGCTGCCGTCGCTGTTGAGGGCATGCCACATCCCGGCCTGCTGCAACCCGGCGATCCACATGCTGATCGAAAAGATCAGCTGACCGATCAGGACCAGCCAGAAGTGCAGGTTGGCCAGGGGGATGCTGTACAACTCACGTCCGTACAGGCGCGGTGTCAGGTAGTAGATGGCGGCGAACAGGATCATCGACACCCAGCCCATGGTCCCCATGTGCACGTGCCCCGGCACCCATTCGGTGTAGTGGATGAAGGCCGAGAAGGTTCGGATCGCCTGGGACGGGCCCTGCAGTGTCTGTAGCCCATAGAAGGTGATCCCCAGGATCAGAAACTTGACCAGGTAGTTGTCGCGCATCTGCTGCCACTGGCCCTTCATCGACAGGTAGCCGTTGAAGACCGCGCCCCACGACGGGGCGATCAGCATAACGGAGAAGGCCATCCCCAGCGTCTGCACCCAGTCGGGGACGGGCGTCCACAGCAGGTGGTGGGCACCGGTCCACAGGTACATGAAGATCAGCGACCAGAAGGCGATGATGCCGAGCCGATGGCTGTAGATCGGCACGCCGGTCGATTTGGGCAGGAAGTAGTAGAAGACCGCCAGCGGCGGAGCGGTCAGGACCATGGCCACGGCGTTGTGGCCGAACCACCACTGCACGTTGGCGTCGTTGGTCCCGGCGTAGGCCGAGTACGATTTGAACAGTGAGACCGGGACCGCGGCGGCATTCACCAGGTACAGCACCGCCACGCCGACCAGCGCGGCAAGCATGTACCACAGGGAGATGTACATCTGCTCCTCTTTGCGCTTGACGATGGTCATGACGATGTTGACGGCGAAAACCACCCACAGCACTACCACCATGATGTCGATCGGCCACTCCAGTTCGTGATACTCCTTGGAGGAGGTGAAGCCGAGAAGCAGGGTGACGGCCGCGGCGATGATGGTGGCGTTAAACAGGTAGAGCTGGAACTTCGCCAGTCCGTCGCTCCACAAGGAGGTGCGGCAAAGGCGCTGCACCATGTAGAGGAAGAGGGCGAAGAAGCTGCCAATGCCCCAGCCGAAGATGGCGGCATTGGTATGCAGCGGCCGCAGGCGGCCGTAGGTGAGGAAGGGTGGCAGATTCAGGGCGGGGTCGACGAGCTGGAACGATATCAGCACGCCGACCAGGACCGCTACCACTCCCCAGATGAGGCTCCAGGTGATGAAGCTGCGGACGATGGCCAGGTTGTAGGTCGGGGTCTCCATGGGGCCTCCCGGGCAAGGATGAAAATAATCTTCAACAGTCTAGGCGGTTGCCTGCCAAAGTCAAGGATGTCTAATTTATTACAGAAACGGTCACGAATATAGGCGCCGGCCAGTTGCTTGTCAACGGAAAAGTGCCACTGGTTACAACACGTTGGATTGGCAGCCTGAATATGCTAATTTGACGCGAAATTAACGGAAATCTTCTGCGCGCTTGCGCGTGCAGGTTAACCGAACCCCGAACCAAAGGTCTGATCGTGCACACCTCCCTCGGCCGGAAACTTTTGCTTTCGACTGCCGGCATTCTGGTGTTCCTGCTCTGTGGCGCGTTCCTCCTGCTGGAGCGTTACCAGGCCGAGGCCTGGGCCGATCACCTTTACAGCCAGAGCCTTGCCTATGCCCGGATCGCCTCGCCGGAGCTGCTCAAGCGGTTTCGCGGCAGCTTCCAGGCCGAAATCAGCGATGGCGCCGACGGCGTAGCCGGCGCCCGGGAGGTCCTCGCCCTGAATCGCGACCTGATGCAATTTACTCTGGTGGCACCGAGCGGGCGGCGCCTGTACGTATCACCGCTTTTCCCCGGCTTTCCGCAGACGGAACTGGGCGCGCTGCTCGAGGAAGATCTTGCCGGCCGGCTCGCTGCGGGCCGAACCAGCACGCTGACGCGCTCGCTGGCCGATGGCCGGCGCGTGCTCGACCTGCTCGAACCAACCTTCGGACCGACCGGCCAGCAGGTCCTGGCGGTACGCTATCTGATCTCCTACGATTCGGTCGATGCCCGGGTCGCCGCTCTGCGCGGACACTTTCTGGCCATCGCCGGTGTGGCCCTGGTGCTGTGTCTGGTTCTGGTGCGGCTGGCCGCACGTCGCATCGTGGCGCCGATCGAGAAGTTGACCAGCGGTGCCCGAGCCATTGCCGGGGGCGACCTGGAGACCCGCATCCCCCCGGGCGGCCGCGATGAATTGGGGACTCTGGCCGGAGCCTTCAACGACATGGCCGCGAGTCTGTCCCGCAGCCAGGCGGAACTGACCGGCAAGCACGCTGCCCTCAGTCAGGCCCACCAGGAACTGCGCGAAATGCAGGAGCAGCTGCTGCGCAGCGAGCGCCTGGCCGCCATCGGCCAGTTGGCCGCCGGTGTTTCCCACGAGATCGACAACCCGGTCGGGATCATCCTCGGTCTTGCGGAACTGCTGATCGAGGAGACGCCACCGGAAGACCCGCGCCACGCCGATCTGCAGGCGATTGTCGCCGAGTGCCGGCGCTGCAAACGCATTACCGGCGGTCTGCTCGGTTTTGCCCGCCCCGTCGTCGGGCACCGCGATCAGGTCGATCTGGGTGAGATGATCAAGGCGACGGTTGAATCGTTGCGTCCGCAGAAGCTGTTTCGTGACGTTGCCGTGGAAGTGGCGCTGCCGGCCGGCCGCGCAGCCGTCAGCGGCGATCCGGATCACCTGCGCCAGGTGCTGGTCAACCTGCTGCTCAACGCGGCCCAGGCGCTGCCGGGGCGTGGGCGCATTGTCGTAACCCTGGCCGATCAGGACGATG
Organism: uncultured Geobacteraceae bacterium; assembly: GCA_964603155.1. Taxonomy (GTDB): domain Bacteria; phylum Desulfobacterota; class Desulfuromonadia; order Desulfuromonadales; family BM103; genus VAUL01. Next base: position 2,381 of record CAZRTZ010000091.1, on the reverse strand, counting down.
CCGGAATGGAATTGACCGTAGACGACGACGGCCCCGGGATTGTGGAAGAAGAGCGCGAGCGCGTGTTCCTGCCGTTTGTTACCACCAAGGCTCCTGGCGAGGGGACCGGCCTGGGGCTGGCCCTGTGTCGCAAGCTGATCGAAGCTCACGGCGGAACGATCGCGGCGACCGCCTCGCCGCTGGGGGGTGCCCGTCTCCATGTCTGGCTGCCGGCCACCGGCGGGGAAAAAACACTTTGACAAGGTTTCGACGAACTCTTTAGGATAGAGAGGTTTTACGTCACCATTTGCCCATTGGACGCCATGGACCTGGTAAACTCCCTACTTAACGACGATCTGCGCCGCGTCGAGCTGCAATTCCGCGAGGATCTGGCCTCAAAGGTGCCGCTGATCCGCAAGGTTGGCGAGTACGTCCTGGCCAGCGGCGGCAAGCGCATCCGGCCGATGCTGGTGCTGCTCAGCGCCCGGCTGGCCGGCTACCAGGGGGAGGCGCACATCGGTTTGGCCAGCGTGGTCGAGTTCATCCATACCGCCACCTTGCTGCATGACGATGTCGTTGACAGTGCCGTGCTGCGTCGCGGGCAGGAATCAGCCAACGCCGTATGGGGGAACGAGGCCAGCGTGCTGGTCGGTGATTTCCTCTTCGCCAAGTCCTTCTCGATCATGGTGCGCGGCGGCAGCCTGCCGGTTCTGCAGGCGCTGTCCGATGCCACCACCATGATGGCTGAAGGAGAAGTGCTGCAACTGGTCAGCACCTGCGATCTGGAACTGGATGAAGAGCGCTACTACGAGGTCATTCGCAACAAGACCGCCGTCCTGCTGGCGGCGGCCTGCCGGTGCGGGGCGATCCTCGGCGGGCTGTCGGCCGAGCATGAGGAGGCGCTGTCCAGTTTCGGCATGGACCTGGGGGTGGCCTTTCAGTGCATGGACGACGCCCTCGATTATGTCGCCGATCAGAATGAATTTGGCAAGGCCCGCGGCCACGATCTGCTGGAGGGGAAGGTCACCCTGCCGCTGATCCATGCCTTGCGCTGCTGCAGTGCTGCGGAGCGGAGCAGGGTCGGCGAAATCGTCGATGGGGATGATTTGCCGGAGGCCGATCTGGAAGAGATCGTGGCCCTGATCGACAAATACGACGGTATCGGCTTTACCCGGCGCCGCGCCCGCGAACTGGTCGAACAGGCCAAGGGCCACCTGGCGGTTTTCCCGGCGAGCTCGGCCCGGGATGCGCTATACAGCCTGGCCGACTACGTGGTGAACCGCAGCAAGTAATCAAGGATGCCGGCGACGGGCCCTTCGCGCCGACGGGCAGAAGCGGTCAAAACCGGTTCAGGGGGAGTGCGGATGGAACGTCCGACGGTTCTGGCTATTGATGAGAATCAAAACTTTCTGGGCACGATCGCGGTCCTTCTGGAACGCCTGCAGTTCGAGGTGTTGCCGGTCACCAGCTCGCGTGACGCCATTGAGCTGGCACGGGTCGTCCAGCCGCAGGTCATTACCTTAAGCATGCAGATGCCGGACATGGACAGCCTCGAGTTCATGCGCCGCTTGCGGGCCGATGCCGATCTCGCCGATCTGCCGGTCATCATGATCACCGCCCAGCGTGAAAAGCAGCAGGTCTGGGAAGCGATGAGCCTCGGCTGCATCGAAGTGCTCGACAGGCCCCTCGAGGTGACCCGTCTGCATCAGGCCCTGCAACGCTGCAACCTCTACAAGGAAGGGCGGCGCCGTTACCTTCGGGCCCCCTTTACCAAGCAGGTCGAACTCACCTGCCGCGGCGAGACCTTCCAGCTGTTCAGCGTCACGCTCTCCGAACGCGGCATCATGGTCCGCATGCCCAATCCGCTGCCCAGGGGATCCGAGATCACGGTGCGTTTTCCGCTCCCGCAAGGGGGAGAGATGCACTTTTCCGGGCAGGTCATCTATGTGCGCGGTGCGGCGGGTCCGGTGGCCCCCCCGCCGGGCGTGGCCATCAAGTTCGACCGCCTGACCATCAAGGACACCGAGGCGTTACATACCCTGGTCAAGCAACTGCTGATCGGCGACATTCTGGAAAAGCAGGAAGAGCCGATCATCAAGGCGGACTGAAGCCAGCTGCGGAGGTTGTCTGCAGAATCGTCGGCGCATCGTTATAGAGGGGATTGTCCAAGGCGTCGGTTTCCGCCCTTACGTCTACCAGTTGGCGACGCGCTACGGTGTGGCCGGGTGGGTGCGCAACGATACGCGCGGCGTCACCATTGAGGCCGAAGCCGATGCGTCGGCGCTGGCGGCGTTTCTTGCGGTTCTGCCCCAGGAACTCCCGCCGCTGGCCTCCATCAGCCGGCTCGACGTCACCCCGCTGGCGCCGAGCGGCGCCAGCGGTTTTGTCATCCTCGACAGCGC
>CAZRTZ010000090.1:0-7348 GCA_964603155.1 uncultured Geobacteraceae bacterium | reverse complement strand
ACACCTCTCTATTCGTCGGCAGCGTCAGATGTGTATAAGAGACAGGGGCCACCATGCGCAGGTAGTAGATGCCGCCGGTGGAGAAACCCTCATAGCCCTGGTCTTCCCCCTCGACCCCCATCGGCTTCGATTTGAACGCGCCGGTGCCGAGGAAGACCGCGTCGTACTGCTCCTTGAGCTGGGCCAGCGTCACGTCGCGGCCGAGCTTGACGCCGTACTCGATCTCCACGCCGAGCGCCGCGATGATGTCGGCCTCGCGCTGCAGCAGTTGCCGCGGCATGCGGTAGTCGGGGATGCCGACGGCCACGGTGCCGCCCGGCTCGGAGAGCATGTCGATGATCTTGACCTGGTGACCCTCGAGGGCCAGGTAGTAGGCGCAGGTCAGGCCGGCCGGCCCGGCGCCGACGCAGATGACCTTCTTGCCGGTCGGCGGCTTCGGCCGCATCGGCGGCTGGTGGTGATGCATCCACTCATGATCGGCGGGGACGCGCTTGAGAACCATGATGCTGACCGGTTCGTCGACCAGGGCGCGCCGGCACGACTTCTCGCAGGGGTGCGGGCAGACCCGGCCGCAGACCGCCGGGATCGGCATCCGCTCGCGGATGGTGGCCAGCGCCTCGTCGAAGCGGTAGTCCTTGACCTCCTCGACGTAGGCGGGGATGTCGATGTGCGCCGGACAGCGGTCGGTGCAGGGGGCGGTCAGCTTGTCGTGATAGACCTTGGCGGCTTTCCCCTGACGCTCGCCGCGCAGGAAGGCCAGGTAGTCCTCGCGGAAATATTTAACGCTATCGAGGACCGGACGGGCGGCGGTCATGCACAGGGTGCACTTGCAGTTGTCGAGAAGATCGGCCAGACCGGTGAGCGTGTCGAGATCCTCCTCACGACCCTGTCCGCCAAGAATCCGGGCGAGCGTATCCATCATCACCCGCGTGCCGCGCTTGCCGGGGGTACACTTGGCGCAGCAGTATTTCTCCTGGACGCGCTTCATATACTCGGCGGCCATGGAGACGATATCGACTTCGCGGTCGTAGAGGATGATGCCGTCCCACCCCATGAAGGCACCGATGCGCCCTTCGTCGAGGTAGTTCTCGGGAAGCTTGAATACGGCGGCCTGTGGTTCGCCGCCCTGGCGGTTGTCAACGACCTTACCGCCCCAGCTGGAAAAGACTACGTCGGCCAAAACGTTCCTCCCGCTTGCAGTTGCGCCACGCACGAAGACCGCGGCGGATCAGCGCTGAAACGCTTGCTCCACCACGGTTTCCGGCGGACGTCCGGGTTCCGTAGAGTTGTATACAGTATGCAGCTTTTAGCACAGCGGCACGCGGCGAATCAAGGGAGAAGTGCGGCGTGCGGCAGCGCTCAGGGGAAAACCGGAAATGGCGTGGTGATGAAAAATCCGTGCCCTTCCAGTGGATCCTCGCGGTAGCGCCAGACCTGGTCGATGCGCAGGGTTTTCACCGTCACCGACGGGAGCAGATAGTAGTCCATCTCCAGGCGGGCGTCGACCCGGACCCCGTCTTCCCTGACATCCACGCGCACCAGGCGCACGTCGGTGACGTTCAACCCTTTGACCTTCTCCATCTGGTCGAGGAACGCGTCCCGCTGGTCGGGAGCGAAGTAACTCCCGGCGGCCGGATAGAGCTGGTAGCGCAGGTACTTGACGAAGTTGTCGAAGGCTTCCTTGCGGTCGCCCTCCCGGGAATTGAACACCCCGCACCCGACCAGCGCCAGAAGCAGCAGCGGGAGCAGAAATCTGCCGGCTCGTTGCATGAAAAACCTCCTCGCGACCACTTGCATTCGCACCAACTGGTGATAGATTGACATCTTAATGCCCCGCGACGAAGCCAGGTCCATCATGCATCATCCGGTTGAAATCTATACCAGGCTCTCCTGCCCTTTTTGTCAGCGGGCCAAAGAGCTGCTGCACATCAAGGGAATTGCCTTCGTCGAACACTGCCTCGATAAGGACGCCGGTCGTGCCGCAGAGATGATTGAACGCGGCGGCATCAACGTACCGGGAATTTTCATCGCCGCCCGCTGCATCGGCAGCTGCAGCGAGCTGTTCGCACTGGATGAAAGCGGCGAACTCGACCGGCTGCTTACCCCGATGCGCGGATGATCTCCAGCAACTCCAACGCCAGTTCCAGCCGTCCGAACGGCGGAATCAGGTAATAGCCCCCCACCCCCAGATCGCGGGCCGTCTGCACCATTTCCCGACAGATGGCCATCCCCTCGCGGACTCCGTCCGCCCCGGCGGTGCCGCGCAGTCGCTGGCGCACCGCCTCCGGCAGGACAATCCCCGGCACCTCGTTGTGCAGGAACTCGGCGTTGCGCTCACCGACCAGCGGCATCAGCCCGAGCAGAACCGGGACCGCGAGGGGGCGGATCGCCCTCACCAGGCGCTCGAGACGCTGCGGGTCGAACACCGGCTGGGTCTGGACAAAGCGGGCACCCGCCGCCAGCTTCTTCTCCAGCTTGTGCAACTGCCCGGTCAGGTCGGCCACGTTGGGATTGAAGGCACAGCCGGCCAGGAAATTCGTCGTTCCGCCCAGATCGGCGCCGAACAGGTTGCGTCCATGGTTGAGGGCGTCGAGGAGGGAAAGCAGCCCGACCGAATTGAGGTCGAAGACGTTGCTCGCCCCCGCTTCCTTCCCGGTGGCGACGGGATCCCCGGTCACCGCCAGCACGTTGCGGATACCGAGCAGATGCGCTCCCATCAACTCGGAATGCAGGCCGAGGAGATTGCGATCCCGTCCGGTGACATGCACGATGACGTCCACCCCGGTCTCCGCCTGAATCCGGCTGGCCAGGGCGAGATTTCCCATGCGGATGCGCGCCAGAGGATTTTCGGCGAGATTGAAGGCATCGACCCCGGCGGCGGCCAGGGCTTTGGCCCGCTCCAGAGTGGTCGCAATCTCGAGCCCCTTGGGCACATCGAGTTCAACGGTGACGACCGGGCGCCGCCCCCAGGGCTCGAGAAACGAGCGGCCCGACGCCACCGCCGGGGCGACCGCTGCGGGCTCGCCCACGCTGACCGGAGACGATGTGCGCCGGCCGGGACGACGCTCGTGCAGGGCGCTCGCCAGGGCCTGCACATGCTCCGGGCCGGTCCCGCAGCAACCGCCGATCAGGCCGGCGCCGGCGGCGGCCATCTCGAGAGCGAGGGCCGCAACGTAGCCGGGGGTCGCCAGGTACAGGATGCGACCGTCGACCCGCTCCGGAAAACCGGAGTTGGGAAAGGCCGAAAGCGGCCGGGAGGTGGCACCGGCCAGGCGGCGCAGCACTGCCAGCAGCTCGCGCGGTCCGGCACCGCAATTGGCGCCGATGGCGGCCGGCCGGCCGCTCTCCAGGCGGCGGGCCGCCTCTTCGACCGTGAGGCCATCGGCGGTGAACCCGCCCTCGACGAAAGCCAGCTGGGCGATGGCCGGCAGGTCGAGCTCACGAGCAACCTCCAGAGCCAGCAGCAAGTCGGCGACCCCCGGGAAGGTCTCCAGCAGGAAGCAGTCGACCCCCCCTTCGGCCAGCGCGCGCATCTGCTCGCGCAGGACGGCCATCCGCTCTGCGGCGGGGAGTTCCTGCTCCTGGCCGCGCGGAGGGAGCAGGGGGCCGACCGAGCCGGCCACGAAGCGCGCTTCACCGGCCGCGGCCCGTGCCAGCCTGGCCCCGGCCAGATTGATGGCGCTGACTTTGTGGGCCAGGCCGAACGACCCCAGGCGCAGGGCGTTGGCCCCGAAGGTGTTGGTCTCCAGCAGTTCGGCCCCGGCCGCCGCGTAGTCCGCATGCACTCTCCCGACCAGGGCCGGATCGATCAGGTTGAGATATTCGAAGACCGCATCGGGCGGGGCGCCCCGGTGGTGCAGCTGGGTCCCCATGCCGCCGTCACCGACGATCACCGGCCCGTGTTGCAGGCGCTCAAGCAGTTGCCGGCGGCGTTCGGCGGCGGTCACGGCTGCCCCTCCCGCCCGGCAGGCTCGGTCACGGCCAGGAACTGGCGCAGGATCGCCGCGGTCAGCCCCCAGATGACGTGCTCGCCGTAGCGGTAGAAATCGACCGGATGGACCCGGCCGCGGTGGCTCCAGTCTTCGACGTGATGGACACCGGGCCGGCGGAAGTGGTCGAGGGGCGCCTCGATCACTTCCGCAATCTCGAAGTCGGCCACGCGATAGGAATACGGATGGGGGATGGTGCCGACGAACGGCACCACGTGGTAGCCGTGAATCGACCAGAAATCATCCAGGCGGCCGTGCAGCTCGATGAGATCGGCACGGATGCCGAGCTCCTCCTCGGTCTCGCGCCGGGCGGTGCTGGCCAGATCGGGATCTTCGGCATGGCGGGCGCCCCCCGGAAAGGAGATTTCCCCGCCATGATGGGGAAGGTGCTCGGTGCGCCGGGTAAAAAGCAGGCAATCCTCGCCGTTGCGGACCAGAAGCGGCACCAGCACGGCCGCCGGGCGCAAACCGTCCGCCGCAATGGTCTGCTGCGGGAAATGCCGCAGCCGGCTGCTCAGCCAGACGCGATCAAGCATCTAGCGGAACCGGTGCCGCTGCACGACAGCAGCGGTGGGAGACAGGCCGCGCACGATGCTCAGGGATGGGCGGTGCCGGCCTGGCGACGCAACCCGGCGATGGTCGCGGTGTAGTCGCCAGCTCCGAACACCGCGCTGCCGGCGACGAAGACTTCGGCTCCGGCGGCGGCAATCCGCGCGATATTGTCGGCCTTGACCCCGCCATCGACCTCAAGTTCGACCTTAAGACCGCGCCGGTCGATCTCACGGCGCAGGGCGGCGATCTTGTCAAGGCCGCTGGCGATGAACTCCTGGCCGCCGAAACCGGGGTTGACCGTCATCACCAGCACCAGGTCGAGATCCTCCAGGATGATGTCGAGCACAGTCGTCGGCGTGGCCGGGTTGACGGAGACGCCGGCCTTCTTGCCGAGGCCCTTGATCAGCTGCACGGTGCGATGCAGGTGCGGCACCGCCTCCTGATGCACGGTGATGATGTCGGCGCCGGCCCTGGCAAAGTCGGGGATGTAGCGGTCGGGATGCTCGATCATCAGGTGCACATCGAGGGGGAGGGGCGTGACCTTGCGCACGGCCGCCACGACCAGGGGCCCGATGGTCAGGTTGGGGACGAAGTGACCGTCCATGACATCGATGTGAATATAGTCGGCACCGGCCTTGGCCACGGCCTGCACTTCCTCGCCCAGGCGGGCGAAGTCGGCGGAAAGAATCGAAGGGGCGATTTTGATCATGGGAACTCCGGGGAAGTGACTGCCATCAGAATAGTTTTTCACTTGTACCGCTAATAGCGGATTTTTTCAAGAAACGCCTCTACGGGGCTGTGTTATCCTGCCGGCTGATTGCCACTGACCAGGTGCCCCCATGACCGAATCTGCCGCCCCCTGCTGGGATCTCTCTCTCCTCTATCCGGCCGCCGACGCTGCGCAGTTGCGTCACGACCTCGCCGCGGCAGCGTCTGCAGCAGCCCGCTTCCGCGCGGCCTGGCATGGTCGACTGGCCGACGGCCAGCTGTCCGCCGCTGCCTTGCGCTCCGCTCTTCAGGACTATTCGGCGCTGCAACTGCTGGCCCTGCGCCCCTATCTGTACGCACAGCTGCTCTTTTGCAGCGACGGCAGCGACCCTTCGCATCTGCGCCTGCTGGCGGAGGTGCGCGAAAGCTGGCAGCAGGTCAGCGAGGCGACCCTCTTTGTCGAACTCGAACTGCTGCGCCTGCCTGCAGTCCGCTTCGCGGAGCTGCGCTCGGATCGGCAACTGGCTGCCTACGGTCATTTCCTCGACAACCTGCGCGTTCACGCACCCTATACGCTGAGCGAGGAGGTCGAGCAGGCGCTCAAGCGCAAGGATTTGACCGGCAGGGAGGCGTTCGTGCAGCTCTACGACGAGCTCTGCGCCAGTCTGCGCCACCGCTTCCACCTGCCGGGAGAAGCCGCACCCCGCGAAGTGACCGGGGAGGAGTTGCTCGCCCTGCTTTACCATCCACAGCGCGACGTGCGCGAAGCGGCGTTCGCCACCTATCTAACCGATCACGGTGAGCAGGCCCTGGTGTTGACCTCATGCTTCAACAACCTGCTCCTCGACCATGGCAAGGAGGTCGAACTGCGCGGCTACCCCGACCGCATGACACCGACCTGCCTGAGCAGCGAGACGTCTCCGGAACTGGTCGAAAACCTGCTGGCGGTCAGCGAGGCGCATTACCCCCTGGCCCAGGAATACTTCGCCCTGAAACGCACCTTGCTCGGCTATGCGCAGCTGAAGAACACCGACCTCTATGCGCCGCTGACCGAAACGCCGCGACACTTCCCGTTCGCCGAAGCCCTGGCGCTGGTGGACGAGGCTTTCGCCGCCTTCCACCCGGAACTGGCCGACGCCGTGCGGCCGCTGGCCGGGCGCGGCCGTCTGGACGTGGCCCCGCGCCAGGGGAAAAGCGGCGGCGCCTTCTGCATGGGCCTCTATCCCGGCGCCGACCCCTTCGTGTTGCTCAATTACACCGGGACGCTGCGCGACGTCACCACCCTGGCTCACGAACTCGGTCATGCCGCTCACTACGTGCTGGCCGGCGGCCAGCCCCTGCTCAACTACCATCCGTCGCTCCCCCTGGCCGAAACCGCCAGCGTCTTCGGCGAGCTGCTGGTCACCCGGCGCCTGCTGGCCAGCGAAGCGGACCCGCAGCTGCGCATCAGCCTGCTGTGTGCCAAGCTGGAGGAGATTATCGCCACGACCTTCCGCCAGGCGATGCTCACGCGCTTCGAACAGAAAGCCCATGCCCGGCGAGACCGGGAACTGCTTGGCAGCGACGACCTGTGCGCCTTGTGGCTGGAGGAAAATGCCCGTCTGTTCGGCACCGAGGTCACGATGATCCCGGCCTACCGCTGGGGGTGGAGCTACATCAGCCACTTCGTGCACAGCCGCTTCTACTGTTTCTCCTACGTGTTCGGGGAATTGCTGGTACTGGCCCTTTACCGCCGCTACCAGGAGGAGGGCGCGGCTTTCGCCCCGCGCTATCTCGACCTGCTGCGTGCCGGCGGCTCGGCGTCACCGGCGGGGCTGCTGCGCCCGCTGGGAATCAGCCTTGACGATCCGGAATTCTGGGCGCAGGGGTATGCGGTGATCAGGGCGATGCTGGAGGAATTGAAGGCGCTGGTGAAGGCGACCGGGGGAAGCGGCGGCGACTGACGCCACCCCCCGGAACAAAAGGGAAGGGCCACCCGGCAAACAGGGTGGCCCTTCCCCGTTAAGACGCCGTGGATGAAGGCTACTCGACGGTCACGCTCTTCGCCAGGTTGCGCGGCTGGTCGACGTCGGTCCCCTTGAGCACGGCGATGTGGTAGG
>CAZRTZ010000089.1:0-7378 GCA_964603155.1 uncultured Geobacteraceae bacterium | reverse complement strand
ATTGTAGCCGAAAAACTAATGGTCCCAATGGCTCAATTTTCGGGTAGCAGGTCAGGAGGAACACGAAAAGGTTCTGGCCGAACTTCAGACCCTCAAGCAAGAAGTCCAAGGGTTGCGCACCCTAGCCGACAATGAGACGGTCAAGCGCCAGACCGCGGAAAATGCTCTTGCGGAAGCCAACGGGAGGGCGGCCAGTTACAACAGCCTTTTGGAGGACAAGGATCAGCAGCTAAATACCTTGAGGTCTGAGCTTGCCGAGAAACGGAAGGAACTGATGGAGACCAAGGAGGAGAACAGTAAATTGCGGGAGGCGCTCAATGCAGCTCGTGATAAAGAAAATTCTCTTGAAAGCGATCTCGCGAAGGCGGAGAAGGCTGCCAATAATGCCATGCTTGCACACAAGATCGAGGAGCAAAAAGTTGCCGGTCTCGTCGCTTTGAACGAGGAAATCAAGTCACACAACACCAAACTTGAGAAGCGTAACGAAGAACTTTTTGGCGAACTCAAAAATTGCCAGGATAAACTGCTTAAGGCGACAGAAGAGAAAGCGGAGGCGGTTGTACGCCCGAACGAGCGCAACAAGAAGTCTGATCGCAATTCGAGCAAGAAGGCGGTGAAGGATTCCGACGGCAACGGTGCCCGCAGCGGGGGAAAACCAACGCTCAATACGGGCTAAAAGCGGCGCACCCATCCGCACCCTATCCGCACCCTGGAAAAGCGAAGGGCTGTAACCTGTTGAGGTTACAGCCCTTTTTCGCTTCTTGGTGCCGAAGAGGAGACTCGAACTCCTACGGCCCTACGGCCACTAGACCCTGAACCTAGCGTGTCTACCAATTCCACCACTTCGGCAATGGACGCTCTATATAGCAAACGCACCGGCAGAATGCAACCAGAAAAAAAACATGCGCCGGCGCGATGGCATGGTAGACTCACACATTGACGATTCGGACAAACCGTGCTATCCGAATCGATGATTCTTGACTCTGCGACTAAACAATTTTGCCATCATATCCAAACAAGGAGACCACCATGTCCGACCCGTCCAGCTACCGCCTCGGCACCAAGGCCCTGCACGCCGGCCACACCCCTGACTGCGCGACCAACTCCCGCGCAGTACCGATCTACCAGACCAGTTCCTATGTCTTTAACTCCAGCGAACACGCCGCGAAGCTCTTTGCCCTGGAAGAGATGGGGAACATCTACACGCGCATCATGAACCCGACGACCGACGTGCTGGAGAAGCGTCTGGCCGAGATGGACGGCGGCGTCGGCGCCCTGGCCTTTTCCTCGGGGACGGCGGCGATCAACGCGGCCATCTTCAACCTGGCGCGCTGCGGCGACAACATCGTCTCCACCCAGTATCTGTACGGCGGCACCTACAACCTCTTCAACCACACCATGCCGCGCTTCGGCATCAAGACCAGATTCGTCGACACCTCGAATCCGGCCAACGTGGCCCGGGCCATCGACGAGAACACCAAGGCGGTGTTCATGGAGTCGATCGGCAACCCGAAAAACAACGTCGACGACTTCGCCGCCATCGCCCGCATCGCCCACGACCACGGCCTGCCAGTGATCGTCGACAACACCGTGGCCACCCCGGCCCTCTTCCGCCCCCTTGAGCACGGCGCCGACATTGTCTGCTATTCGCTGACCAAATTCATCGGCGGCCATGGGACTTCGATCGGCGGGGCGGTGGTCGACGGCGGCAAGTTCGACTGGTCGAGCGGCCGCTTCCCCGAGTACACCACCCCGGACCCGAGCTACCACGGCCTGGTCTACCACCAGGCCCTCGGCGCGCTCGCCTACATCCTCAAGATGCGCGTCACCCTGCTGCGCGACATGGGCGCCTGCCTCTCCCCCTTCAACGCCTTCCTCTTCCTGCAGGGGCTTGAGACGCTTCACGTGCGCATGCCGCGCCACTGCAGCAACGCCCTGGCGGTGGCCAGGTTCCTCGAGGGGCACCCGTGCGTGAGCTGGGTCAACTATCCGGGGCTGGAGAGCCACCCGGACCACGACCGCGCCAAAAAATACCTCCCCGCTGGTCAGGGAGCGATCCTCGGTTTCGGTATCAAGGGGGGACGCCCGGCGGGCGCGAAGTTCATCGACGGCGTGAAGTTGTGCAGCCACCTGGCCAACATTGGCGACGCCAAGACTCTGGTGATCCACCCGGCCACCACCACCCATCAGCAGTTGTCGGACGAGGAGCAGGTGAAAGCCGGGGTCAGCCCGGATTTCATCCGCGTTTCGGTGGGGATCGAGGACGTGGAGGATATTATCGCCGACCTGGATCAGGCACTGCGTATCAGCCAAGGCTGATATGGTTGAGTGGTCAAATTCGTTGAGTGGTTGAGTCGTAGCCAGCAGAGCAGCCTGCCCAACAGTTGCGCAATGGGGACAGAGTTGAGTTCTGTCCCCATTTGCTTTGCCTGAAAGGCGGAGTCCGTGCTACTAATTCCCGGTTGCTCCGCCTCTTAACAACTCAACCAATTAACGACTCAACCACTCAACAACTCATGCGCAACTGGCTCGAATACCTCCCCTTCATCCTGCTCGCCAAATTGGTGCGAGCTCTCCCGCGCCGCACCGCCCTGGCCTTCGGCCGCGGCCTCGGCACGCTGGGACGCTGGCTGCTGCCGCGGCGGGTGGGGATCGCCCGCGAAAATCTCTGGCACGCCTACCCGGAGTTGACTGCTGCGGAGCGCGACGCCATCCTCCGGCAGATGTTTTCCCATCTCGGCGGCGGGTTTGTCGAGATGCTGCGACTCGATCTTTCGAAAAGCAGTGCGGAAATCGGCCGAGACTTCGTCGTCACCGGCGAAGAGCACGTTAAACAAGCCCTGGCTGAAGGACGCGGCTGCATCCTGTTGACCGGGCATGTCGGCTTCTGGGAGGCCGGCAACTTCATCTTCTCCAAGCTTGGCTACCCGATCGGTGTCGTTGCCAAGCCGATGCGCAACCCGCTGACCGACAGCTACTTCCTGCGCATGCGCGAAGCGGCCGGGGGCTACATCATCAACAGCCGCAAGGGTGCGCGGCGGATCCTCAAGTCCCTGCAGCAGAACCATCTGGTCGGCATCCTGATGGATCAGCACATTCACCGCTCCGAGGCCGTACAGGTGCCGTTCTTCGGGCGTCCCGCCTGGACAACGCCAATCATCGCCGAGTTGGCCATGAAATATCGGGTACCTATCATCCCGGCCTACTGCTGGTGGCTCCCCGATGATCGCTACCATCTGGATATCGGTCCGGTCATTCAACTGGAGGAGAAAACTTCTCCGGAATCGGTGACCGAGGCGACAGCCCTGCTGACCCGCACCATCGAGGACGCCATTCGCCGCGATCCGAGCCAGTGGTTCTGGGTGCACCGGCGCTGGCGGCATTGAATCGGGGGCCAGGGGCTAGCCTCCAGCCTCCAAAAGAATTTTCCGACCATGACTCACCCACCCTTTCATATCGTCCTCATCGAACCGGAGATCCCGCCCAATACCGGCAACATCGCCCGGCTGTGCGGGGCGACCGGCACGGTTCTGCACCTGGTGGGGAAGCTTGGCTTTTCCATCGACGACCGGCAGCTGAAACGGGCGGGACTCGATTACTGGGAGGCGGTGGACGTGCGGCTCTGGCCGGATCTGGCTACGCTGCAGGAGGAGTTTGCGGGCGGGCGCTTCTGGTACACATCGAAAAAGGCGACGAAAACCTACACGCAGGCGGAATTTCGGCCCGGCGACTTTCTGATCTTCGGCAAGGAGACCAGCGGGCTCCCCGAAGAGCTGCTGGCCGCCAACCCGGAGCACACCATTCGCATCCCGATCTTCAGCCCGGTGGTGCGCAGCCTCAACCTCTCCACCGCCGCCGGGATCGTATTGTACGAGGCGCTGCGCCAGAGCTGCCGGCTCGACGGCTGACCAGCTGTCAGGCCAGATATTCCTCGGCAATCAGCTTCATGCCGCCACTCTCTTTGGCAATCGCCTTCTTGCGTTCCTTGGGCGACAGAAAGTGGTGCAGGTGCTCGCGGGCCTTCTCCTGGCTGCCGGCAATGGTTTCCGCCATCTTGCAGAGAATCCCCAGCGGCAGGCCGTTGCGGTAGCCCTTGACCAGCTTGCCGATTTCGGCGCGCCGCTCCTCCTCGCTCCAGGTTTTGAACATGGCGGCGCCAAGGTCGCCTTGCGCGTTGAACATCGTGTCAGGTCCTCCCGTGCGGAAACGATCGATTCCGCAGGATAGGCAAGGGCGCGTCCCGTGTCCAGTCCCTTTCGCCACCTGCCTTGCCCGACATCTTGGGGGTTTTACTTCTGCTACCGGGAAGATTATGATTGTGCCTCACCTGACCTCCGGGCCATTACGCTCACCAGGGATATTCATGCCTACATTTCGCTACCTCGCCGGCCTGCCGGCCCTGCTGCTTCTGGCCGGCACCGCCATCGCCGCCGCCGATCGGCCCCTGACCCTCGACCAGGCCCTCGGCATCGCCAACGAACGCAACCGCTCAATTGCCAGGGCCATGGAATTCCGTAACCAGGCCGAAGGTTTTTACGTGGCCGAGCGGGCCGCCGCCCTCCCCCGCTTCACGATCAAGGGCAACTATGCCCGGGAAAAGGACGAAGCTCTCGGCCTCCCCGAATATGACCGCAGCGAGACTTCGCTGCAGCTCGATCAGGCGCTCTTCACCTGGGGGCAGGTGCGTGCGGCGATTCGCGCCGCCAGCCTGGGGATGCAGACTGCAGACGAACGGCTGCGCGCCAGTCGCCAGAATGCCCTGCGCGATACCGCAGCCACTTTTTTCGACATCCTTTTCGCCCGCGAGCTCAACGGCGTCTTCACCCAGACGCTGGAACTCAAGCGCCGGCGCCTCGATGAAGCCCGCAAGCGCAACACCGTCGGCCTGGCCACCGACTACGACGTGCTGGTCGCCGAAGTGGCGGAAACCAACGCCCGCCCCGAGGTGGTGCGTACCGACAACCTGGTGCGCACCCGGCGTGACCGCCTCCGGCTGATTCTCGGCATCGACCAGCCGGTCGATGCCGTCGGCGAACTGAACGTCACCCTGGCCGAGCCTCCGGGCTTCGAGTCGGCGATGGCCACCGCCCGCACCCGCCGCCCTGAACTGCTCGACTTAAAATACCGTATCGGTATCGCCGAGGAACTGGTCACCATCGCCCGCGCCGGCGACAAGCCGCGCCTCGACCTGGCCGGGAACTATGGCTGGAAGGATCTCGAGGGGGACAACACCGATCTCTACGGCGAAAAGTGGGATGTCGGCCTCAAGCTCAGCTGGCCGATCTTCGACGGGCTGAGAAGCAGCGGCAAGGTACAGCAGGCCAGGAGCGAGGTCGAGGCGCTGCGCATCGACGAGCGGCAGCTGCTCGACAGCATCGGCCTGGAAATTCGCGAAGCGCTCGATCGGGTCCGGGTTGCCAGCGAGCTGGTACGTGCCCTCGAGGGGACCGTCACCCAGGCCGAGAAGCTGGTCAGACTCTCGGAAAAAGGCTTCGAATACGGGGTCAAGATCCGCCTGGAAGTCGACGACGCCGAAGTCAACCTCCGTCAATCCCGCAGCAGCCTCGCCCTGGCCCGCCGCGACTACCTGGTGGCCATGACCGATCTGGCCCTGGCCATGGGGATTCTCGGCGAGGAGAGCTTCCCCGGGCTGCCGGTGCCGCCGGTGGCGATGTCCCCCAAAAACAAGCAGGAGTAATTGTCGATGCCTTCCCTTCTCCCCTGCCGGCGGATGGGCTTTGCCCCGCTCGCGCTTCTCGCTCTACTCCTCCTGGTCGCCTGCGGCAAGGAGCAGCCCAAGGGGCCTCCGCCCAAACCGCCGGTGCCGGTCAAGGTCGGCCAGGCAACGACCCGGACCGTCCCGCTCCAGGTCAGGGCGGTCGGCACCGTGGAGGCACGCTCCACCGTGGAGGTGCGCTCCCGCGTCACCGGGCAGCTCACCGCGGTGCACTTCCAGGAGGGGCAGGACGTGACCAAAGGGGCTGCGCTCTTCACCATCGACCAGGCTCCCTTCCAGATCGCCCTGCGCCAGGCCGAGGCGCGCCTGCAAAAGAACCAGGCCCTGGCCGTTACCGCCCGTGACAAGGAAAAGCGTTACCTGACATTGACCGGCGAGGGGCTGACCTCCCGCCAGGACTACGACCTGATCAAGGCCGAGGCCGATTCCCTCGAGGCCGCCGTCGCCGCCGACCGCGCCAGCGTCGAGGAGGCGAAGCTGCAGCTCGCCTGGTCGCGCATCAGCGCTCCGCTGACCGGTCGCACCGGCAGCCTGATGGCCCATGCCGGTGACCTGGTCAGTGCCAACGGCAGCCAACCGCTGGTCATCATCCACCAGGTCGAGCCGATCGACGTCAGCTTCACCATCCCCGAAAAGGAACTCGCCCGCGTGCGCAGCGTCGCCAAGGGCGGCACCCTGGCCGTTGCGGCCATCCTCCCCGGCGAGGAGCAAAATCCTGAAACCGGCGAACTGAGCTTCATTGACAACGCCGTCGACACCAAAACCGGGACCATCCGTCTCAAGGGGAGCTTCAAGAACACCGGCCGGCGCCTGTGGCCGGGCCAGTTCGTCACCGCCGTCATCACCCTGGCCTCCTTCGACAACGCCACGGTGGTTCCCACCGCTGCGGTGCAGACCGGCCAGAAAGGCACCTACGTCTACGTGGCCAGGGCCGAGGGGACTGCCGAATTGCGTCCGGTCAGGACCGGCATTGCCTTCGAGGACGTCACCGTCATCAGCGACGGAGTCAAACCCGGTGAAACCGTGGTCGTCGACGGGCAGATGCGCCTGTATCCCGATGCCAAGCTGGACATCAAGAATGCGGAAAAAGCTGCCGCGACCCCGCCTCCGAACCAGCCCAGTGCCGCCAACAAATGATTAACCTCGCGCCCCGGACCCCGAAACCCGAGCCCCCGGTTCACATATGAACATCGCCGAGCCCTTTATCCGCCGCCCGGTCATGACCAGCCTGGTCATGCTGGCGATCATGCTCTTCGGGGCCATCGCCTACCAGAAGTTGCCGGTCAACGACCTCCCCAGCGTCGACTACCCGACCATCCAGGTCTCGGCCAGCCTGCCGGGGGCCAACCCTGACACCATGGCCTCGGCCGTGGCCCTGCCGCTGGAGCGCGAGTTCTCGACCATCCCCGGCATCGACGTGATGACCTCGAGCAACAACGTGGGCAGCACCCGGATCACCATCAAGTTCGTCCTCGAGCGCGATATCGATGCCGCCGCCCAGGATGTGCAGGCCGCCATCTCCCGCGCCCAGCGCCAGTTGCCGGATGACATGCCGGCGCCGCCGTCGTTCCAGAAGGTCAACCCGGCCGACCAGCCGGTCCTCTACCTCACCTTCAGCTCGCCGACCCTGCCGCTCTCCAC
>CAZRTZ010000088.1:0-7456 GCA_964603155.1 uncultured Geobacteraceae bacterium | reverse complement strand
GGATTCCCAGGGCCTCCCCCGGCTCGCAGGTGAGGGGTAACGGTATCTCCCACTCGTTCCCCTTCGGCCTAGTCGGCATCTTCCAAACCCTCTCCAAGGAAGGCGTGACCAGCCTCCCCGCCTTAATCATGGGATATAGGGAGGATAGGAGGATGATGAGGAAGGCCATGGCGAAGGCGTTGCCTACGGCGCCCAGGGAGAAGTTCATGGACAAGACGGCTACGGAAACCAATCCCAGTTTGAGGGCTGAGCCGACCACGGCCCCGGCAGCAGTCATCGCCAGCAACCGACCGCCGTCGGCCTGACGAGTCGCAACGGCGACGTAGATTCGTCCGGAGCGATCGATCAGCGGCATGCCCTTCGGCTGCTCGCCGGCAGCCAGCGGCAGGGACCAAAGCGGCCGCGCCACTCCGGGCTGCACCTCGACGGCATAAAGCGCCTGAGGGAGTACCGGATCGACGTGCTCGGCAGCACCGCTGGCGAACAGCACCGTGCGCCCGGACACCGCCACGCCGCCGGCAATCGGCGTGTCGCTCCCTCCCGGCAACTGCAGCACCGGGCCGCCTCCGAGTGGGCGGCCGCTCGCAGGATCGAGAGCCCACAGTCTCCCGGCCAGATCGCCGAACAGCACCCCTTGCACCCTGCCGTCGGCATGCATCAGGGCCGGCGGCGCCGGCGCGGTGTTAAGATTGGCTGCCGCTCCCTCGTAGGCAGCGAAAAAGTCCCAGAGCACGGTGCCATCGGTGAGATCGAGGGCGGCGGCCAGCACTCCGAACCGACCGGCATAGGGGGCAACGTTCCCGCCGGCATCCCGACGCAGTTGCGGGGCCCCGGTCAGGAAGAGGCGCGGCGCACGCCTGCCATCGCTCCCCGGAACCGTCAGGGCCACCCCGCGGCAGGAGCCGAGCCCGGCCAGGCTCTTTTCCCAGAGGACCTGCGGCTGGTAGGGATCGCTCACATCCAGCGCGAAGATCACGCCGGCAAGGCCATCCGCACTGGCCGTGCCAACCAGAACCGTGCGCCATTCGCGGCGTCCATCGCCGTCAAAGTCGGCAAACTGGTCGCTGACCGCCGGGGAGCCATCCACCCGGACCGCCGCGAAGGCGGTCGCATCCCCCCACGGCTGGTGCCGCAGCACCGGAAGGATCCCTCCCGGCACATAACCCCACAGTTCGCGGCCATCTCCCGCCGGAGCGGTGGCACTGCCGACCAGAATCGCGTGCAACAGCCCGGCGTCGCTGCCAACATAGAGGACCCGGTCACGCTGTAGCCCCCCGGCGACGAAAGGACTGGCACCGACCACCGCCGGTGTGGAACGGGTGATGGCGCCCAGGCGCGCTGCGCGCACGGTGTCGATCAACGCCGTCGCATCTTCACCGCCTGTGCTGCCCAGAGGCGAGGCCAGGGTTGCGGAGGCGCAGGCGTCGAAGCGCAGCAGGCGGTAGTTCTGCTCTGCGCCGGCATTGGTGAAGAGCAACCGGCCACCGGCTCCCTTGCTGAAGGGTGGCTGCAGGTCCTCTCCCGAACACGGCGGCGGGGCGGGCAGGGACCCTTGCAGGCCGTCCGCCGCATCCCACAGCGCGGGGCGCCCGGGTCCGCCGAGGGGAAAGGCCCGCAGGTGGCCGTCACGTCCGGGGAAACTGCCGCTGCCAAGATACAGGGTCCCGGCCGTTATGAGCGGAGCAACCTGCACGGCTTCTGTGGCGGCAGTCGTGGTCGGTACGGCCGCAAGGGCGGAGAAAATCGCCTCCAGACCGCATGACCCCTCCTGGGGAGCCGCAGGAGGCGAGTCGGCGGCACAGGCCAATCTGGCACCGGCTTCATTTGCAGCGCCCTCCGCAACTACATTCAGCCCAACGTTGCCGCTCATCCCCGCGAGCGCCAGAAGGTCCCGAATCCGGGGGAGCGCCGCACCTTCGACAACCAACCGGCTGGGCAGCCCGGTCAGCAGTCTGGCCACCGGGGCAACAAACGGCACCAGCACCTGGTGGCGCCGGACCCTGGAGAGGCTGTCCAGCAGGGCGAACGCCTCAGGGGTGAGATCGCGGCGGTCCAGAAGAAAAGGCTCCCCGCGGTACTCGATCAGACTTTCGGGCAAGTGCCCTTCCCGGGTATCGCGAGGCGGTGGCAACAGCGCCTCCCCTCCGGGAAACCCCATCGCCGGGGGAGTCCCCTGGCCATGAATGGCAAAGGACACGCCGTCCGCCTCGGCGAAACCGGCCCGGTAGACCGGAATCCCCGCACGCTGCAGGAGATAGGCCGCTCCGTAGGCTTCGGCAATGGCGGCACGGCTCCCTCCTGCGGCACACCCCGGCCAGGCGGGCTGCTCTTGTTCCGGCTGCCAGCAGGCGTCGACCGGTATCACCAGGGAACCAGCCGGGAAGGTCCGCTCGATGGCTAAAACCGGCAGGAACGCCCCGGCCGCCAGGCCCAGCACCACCGGCAGCAGCGACCGGACCATCCACAGCTTCCAACTGCGGCTCATGGTGCCGCTCCGAACCTGGTGACAGGGGCATTCTCAAGGTCCGGAGGGCCGTCCACCGCGACCTGTCCGCCACGCTCCGCACCGCCCCCGGCCTGGGCGTAGCCGCTGCCAGCGGCGCAATGCAAGCTGCACAGGCTTTCCACAACCGCCTCCGGTCCCAACGGCGTACGTGCCCGCGCCAGCACATAAAGCTTCAGATCGTTGTCGTGGCGTGCGTCGTTGTCGCCATCGGGGTTGTCGCGCAGGAAGAGCTCCACGTCGAGTCCGCCGACCGGTACATGCAGGGCCGGAACTGACGGATAGCGGTCCCCCTCCCCGGCGTCAGCCAGATACGTACTCCAGCCACCGGTCAATGGATATGTCCTCGCAAGGGTCGGCCGTGCCCATTCAATGGCGGCTGTCGCCGCCTGCAACGCCTGCTCCCTGGCCCCGTTGCAGGCGGCATCTCGACTGGTGAGCAGAGTGCGTTCGCCGAGCACCATGGCCAGCACGAGCAGCAGCGCCAGCAGCAGGAGCACCGTCACCAGGGCCATGCCGCGCTCAGGGGAGCGCATGGTTTTTCACCTCGACCATCTGACTGACAACCAGGCGTCGGAAGCGGTCGTGGTAAGGACCGTAGCGCCGGTTGCCGAGCTGATAGGTATTGGCGTCGCGATAGTCCGGGTCCGGGCGCAGATCGCGTACCAGCAGGGAAACCCGGATGCCGCGCACCGCAGCGGGGTCCGGCGGCTGGTCGAGCACGCGCCCGTCGGCCAGCAGATACTCGAACTGCAGGCCGTCGACGGCATCGTCGAGAATTTCGTCACTGGTAAAATCGTCGCTGCGCAGACGCCCGCCAAGGGGAGTCGCCTCGCGTCTGAAACAGCGGACCCGGAGCCCGAACAGTTCGCTCCCGGCCGCTGCCGCCGCGGCAAGTCCCTCCAGAAGGTGCAACTCCCGGCCGACACTGGCCACCGGATAGCAATAGCGTTCCCCGGCCAGAACAACGTGGCTGATCGCCTCGGGAGCGGGACGGATCTCGCGTGAGGAACCGGGCGACTGGTTCGGCGTGCGGTCCAGACGCAGTAAGGTGGCCCCCGTTGCCGCCTCGTGCAGCAGTCGCAACGGCGGGAAGAAGGGTTCCCCTTTGACAATGGTCAGCACGTCGTCGGCGACCGCGCCGCCATCTTCGGCAAGCACTGCAGAAAGCAGGGTCGCTGCCGGGTTTCCCGGCAGCGAATCGTGGCACAGCAGCGGCGCAGCCCCGGAAGGACGCATCGGAGCAGGGCCCACCTGAAAAGCCGTTTCACGCACATCGTCGGCGAGGAACCGCAACAGGCGTTCGGCACGCTGGCGCAGTTCGAAGCGACTGATCTCGGCCAGACCACGCCCCTGGAAGAGCAGGATGGCAGGGAGAACGATGGCGGCGACCACGCCCGCCAGCCCCATGGCCACCAACAGCTCGACAAGGGTGTATCCTTGGCGAAACTGACCGTTCATGGCGCACTGCGGATCGTCTGCAACTGGTAGTGGTGGGCCTGGCCCGCCGCTTCCCAGCGGGCGGTCACCGTCAGGCGCGTTTGGCCCGTTGCCGGGGTGCCGGTTTCAATACGGCGCTCCAGCACGATCGCCCCGTAATTGTCGGGCAAGCCGTCAAACGCCGGCAGTGCAGCAAAGTCGGCAACCTGCAGCATGGCCATGGCTTCGCTGCAGACGCGGCGCGCCTCGCCATGAAGGGCATTGCGCGTGCCGGCCTTCATCCCCCCCAGGAGCACCGGCAGCAAGCCGAGGCTGGTTATCATGAAAATGGTCAGGGCAACCAGGACTTCGGTCAGGGTGAAACCGTGCTGGAATTGTCGAGCCTCCATAAGCTCCCTCCGTCAAGCAAGCATTTCATGGCGGAACACCCCCGCCTCACAGCATCAGCCGAGCAGCCCGCGATCTGCCAGGCTTACGTAGCAGCCGTTGCCGATAATCACATGATCAAGGACCCGCACGCCGATGAGTTCTCCGGCCTCACGCAGGCGTCCCGTGAGTTCAAGGTCTTCCCGACTCGGCGTCGGATCGCCGGACGGATGGTTGTGGACCAAAAGCACCGCCGCGGCCGACTCGCGCACCACCGGAGCAAAGACCTCGCGCGGGTGGACGATGCTGGCGTTCAGGCTCCCCTCCGAAACCTGCACCTCGCGCAGCAAACGGTTCTTGCTGTCGAGGAGCAAGGTCAGGAACAGCTCCTTGCGGCGGTCGCGCAGCCGCTCATGAAAATGGCAGAAGACTTCGCGGGAAGTGGTGAAGCGCTCGCCCGGCCGCAGAGGGGTCGTCGCCAGGCGTCTCGCCAGCTCGCCGAGCGCCAGCAATTCCGCCGCCTTGGCTGCGCCGACTCCGGGGAAGGCACACAGCTCCGCGGCGGAGGCAATGGTCAGGGCACGCAGGGAACCGAAGTGCTGAAGAAGTTGCCGGGCCAGATCGAGGGCGGTGATACGGGGGGAGGCAGAACCGGAACGCAGGATCAGGGCGAGCAGTTCGCTCTCGCTTAACAGGGAGGAACCGTGGAGAAGCAGCTTTTCCCGCGGCCGCTCGGCCACAGGCCAATCTTTGATCCCTGACATTTCCCCTCCCGACAAGACAGAACCACAATGCAATTGAGCCTGTATCATTAGCACAGGAAAAACTAATTATGTAACACTAATTTTGTGTCGCTGTTTGGCAAGAAAATGGCTCTATAACCACAAAGATTTCACGCAAAGCACGCTGGGGCGCAAAGGGAACCGTTGTTTTTCCCTGGCGTGCTTTGCGGCTTTGCGAGATAAAGCCGCTTTCCACGACCAACCTGCTTTTGGGTTACAAATCCGAAAAAAAAAGACCGGCCGCAAGGACCGGTCTTCCTATCGAACCGACAGAACGTATGCGTTCAGCGCCCCGCTGGCGGAGCCTCGCTCTTGAGCGGCGACCCCCAGAAGGTGCCGAGAACTTTGCGATCCCGCTCGCTGATGATCGCCCCACGCTCGACCATATGCTGAAGGAGCGGTGTCAGATCCTTCTGCGCCCGAATGGCCTCGTCGACCCGCTCGCGGCTGTGACAGACCGTGCAGCGGGCTTCGATGGTCTCCTGAAAGGCGGCGGCCCCCTCCGTCGGCACCACACCGGCCGGGGCAGGAGAAACCGCCGCCATGGCCGGAGCGGCCAGCGACGCCCCGACCAGGAACAGTGCTGCCAGCAACTTATTCACGGACAAAGGTATCGATATCGGTTTCATGGACCATCCCCATCAGGTGGGCATATTCCGACTCGATGATGGCGAAATGGTTCTCGGTCTCCTTGGCCATCCGCTCGAACATGCCGCGAACGCCGGGATCGACGATCTTGCTGGCCGTGAGGCGCAGGTGCTTGGCCAGGTCTTCCTCCTCTTTGAGGGCGATCTCCATGGCCTTGCGCTCGTGGACCTTGTCGTCAAGAGCCTTCTCCAGCTGGCGCAGCATGGCGTGCTCAAGGCGGGCCGGCCTGGCCATAAACTCTTCGAAGCTCCCCAGATCCTTGCCGGGATAGGCCTGGAAGAAGTGACTGGCATGCTCGCGCTCCTCTTGGGCAAGCTGCTCGAACACCTTGCGACCGCGCTCGTTCTTGGTCAGGCTCGCGGCCTTGTTGTAAAAGTCCATGACATCCTTTTCGGTCTGGATGGCGAGGCGAAGGGCCTCCTGCATGTTGAATTCCTGCGGCATGGTTCTCTCCTTGGGGTCAGGTTAGATCAACGGGTCATCCGGTAAACATCTTGTCATATCATTTAACATCGGCCTTATAACCTGTCAAATCTTCCTCACCGGTGCAGAGGGGAAGTTCTTCGGCTGTGAAAAACGGTTTGACACCCCCACTCTGCGTTTATTCTCAGTAAATCGCCCTTTAACTGCAATGAATTTCCCGTTGACAGCAACCCTGCTCCTGAGCTATATCGGGCGGGATAAAACCATATTTTACGAGACTTTGCAGCCTCCCAAACCGATCAGCTCCAGATCAGCGACCGGGCGTGCCGTTTTGCTCTTCGAGCACGGCCCGGCCTTTTATTCCTGCCCTAAAAAGGATGACAAGAGATGTCCAAGACCGTGAACAAACCCTCGTTGAAAAACCCGTTCAACACCCAGGAGAAGGTCGAGTTCACCATTCCCGGCGAGATTCGCGGCAAAACCGGCGCCTATGAAGAGGTGATGAAGGAAGGCTACGACCTGATCCAGCGGCCGATCAAATCGGTCAAGATCGACCAGATCGAGAAGCAGCACTTCAAGAAGCGCATGACGGTCTGGGAGCGCCTCAACGTCCTCTCCAGCAAGGCCCCCAACGTCCTCTACCAGAACTGGGGGAAGAACCTCGACGGGGCTTCGCTGGTCACCGCCATTCTCAACATCAACGGCCGCGACGTCGGCGTCTACGGCCATGACTTCACCGTCCGCGCCGGCTCCATCGACGCCACCAACGGCAACAAGCTGGCCCGCCTCTTCTACATGTGCGGCGAGAAGGGGATCCCCCTGATCGGCATGAACGACTCGGCCGGCGCCTTCGTCCCGGCCGGCGTCGGCGGCTTGGACGGCTATGCCGAGGCCTTCACCGCCCTGCGCAAGATCAGCGGCGTGGTCCCGTCGATCATGTGCATGTTCGGCTTCAATGCCGGCGGCGGCTCCTATCTGCCGCGCCAGGGGAGCTTCGTCATCCAGCCGAACGACACCTTCTTCGGTCTCACCGGCCCGGGCGTGGTCAAGTCGGTCCTCGGCGAGGACATCACCCCCGAAGAACTCGGCGGCCCCAAGGTCCACGGCCGCTCCGGCGTCGCCGACCTCACCGTCGCCGACGAGGTTGCCGCCCTGCGCACCGCAACCCGGCTCCTCTCCTACATCCCCGGCAACAACTTCAGCCGGGCCCCCTTCCAGGAGACCAGCGATCCGCTGGAGCGCAAGACCTGGGAGATCAACACCCTGCTGAAGAAGGCCTTCAACTCGCCGACCG
>CAZRTZ010000087.1:0-7506 GCA_964603155.1 uncultured Geobacteraceae bacterium | reverse complement strand
CGGTGGCGCTGACGGTGGCGGAAAAACCATGCAGGCCATGCTACCCGCTTCAGCGGCATCAGGCAACGGCCCTTTTCCCGGCGAGATTTTTGACTTTTCACCGGGGCAGGATAGACTGTCACGTGAATTGGCCGGGATGCCGGCAAACCTTGTGCCGCCAAGGCAAGGAGGATTTTAGCTTATGCGCACGTCACGAATCCTTTCGATTTTGTTGAGTCTGGTCTGGATCACGTTGGGGCTGACGGCCTGCCAGACCACTCCACCGCCCTGTCCGGTCGACATCGAGAGCGGGGTGTGGACCGGCGACTACGTTGACGGCGCGGGGCAGACCGGAATCCGCGGCCGGGTGGTGATGCGCGAGAACGGCGCCCCGCTGGCCGGGGCCTTCGTCAACATCTATCCAGACACCATTTCCAACCTCCTCGGTCCCTCGCAGTTCATTTCCAGTCCGACCGATGCCGGCGGCAGCTACCAGCTCAATGTGCCTGCGGGGATCTACTACGTCGTGGCGCGCAAACGCCTGAGCGGTAACTCCACTGGTCCCCTGGAGCCCGGAGATCTGTATTCCGAGCACCAGCGCATCAAGGTGCGGGTCGAAGCAGGCAAATACGCGGTGGTCGAACTGCCGGTCGTGGCGATGAAGGCGCCGATGTTCTTCAAAAGCCGTGTGGTCGACCGGGAAACCACCACGGGCATCCGCGGCGTCCTGGTCGATCAGGCGGGGAAACCGGTGATGGGCGGCTTCGCCATGGCTTATGCCGACCCGGAGATGAAGCGGCTTCCCGATTACGCCTCGACTCTTTCCGACGAGCAGGGGCGCTTCACCGTCTACCTCCCGGAAGGCGGGACCTTCTACCTGGCCGCCCGCATCCACGCCTGGGATATGCCGCTGCCGGGTGAGCCTTACGGCAAATTCGGCGGCAATTCGGCGCTGCCGGTCAAGGTGAAGACCGGTCAGTTCGTCGAGCAGGTGCGCATTGAAATGCAGCCTTTTACCGGGGAGTACCAGTCGGGGAAGAGCAAACGTCCGTTTTGACGGTCGCCAAGAAGGATGCCATGACGACGCCCGGGAAAGGTCTTCCCGGGCGTCGTGTTGCCTGTTGCTCAGCGCAGGCCGATGCGGGTCAGAAGCACCCCCATGGAGCGATTGAGAAGATGGTCTCTGGGGAGGGCGGCGAACACCGGTGGCTTGCGAACGCCGAGACGCCGCAACTCCTCGATGATCGGCTGGTAGCGCTTCAGTTTCAGGCCGCGACGGAAGGCGGCAATGGCCGGGGCCCTTCTGTTGCTTAACAGGTAGATGCGGCCTAAATGATAGTAGTGGCGGGGCTCGGCCGGATCGGCGTCCAGGGCGGCGCGGCACAGGGTCAGGGCCTTTTGGTACTGGCGACGTTCCTTGGCCAGGCAGTAGCCGAGCGCCGACTGGACTTCCGGCAGTGGTTGTATGCGGTTGGCGGCCTCGAAATGCATCAGCGCGACCAGCGTTTCCCCCGCCGAGAGGGCTTTCTCCCCCGCCCCAACCAGATGGTGCAGACTTTCCACGGGAGTCCTTTCCGGTTTTTTTAGCGCACTTTTTATCTTTTTGATTTTAGCCGTCCCGGTGAATTTCCGCAACTGCCGGCACCGGTTTCCTGTTGTCAGCCTTTTTGGGAAATGCTAATGTAACCTGCTGATTTCTGAATGCTTGTGCTTGGCTGCCCGAGGGAAATCCGTTGGCCGGGAGGTGGATCATGTCGCTGTGTTGCCGACTGTTCGGAGTGCTGGCGGGCTTCTGTCTGCTCTTTCCATTGAGCGCAGCGGCCGAGGAAACCCTGCGCTATGCCGGCGCGACCACGCTGCAGCGCTATTTCATGCCGGAGGCTTCCCGGGCATTTTCTGCCGAGACCGGCGTGCGCATGACGATCGACGGCGGCAATACCGACCCCGGCATCAAGGCCCTTTTGGCCGGGAATGTCGATCTGGCGGGAGCCGGTCGTCATCTGACCGCCGCCGAGAAAGCCCAGGGGCTGGTGGAGCATTTTCTGGGCTGGGACATCCTGGCGATTGTGGTGGCAAAAGATAATCCGGTTGCCAATCTCAGCCACGAGCAACTGCGGGGGGTCTTCGCCGGTGACCTGGTCAGCTGGCGGGCCGTGGGTGGTCCCGATCAGCCGATCGTGGTCATGACCGCGCCGAAGGGTTCGGGGATGCGCAGTGCCGTGGAAGATCTGATCCTGAAGGGCCGCGCCCTCACGCCCAAAGAGGTGGTCTCGGCGGTCGTGGCCCAGTCGGACCAGCAGGTTTCGCTCTTCTCCGGCGCGATTTCGGCGATCAGCCTGAGCATGGTCGACAGCAATAATGTCAAGGTCATAGCCGTGGATGGGGTCGAGCCGCTGCCGGCCAATGTTCAGCTGAAAAAATATCCCCTGGTCAAACCCCTGGTTCTTGTAACCCGTGGGCAGCCGCAAGGAGCGCTGGCCAAGTTCATCGCCCTGGCCAAGGGCCCCCGCGGCCAGAAGATTCTGAACAAGCAGTTCGTGGCCGCGCCCTGACGGCTCTTTCCGTCGCCCGCAATGAAACGGGCGGGAATCTATCCTTTTAGTTAAGGCGTCAAGCATGAAAATCCGCACCAAAATTCTCTTGTCCATGATAGCGATTGCCGTCGTCCCGCTGGTGGTGACGCTCGGCATGGTCGCCGGCATGGCGACCATCGAGCAGGAGTTGTGGCGCTTTTTGATCGTTGCCGCGATCGCGATCATCGCTGTGACGATCTTCATTGCCTTTGCCATCGCCCGCGCCATCGTGCAGCCGCTGCGCGAGGTGGCCGAGAATCTGAAAATGCTTGCGGAAGGGAGCGGGGATCTCACCTCTGAGCTGGTGGTGCGCAATCGCGATGAGATCGGGGATCTCGCCACGGAGTTCAACCGCTTTCTCGCCCGGCAGCGTGAGCTGGTGAGCCGTACCCGGGCGGTGATCGGCGATCTGGTCCAGGCCAACGAGAAGATCCGCGCCTCGTCCCATCAGGTCATGGAAGGGGCGGTGCGCCAGTCCCAGGCGCTGGAGGATGCCTCGCGGGCCATTGCCGGGATCGACGAGGCCTCCGGCGGAATTGCCGACTGCTCGAGTTTTCTGGTCTCCTCGGTGGAGGAAATTTCAGCGGCCAGCCTGGAACTGGGGGCGACGATCGAGGAGATCGCCGGGCAGATGGAGAAGCTGTTCGTAACCGTCGACGAGATTTCCAGTTCAATCAACGAAATGTCGGTGGCCAGCCAGGAGGTTTCCGAAAATGTGGGCATTCTCTCTTCCTCGACGGAAGTGACGGTCTCGTCGATGCTTGAAATGGATGCTTCGATCAAGGAGATCGAGGAAAATGCCAACCTGACCAGCCAGTTGGCCAATGCGGCGACTGAGGATTCGCGGCGCGGCAAGCAGACCGTCGACGAGACGATCCACGGCATCGAATCGATCCGCGAAGCGGTCGACCGGGCCAGTGCGGCGATCATGGAACTCGGCCGCCAGTCGGGCAACATCGGCAAGATCCTCACCGTCATCGACGAAGTCGCCGACCAGACCGGTCTGCTGGCCCTGAACGCGGCGATCATCGCCGCCCAGGCGGGTGAGCACGGCCGCGGCTTCGCCGTGGTCGCCGACGAGATTCGCGAACTGGCCGAGCGCACCGCGGTCTCCACCCGGGAGATC
The DNA here is from genome assembly GCA_964603155.1 of uncultured Geobacteraceae bacterium. Lineage (GTDB taxonomy): Bacteria > Desulfobacterota > Desulfuromonadia > Desulfuromonadales > BM103 > VAUL01. The sequence continues at coordinate 3,828 of CAZRTZ010000087.1, read as the reverse complement.
GCCACCATCATCAGCAACCTGCAGGAGGGGACCCAGGAAGCGGTCCTGGTGATGCAGGAAGGGAGCGAGCGCGTTCACCAGGAGGTCAAGCGTTCCCAGGCGGCCGGGACGGCTCTCGACCAGATCCGCACCAGCACCATCAAGGCGATGGAGCAGGTCAACGGCATCGTCCGTGCCACCCAGGAGCAGGCGCGCGGCAGCCGGCAGGTCACCGATTCGATGAACCAGGTTGCATCGATGCTCGAGCAGATTGCCACGGCGATCACCCAGCAGTCGCAAAGTGCCCGGCATCTTGCCGGTGGCGCCGAGGCGATGCGCGACATCGCCGCGCACGGCAAGCAAAGCACCAGCGAGCAGACCAAGGGGAGCCGCCAGATCAACCAGGGGATGGAGCAGTTCCGCGACATGATCGGCAAGATCGACGAGGCCACCCGCGAGCTGACCCAGCGCAGCCGGCAGGTGGTCGAGGGGGTCGCGCGCGTGCACAAGGTGGCGGAGAGCAATGCCAGCCGCACCGCGGAGCTCGACCAAGTGGTGGAGACGCTGGATCGCCTGACCAAGGCCCTCGAAGCGGAGGTGGGTGCATTCAAGGTATGAGCGGTGCCGTGCTGGAATTCACCGTGCTCGGCTCGGGGACCAGCACCGGGGTGCCGGTGATCGGCTGCCGTTGCCCGGTGTGCCGCTCGGCGTTGCCGCAGAACCGCCGGACCCGCTGCAGCGCTCTGCTCAGGTGGGGCGGACGCTCGGTGCTGATCGATACCGCCACCGATTTCCGCCAGCAGGCGCTGCGCGAGGGGATCGATCAGGTCGATGCCGTGCTCTTCACCCACACACATGCCGACCACGTCCACGGCATCGACGACCTGCGCACCTTCACCATGCGCGGCGGCAACCTGCCGGTCTATGCCTCGGCGCCGGCGCTGGAGACCATCCGCCGGGTGTTCAGCTACATCTTCGTCGACGAGAGCGAACCGGGCTACCGGCCGCGCCTGTCGCTGCACACGGTGCACGGGCCGTTTGCCTTGTTCGGGCACGAAGTGGTGCCGGTTCCGCTGGTGCACGGTCATGGTGAGGCCCTCGGCTACCGTATCGGGCCGCTGGCCTATCTGACCGACTGCAGCGCCATCCCCGCCGCATCGATGGCGCTGCTTGCCGGGCTGGAGGTGCTGGTCATCGATGCCCTGCGCTTCACCGCGCACACCTCGCACCTGAACATCGCCGGCGCGGTGGCCGCGGCCCAGGCCATCGGCGCCCGCCGCACGCTGCTGACCCACTTGAGCCACGAAGTCGACCACTTCCGCCACAGCGCGGGGCTGCCGGCCGGGGTCGAGTTCGCTTACGACGGTTTGCAATTGAGGGTGCCGTTGCGGAATTGAGCCGCCGGCCTACTCCAGTCTGTTAAGGGATGCGCATGCACCAGGAAATCCGCCTGCACGGTCATCTCGACGATACCATCGAATACTTCGCGGTGATGGCCGGCCGCGATGCCTATGCCCGCTATTTTTTCGAGTCCAAGGGCCGCGACCTGCGTTTCTTCTCCCCCGGCAACGAACTGGTGCTTTCTCCGCAGCACCTCATCCACCATGGCAACGGCGGTACCTTCTGCGAGTACATGTTCGGAGTCGACCAACCGCTGGCCGATCTGGCCAAGCCGGATGTGCGCAACCGCCTGGTCCTGTACGGAGCGTTCTACAAGGACGAAGCCCAGCTTGAATTCACCGGACAGACCGAAGGAACCGTCAGCTACGAGCGGCTCTTCTTCGAGGGGAACGCGCTCTACAATTACTTCTTCTTCCTGACCGGATCGGTGGCCGGCACCCTGCGCGAACAGCAGGAGGGGATTGCCCGTCTGCTCGGCAAGAGTCTCAAGCGCTCAACTTCGGTGGGGCTGGGGGACGACACCGAACTGCTCGACGAGATTTACAGCCTCCTTGGCCACCGCAGTGCTCTCTACCTGGTCAAGCTGATCCACAAAAAACACAAGAGCTACCACGATGCCTTCAAGGAGCTGTACTTCACCCACAAGGCGATCCCCGACGAGGAGTTCCGCTCGCTGCAGACGCTGGCGGAGCGCTATGGCATCGACCGCTACCAGCAGGAACGCATCCGCATCGACGTGATGTACAAACATCCCGATAACCGGCGGATCGTGGATGAGTACAAGAATCTTTTGATCGACTGCAACCGCAGGGGGAGCATCAACCAGCTCGAAAATGCCCGCCTGACCCGTCTAAAAACCCTGTCGGTGCGCAACAAGATCCCGTCGGCGCTCTTTTACACGCTCGACGAAATGCTCAAGCACGACAAGCTGGTCGATCTTGACGAGCAGGACTACCTGGCCGAGACGCGCCAAGTGCTCGAGGGGATCTTCCTCGCCGAGGCGCAGATCGATGCGGGGATCAACGCCGAGGACATGAAAATCCTGCTGCATGCCAAGCGTCAGGCCACGGAAAACCGCGACCATACCTTCGAACATATCCTCCTCGAGACCGGCAAGCTGTGCGACGAGAAGATCCACGAGGGGGGCGACCTGACCCTGCTCGAGCAGTTCTCCTACATCGTCACCTACTTCGATCGCTACGACAACGCCTACGCCCAGATCAACGAGCTGGCGTTCATGGAGAACGTCAAGCATACCGAGGAGAAGATCCGCAGCCTGCTCGGCAACAAGAAGTCCTTCGACGAACTCGATCCATCCCTGTGGCAGGAGATCTTCTTCCGGCCGCTTTATGAGAACAAATATCTCGGCCAGTTCGGGCGCAAGAAAATCCAGGCCCTGGTCAAGGGGCTCAAGGCCATCGAGGAGAGCCGTCTGTCGATTGCCGACCTGCTCGCGCAAATGGGCGCCATCGAAGGCGAAGAGCGCCTCTACGGTCTTCTGCTCCAGCATGTCAAGGACCGGATTCGCAACTTCTATTCGCGCTACAACACCCGCGCCGAGCAGGATGCCCTGCTGCAGGAGGTCACCGAGGAACTGCACAACAAGGCCCTGCTCGGCGGCGATGTGCCGGCCGCCCTGTTCCGCGACGTGGTGGTCAATATCAAGAAAGAGGCGATCTACCTGCACAACCTCCTGCCGCGCATCGTCGCCGAGCGCGACGTGGCCCTGCGCGAGGATTTCCTCGACAACAGCGGGCTGGACCGCTTCTACGTCGAAGAGCTGGAGCGGGAGTATTTCGAACTCAACCATCTCGATCTGGAGGATCTCTACCAGATCCGCAAGGGCTACGCCGCCTGACGCCCCTCTCCGCCGCAATGACCTCCCCCCTCGCCACCCTGCGCAATATCGGGATCATCTCGCATATCGACGCCGGGAAGACCACGGTTTCCGAACGGATCCTCTTTTATACCGGGGAGATTCATAAGCTCGGCGAGGTCCATGACGGCGAGGCCACCATGGACTGGATGGATCAGGAGCAGGAGCGCGGCATCACCATCACCGCTACCGCCACCACCTGTCGCTGGCGCGACGTCTGGATCAACCTGATCGACACCCCCGGGCATATCGATTTCACCATCGAGGTCGAGCGCTCGCTGCGCGCCCTGGATGGCGCCGTTGCGATCTTCAGCGCCGTCGAGGGGGTGCAGCCGCAAAGCGAGTCGGTATGGCGCCAGGCCAACCGCTACCGGCTGCCGCGCATCTGCCTGATCAACAAGATGGACCGCATCGGCGCCGACTACCGTGCAGTGCTCAGGCAGATGGCGGAGCGGCTCGGGGCCCGGGCGGTGCTGATGCAACTCCCGCTTGGCGAGGAAAACGCATTTCGCGGGGTCGTCGATCTGCTCGGTGAGCGGTTGCTGTTTTTCCCGGAGGAGGGGGCGGGGGGG
>CAZRTZ010000086.1:0-7552 GCA_964603155.1 uncultured Geobacteraceae bacterium | reverse complement strand
GTTGGCGCAGTCGCACTTGGAGCCGTCGGAGATGAACATCTCCTCGGTCTTGAGCGACACGCCCAGCGGCTGGTAGCTCTTCTCGATGATGGCGTTGATCAGCCAGTCATAACCCTGCTCCGGGCCGTAGCCGGCAAAGTTCTGGGTGGTGGCCAGATCATCGACGGCGTCGTGGAAAGCCTTGATCACCGCCGGGGCCAGCGGGCGGGTGACATCGCCGATACCGAGGCGGATTACCTTGGCGGCCGGGTTGGCGGCGGCGAATTCGCGCACGCGCCGGCCGATTTCGGGGAAGAGGTAGCCGGCTTTTAGTTTCAGGTAGTTGTCATTGATGCGGGCCACGAACGAACCTCCAGGGTGATTGATTTATGGTTATGAGTGCCGAGAAAAGTCGATTTTTCGGCAAGGTCAAGGCGGGCAAGGAGCGACGCGGAGGCGTAGCGGAGCTACGTCGCACAAGGAGCCCCGCCGCCCAACGCCGAGATTGCCAAAAAGCGGCGTTTCAGCGCAGGCCCAATACGTCCTGCATATCATACAATCCCGGTTTCTGCGCTGACAGCCAGGCGGCGGCGCGCACCGCGCCCCTGGCGAACATGTCGCGGCTCATGGCGCGGTGCGACAATTCGATGCGCTCGCCCATGCCGATGAAATAGACGGTGTGCTCGCCAACGATGTCGCCGCCGCGCACGGTCTGCATGCCGATCTCCTCTTTGGTGCGCTCGCCGGTAAAACCCTCGCGGTGGCAGTTGGCCACCTGGTGGTAGTCACGCCCCAGGGCCTCGGCAACCACCTCGCCCATGCGTACGGCCGTGCCCGACGGCGCATCCTTTTTCTTGTTGTGGTGCAGTTCGACGATCTCGACGTCGAAGCCCGCACCGAGGGATTTGGCAATCTCTTTGAGCACCTTGAAGCAGACGTTGACCCCGACGCTCATGTTCGGCGCGGCGACGATCGGGATCGACTTGGCGAACTCCGCAAGCCGGATCTTCTGCTCGGGGGTAAAGCCGGTCGAACCGATGACCATGCTTTTCCCAAGGCGGGCGCACACGGCGGCGTTTTCCAGCGTCACCTCGGGGAAAGTGAAGTCGATCAGCACGTCCGCGTGCTGCATGGCCCGGTCCAGGCTGTCGCTGATCGCCACGTCGAGCCGCCCGCAGCCGGCAATCACACCGGCATCCTCGCCAACCGCCTTGTGCAGCGGGCGCTCGATGGCGGCAGCCACGGTCAGCCCTTCGGCTTCGTGGGTAAGACAGACGATGCGCTGACCCATGCGCCCGGCGGCGCCGGTGACGGCAACTTTGATCATATTAAAAACCCTTGGAATACAGTATTCAGAATACAGAATTCAGAAGAAAACCTTTATCACTTCGCAAACAGTACCGAAGGATTCTGACTTCTGAATTCTGGATTCGCCTTAAATAAGTTGATACCGCTGCAGAATCCCTTTCAGCTTCTCCAGATTGGCCGGCTGCATCTCCACCAGCGGCAGGCGCACGTTGAGCTGCAGCTTGCCCATCAGGGCGAGGGTGGTCTTGACCGGCACCGGGTTCGACTCGATGAACATGGCGTTGTGGAAGTCCAGGAGGTCGAGGTGCAGCTTGCGCGCGGTAGCGTGGTCACCCTGCTGGGTGGCCGTCACCATCTTCTTGACCTGCGCCGGGATGGCGTTGGCCGACACCGAAATCACCCCGGTGGCGCCAATCGCCATCATCGGGTAGGTGAGGAAGTCGTCGCCGGAGATCATTTCGATCTTGTCGCCGGCCTTGGCCAGGATCTGGCCGATCTGGGTCATATCCCCGGAGGCTTCCTTGATGGCGACGATGTTGGGGATCTCGGCGAGGCGCGCGGTGGTGTCGGCAGTCATGTTGACGCCGGTGCGCCCCGGCACGTTGTAGAGCACCTGCGGCAGGGCCACGGTCTCGGCCAGCTTCTTGTAGTGCTGGTAGATCCCCTCCTGGGACGGCTTGTTGTAATAGGGGCAGACCAGCAGCAGGCCGTCGGCGCCCATCGCCTTGGCCTCGAGGGAGAGCTCGATCGCCTCCTCGGTGTTGTTGGCACCGGTCCCGGCCAGCACCGGGACGCGCTTGTTGACCTGTTCGATACACACCTGGATGACCCGCTCGTGCTCATCGAAGTCAAGCGTGGCGGATTCGCCGGTGGTTCCGCACGGCACGATGACGTCGGTACCGTTCGCGATCTGGAACTCGATCAGCTGACGGTAGGTTTCCTCATCGAATTTCCCCTGCTTGTCGAACGGCGTAACGATCGCAACCATTGAACCACGGAACATGAAAGGCTCCTCCTTGCGAAAAGATGCGTTAACGGATGAATTCCGGAAAGTTGCGGCCCTGCGGGAAATTTCTACCTAGCACAGCAGCCCCGCGTTGTAAAGGCGTATTGCTTTTTTCAGCGCGGGGTGACCAGAACCTCGGCGGAAGGCGCACTTTCCAGCAGCAGTTCGCCGCTGCGCACGAGCGTGGACACGCGGTAGGCAAGCACCCGCCCCCCCTCGACGCTCAGATCGACCAGGCGCGCCTCGCGGCGCGGTTCGACGTTGAGCGGGACCGGCGGATAGCTCCCCCCCTCTGTACGCCGGTAGAGGTTGTAGCCGACCAGCTGGGTGCCGGAGGGGATAGCGGCCGGCGGTGCCCAGCTGAGCTGGACCTGGCGATCACCAGCCACGGCAGCCAGACCGGTCGGGGCCGGCGGCGGCTGCTGCCAGGCGCGGAAGGTCGCGGCGCTCTCCCCTTCCTGGCGACCGACGGTCACCGGCACCACCCGGTAGGCATGGCCGGTGCCGGCGGCGATGTTGGCGTCGCGCCAGTAGAAGCGCTTGTCGATGCGCGCGGCCGGCTCGGGGCGCAACAGATTCAGCTCGGCGACCAGCTGATCGGGATCGCGGCAGGTCGGGCAGCCGTCCACGGCGTTGTACACCAACCGATAGACGCGGAAGCCGCTGAGATCCTCGGCCGCGGCGCCGTCCTGGTTTTTCGCCGGGATCGTCCAGGAGAGGAGAAAATCGTTCCCCTGCTGGTCGATGACAAACTGGGTCGGGGCCATCGGCAGGGTGGCCAGCGGCGGACGCACCGGTCCCTTGCGCCCGCAGGCGCTGAGGATGGCCAAGGCCAGAAAGAGCAGAGCCAAAAGGATCAGGCGCAAGGTGCGGGGTCCGGGGTTCGGATTTTTCATGGGACGCCTCCCGTAGTGGATGGTCAGCTCAATACCGCGCGGGCGCGGGCGATTTCCTGTTCGACGGCAAGCCGGGCCGTACCGCCGGTCGCCTTGCGGGCATTGACCGAGGCTTCCAGGGTGACGGCGGCGAAGATGTCGGCTTCGATCTTCTTGGAGAACTGGCGGAATTCATCGAGGGTCAGCTCCGGGATATCCTTGCCGGTCTCGATGCAGTAGCGCACGGTCTTGCCGACCACCTCGTGGGCCTGACGGAAGGGGAGCCCCTTGCGCACCAGGTAGTCGGCGACGTCGGTGGCGGTGGAGAAGCCGCGCGCCGCGGCCGTGCGCATGCGGGTGGCGTTGACGGTCATCTGCGCGATCATCTCGGCAAAGACCTTCAAGGAGCCGCGCACCGTGTCGATGGTATCGAAGAGCGGCTCCTTGTCTTCCTGCATATCCTTGTTGTAGGCAAGCGGCAGCGACTTCATCAGGGTCAGCAGCGCGATCAGGTTGCCGTAGACGCGCCCGGTCTTGCCGCGCACCAGTTCGGGGACGTCGGGGTTCTTCTTCTGCGGCATGATCGACGAGCCGGTGCAGAAGCCGTCGGAAAGATCGATGAAGGCGAAGTCGGCGCTCGACCACAGGACCAGTTCCTCGGCCAGGCGCGACAGGTGCATCATCAGGAGAGCGGCGAAGGAGCAGAATTCGATGGCGAAGTCGCGGTCGGAGACCGAATCGAGGCTGTTACGGGTGACGCCGTCGAAGCCGAGCTCCCTGGCCACCCATTCGCGGTCGATCGGGAAGGTCGTCCCCGCCAGCGCACCGGCCCCCAGGGGGAGGACGTTGAGGCGCGCGCGCAGATCTTTAAGGCGCCCGGCGTCACGGGCGAACATCTCCACGTAGGCCAGCAGGTGGTGGGAAAAGAGAATCGGCTGGGCGGTCTGCAGGTGAGTGTAACCCGGCATGATCACGTCGAGATTCCCTTCCGCCTGCCCGAGCAGGGCTTTTTGCAGGGCGGTCAGGGCGGCGCGGATGGCGTCGACCTCGTCGCGCAGGTAGAGGCGCTCATCCACGGCCACCTGGTCGTTGCGCGAGCGGGCGGTATGCAGCTTGCCGCCGACCGGGCCGACCTTCTCGATCAGGCGCGCCTCGACGTTCATGTGGATGTCTTCGCGGGCGATGGAGAACTCGAACTCGCCATGCTCGATCTCGGCCAGGATTTCGCGCAGCCCGGTGATGATGGTATCGGCCTCCTCCTGGGCGATGATCCCCTGCTTCGCCAGCATCCGGCAGTGGGCGATGGAGCCCTGGATGTCGTAGCGGTAGAGGCGTTGGTCGAACTGGATCGAGGCGGTGAACTCCTCGACGAACTTGTCGGTCGGCTGGGAGAAACGTCCCCCCCAGAGTTTTTCAGTCATGATGCGGCAACTCCTTAGGTAGTGGTTCGGCGGCGTCGCGCTGGCGCACCGCCTGAAAATCGTGATCCCTTACCCCCTGGTCGTGCGGCAGCTCGCTGAAGCGCGCCCACCCCCGTCCCTCCGGCCGGTAGATCGCATGAATCTTCAAGGGATAGCGCGTGGTCCGCGGGTCAAGTTCGTGGAACAACGGCAGGTTGAAGTAGTACAGCCGGGTCTCCGCCCCGAAACGCAGCCGGCAGACCGGCAGGCCGGCAAAATCGTCGCTGCAAAACTCCGTGGTGGCCGCGGCGGCGAGCTTGTGACTGCGATGCAGAATCACCATCGAGTGCCCGAAGCTGCTGTCCTCGCGGTTGCCGAAGCCACTGGTTTCACCGGAACTGTTGCAGAACACCGTGGTGGTGTCGCGAACCCCCGGGGTGTAGGCGAGGTATTCGCCGTAGAAGCCGCTGACCACGTCGCGGAACGCCCGGTGCTCCGGTTTCGGGTTGCACTGCAGCACGCAGAGCAGGTCAAGGCGCTGGCGGTTCTGAACGAACAGCTGGTTGGCGCGCTCGATGACCGTGCTGATGTTCGACTGGTAGAGGTCGCGATAGACATAATCCAGGCAGATCACCGGCATGAAGTTGAAGCCGCTCGGAACACAGCGGAACAGCGGGAAGACCTTGCCGCGATACAGATCGTGGTAGGGGTCGATGGTCTCCTCGCCGAAAAACGGATGGCTCTTGGCCTGCAGGAAAACCCGCAGGTTGCCGTCGGCTTCCTTGACCGCCGTGATGCAGCAGTTGACCGGCAGCGCTTCGATGTCGCCGGCGGACATGTCCTCCTCGACACTGGCCAGTGCTTCGGCATTGTCGGCGGCATACTGGCGGAGCAGAGCCAGATAGGTCCGCAACTTGATGTGCTCGACCCCGAAGACGGTCACCGTGTTGGCACGAAAACGCTCGCCTATAAACTCGAGCATTTCGTTAATGTGCACAAACGGCAGGCAAGCCTCGGGGAAGAGGAGGAAATGCAGCTTGCGCAGGTTGCCATCGCCGGCCGCAACCAGTTCCAGGACCGACCTGACCTGCGCCCACTTCGGCTCCGGATCGACCAGGCGGCACGCCGATTCACCCTCCCCCAGCCGGTTGGGGAGCTGGCTGACCAGGCAGTGCAGGTGATGCCCGGGCGGATAGTCGAGGGTCAGGACCTTGTCGACGATGCGGAACATGAACCTCCCCCTAAGGCATGCCGATGGCGCGCACCCGCTCGGCCAGTTCGTCGGTCGGCTGACCGGGGTCCACCACTTCTTCGGGGAAGAGCCGGGCCAGCACGTGCCTGGTGCCTGGGGTCATGTCGTAGCGACCGAGATCGCGCACCGGCACCCAGCGGGCCTCGGTGACTTCGGCACCGTTCGGCTGCAAATCATGACTGAGCGGGTGGGCCCGGTAGTAAAGGATCACGTAGTGATCATTCTCCGGGCCGATGCCGACGTGTTCGTAGACGTCGACCAGGCCGTCGACGTGCACCAGCAGCCCGACTTCCTCGTGGACCTCGCGGTGCAGAGCCTTGAGAATCGGCTCGCCATGGTCGATCTTCCCCCCCGGCATGACCCACTGGCCGAAGAACGGTTCGACACAGCGCCGGGTGAGAAGCACGCGGTCGCCTGCATCAACGATGCAGGCGACCACCGAGGTTTTGATGTGCTGTTTGGTGAAAGCCATGGGGTTCCGTAGGGGTGCCATTCATGGCGCCCAGGGCGTGATGAATCACGCCCCTACATCATCCTATTTTTTCTTGGGTGCCGCTTTCTTCGCCACGGCCTTGGCCGGCTTGGCCGCGGCCTTCACCGCCTTGGTCTTCCCTTTTTGCAGGTTCTCGCGCTGGATGGCGGCGATACGCATGCGCAGGGCGTTGAGCTTGATGAACCCTTCGGCGTCGGCCTGATTGTAGACCTCGTCCTTTTCGAAGGTGGCGAAGTCGACGTTAAAGAGGGAATCGGTGGCCGAGTCGCGACCGACCACCCGGGCATGCCCCTTGTACAGTTTGATGCGCGCCATGCCGTTGACGGTCTTCTGGCTTTCGTCGATCAGCGCCTGCAGCACGCGGCGCTCGGGGGAGAACCAGAAGCCGTTGTAGATCATCTCGCTGTAGCGGGTGACCAGCGAGTCGCGCAGGTGCATGACCTCGCGGTCCATGGTGATCGACTCGACGGCGCGGTGCGCCTCCTCGAGGATCGTCCCGCCCGGGGTCTCGTAAACGCCGCGGCTCTTCATGCCGACGAAGCGGTTCTCCAAAAGGTCGACACGACCGATGCCGTGCTTGCCGCCGAGGCGATTCAGTTCCGCCAGCAGTTTGGCCGGGGAGAGGCGCTTGCCGTTGACCGCCACCGCGTCGCCGTTTTTGAACTCGACCTCGACGTACTCCGGGGTATCCGGGGCATCTTCGGGACGGGTGGTGAGGACGTACATCTCTTCCGGCGCCTCGGCCCAGGGGTTTTCCAGAATCGCCCCCTCAAAGGAGATGTGCAGCAGGTTGCGGTCGGAACTCCACGGGAAGCGTTTGCTGGTCGGCACCGGGATGCCGTGCTTCTTGGCGTACTTCTCCAGGTCGGTGCGGCTCTTGAAGGTCCAGTCGCGCCACGGGGCGATGACCCGGATCGCCGGATTGTAGTGGTAGTAGGCGATCTCGAAGCGCACCTGGTCGTTCCCCTTGCCGGTGGCGCCGTGGGAGACGGCATCGGCCCCTTCCTTGGCGGCGATCTCCATCTGCGCCTTGGCGATCAGCGGCCGGGCGATGGAGGTGCCGAGGAAGTAGCGCCCCTCGTAGATGGCGTTGGCGCGGAACATCGGGAAGACGAAGTCGCGGGTGAACTCTTCCTTGAGGTCGACCACGTAGCTCTTGCTGGCGCCGGTCTTCTTGGCCTTCTCGGGGATGAAGTCGAGCTCCTCCCCCTGGCCGAGGTCGGCGGAGTAGGCGATGAC
>CAZRTZ010000085.1:0-8139 GCA_964603155.1 uncultured Geobacteraceae bacterium | reverse complement strand
ACAAGCACCAGGTTTTGTCTGAGAAGCCCCCGGTGGTCTACGCCGGCAGCCTGGTCGATTATGAATTGGTGCGTAACTACGCACCCCTGGCCGAGGTCCACGATTCCGCCGGGCTGACCCTGGCGCAGACCACGCAACTGCTGGCCGCCGCGGTGGCCGCGGGGAAGCGGGCGGTGCGCCTGCACACCGGCGATCCTTCTCTCTACGGGGCGATTCAGGAGCAGATGGCGGAGCTTGACCGGCTCGCCATCACCTACGAGGTGGTCCCCGGGGTGACCAGTGCCTTCGCGGCGGCGGCAACACTGAAGCAGGAGCTCACCCTGCCCGAGGTTTCGCAGACGCTCGTCATCACCCGTCTGGCCGGCCGCACGCCGGTGCCCGAGCGCGAGCAGCTGCACAAGATTGCGCAGCTCGGCGCGACGCTGGTGATCTACCTGTCGGTCGGCATGATCGAGGATGTGATCACCGCTCTGAGGCAGGGCGCTTACTGCGGCGACACGCCGGCAGCCGTGGTGGCCAAGGCCAGCTGGCCGGATGAGCAGATCATCACGGGGATGCTGGCCGACATTGCCGGCAAGGTGCGGGCGGCCGGCATCGACCGCCAGGCGGTGATCCTTGTGGGCGACGTGCTCAGAGCCCGTCAGGAAGGGCTGGCCGCGGTGTCGAAGCTTTACGCCGCAGACTTCGCCCACGGCTTCCGCAACGCGGGAAGATAAAATTGCTCAACCTCAACCGCAGATTTAGCCTGTGAACCTCGCCATCATTGCCATCACCCGCAACGGAGCCCGGCTCGGTGCCCGGCTGCAGGCAGGCCGCCCCGATGCGCAGCTGTTCGTACTGCAGCGTTTTGTGGCGGACGGCGGCCCGCAGGCCACAGCCTTCAGCGGTGAACTCAGGGCACTGGTAGGCAGCTTGTGGGGCCGCTATCGCGGCTTCGCCTTCATCATGGCGACCGGCATCGTGGTGCGCATGGTCGCGCCGCATCTGGCCGGCAAAGGGAGCGACCCGGCCGTGGTGGTTCTCGACGAGGCCGGCCGCTTCGCCGTCTCGCTGGTCGCCGGCCATCTCGGCGGTGCCAACCGCCTGGCCGAGGAACTGGCCGCCGCCGTCGGCGGCACGCCGGTGATCACCACCGCCACCGACGTCAACGGTCTGACCGCCTGGGATGAGGCGGCCCGACAGGCCGGGCTGCGGGTCGAGCCGCTGGTACATATCAAGCATCTCAACAGCCTGCTGCTCGAAGGGGGACGGATCGCCCTGGTCGACCGCCGCAGTCGGGTGGCGCCGCTCTTTGCCGGCACCCCGGGGATCGAGCTGCACACGACTTTCTCCGCCGCGCTGCAGAGCGGGGCGGAGGGGCTGATCTTCGTCACCCACCGCCTGCTCCCCGACCTCGAGCGCCGGCCGAACCTGCTGCTCCTGCGCCCACCCGATCTGGTCGTGGGGATCGGCTGCAACCGCGGCACCGGTGCCGACGAGATTGAGGCGGCGGTCACCGGTGAACTTAGCCGTGCCTTGCTCTCCTTCGCCAGCGTCGGCCGCCTGGCCAGCGTCGCGGAGAAGACGGATGAATCGGGTCTGATCGAATTCGCCGCGCGCCACGCCCTGCCAATCGAATTCTACCCGGCGGAGCGGCTCAACGCCGTCGCCGTCCCGTCGCCGGACTCCCCCCATGCCCTCGAAGCCATCGGCGCCAGGGGGGTGTGCGAACCGGCCGCCGTGCTTGCCGCCGGCGGCGGACCGTTGCTGATCACCAAGAAAAAATGCGGCAATGTCACGGTTGCCGTCGCGGAAAGGCTGGATTGATGTCCTCTGGCAAACTCTACGTCGTCGGGATCGGTCCCGGCGACCCGCAGCACCTGACCCCTGCCGCCCGAGCCGCCATCGCGGCCGCCGGGGTGGTTGCCGGCTACCAGACCTACCTCGACCTGATCCCGGAGCTTTTGGCGGGCAAGGAACTGCTCGCCTCGGGGATGCGCGAGGAGGTCGAACGCTGCCGCCAGGCGCTGGGGCGGGCCGCGGCCGGCGCCACGGTCGCCCTGGTCTCCGGCGGTGACGCCGGCATCTACGGCATGGCCGGTCTGGCGCTGGAACTGACCGGGGAACTGCCGGTCGAGGTCGAGATCGTCCCCGGCGTCTCGGCCCTGCAGGCTGCGGCCGCGCGGCTCGGCGCCCCGCTGATGCACGATCTGGCGGTCATCTCCCTCTCCGACCTGCTCACCCCCTGGCCGGTCATCGCCAGGCGCCTGGAGGCGGCAGGGGCGGCGGATTTCGTCGTCGCCCTCTACAATCCGAAAAGCAACAGCCGCACCACCCAGATCGAGGCGGCGCGCGACATTCTGCTGCGTCACCGCGCCGCCGCCACCCCGGTCGGCATCGTCCGCCATGCCTGCCGCGCGGGCGAAGCGGTAACCGTCACCACCCTGGGTGAATTCACTGCCTATCCCATCGACATGTTCTCCCTGGTCATCGTCGGCAACGCCGCGACCTATGTGGATGGCAAGCGAAGAATGGTGACGCCAAGGGGGTACCAGGTGCGGGATACGAGACTCGGGGCTCGGGGTGAAAACCTCGAACCTCAAAGCGCGGACCTCATGCCACGAACAGCGCGGGCGCTGTTCGTCGGCGGTACCGGCTCGGACGTCGGCAAGAGCGTGCTGGCTGCCGGCCTGTGCCGGCTGCTGCGTCGCAAGGGGGTGAGGGTTCTGCCGTTCAAGGCCCAGAACATGGCGCTCAACGCGGCGGTGACACCGCAGGGGGGGGAGATCGGCCGCGCCCAGGCGCTGCAGGCCGCCGCCTGCGGCGTGCCGGCCCACGTCGACATGAACCCGGTGCTGCTCAAGCCCAACTCCGACACCGGTGCGCAGGTCATCATCCAGGGGCGCCCGGTTGGTAACATGGGGGTGAAGGAGTACCATGCCTACAAATCCGAAGCGTTCCGCAAGGTGGAGGAGTCGTTCCGGCGCCTGAGCGACCAGGCCGATATCGTGGTCATGGAAGGAGCGGGGAGCATCGCCGAGATCAACCTGCGCGATCACGACATTGCCAACCTCAAGGCGGCCGCCATGGCACAGGCGCCGGTGCTGCTGGTCGCCGACATCGACCGCGGCGGGGTCTTCGCCAGCATCGTCGGCACCGTGGAGTTGCTCACCACAGAGGAGCGGCGGATGCTCGCCGGGGTGATTATCAACCGCTTCCGCGGCGATCCATCGCTGCTCGCTCCGGGGATCGCCGAGATCGAGGCGCGCACCGGTGTGCCGGTTCTCGGCGTCGTCCCGTGGCTCGACCTCAAACTCCCGGAAGAAGATTCGCTGGGGCTGGCGCGCAAGGGGCCGGGGCGCGCCGGGGCGCCGTTGCGTATCGGCGTGGTCAAATTGCCGCGCCTGTCGAACTACACCGATTTCGACCCGCTCGAGCATGAGCCCGACGTCGAACTGGTCTATATCAGCGCGCTGGAGGAGATTGCCGGTCTCGACCTGCTGATCCTCCCCGGCACCAAGAGTACTCTCCCCGATCTGCAATACCTGCGCAGCAGCGGGCTGGCCCGGGCGATTCACGACTTTCATATGCAGGGGGGGCGGATCGCCGGGATCTGCGGCGGCTACCAGATACTCGGCAAGCGGATCGTCGATCCCGACGGGGTGGAATCCGATCTGCTCGAGGCGGAGGGGCTTGGACTGCTCGACGTCGACACGGTGCTGACCGGCGACAAGCAGACCCGCCAGGTGGCGGGCACCGTGCTGGACGGGGCGGAGGCCATCGGCCTGACCGGTGTCGAGGGGGTCTCCGGCTACGAGATCCATATGGGGGCGACCACCCGCGGCGGGCTGGCCCGGCCGCTCTTCGCCGTGGCGCGCTTCGGCGGTTTCGGCGAGTCCTTCGAGGACGGAGCGGTCTCCGCCGACGGCCGCACCTGGGGAACCTATCTGCACGGTCTTTTCGACGACGATGCCGTGCGCCATGCCCTGCTCGATGACCTGCGCGCCCGGCGCGGCCTGGCGCGGCGGCCTCGTTCCGCCGGGGTCAGCATCGACGCCGAACTCGACCGGCTGGCCGACCATCTGCAGCGGCATCTCGACCTGGAGCGGATCTGGGCGCGGCTCACCCTGCCGGCGCCGGCCTCCGGCTGATGCCGCCGCTGCTGTTGGCCGCCGCTTTCGCCGCCGATCTGCTGCTTGGCGATCCGCGCCGTTTGCCGCACCCGGTGGTCGGCATCGGCCGGCTGATCAACAGGCTGGAAGCGCTGCTTTACCACCGCATCCACCGGCGCCGTCTCGGCGGTCTGCTCCTCGCGGTTCTGACGCTGCTGGTTACCGGCCTCCTCGCCGGGTGCGCCCTGGCTCTGGCGCAACGACTCCATCCCCTGCTCGGCCTTGTGGCTGCCGGCTGGCTGGCCTGGACCTGCCTGGCAGTGCGTGAGTTGCACCGGCAGAGCGCGACTGTCGTCGCGCGTCTGCTGTCCGGCGATCTTGCCGGCGCCCGGCAGGCCCTGGCGATGATTGTCGGTCGCGATACGGCCGATCTCGATGAGCAGGGGATCCTGCGTGCCTGCATCGAGACGGTGGCGGAAAACAGTTGCGACGGCATGGTGGCCCCGCTCTTCTATCTTGGCCTCGGCGGGCCGCTGGCCGGCATCCTCTTCAAGGCCGCCAGCACCATGGACTCGATGGTTGGCTACAAGAACGAGCGCTACCGGGAGTTCGGCACCGTGGCGGCGCGCCTCGACGATCTGCTCAACTGGTTGCCGGCGCGGCTCACCGCGGTGCTGATGGTGATCGGCTGTGTGCCCCTCGGGCTGTCTGCCGGCAACGCCTGGCGGATTGCCCGCCGCGATGCCCGCCGGCATGCCAGTCCCAACGCCGGCTGGCCCGAGGCTGCCGCCGCCGGGGCGCTGGGGATACAGCTTGGCGGCCCGGCCCGTTATTTCGGCCAGTGGCAGGAAAAACCGACTTTTGGCGAGGCCGGGCGCTTGCTGACGGTCGCAGACTATCAACGGATGATCCGGCTCATGTACGCAACCGCGTTGCTGGCTCTTGGCGTCGCCTGCGGGATTGGCTGGGGGGTGGGCTGGGGGGTGGGAGGATGGAGTCAATGAGTGGCGCGGGCGAAGGCACGAGGACGCACGGCGGACAGGCTTTGACCCTGGCCGGCGAGTTGGGCTGTGCCTCGGCGGCCGTGCTCGACTTTTCGGCCAGCCTTAACCCGCTCGGCCCGCCGGCTGAGGCCCTGGCCGCCGCCCAGGCCGCCCTGGCCGAAATCTGCCACTACCCGGAAATCGACGCCGGAGCCCTTTCCCGGGCCCTGGCGGCCCATCACGGCCTCCCTGCCGGGACAGTCCTGGCCGGTGCCGGGGCGACCGAGTTCATTTTTCTGGTGCCGCGCGTGTTGCGCCCGAAGCGCTGTCTGCTGGTCGAGCCGGCTTTTGCCGAATACGCCCCGGCGCTGTTTCAGGCCGGAGCGCAGATCGACCGGGTTGGCCTTGACCCTGCCGACGGCTTTCGCCTCGATCCCGCACTTCTCGCGGCGGCGCTTCACCATGAGACCGGTCTGGTCTGGCTGGCCAATCCGCTCAACCCGGGGGGCACCGGCTACCCGCGCGAACTCCTCCTGGCGTTGCTGGACAAACTGCCTGCGTCCGTGGTTCTGGTTATCGACGAAGCCTTCATCGACTTCGCTCCGCATTTGTCGTTGACCGATCAGGTCTGCCTTCGCCCCAATCTGATCGTGCTGCGTTCGCTGACCAAGTTCTACGCCCTTGCCGGGCTGCGCATCGGCTGGCTGGCGGCGCCCCCGGATGTGGCGGCGCGCTTGGCCGCCAGCCGCGAGCCGTGGCGGCTCTCCACTCCGGCGCTCGCCGCCGGCTTGGCCTGTCTGCAGGCCAATGCCCTGCGCCTCGCCACGCTGCAGGCCGTTCCGGTGCTGCGTGGCGAACTGGCGGCAGGGCTGGGCAAACTCGGCTGCACCGTCTACCCTTCCGTTGCCAACTATCTGCTCTGCCGTCTGCCGCTAACCGCCCCCCCCGCCCCGGCTCTCGCCGCCGCCCTGCGCCCGAAAGGGATTCTGCTTCGCACCTGCGCCGATTTTGCCGGCCTCGACGACCGCTACCTGCGTCTCGCCGTCCGCTCCGCCGCCGACAACCGGCGGCTGCTCGACGAATTGGCCAAATTCCTCTAGCTTTGCGGGGGCTGCACCCCCGCTCCCCGCCAAGTTTTTTGCTCACCCAAAAAACTTGACAAAAAGGGTGTTCGCCTGCGGCGGGCATGATCGATGGCTCCGTCCATCTGTGCTGCCAAGATGAGAGTCTTCACTGTCCTTTCCATCTTTTGCGGGGCCCATCCCCTTGGGGCCCCGCGGCTGTCTGCAGGCAGCCGCATGTTGCCGAAAATGGAGCATTCAGCATTTGGGATGTGTTTGGTTTGGTCTTCCCCCGCTTCAATCTAAGGACAAAATGCTGAATGTTGGTGCTCCGCAACCGCCTTGGAGCAGGTAGCTCATCACGGGGCACAGTAAGAAGTGCCCCGTTAACAAAGGGAACGGCTGGAGAGTTGTGCTGGTAGAGTGGATGAGCGAAGTCGCCGAGCGGCAGAGCGAGTCATGCCAAGCGCAGCGGAAAGGAAAGGCGTTTTTGCGTCCTTTTGTCGCCGGACAAAAGGACGTCGCCTTCCGGGGGCGAGACCCCGGGGCTTTGAAGTTATTGGTCGGGGTGCGGGGCAGAAGGCCCCGCGACTTAGCTCTTGAATTTAGCGGAAACGCTGGCTGCTACGATCCTGCCGTGGTCAGCACCAGCTTGCCGTGTTTCACCCCTTTGGTCCCCAGCAACTCATCCGCCAACCGCGTCACCTCCGCCGCCGTCCCCTTGACCACCACCACTTCCAGGCAGTGATGGGCGTCGAGGTGCACGTGCAGGGCGGAGATGATCGCATCGTGGTGGGAGTGCTGGTGCTCGGTGAGCTTGTCGGCCAGATCGCGAGTGTGGTGATCGTAGACCAGGGTGACCGTGCCGACCGTAGCCGTCGTGGCATCCCGGCTGATCTGGTCTTCGACCAGGGCGTTGCGAATCAGGTCGCGGAGCGCCTCGGAACGGTTGACGTAGCCCTTGTCGGCAATCAGCCGGTCGAAACGCTCGAGCAGGCTCTGCTCGATGGAGACACCGAAACGGGCGAGGTCGGCCATGCCCAAACCTCCTGTGGAAAGGTGCTCACTGTGTACCATGGGGTTGGTAAACGGTCAAGAATCCTGAGAGGTTAGCCAGCTCCATGCCGAATTGATCCACAGCTTTCCCAACAGGAGCTACACAACATCTTGTGCTATCAGTATTTTTTTGTGGCCATATCTAGTGTTTTCCTCTTGACGCTCATGGCGGCTCGGGTGTTAAATCCCAACCTGTGCCATGCTGCATTGAGGGGAGGTTCCAATGGAGTTTATTCGCAAGCGGGACGGGCGGCTGGCGCCGTTCGAGGAGCAGAAGATTTCCGCCGCCATCCAGAAGGCGGTGCGTGCGGTCGGCGGCAGCAACATGGAGCAGGCCGCCGGCATCGCCCGCCAGGTGGTCGGCATCCTCGCGGTCATCTACAAGGATGGCCGCATCCCCACGGTCGAAAACGTTCAGGATCTGGTCGAAAAGATCCTGATCGAGAACGGCCACGCCAAAACCGCCAAGGCCTACATCCTCTACCGCCAGCAGCACGCCGCCCTGCGTGAAACCCAGACGTTCATCAAGGAAGCGATCGATTCGATCGACTCCTACCTGACCCAGGAGGACTGGCGGGTCAACGAGAACGCCAACATGGGGTACTCGCTGCAGGGGCTCAACAACCACATCGCCTCCAACGTCACCAGCAACTACTGGCTTAACAAAATCTACCCCGCCTATATCGCCCAGGCCCACCGTGACGGCGACTTCCACCTGCACGACCTGGGGATGCTGTCGGTCTACTGCTGCGGCTGGGATCTCAAGGATCTGCTGCTCAAAGGCTTCTCCGGCGCCTACGGCAAGATCGAAAGCGCCCCGGCCAAGCATTTCCGTACCGCCCTGGGGCAGGTGGTCAACTTTTTCTACACCCTGCAGGGGGAGGCGGCCGGCGCCCAGGCCTTCGCCAACTTCGACACCCTGCTCGCCCCCTTCATCCGCTACGACGG
>CAZRTZ010000084.1:0-8175 GCA_964603155.1 uncultured Geobacteraceae bacterium | reverse complement strand
CCGCATGGAGCAGCTCGCCCACCAGCTCCTCGACGACCTCGACAAGGAAACCGTGGAGATGGGGCCGAACTACGACGGCTCCCTGCAGGAGCCGCTGGTCCTGCCGGCCAAATTCCCGAACCTGTTGGTCAACGGCTCGTCGGGGATCGCCGTCGGCATGGCCACCAACATCCCGCCGCACAACCTCGGCGAGGTCATCGACGGCATCATCGCCGTGATTGAAAACCCCAACCTGACCTTCGCCGAGCTGCTGGCCCTGATCCCGGGTCCGGACTTCCCCACCGGCGGCTTCATCTACGGCCGCGAGGGGATTCTGCAGGGCTATCGCACCGGCCGCGGCATCGTGCAGATGCGCGCGCGGGCTTTCGTCGAAACCCAGAAGAAGAGCGAGCGCCAGTCGATCGTCGTCACCGAGATCCCCTACCAGGTCAACAAGGCCAACCTGATCACCAAGATCGCCGAGCTGGTCAGGGAGAAGAAGCTGGAAGGGATCTCCGACATCCGCGACGAATCGGACCGCGAAGGCATGCGCATCGTTATCGAGCTCAAGCGCGACGAGGAGCCGCAGATCATCCTCAATCACCTCTACAAGCAGACCCAGATGCAGTGCTCCTTCGGCATCAACATGCTGGCCATCGTCGGCGGCCGGCCGAAGGTGCTGACCCTGCGCGATGCCATCGGCCATTTCATCGACCACCGCCGCGAGATCGTCACCCGCCGCACCATCTTCGAGCTGAAGAAGGCGGAAGCGCGCGCCCACATTTTGGAAGGTCTCAAGGTCGCGCTTGACTGGCTCGACGCAGTCATCGAACTGATCCGTGCCGCGCGCAACCCCGAGGAGGCCAAGGCCGGGCTGATGGCCGGGAGCTTCTCCGACCCGCAGTTCCTCAAGAAACTCGCGCTCCCCGAAGAGAAGCGCAGCTTCGCCCCGAGCGTCCAGCTGTCCGACAGGCAGGCCCAGGCCATTCTCGAGATGCGCCTGCAGCGCCTGACCGGCCTGGAGCGCGACAAGATCCTCAACGAGTACGCCGACATTTTGCGCCTGATCCAGCGCCTGAAGGAGATTCTCGCCTCAGAAAGCGAGATCCTCAACATCATCACCACCGAGCTCAAGGAGCTCAAAGAGAGGTTCGGCGACGAGCGGCGCACCGAGATCGTCGACCAGACCGGCGAGATCACCCTCGAGGACACCATCGTCGAGGAGGACATGGTGGTGACCATCTCGCACAGCGGCTACATCAAGCGTACGGCGGCCTCGCTCTATCGCTCACAGCGCCGCGGTGGCAAGGGGAAGACCGGCATGAAGACCAAGGAGGAGGATTTCGTCGAACAGCTGTTCGTCGCCTCCAGCAAGGACAACATGCTCTTCTTCACCGACACCGGGAGAGTCTACCAGCGCAAGGTCTACGAGATCCCGGAAGGGGGGCGGGCGGCGCGCGGCAAGGCGATCGTCAACCTGCTCAACCTCGCCGAGGGGGAGAAGGTGGCGGCGATCCTCTCCATCAAGGGGGATTTCGACGAGGAGCGCAACCTGCTGATGGCCACCCGCCTCGGCGTGGTCAAGAAGAGCGCCCTCAGCAACTACGCCAACATCCGCGCTAACGGCATCATCGCCATCAATCTCGACGAGGGCGACTACCTGATCGGCGTGGCCCTGACCGACGGCCGGCAGGACGTGCTGCTCGCCTCCCGCAACGGCAAGTCGATCCGCTTCCGCGAGGCCGACGCGCGCGCCCAGGGGCGCGACACGCGCGGCGTGCGCGGCATGACGCTGGAGGATGACGACGTGGTCATCGGCATGGAGGTCATCAACCCGCAGACCGCCTCGTCGACCATCTTCACCGTGACCGAGAACGGGTACGGCAAGCGCACCGAACTCGACGAATACCGGGTGCAGAGCCGCGGCGGCAAGGGGGTCATCACCATCAAGACCTCCGAACGCAACGGCTGCGTGGTGGCGATCAAGCAGGTCACCGACGAAAACGACCTGATGCTGATCACCGACCAGGGGAAAATCATCCGCAACCGCATCACCGACACCCGGGTGATCGGCCGCAATACGCAAGGGGTACGCCTGATGGTCACCGAGGAACACGAGCGGATCGTGGCCGTGGCCAAGCTGGCGGAACGCGATGACGACGATTCAACAGATCGAGAAACTGAAGAAGCAGCTCCTCTGGGAGGAGTTGAAGAGGCGGGGGAGGAAGCCTAAGCACCACCGCTGGCTGTGGTTCGCGGGGATCGCGCTGGTTGTCCTGCTCGGTGGCGGCGTCTGGTACCGGGTCAATCTCGACGAGATCCTGGAGAAACGCTTCCAGAAAGGGCTGGCGCTGCGCGATGCCGGGCAGTATGCGGCGGCCGCCGAGCTGCTCGGCGAACTGCAGGCCGACCACCCCACCTGCGCCCGCGCTCCCGCAGCCCTGCTGCAGGCGGCCGAGCTGCTGCATATCAACCTGGGGCGCTACCAGGAGGCGCTGGTCGGTTATCTGACGGTCGAGCGCGACTACGCGTCGAGCGAGGAGGCGGCCAGGGCCAGGCGCCAGGCGGCGGAACTCTACAAGTACCGGCTCGGCGACCAGCTGCAGGCCATCGCCGCCTACCAGAAGCTGATCGACGCTGGCGCGGAGGGGAGCGATCGCTTCCAGTACGAGGTGGCCGACAGCTATTTCCGGCTGAACAACTTCGAGCAGGCCTGCATCGAGTTCGAGAGCCTGCTGAAGGACTATCCCGGGAGCACGCTGCTTTCCGAGGTCCAGTTCCGGGTGGCGATGGTCAAGGTTCTGGAGGGCGATCTGGACGGGGCGATGGCCGCTTACCGGGTGGTCACGGAGCGCTGGCCGCAGAGCCCCTATGCGGTCGAGGCGCAGTTCGGCCTGGCGGGGGTACTGGAAGAGCGGGAGCGTCTGCGCGAGGCCCTGGCGATTCTCGACGCCCTGAAGGGGCGTTACCCGAATCCGGAGGCTCTGGCCCAGCGCATCGAACACCTCAAGGGACGGATCGACACCCAGCACCCCGGGAGATAAGGAGCGGAACATGCGCATCGCCGTGATCGGAGCCGGCAGCTGGGGAACGGCCCTGGCCAACCTGCTGGCCGGCAAAGGAGGGGAGGTTACCCTCTGGGCCTATGAGCCTGATTTGGTCGAGCGCCTCAAGGCGAACCGGGTCAACGACCTGTTTTTGCCCGGGATCGAGCTCGACAGCCGGCTGGCCTTCAGCAACGATCTGGCCGCGGCGGTCAGCGGGTGCCAGGTGGTGGTGCTGGTGTCGCCGTCACAGGTGATGCGCCAGGTGGTTGCCGGGCTGAGCCCGCATCTGGCCGGCGACGCCCTGCTCGTCTCCGCCGCCAAGGGGATCGAAAACGATACCCTGCTGCTGATGTCGGAAGTGCTGAGCGAGGTGCTGGGCTCTGCCGTCGCCTCGCGTTGTGCCGTTCTCTCCGGGCCGTCCTTCGCCCGGGAGGTGGCGCTGCGGCTGCCGACCGCGGTAACGGTCGCCGCCCTCGAGGCCGACGTCGGCAAGGCGGTCCAGGAGCTGTTCCGCACCGATTACTTCCGGGTCTACACCAATGCCGATGTGGTCGGAGTGGAGCTCGGCGGTGCGCTGAAGAACGTCATCGCCCTGGCCGCCGGGGTCAGCGACGGGCTCGGTTTCGGCCACAACGCCCGGGCCGCGCTGATCAACCGCGGTCTGGTGGAGATGGCCCGGCTGGGTGCGGCCAAGGGGGCGGAAGCGGAAACCTTTGCCGGGCTGGCAGGGATGGGCGACCTGGTGCTGACCTGCACCGGTGACCTGTCGCGCAACCGCAGCGTCGGCATCGAGCTGGGCAAGGGGCGCAAACTCGCCGACATCATCGGCGGCATGCGCATGGTCGCGGAAGGGGTGAAAACCACCCTCTCGGCCTGGCAGCTGGCGCAGAAGCTCGGTGTCGCCATGCCGATCACCGAGCAGATGTACCGGATTCTCTACGAGGACAAGGACCCGCGCCAGGCGGTGACGGAGCTGATGCAGCGCCAGCAACGCTCCGAAGGGAGCAGCCGATGAAAAGCACCCAGCTGCGGTGTTCCCCTTGAGCTCATCGCTGCGACGTACCTTCCGGTACGCCTCGCTCCTCACTCCGCGGGTGCCTTGCATCTGGGCACTTTTGATCGGCTGTCAGGTCTGCGGTATAGTTTCAAAACAAAATCCATGCTGAAGGAGAATATCATGCGCACGTTGTCGATTCTGCTGTTGCCCCTGTTTCTGCTGGTTCTGGCCTGCAACTCCACCGTGTCCGCCGGCACCCTGGTGGCCATCGATACCAACTACGGTGAGATCAAGGTCGAACTGGATGAGCAGAAGGCGCCGCTCTCGGTGAAGAACTTCCTCGCCTACGCCGACAAGGGCCATTACAACGGCACCATCTTCCACCGCGTGATCAAGGACTTCATGATCCAGGGGGGCGGGATGGATGTCGATCTGAACCCCAAGCCGACCGACGCGCCGATCAAGAACGAGGCGGGCAACGGGCTGAAGAACAAGCGCGGCACCATCGCCATGGCCCGTACCAACGTGGTCGATTCGGCCACCAGCCAGTTCTTCATCAACACCAAGGACAACGACTTCCTCGACCATCGCGACACCTCGGTGCAGGGCTACGGTTACGCGGTGTTCGGCAAGGTGGTGGGCGGCATGGACGTGGTCGACAAGATCGGCAACGCCCCGACCGGGATGCGCAACCGCTTCCGCGACGTGCCGGTGGAGACGGTGACGATCAAGAGCGTCAAGCGGGTCAAGTAGTCTGCCCGGCCCGGCAGATTCGCCCGGCAGACAAGGTTACGGAACGCGCGAGGAAGGCTGGATGCAAGGCGCACGGAGCGCAGAGCCCGAGACATATCCGGAGGATAGGCGAGGGTGGGAGCACCGCGCAACGCCGCAGGCGGCCTCTGCAGCCGTTCCGAATCGGTTATGACCACCGCCCGCATCATGACCTACAACATCCAGGGCTGCCTGGGTGCCGATGGCGAATGCAACCCCGACCGGGTGTTGAACGTCATCGCCGATGCCGCCCCGGACATCGTCGCCCTGCAGGAGACCGCCCCCGGCGGCCTGGGCGACCCTCTCCCCTACCTGGCCGAGCACCTCGGCATGACCCTGTTCCGCGACCCGGCCGGCACCCCGGCCGGGTTTCTCTCCCACCTGCCGCTGCGCGGCGTGCAGGCCCTGCCCCTCGGGGGTGGCGGCTACTGCCTGCGCGCCGACGTCGACCTCGGCGGCAAGCGTCTGCACCTGCTCAACGTGCGCCTCGAGCCGGCTCCGCGGCGGCGAGCCCGGCAGATCAGCACCCTGCTTGGCCCGGCCCTGCTCGGGAATCCGGCGCTGGTCTGCCCGGTGCTGGTGCTGGGGGACTTCGCCGATTTTTTCTGGAGTGCAGGCAGCCTCAGCCTGACCTCGTCGCTGCGCCCGGCCCTGCGCCCTTTATGGCGTGCCACTTTCCCGGCGCGCTGTCCGCTGTTCGGGCGCGACCGTGCCTACCTGCGCGGACCGGTCCGGGTGCTCGATGGCACCATCAACCGCTCCTGGCTGGCCCGCCAGGCCTCCAGCCACCTGCCGTTGACCATCACCGCCCAGGTGACCGATCCCCGCCGCTTCCTGCCACTGGCGGAGCTGGCCAGCCGGCGCATGGAAGTGGCCCCCGGCTGAAGCCGCTGTGGAAAACCCTGTGAATAACGTTGATAAGTCAGGGTCGGGCACGGCTGAGCGTCCCAGCAAAGCCCCGCGCGGCAAGGGCACGGCGGCCCGCAAGACGCTGGCACTCCTTTGCGACCGCTATCCTCAGGCGCACTGCGCCCTCAAGCACCGTTCCCCTTTCGAGCTGTTGGTAGCCACCATCCTCTCGGCCCAGTGTACCGACGCCCGGGTCAATCTGGTGACCCCCGCCCTGTTCGCGCGCTATCCCGATTCCTGCGCGCTGGCGGCGGCCGGCTTGGCGGATCTTGAGGAGCTGATCCGCTCCACCGGATTTTTCCGCAACAAGGCAGCCAGCCTGCTCGGCTGCGCCCAAGCGCTGGTCGAGCGCCACCGGGGCGACGTGCCGCACACCATGGCGGAGCTGGTTGCGCTCCCCGGCGTCGGTCGCAAGACCGCCAACGTCATCCTCGGCAATGCCTTCGGCATACCGGGGATGGTGGTCGATACGCACGTCGGCCGGGTGGCGCGGCGCCTGGGCTGGGCGCGGGGCGGGGCGCCGGAGGCGGTGGAGCGGGAGTTGTGCGCCCTGTTGCCGGCGGCGGAGTGGATCCGGGCCAGCCACGTGCTGATCTGGCACGGCCGCGCCTGCTGCCGGGCGCAGACCGCCCTCTGCTCAACCTGTCCGGTTCAGGAGAGCTGTCCGCGGGTCGGGGTGCAGCGCAGCAAATAACGGCAACGGCAAAGGCCCGGCAAACGCCGGGCCTTTCGATAGGGTGCCGTTCAAATCCTCAACAGCAGATTCTCCTCACGCCAAGGTGCTAAACTCGCCAGGAAAAGCCTCCACCGTGCTGTCGCTATTTTGCGCCTTGGCGGTTTGGCGAGAAACGGCCTAAGAAGATTTTCTGTGACCAACGCTACCGGTAGCAAAGTAATCGCTGGCTGACCACGTCGGCCATCAGCTGCAGCCCTTCCCCCGGCAGGTTGTAGACCTTGACCACCTTCTTGTAGCGGGCACTGGCCGGCATCAGCCCCTCCAGGGCATTGGGCAGCTCTTCCAGCCACCCCTTGTTGAAGGTGCAGAACTCGCTGTCCGGGAAGAGCGCGACGTAGAAGACATCGGCCTCCACCAGATCCTGGAAGAAGTGGGTGCCGAAGGAGAGTTCGGGCATCAGGTTGCCGCCGGGGAACGCCACTTCGGCCAGGGCGGTGATGTTGTTGAGTTCGGCGAAGGTCACCGGCACCCCCAGGGACGGCGTCGACGTCCCCCAGCGCCCCGGGCCCATCAGCAGGGTCGGCACCTCCTTGCGGTCGCCGAGGCGCTTGTTAAGCCGGCCGATCAGGCGGGCCACCTCGTACTTCTCGGCCAGCGGCAGACGGATGTATTCCTCGGAATCGACCAGGATCACGCGGCGGATCGCCTGGGCCACGCTCCCCCCCATGAAGTGCCCTTCGGTGGCGAAAAAGACCCGCTCCTCCGCGACCCCCCGCGGAATCTCGACCGTCTGCGCCTCCCCCTTGGTCTGCAGCGGCCGGCACTGCACCACGTTGAGCACCGGGGTGCCGTCGGTGGAGAAGTTGACGGTGAATTCGACGTCGACCGGGTAGCGGTAGACCCCCTCTATGGTCTTGAGCATGCGCTGCATCAGAGCGGTGAAGGGCCCTTCGGAGAGGAGCGCGTCGAAGGTCAGCAGCCAGACCTTCTCCCCCTTGCCGCCGCGCTCCTGCAGCCGCTTGGTGGTTTCCCAGTCGGGGACCGCATAGCGTGACCAGTCGATGCCGAGCTCCTGGCGAAACAGGTCGAGCAGGGAGACCGTCTCCGGTCGGTTGCTGTCGACGTTGATCAGGTCGAGATCGCGCTGGGCAAAACGCCGCGCATCCTCGAAGCCCTTGAGCGGCCGCTTCAGCGGCGCATCCAAAGCGACGATGCGCGGGTAGTCGCCTTCCACCCGGTCGACCGCCCGGGTGCCGAGACCGGCCACCAGGCGCAGCATGCCGGCCTTGGGATCCATCTCCTTCGACCAGACGAAGGTGTTGTAGGAGACCCCCACGCCGGCCAGGTCGGGGAAGTAGTAGTGGTTGTGATAGCTCCCCGAAACGCGCTGGATCAGCAGCCCCATCTGCTCCTCGTGCCGGTCCAGGCCGCGCTGGCGGCGATAGGCCAGGGCGTCCTCGCCCATGGTGCTGGCGAAGATCGCCCGCACCGCCTCTTCCAGGCGGGCGCAGCGCTCCTCCGGAGAGCCCTGGTTGGGGAGGAAGTAACTGTCGTACTTGCCGGCGAAGGCGTTGCCGAAGCCGTCCTCGAGCAGGGAGCTGGAGCGGACGATGATCGGGTACTGGCCGAAATATTCAAGCATCTGCTGCAAGGCCTCGCGGATCTCCTCGGGGAAGCTCCCCTGGCGCATCCGCTCGCGCAGCTCGCCGGCGGCGCTGAAGTAGCCCTCCTCGGTTTTCTGCTGCATGAGCAGCTTCCACCAGCCGTTGTGGACGATGTACGAGTAGTAGACATCC
>CAZRTZ010000083.1:0-8262 GCA_964603155.1 uncultured Geobacteraceae bacterium | reverse complement strand
TCGTTGAGTCGTTGAGTCGTTGAGTCGTTGAGTCGTTGAGTCGTTGAGTCGAATTTGACCACTCAACAAATCGACCACTCAACAGTTTTTTTCACCTTCCCCGCGCCTTCTTCACCAACTCCTCCGCATTGCGCCGGCACTGCTCGAACTGCTCTTCGCTCAGGCCGGCACCGAGGGCCACCTTGCGCGCATGTTCCAGCGGCACCAGGTCGCCGGGGGCGTGGGCGTCGGAGTTGACGACCAGCTTCGCCCCGGCCGCCAGGGCGGTCCTGGCCACGTGGCCGTTGCTTAAAGAATGCCCCTTGCGCGCCGACAGCTCCAGGCAGATGCCGCGCCGGGCCGCCAACTGCGCGTCCTCGACCGTGAGCAACCCCGGGTGGGAGAGGATGTCGATATCGGCCTCCAGCGCGGCCCGGTTGGTCCCCGGCGCCACCGGCTCGACCAGCGTCTCGCCGTGGCAGACGATGATCTGCGCCCCGAAGGCCCGTGCCTCGGCGGCCGCGGCGGCGATCTCCGCCGGCGGGATATGGGTCAGCTCGATCCCGGCCAGCACCGTCAGCCCCCAGGCTTTGCCGAGATCGTCGGCGACCCTCAGGATGCGCGGGATGACCAAGTCGAACATGGAACGGTCGGCGTGATCGGTGATGGCGATGGCCCGGTAGCCGGCCTGCGCCGCGCGGCGGGTCAGTTCGGCGGGGATCAGCTCCCCGTCGCTGAATAGCGAATGTGTATGCAGATCGATCATTGGACAACTCCTTTAAAGGGCGCATGCCATGCGCCCCTACAATGACTCCTGGAAATGGGGACCGCATCTATTTTGCTCCCATTTCCGACGGTACGCGTAGGGGCGACCCGGCGGGTCGCCCGCGGGCGAGGCAACGCCTCGCCGCTACATCGTCTTATCCAACTCTCCCAACTGCGAGTTGCGGTACGACTTGGTGATCTTCACCTGAACCAGCTGTCCGATCAGCTCAGGCGGGCCGTTGAAATTGACGATGCGATTCCAGGTGGTCCGCCCGAACAGCTGCCCCTGCCCCTGCCTGCTCTCCCCCTCGACCAGTACCTCGCGCACCTGGCCGACATCCGCCGCCCAAGCCTGCTTGCTGATCTGCTCCTGCAGCCGCAGCATGCGGTCGAAGCGCTCCTGCTTGACCTTTGCCGGGGTCTCGTCGGGCAGTTCGGCTGCCGCGGTGCCGCGGCGCGGCGAGTAAAGAAACGAATAAATCTCGGCGTAGCGCACCTCTTCGAGCAGACTCATGGTCGCCTCGAAATCCGCTTCCTCCTCGCCGGGAAAGCCGACGATGATATCGGTGGTCAGGCGGATTCCCGGGCAGACCCGCTTGAGCTTCGCCACCAGGCCGAGATAGTGGGCCCGGCCGTAGCCGCGGTTCATCTCGTGAAGAATCCGATCGCTGCCGCATTGTACCGGCAGGTGCAGATGCTTGCACAATTTGTCGATGGTGCCGAAACAATCAATCAGTTCATCGCACAAATCCTTCGGGTGCGAGGTGGTAAAGCGGATGCGGGCGATGCCGTCGATGGCCGCCACCGCCCGCAGCAGCCCGGCAAAGTTCAGCTCCCCGTCAACGCCAACCCCGTAGGAATTGACGTTCTGGCCGATCAGGGTGATCTCGCGCACCCCCTGGGCGGCCAGCTCGCGCACTTCCTCGAGAACTTCCCCGCTCGGCCGGCTGATTTCGCGGCCGCGCACCAGCGGCACCACGCAGAAACTGCAGAAGTTGTCGCACCCCTGCATGACCGTGACAAAGCGGTTGACCGCCTCGCTGCCAACCCGGTTCGGGAAGAGCTGCAGGCGGGTGTCCCGGTCGAGGAAGTCGATGGCGGCCGCCTTGCCGCGCCTGACCTCGACGGCGTTGACCAGCTCCGGCAGGCGATGGACGTTATGGGTGCCGAACACCAGATCGAGGTAGGGGAACTCCTTGAGCAGCTCTTCCCCCTCCTGCTGGGCCACGCAGCCGCCCAGGCCGATGATCAGCGACGGATCGGCATCCTTGAGCGGTTTGAAACGACCCAGATGGCCGTAGGCCTTGCGCACCGCCTTGTCGCGCACCGCACAGGTATTGAGCAGCAGCAGGTGGGCCTGCTGCGCTTCGCTCACCTGGCGATAACCGATGTCGCCGAGCAGATCGACGATCCGCTCGGAATCAACCACGTTCATCTGGCAACCGAAGGTTTCGAGGTAAAATGTCTTGTCCATAGTGAAAGTCTTGGTCCGGGGTCCGGGGTTCGAGGATCGGGGAAACCCTCGCGCCCCGAACCTCGTGCCTCGAACCTTTATTTATTCGTCTTGATCGCCGCTTCCAGCAGTTCCGCCGGGCGGCGCGGATATTCGATGCAGTGCAGGACCAGCAGCGGATCACCCTCCCCGCCCCTGACCTGCAACGTCCCCAACTCTTCGCCGTGTGGCTGCAGGCGGAACCAGGTGAGCCGCTCCAATGGCAGCACCGCCTCGCGAGGGCGCACCAGGCCTTTGCGCACCAGCAGAGCGCGATCGGTGATGGCGTAAGCGACGTTGTTCCACTCCAGCCGGGCGGCAAGCAGCTGGCCGCCGGCCAGCCACAGGGCATAGACCAGGAACGGCAGTGGCAGAACGATCGGCCAGAGCCAGCCGGTCTCCCGCATCTGCCCGTACCCCATCCACATCCAGAGCCCACAGAACAGGGCCAGCAGGCTTCCGAACAGCGCATGCCGCCACGCCCGGAAGGTGTAGCAGCGCGGGGCCGGACGCCCTTCCCAGCGCAAGGCCTCGCCAGCCTGCAGTTGCGGCCAGTTCGAAGCGCTGCGTGCGTTTTCGGGAGCGTTTTCAACCATAACTATTTACTGTAGGCGAATCTGCCGTAGCCATGCAAGCCGGTAGATGAAGAACCGACCTTTTCTCCGGGGCGGCGCAATTGACTTGCCGTTTGCCCCCCCCTATAGTGATGCCCATGAGAGCCGTGTTCCTCGCCGATGCGCATCTGCGCCACCCCGACGACGCCAACTACCGGGCGCTGCTGGCCTTCCTCGGCGAGCAGGAGGGACGTACCGACCTGCTGGGTTTACTCGGTGACATCTGCGAGTTCCTGGTCGGCTATCCGGACGAGGTCTTCCCCCAATACCGGCCGCTCTTCGCCGCCCTGCACCGGCTGCAGGAAAGCGGCACCCGGCTGGTTTACGTCGAAGGGAACCACGACTTCCACCTCGCCCCATACTTCGACCGCCACCTTCCCTGCCGGCTCCTCACTGACGGCGGCGTCATCGATCTCGACGGTCAGCGGGTCTTCGTCGCCCACGGCGACCTGGCCAACCCCGCCGATCGCGGCTACCGGCGGCTGCGCGCCCTGCTGCGCAGCACCCCGCTGCGTCTGCTGCTCCGCACCCTGCCGATGGCGCTCACCCGGCACATCGCCCGCCGCGCCAGTGCCGCCAGCCGCCGCAGCGGCGACGACAAGCGCCGGCGCTGGCCGGTCCGCGACATCCTCCTCCCCTACGCCGAAGCCCATCTGGCTTCCGGCTGCCAGGCCGTAATCACCGGCCACTTCCACCAGCCGTTCCGGGAACAGCTGCCGGGTGGCGAGTTGATCGCCCTGGGCGACTGGATCAGCCAGTATTCCTATGCCGTGTGGGAAGACGGTGAATTCCGCCTGGAGAGTTATCCGCCCAGATAGGCCCGCTTGACCTCGGGGTTGGCGAGGAGTTCCGCGCCGGTCCCGCTGGCCACGATCCGACCGGTGTCGAGGACGTAGCCGCGATGGGCCAGGTGCAGGGCCAGGCTGGCGTTCTGCTCGACCAGCAGCAGGGTCAGCCCCTCCTCGTTGAGGCGCTTAAGGGTACGGAACAGCTCATACTTGAGAACAGGGGCCAGCCCCATCGACGGCTCGTCGAGCAGGAGAAAACGGCCGCCGGTCATCAGCGCCCGGCCGACGGCGAGCATCTGCTGCTCCCCGCCGGAGAGTGATTCGCTGCGCTGGGTGCGCCGTTCGAAAAGGCGCGGGAAGAGGTCGAAGACCCGCTGGAAGTCATGGGGCAGGTCGGCGCCTTTGTCGCGGGCGTAGGTGGCGAGCCTAAGGTTCTCCTCGACGGTGAGTTTACCGAAGATGCGCCGCCCCTCGGGAACCAGTGCCATTCCCAGGCGGCTGACCACCTGGTCGGGGGGGGTGGCGAGCAGCGATTGCCCGCGCAGGCGGATGTCGCCGCCGACCACGCGCGGCGCTTCGGGGGGGGCAAGGCGGGCGAGGCTGTACAGCGTGGTGGTCTTGCCGGCACCGTTGGCGCCGATCAGAGTGACGATCTCCCCTTCGCGAACAAAGAAGCTGATGCCGTGCAGCGCCTGGATGTTCCCGTATCTGACGGCGAGATTTTCGACTTCGAGAAGCATCAGATCGTCTCATCTCCCAGATAGGCGCTGATCACCGCCGGATGGTTGCGGATCTCGTCCGGGGTGCCGTCGGCGATGATTTCGCCGAAATCAATCACCTTGATCCGCTGGCACAACTCCATCATCACGTCCATGTGGTGCTCGATCATCCAGATGGTCACGTCGAAGGTCGCGTGAATCCAGCGCACCAGGCGGATCAGCTCCTGGATGTCCGCCGAGTTGAGCCCCGCGGCCGGCTCGTCGAGCAGCAGCAGCTTCGGTTTCTCCGCCAGGGCCCGGGCAATCTCCAGTTTGCGCTGGGTGCCGTAGGGGAGGTTCTTCGGCAGGTCTTCGGCGTAACGGTCGAGCTGAAAGACCTCGAGCAGGTCCATGGCCTCGCGCTCGATCTCCGCCTCACGCTCACGGTAGGTGCGGGTGCGGGCGACGGCGTGCAGGAACCCGTAGCCGAGTTTGCCGTGGCGGGCGACGCGGATGTTGTCGAGCACCGTCATCTCGTTCCACAGGCGGATGTTCTGGAAGGTGCGCGACACCCCCAAGGCCGTAACCTTGTGCGGCTTCAGCCCCTTGGTGTCGATCCCGTTGATGCGGATGGAGCCGCTGCCCGGCTGATAAAAACCGCTGACCAGGTTGAAGACGGTGGTCTTGCCGGCGCCGTTGGGACCGATCAGACCAATCAGCTCACCCGTGCCCAGTCGCTCATGGAAAGCGGAGACCGCCCGCAGCCCGCCGAACTGTTTGCACAGGCCGGTGATCTCGAGAACAGGGGCAGATTGAGGTTGAGATTGAGGTTGAGTGTTCATTTGAACCGGTAGAACCGCCGCAGCTTCGGAAACAGGTCACCCAGTTCCCGGTTGCCCATGATCCCCTCGGGGCGGAACTGCATGATGATGATCAGCAACAGCGGGATCAGCACCCATTTCCACACCTGGCTGACCTCGTAGCTCTCCGGCACCAGGCTGAGCTGGTGTGCCACCTCGTTGATCCAGGGGATAAAGAAGCGGAACCCCTCCAGCAGCAGGGTGAAGAGGATCGCCGCCAGCACCGCGCCGGAGATTGATCCCATCCCGCCGAGGTAGACCATCACCAGCACCTCGGTCGACTTCAGGATATTGAAGGAACCGGGGTTGACGTAGCCGACGATGAAGGCGTACAGCCCGCCGGCCACCCCCGCCAGCCCCGACGAGAGCATGAAGGTCACGGTCTTGATGCGGTCGGTGTTGACGCTCATGATCTCGGCGGCCACTTCGTTCTGGCAGATCGCCATCACCCCCTTGCCGTAAGTCGAGGAGAGGTAGCGGCGCAGCAGCCAGATGGTCAGCACGGTGAAGACCGTGACCCATAGCGGCATCCACGGCACTTCCAGCGTTTCCTCCATGCCGTTGACGATCTTCTTCATCCCCATGAAGCCGCGCGAGCCGCCGATGATGTCGAGGTTCTCGATGACGCTGAGGATGATGTAGTTGGCGGCGAGGGTGATGATCGCCAGGTAGTCGCCGCGGGTGCGGTAGGAGGGGATGGCAACCGCCAGCCCGGCCAGGGCGGCCGCAAGCCCGCCGGCGACGATCAAAAAGGGGAAGCCCCACACCGCCAGCTCCGGCGCCAGCCAGGCCTCGCCGAACGACTTGTGCCCGCTAAAGAGCAGCACGCCGAGGATCGAGGCGGTGTAGGCGCCGACGCACATGAAGCCGGCGTGGCCGCAGGAGAACTCCCCCATGTTGCCATTGACCAGGTTCAGGCTGGTGGCGAGGATCACGTTCACCCCCATGAACATCAGCACCGAGACGACGTAAAGGCTCAGCCACTCGGCCTTGACACCGTAGACCAGCAGGGCGCCGGCGATGGTTATGAGGATGGGGATGGAGTAGTTGCGGAGCATGTCGAAACCGAGAATTCAGAATACAGAATTCAGAATACAGAAGAGAGTCAGCAACAAGCGGCGCCAAACACAACTCGAAGGCTTCTGACTTCTGACTTCTGAATTCTGTATTCGCTTTTGAATTATCTGTATTGGCATGGTCAGATCTTCGTCGTCCGGGCCACGCCGAACAACCCGGTCGGCTTCCAGACCAGGATCAGCATCAAGACCGAGAAGGCGATCAGGTCGCGGAAGGTCGAGGGGAAGAAGGCGACTACCATGATCTCCACGGCGCCGAGGAGGAAGCCGCCGAGAAACGCCCCGCGGATGTCGCCGATGCCGCCGACCACCGCGGCGATGAAGGCCTTCCAGCCGATCAGCGCCCCCATGTACGGCTCGAGGATCGGGTAGGACATGGCGAAGAGCAGCCCGGCCAGCCCGGCCAGCCCCGACCCGAGGGCGAAGGTGGCGACGATCACCGTGTCGACCGGAATCCCCATCAGCGGCACGGCGAACTTGTCGCAGGCAATGGCGCGCATGGCCATGCCGATGCGGGTCTTGGTGACGATGCGGTGCAGGGCGACAAAAACCAGCACCGCGGTGACGATGACGGCCAGTTTGAGGTTGGTGAAACTGACCCCGGCCATGGTGTAGACCTCTTCGTCGATCAGGGCCGGGAAGGCCTTGCGGCTGGCGCCGAAGGTGGCGAGGTTGGCGTGCTCCAAGATCAGCCCGCACATCAGGGCGGTGATGACGACGTAGAGGCGGTCGACCCCCTTGCGGCGCAGCGGCCGGTAGGCGATCCGCTCCAGCGAGACGCCGACCAGGGAAGTCAGCAGCATGGCCAGGGGCACGGTCAGGGCCAACGCCGCCCAGCCCGGCAGACCGAGCGCAGCGAGCAGGAAGGTGGCGACGAAGAAGGCGATGTAGGCGCCGACCATGAACACA
Source organism: uncultured Geobacteraceae bacterium (assembly GCA_964603155.1). GTDB lineage: Bacteria > Desulfobacterota > Desulfuromonadia > Desulfuromonadales > BM103 > VAUL01. Next base: position 1,081 of record CAZRTZ010000083.1, on the reverse strand, counting down.
TCGCCGTGGGCGAAGTTGATCAGGGTGAGCACGCCGTAGACCATGGTGTAGCCCAAGGCGATGAGGGCATAGAAGCTCCCCCACTGTAGGGCGTTGATCAGGTTTTGTAGAAGGCTTGCTAACATCGCGTTCCGTCACGGTTAGCGGCTGCTGAAAAGCCCCCATCTGCGGTGTTGCCCTTGGCCTCGTCGCTGCGACGTACCATCAAGGTACGCCTCGCGCCTCATCCTGCGGGCGTCTTGCACCTGGGGGCTTTTGATCAGCCTGGCCGGTTTAGGTTTTCAGCATGTGCACCGTTTGAAAAACGTTACGAGGAAGGCCGGTTGCAAGGCGCACGGAGCACAGGACCCGAGACCTACCCGTGCAGGTAGGCGAGGGGGCGAGCACCGCGCAACGCCGCAGACGGCCTCCGCAGTCGTTTTTTACGGGCAGACGGATTTGGTGAACTCGAACTCCCCCTTGTCGGTGATCTTCACCACCACCGCGCACTTGATCGGGTCGCCCTGGGCGTCGAACTTCATCTTGCCGGTGATGCCGTCGAAGCTCTTGATCTTGTCCATCGCCTCGCGGACCGCCTTGCGGTCGGCCTTGAGCTTGCCGGTGAGACCGCCGGACTCCTGCAGCGCCTGCAGCACGATGCGGGTGGCGTCCCAGGTCAGGGCGGCGACGTCGTCGGGAACATAGCCATACTTTTTCTGGTAGCGTTCGATGAACTCCTTGGTGGCGCCCTTGGCGCCAGCCGCGGCATAGTGGGTCGAGAAGAACAGCCCCTTGCAGTCGTTGCCGCACAGCGTCATCAACTCCGCCGAGCCCCAGGCATCGGAGCCCATGAACGGCTTCTTCCAGCCGAGCTGGTGGGCCTGTTTGACGATCAGTGCAACCTGGTTGTAGTTGTTCGGGACGAAGATGAAGTCCGGCTTGGCGGCGATGATCTTGGTCAGCTGCGCGGAGAAGTCCTGGTCCTTGGTGCCGTGGCTCTCGAAGGCCTTGACGCTCCCCTTGCCCATCTTCTTTTCGAACTCGTCGCGGAAGATCTCGGCCAGCCCCTTGGAGTAGTCGTTGGAGCTGTCTCTTATACACA
>CAZRTZ010000082.1:0-8454 GCA_964603155.1 uncultured Geobacteraceae bacterium | reverse complement strand
ACCGTCGGCTGGCTGGAGCAGCATCTGCAGCGCTACGAGGGGACGGTCATCGCCGTGACCCACGACCGCTACTTCCTCGACAACGTCGCCGGCTGGATTCTCGAGCTCGACCGCGGCCACGGCATCCCCTGGAAGGGGAACTACTCCTCCTGGCTGGAACAGAAGCAGGAGCGCCTGCGCCGCGAGGAGAAGGCCGAGAGCCAGCGCCAGAAGACGCTGCAGCGCGAGCTGGAGTGGGTGCGCATGGCCCCCAAGGCCCGCCACGCCAAGGGGCAGGCGCGCATCAGCGCCTATGAGAAGCTCCTCAACCAGGATGCGGCCCAGCGCGAGCGCGAACTGGAACTGTTCATTCCGCCGGGGCCACGTCTCGGCGGGGTGGTGGTCGAGGCCCAAGGGGTGGCCAAGGGCTACGGCGACCGCCTCCTCTACGACAACCTGACCTTCAATCTCCCCCCGGGCGGCATTGTCGGCGTGATCGGCCCCAACGGCGCCGGCAAGACCACCCTCTTTCGCCTGATCACCGGCAGCGAGCAACCCGATGCCGGCTCCTTCAAGATCGGCGAGACGGTGAAGCTGGCCTACGCCGACCAGGAGCGCGGCCTCGATCCGGAGAAGACCCTGTGGGAGGAGATCACCGGCGGCCAGGAGCAGATCCAACTCGGCAAGCAGTTGGTCAACTCGCGCGGCTACGTAGCCCGCTTCAACTTCTCCGGCTCCGACCAGCAGAAGAAGGTCGGGGTCCTTTCCGGCGGCGAGCGCAATCGCGTGCACCTGGCCAAGATGCTGCGCGAGGAGGCCAACGTCCTCCTTCTCGACGAGCCGACCAACGACCTCGATGTCAACACCCTGCGCGCCCTGGAGGAGGCTCTCGAGAACTTCGCCGGCTGCGCGGTGGTGATCAGCCACGACCGCTGGTTCCTCGACCGCATCGCCACGCACATCCTGGCCTTCGAGGGGGATTCGCAGGTGGTCTGGTTCGAGGGGAACTACTCCGAGTACGAGGAGGACCGCAAGAAGCGCCTCGGCGCGGCGGCCGACCGGCCGCACCGGATCAAGTACCGGCAACTGACCCGGCAGTAGGCCGGTGAAAAACGCCCATGCGCCTCTTCACCCTCCCCGTCCAGGCGAACGAACGGGACATCGACAGCAACGGCCACGTCAACAACATCGTCTACGTGCAGTGGATGCAGGAGGTGGCGATCGCCCACTCCGACGCGGTCGGCTGCACGGCGGCGACCCATGCGGCCGGCTGCACCTGGGTGGCGCGCTCCCACCACATCGAGTACCTGCGCCCGGCCTTTGCCGGCGACCGCATCCGCCTCGAGACCTGGGTGGTCGACGCCACCAGGAAATCCAGCTCTCCGCGCCGCTACCGGATGGTGCGCGAGAGCGATGGGGCGGTGCTGGCCAGGGGGGAGACACTGTGGGTGTTCGTCGATGTGGCAAGCGGCCGGCCGCGCAGCATTCCGGCCGAGGTGATCGATTGCTTCGAGGTGGTGCCGCCGGACCAGGAGCCGTAAGCGCACCCTAAGCGCACGGCTCTTCATCTGAAACCAAGACCGCGGGGTTTCGCTCCCGCACTCCGACCAAAATCTTGTTCGCCCAAAGTCAAAGTCGCGGGGTCTCGCCCCCGCGCGGCGACGTCCTTTTGTCCGGCGACAAAAGGACGCAAAAACGCCTGCTCCTGCGGAGGGCCATGGCACTCTTGACGGTTCGGCAACTCCGTCCACCAACACTCCCCTGCCGGACACCGGCATCGCCGTACCCACCGTGGCCGGGCCCTGACTTGGGCCCGGCTCTCGGCTGCTTGAGATCACCCCTTCCTCGTCCTCACAGCAGTTAGAAGCTTTCTGCCTTAAAATCTTCCTCGTGGGGAGCACGGCTTGTTCTTCGACGTACCGCCATGTCCGGCAGACTCAAAAGCTGCGCGAAGTTAACAAGGAGTGGAGAGTGCCATGCCGAGCGCAGCAGAAAAACAGCCTTCTTTTGGTGACTTTTCTTGGTCGAACAAGAAAAGTCACCCGTCTGGCCGGACGGGACCGGCCGAAGTTGCTTTTAGGTGAGCAAAAAACACGGCGGGGTAAGGGGCAGCCAGCCCCGCCTTACTGTCTCACCAGCCGCCAGTTGGGGATGTCGGTCTCGAAGTTGCTGCGGAAGGGGTTGATGTCGAGGCCGCCGCGCCGGGTGTAGCGGGCGTAGACGGTGAGCCGCTCGGGACGGCAGTGGTTAAGCAGGTCGGTGAAGATCCGCTCGACGCACTGCTCATGGAACTCGCTGTGCCGGCGGAAAGAAACCAGATAGCGCAGCAGCGCGGCGTGATCGATGGCCGGGCCGCGGTAACGGATCAGGACACTGGCCCAGTCGGGCTGGCGGGTGACCAGGCAGTTGCTCTTGAGCAGGTGGCTGTGCAGCGTCTCCTCGACCATCATCTCGAGGCAGGCCGCCCCGGCCAACAGCGCTGGGGCGTAGTCGTAACAGTCGATGTCGACATCAAGAGCGTCGAGGCAGTGCCCGGGGAGAGTGCCGAAAGCTGTATCGCCCCCGGTCGCCGGGAAGAGCCGGACCGAAACGGCAGTGCCGCTGGCCCGGGAGAGATCCCGCTCCAGGGTGGCGGCAATGTCGGCCTCGCCGGCAAAGCGGGTCTGGTTGAAGGAATTGAGGTAGAGCTTGAACGACTTCGATTCGATCAAAAAGGGCGAGACGCAGGGGAAGCGGAATTCGGCCAGGCCGACCACCGGCTTCCCCCTGGCATCCAGCCAGGAGAGTTCGTAGGCGTTCCACAGGTCGAACCCCTGAAACGGCAGCCCCCCTTCGAGCCCCAGCTCCGCGCGCTTGGGGGCGCGCGGAAAAGGGCAGAGCAGCCCCGCATCGTACTCGTCGCGGTAGGCGGTCGGCTTGCCGAGGGGCAGATTGCTCTCGAGATCGTTCATAGCGCCGATATCTTAACGAAAAAAAGCGCGGGACACCATAAAAGAGAAGAGAGCAACGTCGGTCGATTGAAAAGCGTCGCGAGGAAGGTTGGATGCCAGACGCACGGAGCGCAGAAGCCGAGACAGACCTTAACAGGTCGGCAAGGGGGCAAGCCCCGTGCAACGCCGCAGCAGCTTTGCGTCGACCGGTCAGGCCCGGATCATCACCAGCAGCATCTTGAATTTCCCCGCCGCCCGTAGGGCGTGGGGGATGTTGGCCGGCATGATGATCATCTGCCCGGCACTCACCCGCTGCACCTCCCCGGCGATGGTGATGTCGGCTGCGCCGTCGACGATCTGCACGCAGGCATCGAACGGGGCGGTATGCTCCGACAACCCCTGGCCGTCATCGAAGGCGAACAGGGTCAGGGTGCCGATCTTCTTGTCGATCAGGGTACGGCTGACCACCGCCCCGGGCTGATACTGCACCAGATCGCCCAGGGTCAGGGCCCGTCCGATCAAGCTGTCATCGTGGTTGGCCATGAGTTTCTCTCTCCTTGCGGTTGATGGTTTCCTTTTTACCACAAACCCGCCCCCCCGCCATTGATCCCGGTCAAACCCTGAAGGGGCAGAAGATTGGCCGTAAATAATTTACTGCCGCGGAGGGTTTTGCCCCGGAGTGTGCTATTTTTATAGAAAAGGCATCGTTGCGTTGTTATGGATGTGACCGGGCAACAGGAGGCCATGGACGAGGAAAGGATTCGTCATGGCAAACGTCATCCACCTGCGCTGCAAGCACTGCGGCGAGTTGCTTCAGGATCGCGGGAGTGAATACTGTCCGCCCTGCAACCTCTACCTGGCCTATCGGGCAATGCCGCTGATCCTCGGCATGCTGCTGCTCCCTGCCTCGATTTCCAGAGTGGCCTGCGCCCCGGACAAGCCGTGCACAATATGGCGCGCCGAGGCACGGAGCTATGACGACGAATCGTTCCTGACCTGGGAATGAGGAGGCCTTAAAACAGCCCTGCAGAGCTCTTGCCATGGACCTTTTTGCCGAACTGGGCCACGCCGTGCGCCGGCAGAACGAGGAAGGCGAACTGCCCGACTTCATCGTCCCGCTCCTTTTGCGGGTCGCCGAGAATCCCGCCGAGTTCGCCGATCGCGCCGAGCATGTTGCCACGCTGCTGCGCTACGTCAACGAATACGAGACCTGGTCGGAGATGTGCTGCGAAAAGGTCGGCTACAGCCTGGAGAACATCAACCGCACCCTCGACAAGATGAAGGTGCGCTACTGAACCAGGAGCCTTGCCATGAAAACCCTGCTTGTTCTCCTTGTCACCCTGCTGCTGGGCATCGGCCCGGCGCTTGCCGCGCCGGCCACCTGGCAGATCGATCCCAACCATGCCAGCGTCGAGTTCAAGGTCCGCCACCTGATGGTCGCCTACGTCAAGGGGGTCTTTACCAAGGTCGACGGCATCGTCGATGCGGATGACGCCGATCTGGGCCAAGCCAAGGTCAGCGTGTCGATCGAGACCGCCTCGATCGACACCAACAACGCCAAGCGCGACGAGCACCTGCGCAGCCCCGACTTCTTCGATGTCGGCAAATTCCCCCTGATGACCTTCGTCTCGAAGAAGATCGCCGCCGACGGCGGACAGCTGCGGCAGGTCGTCGGCGACCTTACCATCCGCGACGTAACCCGCGAAGTCACCCTTGAGGTTGCCGAACTGAGCCCGCCGATCAAGGATCCCTGGGGGAACCTGCGCCGGGGCGCCACCGCCACGGCAACCATCAACCGCAAGGATTTCGGCCTGACCTGGAACAAGGTGCTGGAAACCGGCGGGGTGGCGGTGGGGGATGAGGTGAAGATTGCCCTCGACGTTGAATTGATCAGGAAGTGATCCGCGTACGCGCACGAAAAAGGGGCGGCCCTTCGGCCGCCCCTCGCCTTTTTTAACGCTTGCGGCAGGTCACTTCTTCCCCTTGCCGCCGTGCTCTTCCTTCCCCTTGCCCCCCTTGTCGCCACCCTTGCCGCCCTTGTGCTTGTTGGGGGGATCCCAGCCAATCTCGCCGTTTTTGAGGGCCTTGAACTCCGCCGAACCCGGCTTGATCCCCATACTCTGGGCCAGGGCACCCCACCCTTTCCCCTTGTTCTTGTGGTAGCGGTCGGTCACCGCTGTCACCGGCTGGCCGGTTTTGCGCGCCAGCCACATGCAGAGTGCGGCATCGCCAGCATCCTTTACCGACAGGAAGAGGTGGTCCAGTTCGGCACCCGAGGCGCCGTAGTGGGCCCCGAGCCCGGCGCGGTACTCGCCGAAGTCCGCCGAGGCGCTGATGCGCAGGCTGCTCAGATAGTCGTCCAGACTGGCATGGGCCAGGCCCGCCCCCAGGAAGATGATTGCCAGCGTGCTTAACACGAATCGATGAAACATGGTCGCTCCTTTTTGTTGCGCAAATGGGGTCCCGATGACACGCTCTTGCATTTTACAAAAAACATGCCACTCGCAACACACCCATCAGTATTCGCCAGTTTTTGCCGGTTCCGCTTGCGGGTCTCCACCGGCCGCGCCCCGAAACTGACAAAAAAAGTCCGGGGTTCTCCGCCAAATTGAGGCTTACCGGACGGTTGTCGGACACCAGCACAGATAGTGATTGTTGAAGGGCCAGAAACCATGCTATTTTTTAGTGTTATGGCTGAATTTTCCAGAACATCACCCGCCGGCACCCCCCCGCGCCTGGCCGACCTGCTGCACGTGACCCATCCGGCCCGCTATTTGGGTGGGGAACGGGGGAGCGTGGTCAAGGATTGGGGAGCCGTCGACGTCACCATGGCCCTGGCCTTCCCCGACGTCTACGAGGTCGGCATGAGCCACCTCGGCTCGGCCATCCTCTACCGGGTCCTCAACGACACGCCGTGGATCGCCGCCGAGCGCGCCTTCGCGCCGTGGCCCGACCGTGAAGCCCAGCTGCGGACCCAGGGCGAGCCGCTGGCTTCCCTGGAGAGCGCCCGCCCCTTGGGCGACTTCACGATCGTCGGCTTCTCCCTGCAGTACGAACTGAGCTACACCAACCTTCTGACCATGCTCGACCTGGCCGGCATCCCGCGCCGGGCCGCCGAGCGCACCGCCGCGCATCCGCTGGTGGTGGTGGGCGGGCCGTGCGCCCTCAATCCCGAGCCGCTGGCCGACTTCATCGACTGCGCCCTGCTCGGCGACGGCGAGGAGGCGCTCCTCGAGCTGTGCGCCGCCGTCCGGGAGGCCAGGGCCGCCGGCCTCGGCCGCACCGCCCTGCTCGAGCACCTGGCGCAGATTCCCGGCCTCTACGTGCCGGCCTTCTACCAGGTCAGCTACCGTCCCGACGGGCGCGTTGCCGCCATCGCCCCTCTCCCCCCCGCCCCGCCGCGGGTGCGCCGGCGCATCGTCGCCGACCTCGATGCCGCGCCGTTTCCGGAGGAGCCGATCGTCCCGTTGCTGCAGACCATCCACGACCGGGTGGCGGTCGAAGTGGCGCGCGGCTGCACGCGCGGCTGCCGCTTCTGCCAGGCCGGCTACCTCTACCGGCCGGTACGCGAGCGCCAGCCCGACACCCTGCGCCGGCTGATCGACACCGCCTTGCAGCGCTCCGGCTACGACGAGGTCTCGCTGCTGTCGCTCTCCACCGGCGATTACACCGCCATCGAGCCGCTGCTGCAGAACCTGATGGGCTGCTACGCCGACCACAAGGTGGCGGTCTCGCTCCCCAGTCTGCGCGTCGGCTCCCTAACCCCGGCACTGATGGAGGAGATCAAAAAGGTCCGCAAAACCGGCTTCACCCTCGCCCCCGAGGCCGGCAGCGAGCGGCTGCGCCAGGTGATCAACAAGGGGATCTCCGAGGAGGATCTGCTGGCGACCAGCAGGACCGCCTTCTCCCTCGGCTGGCGCATCATCAAGCTTTACTTCATGATGGGGCTGCCGACCGAGACCGACGAGGACCTGGCCGCCCTGGTCGACCTGGCGGCACGCGTCAAGGCCAGCGGGCGCGGCAGTCAGGGGGGGGCGGACGTCAACGTCTCGGTCTCCAACTTCGTCCCCAAGGCGCACACGCCGTTCCAATGGGAAGCACAGCTGGGCCGCGAGGAAATCCGCCAGCGCCAGGACTACCTGCGCGAAGCCCTGAAGAAGCGGCGCCTGCGCCTCAAATGGCACGATGCCGAGCTGTCGGTGCTGGAAGGGGTCTTCGCCCGCGGCGACCGGCGCCTCGGCGCCCTGCTTGAGCGGGCCGTCGACCTTGGCTGCCGCTTCGACGGCTGGCGCGATCATTTCAACTGGGCGCTTTGGCAGCAGGCGCTGCGTGATACCGGCACCGACCCGGCTTTCTACCTGCGCGCCCGGCAAAGCGGCGAGACGCTCCCTTGGGCGCACCTCGACGCCGGGGTGAGCGAGGCCTTCCTGCTGCGCGAGCGGCAGAACGCCCTGCTCGGCAAGGCCACCGCCGACTGCCGCTTCGGCCAGTGCAGCGCCTGCGGGGTGTGCGACTTCGACAAGATCAAGACCCGCCTCACCGACCGCAGCCGGCTGCCGGACGGGCAAGCAGCCGCGCCGCCGGCCGGGGCTTCCCCCCCCGACCTGCCGAAGGTGCGCCTGACGGTGCGCAAAGGGGAGCGGGCCGCGGCCTTAAGCCACCTCGAATTCATGACCGCCATCCAGCGCGCGGTCAGGCGCGCCGGCATCCCGGTGCGCTGGTCGGGGGGCTTTCACCCGGCGCCGCGCATCGGCTTCGGCGACGCCCTCCCCCTGGGGGTCAGCAGTGACGCGGAGCTGATCGATCTGGACCTCGCCGCGCCGCAGGAGCCGGCGGCGGTCATGGCGGAACTCAACCGCGAACTGCCGGCCGGTATCGCCGTGCTGGCGGCGCAGGCGATCGACCGGCGCGCCCCGTCGGCGGCGGCGGCACTGGCCACCGCCAGCTACCGGGTGCCGCTGCCGGAAGCCTGCCAGGCCGACCTGCCGGCCCGCCTGGCAGGCTTCCTCGCCGCGGAGAGCGTGGTCGTCGAACGCCTGAAGAAGGGGCGCCCCTTGAGCGTCGACCTGCGCCCGTGGGTCGTCGGGCTGGAGATCTGCAGCGAAGCGCTGTGGCTGACGCTCAAAAGCGGCAGCCCGCTCCCCGTCGCCGCCCACCTGCTCGGCCTGCCGGTCGAGGCGGTGCGCGCCTTAGGCGTTAGCAAGACCGCCGTCACCTTGCATGAGCCGGCGGCGGATTGCGAAAGCGGCGCGAGCGGGTAGGATTTGTAGACGGTTTGATCGTGATTAAACGCGTCAGGCAGGAATCCAGACGTCAGAATACAGAATTCAGAATCCTTCGGGCGGGGCTTGCAGAAATTGAGCTTCCATTCCGAATTCTGACTCCTGAATTCTGTATTCCCTTCCATCGCGTTTCGACATTTTTGACTCATTTTGAAGGAGCCGTAGCATGTCCAAGGAACTGGTGATCAACACCACCTCGCACGAGACGCGGGTGGCGCTGCTGGAGAACGGCCACATCGCCGAGCTCTACATCGAGCGCAGCC
>CAZRTZ010000081.1:0-8997 GCA_964603155.1 uncultured Geobacteraceae bacterium | reverse complement strand
GCAGCTGGTCGGTTTGATCAACGAACTTTATGAAGCGATGAAGGTAGGACATGGCTACGAACTGGTTAGCCGGTTGATCGACCAGCTGCTGGCCTATGCCGCCGAGCACCTTGACGACGAGGAAGGATTCATGCGGGCCAGCAGCTATCCGTATCTCGAGGCGCACGTCCGTGAGCACGCGGAATTTCGCGACAGGCTCGCAGAGATGGAGCGGGGCCGGTGCGAGGGGGTGATGCTGCCGTGCACCGAAATGCTCGACTTCCTCTGTGGCTGGCTGCGTGTGCATATCCTGGAAAGCGATAAGGACTTCGGCTGCTTCATCAAGCGGCAGAACCTTGCCCAGTCCGGTCGCCCCGGTACTACGGTTGCATAAACGATAGAGCGGATCGTCACGATCTTTTGAAAGGGCAGACATGTACACGACAGAAAACATCGGGCGCAGCACGATCGCCATGGTGCTGGCCGGCGGCAAGGGGGAACGCCTCAGCCCGCTGACCCTGCGCCGGGCCAAGCCGAGCGTGGCCTTCGGCGGCAAATACAAGATCATCGATTTCGTGTTGAGCAACCTGTTCAACTCGGGAATTCGCAAGGTTTACATCCTGACCCAATACCGGGCCTTTTCGCTCACCAAGCACATCCGCGAATCGTGGGGGAAGTGGACCGGACTGGGCGAATTCTACGTGGCGATTTCCCCTGAAACGCGTAACGAGAGGGAGGAGTGGTTCAAGGGGACGGCAGACGCCATCCTCCAGTACCTGCGTTTCGTCGAGCAGTCCGATGCCGATTATGTGGCCATCTTCGGTGGTGATCACATCTACAAGATGGATGTCACCCAGATGATCAGCAGCCATCGCCTGAACCGCGCCGACATCACCATCGCCGCACTGGAAGTGCCGTTCGACGAGGCCAGTCGTTTCGGCGTCCTGGCGGTGGACGACGATTCGCGGGTCATCGGCTTCGCGGAAAAACCCGCCAAACCCGAGCTCATCCCCGGACGCGAAACCTGTTTCGCCTCCATGGGCAACTACATCTTCTCCACCAGGAAGCTGATCGAAGTCCTGCAGGAAGGGAAGCGGCATCACGAGGATCTGGATTTCGGCAAGCACGTGATACCGATGATGCTGGAGCATGGCGATCGCATCTTCGCCTATAACTTCAACGACAACGTGATCCCCGGGATGCGCGCCGAGGAGCGCGGCTACTGGCGGGATGTCGGCACCATCGACTCCTACTACGAAGCAAACATGGACCTGGTGAGCGTCTCGCCGCATCTCAACCTCTACAATTACCGGTGGCCGATCCTGACCAACCAGGGGAACCTGCCGCCGGCCAAGACCGTCTTTGACGACGACGACCGGCGCGGCCAGAATCTCGACTCCTACGTCTGCGGCGGCTGCATTACCAGCGGCGGGACGGTGCGCCGCTCGATCCTGGGGCCGATGTGCCGGGTCAACAGTTACAGTCTGGTCGAAGACTCGATCCTCTTCGAAAACGTCACCGTGGGGCGGCACGCCAAAATTCGCCGCGCCATCATCGACAAGAACGTGGTGGTCGCCGATGGCGGTGAGATCGGCTACGATCACGAGGCAGATCGGCGCCGCGGTTACACGGTGACGGAGTCGGGGATCGTGGTCGTGCCTCGTCCCGACCGATGAGGCCGCGGTTTTCCCTGCCGGCGTGGACTTGGTCGCAGGGCTGTGCTAACGTGAAGTCTCCTCAGGAAATCTCCCCCGAATGTCGCGGAGTCGCTTGATGCCTTGCCGTTTGCGAATGCTCGTCATTATGACGTTGCTCATGACCGGGTGCGTGGTTTCCCCCGAGCCGCCGGTCTATGTGTCGCACCTCGACGACCCGACCGCCAAGGCCCTGTTCCATTACGGCAAGGCCAGATTGCTGTTTGACGAAGGCAAAAGCAAGGAGGCGGTGGAGGCTCTTCAGGAAGCGATCCGTCTCGACCCCGAAAACGAAGAACTGCGCTTCGAGCTGGTCGAGCTCTACATCGAGATGGATGATGTCAAGCAGGCGATGCGCACCGTCGAGGACATCCTCATCCGCAACCCCGACTCGGTCAAAGCCCACCTGCGTCTGGGCAACGCCTATTTCAACAGCAGTCAGCCGCAGCGGGCGGTCCCCCATTTGCGCAAGGTGCTGGAAATTGAGCCGGACCGTGAAGATGTGCGCCTGCACCTGGCCATTGCGTTGGCCCGCGCCGGCGAAAACGGGCCGGCGGTCGAGGAGCTCAAGGAACTGCTCAAGCGCATCCCCGACTCCCAGCCCGGCCGTTTGGCGCTGGCCCGCCTGTACCGTGAAACCAAGCTCGATGCCCTGGCGATCGAGCAGTACCGCATCCTCATCCAGAAGCATCCGGAGATGATCCAGGCCTCCCTGGAGCTTGGTTTCCTCTACGAGGAGCGCCGGGAGTGGAATGAGGCTCTGAGCGTCTTCCGCTCCGCCCTGGCCAAAAATCCCCTGGAGTTTTCCCTGCGCCATCACCTGGCCCGGGTCTATGTGGGGATGAAGCGCTACAGTGAAGCGATCGGCGAACTCAACACTATTGTCGAGCTCAAGCCGGACAATCTGGATGCCCGGCGCAAGATCGGCCTGATCTACCTGGAACAGGAAAAGTGGGACAAGGCCATTGCCGCTTTCCGGGAACTGCTCAAACTGCAGCCTGATCTGGAAGCGGTCCGCTACTATCTCGGCACCGCGCTGGAGCGCAAGGAGAGCTGGAACGAGGCCCTCGACGCGTTTGCCGGGATTGCCGCCGATTCGCCGCTGTACGATGATGCCCTGGCGCACATCAGCTACATCTATGTCCAGACCTCGCGCCAGGAGGAAGCCAGGGAATTGCTGAGCAGGCGGATTGCGCAGGGTGAGCCGCGCCCGCAGATCTACTACTACCTGGCGGTCCTGAAAACCGCCGCCGGCACACTCGAAGAGGCTCTGGTCACTCTCGACCAGGGGCTGGCCGCACATCCTGATGATGCTGACCTGCTCTACGAAAAAGGGGTCACGCTGGAGCGCCTGAAACGTTCGGAAGAGGCGCAGGCCGTCATGCGCAAGGTCATTGCCGTCGAGCCGGACCATGCCGAAGCGCTCAACTTCCTGGCCTATGCCCTGGCCGAGGCCCGCCGCGATCTCCCCGAGGCGCTGGCCATGGCCGAACGGGCCGTTGCCCTCAAGCCGGCGGGGCACATCCTCGACACGCTGGGATGGGTTTATTACAACCTCGGTCGTTTCGAGGAAGCCCGCAAGGCGGTGGAAGAGGCCAGCCGCCTGCTCGGCGACGACGAGGTCATTTTCGAGCACCTTGGGGACATCCTGATGGCCCTCGGCAAGCCGGCGGCGGCCCGGGCCGCCTACCAGAAATCGCTTGAGCTTGAGGCCGAGAACCCGGTCGTCAAGGAAAAGCTCCAGCGTCTCGGCAAGCCGGAGTAGCCGCCGGTGAAACGTCTCCAGCCTCTGTCCTGTGGACTCATTCTGTGCGTCTGGCTGCTGATGATGATAGCCGGCTGCGCCAAGGTTCCCCCACCGCCTGCGGAAGTGGCGGCGCCCAGGACCGAAGGCGAGAACCTGCTGGCCATGTGGCTGGAGCGCGGCGAGGCCCTGCATTCTCTGGAAGGGCTCGCCACGGTCAAGGTCAAAACACCACAGGGTTCGCTGAGCGGAACCCAGGTCGTCATCGCCGCCCGGCCCGACCGACTGCGTGCGGAAACCCTCGGCCCCTTCGGGATACCGCTTTTGTCCCTGGCTGCCGATGGCCGGCAGCTGACCGTCCTGCTCCCGGGAGACAATCTCTACTATGCCGGGGCGGCGTCCACGGAGAACCTGGCGCGTTTCACCCGCATGCCGATCCCGCCGACGGCGCTGGTCGACATTCTCCTTTGGCAGCCTCCTCTGGTCGCCTTCGAGGAGTTGGCCACTTTCCGCACGGCCAGCGGCGGCTGGCGCCTGCTGCTGGTCTCGGGACCCCAGCGCCAGGAGCTGTCCTTCGATGCCGCCGCGCGCCTGGAGCAGGTCCGCTACTATTCCGGAGACAGCCTGCAGCTGAGCGTCGCCTATGCCGGCTTTGCCGACAACTCCCCGCTCCCCCGCCGGATTTTCCTGGAACAGCCGCCTTACGCCCTGGAGGCGAGCCTCGAATTCCGTGAACAGAGTGTCAACCAGCCATCCCCGCCGGGAAGATTCTCTTTGCAGCCGCCCCCCGGGGTCGGGATTATCCCCCTCGATCAGCCCGAAAAGCCGACCGGGGTCGCCAGGTGATGCGGCGATGCTTGGCTCTGCTTGTGCTGCTTCTGTTTGGCTGCCAGGGGCAGGAGCAGTCGGTGCCGGGGAGCGATGCGGACGCCAGACCGGCTTACGGTGATACGTTCATCGAGGCGTCGATCGGCGAGCCGAGCAACCTCCTGCCGGTGCTGGCGTCCGATTCCGCCTCCTCCGAAATCAACGGGCTGGTCTACGAAGGGTTGCTGCGCTACGACAAGAACCTGCGCCTCGAAGGGGTGCTTGCCGAATCCTGGGAGATTTCCCCGGACAACCTGACCTTTACCTTTCACCTGCGCCAAGGGGTCAAGTGGCATGACGGCCAGCCGTTTACCAGTGCCGACGTGCTCTTTACCTACCGCATGTACATCGACCCGAAGGTGCCGACCTCCTACGCCGAGGATTTCAAGCAGGTGGCCAAAGCCGAAGCTCCGGACCCCTACACCTTCCGCGTCACCTATCGCGAACCCTATGCGCCGGCGCTGGAGAGCTGGGGGACCGCCATCCATCCCCGCCATCTCCTCGAGGGGCAGGATGTCACCAAGAGCCCGTTAAGCCGCGCGCCGATCGGTACCGGCCCGTTCCGCTTCGTCGAGTGGAAGCCGGGGGAGAAGCTGGTGCTGGAAGGGAATGCGGAGTACTTCGCCGGCAGGCCGTATCTGCGCCGCGTCGTCTACCGGATCATCCCCGACAGTTCCACCCAGTTCCTCGAACTGCAGTCCGGGGGGCTCGATTTCATGGGGCTGACGCCGATCCAGTACGCCACCCAGACCGACACCCCGGCATTTAGGCGCGGCTTCAACAAGTTCCGCTATCTGGGCTTCGGCTACAGTTACCTCGGTTACAATTTGCGCAAGCCGCTCTTCCAGGATCTGCGCATCCGCCAGGCGATCGCCCATGCCATCAACAAGCAGGAGATCATCGACGGTGTCCTGCTCGGTCTCGGCAAGACGGCCACCGGCCCCTACAAGCCGGACACCTGGGTGTACAATCCGCAGGTCAAAACCTATGCCTACGATCCGGTCCGGGCCCGCACCCTGCTCGAAGAGGCCGGCTGGCGCGATGCCGACGGAGACGGGGTACGCGAAAAAGGCGCACAGAAGCTGGCCTTCACCATCGTCACCAACCAGGGGAACGACCTGCGCGCCAAGAGTGCCGAAATCATTCAGCGGCGTCTGAAGGAGGTTGGCATCGACGTGCAGATCCGCATCGTCGAATGGGCGACCTTCCTCAAGGAGTTCATCTTCCCGGGCAACTTCGACGCCACCATCCTCGGCTGGACCGGCGGGCCGGAACCCGACCAGTACAACATCTGGCATTCGAGCAAAACCGGCCCGCGCGAACTGAACTTCATCCACTATAAAAACGCCGAGGTCGACGATCTCCTCGAACGCGGCCGGCGCACCTTCGACCAGGCCGAGCGCAAGAAGATCTACGACCGCTTCCAGGCGATCCTCGCCGAGGAGCAGCCGTACACGTTCCTCTACGTCGGCGAAGCCCTGCCGGCGGTGGCCCGCCGCTTCCGCGGCATCGAACCGGCGCCGGCCGGCATCACCCACAACTTCATCCGCTGGTATGTGCCGGAAAGCGAACAGAAGTATGCCCGCTAGCCCCCAGACCCCGGCCCCCGGTGCCAGATGTTAGTCTACCTGGCCAAACGACTCGCTATGATGATCCCGCTGCTGATCGGCATCACCCTGATCAGTTTCGTGGTCATTCACCTTGCGCCCGGCGAGCCGACCGATCTGCAGACCGACCTCAATCCCAAAGCCAGCGCCGAGATGCGTGAGCGCCTGCGCGAACGCTACGGCCTCGATCAGCCGCTGGCCGTGCAGTACGGGCGCTGGCTGGCGCACTTGGCCGTTCTCGACTTCGGCGAGTCGTTCGCCCAGGATCATCGCCCGGTTCTCGACAAGATCGTCGAGCGCCTGCCGGTGACCATCATGATCAACCTCCTGTCGATCGCCGCCATCCTGGCGGTCGCCGTTCCCCTCGGGGTGATGGCGGCGGTGCGCCGCAACTCCCCCTTCGACAAGGTCACCACGGTTCTGGTCTTCACCGGCTTTGCCATGCCCTCCTTCTGGCTGGCCCTGCTGCTCATGGACTTCTTCGGGGTGCGCCTCGGTCTGCTGCCGATCGCCGGGCTCAGGTCGATCGGCTACGAGTACCTCTCGTTCGGGCGCCAGGTGTGGGATGTCGTCAGCCACCTGATCCTGCCGGTGTTCATCTCGGCCTTCGGCGGCGTCGCCGGTTTTTCCCGCTACATGCGTTCCAACATGCTCGAGGTGATTCGCCAGGACTACATCCTCACCGCCCGTGCCAAGGGTCTGCCGGAAGCGCAGGTCATTGTGCGCCATGCCCTGCGCAACGCGCTGCTGCCGGTGATCACCATACTCGGCCTGTCGGTGCCGGGGCTGATCGGCGGCAGCGTGATCTTCGAAACCATCTTCGCCATCCCCGGCATGGGCAAGCTCTTCTACGACGGGGTGATGATGCGCGACTACCCGCTGATCATGGGGATTCTGGTCATCGGTGCGGTTTTGACGCTGATCGGTAACCTGCTGGCCGACCTCGGCTATGCACTGGCCGACCCGCGCATTAGGCGCAGTTGAAACCCCGTTCGGCAGCGGAATTCCCTGTTGACAGTCTCGAGTCCGTTCGCTATTTTTTAACTGTAGGTCCCCTCTCAACTCTCTTCCTACGGAGGTGCCCATGGAGCAGAAAGACCAGACCCTGATCGAAAAGCTGTGTGAGGAAAACCCGCGGTTCCGCAAGCTGTACGAAGAGCATGTGATTCTGGAAAAACAGCTGCGCGAATTTGACGGCAGGGTCTACCTGTCACCCGAAGACGAGATGGATCGGCACCGGGTGCAGAAGCTGAAGCTGGCCGGCAAGGATGAGATGGAGACGATCCTGCGCAAGTACCGTCAGTAGTTCAGCGACAACGCTACGATTTTACGGGCTCGCGCAAGCGGGCCCTTCTTTTTTACCTCTTTACCTGCGCCGCGTTGCTAGGTATATAACACTGATCTGCAAAATTATTTACCGTTACAGGGAGACTTCGCCCCGATGAGCAAACGCAGCGATGCGATCACCAAGGGATTCGAGCGCACCCCTCACCGCGCCCTGCTCAAGGGGACCGGTGTCCCGCAGCGGGAAATGGACAAGCCGTTCATCGGCATTGCCACCTCCTTTACCGACCTGATCCCCGGTCACACCGGCATGCGCGACCTCGAGCGCTTCATCGAGAAGGGGGTGCATACCGGCGGCGGCTACGCCTTCTTTTTCGGCATCCCCGGGGTGTGCGACGGCATCGCCATGGGCCACAAGGGGATGCACTACAGCCTGCCGACCAGGGAGCTGATCGCCGACATGGTCGAGTCGGTCGCCGAGGCCCATCGCCTCGACGGCCTGGTCCTGCTGACCAACTGCGACAAGATTACCCCCGGGATGCTGATGGCCGCGGCGCGCCTCGACATCCCCTGCCTGGTGGTCACCGCCGGGCCGATGCTCACCGGCTCCGGCAGGGAAGGGCGCAGGTTTTCCTTCGTCTCCGACACCTTCGAGGCGATGGCCAAGTACAAGGCCGGCGTCATCGACGAGAAGGAGCTGATGGTCTGTGAGGACATGGCCTGCCCGACCGCCGGCTCCTGCCAGGGGTTGTTCACCGCCAATACCATGGCGATCCTTACCGAGACGCTGGGGATGAGCCTGGTGCGCTGCGGTACCGCCCTGGCGGTTTCCTCGCTGAAGCGCCGCATCGCCTTCGCTTCCGGCGAACGCATCGTGCAACTGGTGCGCGACGGCATCACTCCGCGCCAGATCATGACCAAGGCCGCCTTCGAAAACGCCATCCGCGTCGACGTGGCCCTGGGCGGGTCGAGCAACACCGTGCTGCATCTGCTCTCCATCGCCCGTGAAGCCGGGGTCGAGCTCCCCTTGAGCGAGTTCGACCGCATCAGCCACGAGACCCCGCAGCTCGCCTCGATGAACCCGGGCGGCAAGCATTTCATGGAGGATCTCGACGGCGCCGGCGGCGTCCCGGGCGTCCTTTACCAACTGCGCGACCTGATCAAGGACAACCCGACCCTCACCGGCCCGAGTATCCAGGAGATCATCGCCTCGGTCGCCTCCGTCGACGAAGAGGTCATCCGTCCCCGCAACAACCCCTATCGTGCCGAGGGTGGCATCGCCATCCTCGCCGGCAATCTCGCCCCCGAAGGGGCGGTGGTCAAGCAGTCCGGGGTTTCGGAGGCCATGATGGTCTTCGAGGGGACGGCCCGCTGCTTCGATTCCGAGGAGGGGGCCATGGCGGCCCTGATGGGCGGCCAGGTGGTGGCCGGCGACGTGGTGGTGATCCGCTACGAGGGGCCCAAGGGTGGACCCGGCATGCGCGAGATGCTCGCTCCGACCGCGACCCTGATGGGGCTGGGGCTGGGCGACAGTGTCGCGCTGATCACCGACGGCCGTTTCTCCGGCGGCACCCGCGGCCCGTGCATCGGCCATATCTCGCCGGAAGCGGCGGCGGGCGGGCCGATCGCCCTGGTGCAGGATGGCGACCGCATCCGTCTCGACATCCCGCAGCGCCGGCTCGAGCTGCTGGTCGATGCGGCGGAACTGTCCCGTCGTCAGGCGGCTTGGACCGCTCCCGAGCCGAAGATCAAGAGCGGCTGGCTCGCCCGCTATGCCAAGGTCGTCACCTCGGCGCACACCGGAGCGATTTGTAACTGTCTC
>CAZRTZ010000080.1:0-9445 GCA_964603155.1 uncultured Geobacteraceae bacterium | reverse complement strand
ATACGATATCTAGTACGGTCTCGTGGGCTCGGAGATGTGTATAAGAGACAGCCTACGGGCGCCGCAACAAGTTCCGCTCGGTCGTCGACATGATGAAGCACCTCAAGGCCAACGCGGTTCCGGCCGTGGCCGCCGCGAAGATGACCGCCGAGCAGCTCGAGGGCAAGTTCCTCACCGGCGTCCTCTTCCAGGAGGAGCGTCCCGAGTACACCGCGCAGTACGCCGAAGTCATCAAGAAGGCGCAGGGCGCCTGATCACCCGCACAAGGAGATTTCATTATGTCGCAACGTTACGAACTCCGCTTTTCCGGTGCCGGTGGCCAGGGTCTGATCACTGCCGGAATCATCCTTGCCGAGGCGGCTTCGATCATCGAAGGCAAGAGCGCCGTGCAGTCGCAGAGCTACGGGCCGGAAGCCCGCGGCGGCGCCTCCAAGTCGGAAGTCATCATCTCCGACGGCCCGATCGACTACCCGAAGGCGACCATCGTCGACGCCTGCCTGGCGATGACCCAGGAAGCCGCCGACAAGTACGCCAACGGCATCAAGGACGGCGGCCTGCTCCTGCTCGACGACGACTTCGTCAAGAAGAGCCCGACCGGCAATTTCAAGGTCTACCGTCTGCCGATCATGCGCATGGCCAAGGAAGATGTCGGCCGTGAAATCGTCGCCAACGTGGTGGCCCTCGGCGCCGTGGTCGGCATGACCGGCGTCGTCTCCCGCGAAGCTGCCGAACAGGCCGTTTTGCGCAAGGTGCCCGAAGCCTTCAAGGATCTCAACAAGAAGGCCTTCAACCTTGGCTTCGAAAAAGGCAAAGAGCTTCTGAACTAGGCAGAACAAATCACGAATGACATAGGCCCGGCAGGCAACTGCCGGGCCTATGTTGTGTCCGGCGCGGGAAAGCTGTACAGCCGGCAGGATTTTCGTATAATTGACGTGTCGGGCTATCTGTTTGGGGATTTGAGGGGGAAACTGATGCGCATCTTGCTGCTACTGTTGATCTTCGTCACGCTGTCACAGCCGGCCATCGCTGGAGAAACCGGCTTCGCTGAAGAAGCCGCTCCACCGCAGCCGGTTCAGTTCGAATTCGGCGGTTATAAATTCGGCCAGTCGCCAGCTGCCAACATGGTCTGCTTCGCCGGTTTCTGCAAGTCGCAGGCCCCGGGCGGTGATGGAGTTTTCACCTACCCTTTCTCGGTCTATGAAACCCCTGGTGCCGTCAGCACGCAAATCGGCGTGAACGTCGTCAGCGTCCGCTACACTTTCTGGAACGACCAGCTCTATCGCATCGGCTTTAGAGTCGACTGTGCCCCACAACCGACCGAAGAGTGCGTTGACGACCTGATCCGCTCGCTCGACCGTGAATACGACCTTACCCCGCTCAGCCAAAGCGATTGGCGGCACTTTGTCTCAGGCAAGCGCTCGATTATCAGGGAATTCGTCAGCGGCTCGGGGGCGATCTTCAGGCTCCGCGTTTCAAGCAGCGACAACGAATGGAACCAGCCCTACGTGGACATTGTCGACAAGTCGATGGCCGACCAGGTCGGATCCACCCTGAGCCCCAACTACCGACCGAAGAAATTGCTGCTCCCGGAAAAGAGCGAGCACTGATCGCTGTTCCGGATACTGACAAGGCGCACGGGAACACCTGTCTTCCGGTCAATTCCCACCGAGGTCCCAGAAATGCCCGTTTACGAATTTTATTGCGCGAGCTGCCACGCCATCTTCAACTTTCTCTCCCGCCAGGTGAATACCACCAGTCGCCCTTCCTGTCCGCGCTGCGGGCAGCCGGAACTCGACCGTCAGGTCTCCCGTTTTGCTATTTCGAAGAACCGGCCGGAGGCCGAGGCAGACGGATTGCCGCCAGGGATGGACGAGGCCAGGATGGAGCAGGCGATGATGGCCCTGGCCGGAGAAATGGAAGGGATGGATGACAGCGACCCGCGGACGGTGGCGAAAATCATGCGCAAGTTTACCGAGATGACCGGGATGTCGCTGGGCGACGAGACCCGGGAGGCGATGCGCCGCCTGGAGGCCGGAGAAGACCCGGAGCAGATCGAGGCGGAGATGGGCGACCTGTTCGGGGACGGCGACAACCTCGACGGGTTGTTCGGCAAGGAGAAGTTGGCGAAGCTCAAGAAACGCCTGGCTCCGCCGGAGCACGACGACACGCTGTACACTCTTTAGGTGCGGGGTTCGAGGTACGGCGCTCGGGGAAAGGCAAGGCCCCGGCGGTCATTCCCGCCGGGGCCTCAATCTTAACCTCAACCTCAACCTGCCTCCCCCACAAACCTTTCCGCCAGTTCCACACTCTCCTTGCTGCCGATGAAGACCGGGGCACGCATATCGATGCGATCCGGCTGCAGATCGAGGACCCGGCCACGGCCGGTGGATGCCGCCCCGCCGGCCTGCTCGAGGAGGAACGCCATCGGATTCAGTTCGTACAGAACCCGCAGCTTTCCTTCCGGAGCGTCCTTCAGGTGCGGGTACATGAACACGCCGTTGCGCTTGATCAGCACCTGGTTGATGTCGGGGACAAAGCCTCCCGAGTAACGCAGCTTGGCGCCGCTGTCCTCGAGTTCCTGGGCGAATTTCTCCGTCCCTTCGGTCCACTTGCTGCGCTGGCCACCGGGAGAGTAGATCTTTGCCGGCCCCGACTTCATGCGGATGTTCTCGTGATTGAGGGTGTATTCCATGAGGCTGTTCATGGCAAATTCGTGAACACCA
Source organism: uncultured Geobacteraceae bacterium (assembly GCA_964603155.1). Taxonomy (GTDB): domain Bacteria; phylum Desulfobacterota; class Desulfuromonadia; order Desulfuromonadales; family BM103; genus VAUL01. The sequence continues at coordinate 6,722 of CAZRTZ010000080.1, read as the reverse complement.
CGTCCGGTGGAATAGACCAGGGTTGTTCGCGGACCGTAGAGAATGTACATCGCCGCCACCTGCTCGCGCCCCGGGCGGAGGACATCACACCCCTTGTAGATCGACACGATGGTACCGACTGCCAGGTTGACGTCCACCAGCGAGGAACCGTCCAGCGGGTCATAGGCGACCGAGTACTTGTGGTCGCAATCTCGGTCGATCTGCTGGACCTCGCCGCTCTCTTCCGAGGCGATGCAGGCGACGACCCCGGAGTGCACCAGGCGCTTGCGGATGATCCGGTCGGAGAGAACGTCGAGAGCCAACTGCGCTTCGCCGTAAAGGTTCGAGGTCCCGGCCATCCCCAAGTCGCCGGTGCGAATGGCGTTGACGATGTACTTCGACGCATCGGCAATTTCGCAGATGACCCGGGTGAGATCGCGATCTTCGTCGGTTTCCCGCAGATAGCGGCGCAGATCGACGTGCAGCGGGGTGGTTCCTGCCTGGCGCATCGGTGACACTCCTTTTGAAAAATTCATGAAGCCATGCAAACCACTGGCAGTTTAGTGTAATTCATCCCCCAGTTCAACCTGTAACCGCGGCCAATCGTAGCCGCAGGGGGCGTAAGCGGCGGCAACCGCCTCCGCCCACTTCTCCCCTTTGCCAAGCCGCTGCAGCAGTTCGGACAGGGGCGGTTCGCCGCACAGCTCGATCATACGGGCGACACGCTGGTAACTTCTCTGGTAAGCGGTCGGCACCTGGTCGTCGGGGAGTTCACTGAAAGGGCGCTCCAGCGCCTCTGGCCTGATGGCTGGCAGCGCCAGAGCTCGGCGCGGAACGTGAAAACGGCGTCCGGCCACTTCGGCCACCCCCTCGTTAAGCCATACCGGCACCCTCCCCTTGCCGAGAAAACGAACCAGCACATGGGCATACTCGTGGTAAAGGAGGGCCTTGAGCTGGGGAGACATCGACTCTACTCCACCGAGGGGGACACGGATCTTGCCGTCGTACACCGCTCCGGCCCACGCCGGGGAGCGGGTCACCGCGGCAAAATCTTCGCGAACGTAAAGGAGGACAGGGATATCGGCCTCCGGATAGTAGCCGAATTCACGCCCGAGTTCCTGGTAGGCGGCCTGCAGCTCCTCGAGGACCAGCCCGGCCAAGCGGTCGCTGACACCGACCGCATAAGCCAGGGTAAAGCGCCCGGAGAGATTGCGGTTCATGCCGCTTTCCGCCCGCAGCTCACGGCGCACCTTTTCCAAAAGTTGCGACAGTTCGCCGCCGCCACCGAGTTCCACGGCCTTTTGCCAGGCCTCCTCGGCCTGCAATAAATCCCCCGCGGCATAGTGCGCGCGACCGAGCAGCAGCAACAGGTCCGGCTGGTCCCCGGCGATGGCCAGGGCTTCGTTGAGTTCGCCGGCCGCGGCGACAGGCTGTCCGGCGTGAAGCCAGGCAATGGCGCTTCCCTGCCAGGGACGGGGGTCTTCCGGTAGATAGTGCTTTGCCCGGGCAAAGGCCTCGCGTGCTGCGGCCTCGTCGCCAACGTTGAGTTTGTTCATGCCGAGTTGCAGATAGGCCTCACCGAGCGGGCCGTTCGCACGCGAATTGTCGACCAGTTGCCGCTCAGCCCGGTGCAGGGCAGCGATGGCCTCTTCGATCTGGCCAGCCCTGAGCAGACTCAGCCCCTCCTGCAAAGGCTGCTCGGGACTGGCGAAAGACGGCCCAGCCAGGAACAGCAACAGAATGCAGAGCAGCCGCCACATGTCAGGCCAACAGCTGCTGCATGGCCGCATGCAGGCGCCCATTGCTGGCCAGGATTTCCCCTTTGTCGAGAGGCATGGGGAGACCGGCATAATCGCTGACCCGTCCCCCGGCTTCCGCCACCAGCAGAACGCCGGCGGCGACATCCCAGGGCTTCAGTTTCAGCTCCCAGAAGCCATCGAAGCGCCCGGCCGCGACACAGGCCAGGTCGAGGCTGGCCACCCCGGCGCGGCGCACTGCCTGGGCTGTGCGTTGGAAGGCCTCGAAGTGACGGTAGTTATTGGCCGGATTGACCTTGTGATCGTAAGCGAACCCGGTGGCTAACAGGGCCTTGTCGAGGGCCTCCGTCGACGACACCTTGATGGCCTTGCCGTTGAGTGTGGCGCCCTGACCGCGCTCGGCGACGAAAAGCTCCCGGTTGTGCGGGTTGAAGACGGTACCGAGCACCACCTCCCCCCGTACTTCCAGGGCGATGGATACGGCAAACCAGGGGAAGCCGTGGGCAAAATTGGTGGTCCCATCGAGCGGATCGATGATCCAGCGATGATCCGAGCCGGTGTTGCCGTAATCACCTTCCTCGGCCAGGATATCGTGCGTCGGATGGCGCGCGCGCAGAGCGGCCACGATCGCCTGCTCGCTGGCCAGATCGGCTTCGGTGACCAGATCGATGGCCCCCTTGTAAGCGACCGTCACCCCGGTCGCATATTTCTCCATGAGGATCCGCCCGGCCGTTTCGGCAGCTATCAGCAAGGTTTCGCGCATAACTTCTCCCGAATAATTTACTGCAGCTTCAATTTATCACGGAGGCGCGGAGACGCGGAGAAATTCGTTCCTTGCCTGTCAGCGCCTCAGCGTTAACGACAATTTCAAACTAGCACACATCGGCTTTCTATCTCTATCACAAGGGGACTGCCACTTTTCCAGGCAGTCGCATGTAAATCTTGGGCAACCGAGCAGAGAAAACTTTCGCAACGCTGGCAGAAGGAGAAGTATTTATATGTAATATCGGACAGTTAACAATCGGCACGCGGCTTGTAATGGGCAATGGCGTCGCGGACAAAGTCGTCCCGGCCAACGCCAAGGAGGTCGTAAGCTCATGGATAACGCCGTCCAGTCCCTCGCCCGTTCCGGAGATGTCCTTTTCCTCATGCTCGGTGCGGTCATGGTCTTTGCCATGCACGCCGGGTTTGCCTTCCTGGAAGTCGGCACGGTCCGCCGCAAGAACCAGACCAATGCCCTCGTCAAGATCCTTACCGACTGGTCGATCTCGACCGTGGTCTACTTTCTGATCGGCTATCCCATCGCCTACGGCGTCAGCTTTCTGGTCCCGGCCGCGGATCTGCTCGGTGGCAACCAGGGGTTTGAACTGGTGCGTTTCTTCTTCCTCCTCTGCTTCGCCGCCTGCATTCCGGCCATCATCTCCGGCGGCATCGCCGAGCGCACCCGCTTCTGGCCGCAAGTGCTGGCCGGTGCGATTTTTGCCGGACTTACCTATCCGCTCTTCGAATCGTTCATCTGGGGGCAAAACAGCAGCGGCCTGCAGGGGTGGTTCAAGGAAATGTTTGGAGCGCCGTTTCACGACTTCGCCGGCAGCGTGGTGGTCCATTCCATGGGCGGCTGGCTGGCTCTGCCGGCAGTCCTGCTGCTCGGACCGCGCATGGGCCGCTGGGTGCGCGGCAAAAGCCACGCCATCCCGATCAGCAACATCCCGTTCCTGGCCCTGGGCAGTTGGATCCTTGCTGTGGGCTGGTTCGGCTTCAACGTCATGAGCGCCCAGACTCTGACCGGTATCTCCGGCCTGGTGGCGGTCAACTCCCTGCTGGCCATGGTCGGCGGCGTGATCTTCGCGGTTGTCGCCACCAAGGCCGACCCCGGTTTTGCCCATAACGGTGCGCTGGCCGGCCTGATCGCCATCTGCGCCGGATCCGACCTGGTCCACCCGATCGCCGCCTTTTTCATCGGCGGCCTCGGCGCCCTGATCTTCGTCTACGGCTTCCAGTGGGAGCAGGAAAAGCTCAAGATCGACGACGTGCTCGGCGTCTGGCCGCTGCACGGCATGATCGGCACCTGGGGAGGGATTGCTGCAGGGATCTTCGGCTACACCGGTCTCGGCGGGTTGGGTGGAGTGAGCTTCGTCGCCCAGCTGCTCGGCAGCCTTATGGCCGTCGCGTATGCCCTCGCCACCGGTTTTGCCGTCTACTACGCGATCGTCAAGACCATCGGCCTGCGTCTCGGCGACGAGGAGGAGTTCCGCGGCTCGGACCTCTCCATTCACCAGATCAATGCCTACCCCGAGGAGTCCGTCTCACGCTGACGATCCCCGACCACATGAAAAAAGCCAGCTCCAAGGGAGCTGGCTTTTTTGTTTTTGGAGGCCCCGAGCAGATTTGAACTGCTGGTGGAGGTTTTGCAGACCTCTGCCTTACCACTTGGCGACGGGGCCGAATACAGACGGATGTTCTGAATACCAAACGGCGAGCGGGACTGTCAAGCGCTAATTCGGCTGCAGTTCGACCCGGACACTGACGTTCCCGCGCCCCTCCCCCTCCCGTCGGGCCACACTGAGGATCTCGCGGCTGACCTCGTCCCCGCGACTGATGGTACCGCCGAGGTCAACCCAGGTATCGATCGGGGCCCTGACACGGGTGGAAAGTTCGCTGAAACGGATCTGCCGGCTGTGCCTGGTGCCATCGACAAACGTCATGAAAGGATGGATGGTCAACTCGACCTGATTTGCGCCGAGCAACTCGGGGATCACTTCAAAACCGGTATCGACGCTCACATAACGGGTGCTTTCCTCAACGCGTACATGGCGCCTGGCCAGGATCAGCCAGCGCTCCGTGAACGGCAGATTTTCTCCCACGCTGATGCGTGCCGGGGCGCCTTCCAGGGTCACCACGAATTGCTCGCTGCGGCGCGACTCACTCCGGGTCGTGGCACTGCCGCTGCCGGCAATGACCCCGTGCTCTCCGCCGACGACGACCGTCGCACCGCCTCGGAACGGAGGAACGGAGTGCCCCGCCGCAATGGTGGCATCCCCGGAACGGCCCACGACCGAACCGCCAAGAACGCTGCCTTCATCACGGGTCTGCTGTTCCTGGGCAACATAAATCCGCAGCATCTGGGCCGGACGGTCGAGACGGGCAATCAGATCGGCGGCCAGGGCAAGATCGGCCGCAGACGCGGAAATCATCAGGCTGTGGCGAACCGGGACAACCCGCGCCTCGCTGCCCAGCGCATCCTGCAGCGTGCTCGCGACATCCAAGGCACTACGGTGCCTGAGATCGAAAATGCGCGTCTCTGCCGCCACCGACCGCACCATCAGCATCATCAGCAGGAAAAGGCTGATCGTGTACTTATTCATGACTGTCATTCTAGCAGCTTGCGCAGCAAACTTAATATCGACAAATTAAGCCGGCTTGGCTTATACTTCCCTGTCATTTTCAGCCGGGTCCTCCCGACGATCCCATACCATGCAAAGGAGAGAGTCATGCCGGAATTCTTCTACCAGGAGCCGTTCCCCCTCGCCGCCGACACCACCAAGTATTATAAGATCCCCGAGTCGGAGAAGTATGTGACTGTCGAGAAATTCGCCGGCGAAGAGGTCCTGCGGGTTTGCCCTGAAGCGCTGTCGATCCTCGCCGGCCAGGCGATGAAAGACGTCTCCTTCCTGCTGCGCCCCGAGCACAACGAGCAGGTCGCCAAGATCCTGCGCGATCCGGATGCGTCCATGAACGACAAGGGGGTGGCCATCGCCTTCCTGCGCAACGCCGAGATTTCCGCCCAGTGGGAGCTGCCGATCTGCCAGGATACCGGCACCGCCACCGTCATCGGCAAGAAAGGTCAGCAGGTCTGGACCGGCGTGAAGGACGAGGAGTGGCTCTCCAAGGGGGTCTACAAGACCTACACGGAGGAGAACCTGCGCTACAGCCAGACCGTCGCGCTCGACATGTACGAGGAGAAGAACACCGGCACCAACCTCCCCGCCCAGATCGACCTCTATGCGACCGACGGCATGGCCTACAAGTTCCTGTTCATGGCCAAAGGAGGCGGCTCGGCCAACAAGTCGATGCTCTACCAGGAGACCAAGGCGCTGATCACCCCGGAGAAACTGTTCGACTACCTGGTCGCCAAGATGAAGACCCTGGGCACCGCCGCCTGCCCGCCCTATCATATCGCCTTCGTCATCGGCGGCACCTCGGCCGATAACGCCATGAAGACCGTCAAGCTGGCCACCGCCAAGTATCTCGACGGCCTGCCGACGCAAGGCAACGAGCACGGCCAGGCATTCCGCGACATCGATCTCGAGAAGCGCCTGCTCGAGGCTGCCTACAAGCTCGGCATCGGCGCCCAGTTCGGCGGCAAATACTTCGCCCACGACGTGCGCGTCATCCGCCTGCCGCGCCACGGCGCCTCCTGCCCGGTGGCCATGGCGGTCTCCTGCTCCGCCGACCGCAACATCAAGGCGAAGATCACCAGGGACGGCCTGTTTGTCGAGGAACTCGACCGCAACCCCGGGCGTTTCATCCCCGACCAGTACCGCGGCAAGCACGGCCACGGCGTGAGGATCGACCTCAACCAGCCGATGAAAGACATTCTCGCCGAACTCAGCAAGCACCCGGTCTCCACCCCGCTGCTGCTCACCGGCACCATCGTCGTCGGCCGCGACATCGCCCACGCCAAGTTCAAGGAGATTCTCGACGCCGGCAAGCCGGTCCCCGAGTATCTGCTCAAGCACCCGATCTACTACGCCGGTCCCGCCAAGACCCCGAAGGGGAAGGCCTCCGGCTCCTTCGGCCCGACCACGGCCGGGCGCATGGACTCCTACGTCGACCTGCTGCAGAGCAAGGGCGCCAGCCTGATCATGATCGCCAAGGGGAACCGCTCCCAGCAGGTGACGGATGCCTGCAAGAAATACGGCGGCTTCTATCTCGGCTCCATCGGCGGCCCGGCGGCGGTGCTGGCCGAGGAGAACATCAAGAAGG
>CAZRTZ010000079.1:8051-9501 GCA_964603155.1 uncultured Geobacteraceae bacterium | reverse complement strand
GTCGCCTCCAGCCTCGATTCGATGATCATCGGCGAGCCGCAGATCCTGGGCCAGATCAAGACCGCCTACGGCTACGCCGCCGAGTACAGGACCGTCGGCCTGATCCTCAACCGCTTCCTGCACAAGGCCTTCTCGGTCGCCAAGCGGGTGCGCACCGAGACCGGTATCGCCAGCAGTGCGGTGTCGGTCTCCTTCGCCGCTGTGGAACTGGCCCGCAAGATCTTCGACCGCCTCGACGACAAGGGGGTCATGATCATCGGCGCCGGGGAAATGTGCGAACTGGCCGCCCGCCACTTCGTCAGCAACGGCGTCACCAAGGTGCTGGTGACCAACCGCACCTTCGAGCGGGCCGAGAAGCTGGCCGCGGAATTCAACGGCCGGGCCGTCCCCTTCGAGCGCTTTACCGACCACCTCGCCGAGGTTGACATCATCATGACCTCGACCGGCGCACCGACCTTCATCCTCGACCACAAGCAGATGGAGGAGGTGCTGCGCCGCCGCAAGAACCGGCCGATGTTCCTGATCGACATCGCCGTGCCGCGCGACGTCGATCCGAAAGTCAACGATCTTGACAACGTCTACCTCTACGACGTCGACGACCTGCAGGGGGTGGTCCAGGCCAACCTCAAGGAGCGCCAGAAGGAGGCCCATCGCGCCGAAGGGATCATCGGCGAGGAGATCAGCCAGTTTCACCTGTGGCTGTCCAACCTCGAGGTCAAGCCGACCATCGTCGCCTTGCGCCGGCGCTTCGAGGAGACCGCCGCCCAGGAGATGGCCAAGACCTTCGGCAACCACAGGGACCTGAGCGATGCCCAGCGCAAGGGGATCGAGGCGATGACCAACGCCATCGTCAACAAGCTGCTGCACCGCCCGGTCGCCCTGCTCAAACGGACCCAGAACGAAACCAGCGGTGAAGACTACGTCGATGCGGTGCGCGCCCTGTTCGACCTGCCGGCGCCGGCCGCCGACGAGACCCCGATCGAACCGCTCGACGATCAAAACGAGAAACCATAAAGGAGTACTTTTCATGGCCAAAAGACAACTGCGCATCGGCACCCGCGCCAGCCAACTGGCACTGTGGCAGGCCAACTGGGTCAAGAGCGAGCTGGAAAAACGCTATCCCGATCTGGACGTGACGCTGGTCAAGATCAAGACCACCGGCGACAAGATCCTCGACGTCCCCCTGGCCCGCGTCGGCGGCAAGGGGCTGTTCACCAAGGAGATCGAGGAGGCGATGCTCGCCGGCGAAATCGAGGTGGCGGTCCACTCGATGAAGGACGTGCCGACCTTCTTCCCCGAAGGGCTGGGGCTGCGCTGCATCACCAAGCGCGAGGATCCGCGCGATATCGTGATCCTGCGCCCCGGGGTGAAAAACTGGGAGGAGCTGCCGATCGGCGGCCGGATCGGCAGCTCCTCCCAGTTTTTCACCCCGGGGCGCAGGATCACGATA
>CAZRTZ010000079.1:6291-8041 GCA_964603155.1 uncultured Geobacteraceae bacterium | reverse complement strand
GTCGAGACCCGCATCCGCAAGCTGACCGACGACAATCTCGACGCCGTGGTGCTGGCCGCCGCCGGTATGCACCGCCTCGGCTTCACCAACCAGATCAGCCAGTACCTGCCCGTCGACGTTTCCCTGCCGGCCATCGGCCAGGGGGCGCTGGGGCTGGAAAGCCGGATCGATGATGGCGACACCAACGAGTTGATCGATTTCTTCAACCACCCGGAAACGGCCCACGCGGTGGTCGCCGAACGCGCCCTGCTGGCCCGCCTGGAAGGTGGCTGCCAGGTGCCGATTGCCGCCTACGGCACGGTTCAGGACGATCACCTGACCCTCACCGGCTTGGTGGCCAGCGTCGATGGCTTACAGATGCTGAAGAAGACCGTGACCGGTCCGACCAACCAGGCCGCCCGCCTGGGGACATCCCTGGCCGACGACCTGCTGATCATGGGCGCCGGCAAGATTCTCAACGAGGTTTATCAGCGCGAAACCTTCAATGCCGGACGCGAAGAGGTCTGATCCAAAGCCCGGGACCGTCTACCTGGTGGGCGCCGGTCCCGGCGACCCCGGGCTGATCACCGTGCACGGGCTCAACTGCCTGCGGCGCGCGGATGTGGTGATTTACGACTCCCTGGCCAACCCCGGACTGCTGGACGAGGCTCCCGAAGGCAGCACGAAGATTTACGTCGGCAAAAACAAGGGGCGCCACTGCCTGCCACAGGAGGAGATCAACGCCCTGCTGGCCCGGCAGGCCGGCGCCGGCCGCAGCGTGGTGCGCCTCAAGGGAGGCGATCCCTTCGTCTTCGGGCGCGGCGGCGAGGAGTCCTGTTTCCTCGCCGAGGCCGGCATCCCCTTCGAGATCGTGCCGGGAGTCACCGCCGGCCTGGCGGCCGCAGCCTATGCCGGCATTCCCCTGACCCATCGCGACTACACCACCAGCCTGGGGATGGTCACCGGCCATCTCAACAGCGAGCGCGATCTCGACCACGTCGACTGGGAGCGGCTGGCTTTGGGGGTCGGGACCCTGGTGATCTACATGGGGATCTCCAACCTTGCGCCCATCGCCGAACGCCTGATCCGCCACGGGCGCGCCCCGGACACGCCGGTGGCCCTGGTGCGCTGGGCCAGCACCCCGCAGCAGCAGACCCTGACCGGCACCCTGGCGAACATTGCCGCCAGGGCCGCGGCAGAAAACTTCCAGCCGCCGGCCATGATCATCATCGGCGCGGTGGTGAAACTGCGCGAGAAGCTACGCTGGTTCGACAACCGTCCGCTCTTCGGCCGCCGCATCCTGGTGACCCGTGCCGCCGACCAGGCCGCACCGCTGGTCGAGGCGCTGCTGGCGCTCGGCGCCGCACCGGTGCCCTGTCCAACCATCGCCATCGTCCCCCCTCCGAGCTACGCCGAACTGGATGCAGCACTTGAGGAGCTGAGCGCAACCGATCTGCTCATCCTCACCTCGGCGAACGCCGTCGCGGCCGTCTTTGCCCGGCTGACCGCCGCCGGGCGCGATGCCCGCGCCCTGGCCGGTGTGACGCTGGTGACGGTCGGACCGAAGACCGCCGAGGCGCTCCAGGCACACGGCCTAAAGGCCGACCGCCTGCCGGAGAGCTACGATGCCGAAGGGGTCGTGGCCCTGCTGCGCGGCGAGGTCGCCGGCAAGAGGATCCTTTATCCGCGGGCGGAACTGGCCCGCGACCTGATCGTTACCGAACTGAGCGCCGCCGGGGCTCGCGTCGCCGCACCGGTCGCCTACGCCAGC
>CAZRTZ010000079.1:0-6281 GCA_964603155.1 uncultured Geobacteraceae bacterium | reverse complement strand
GGGCTCGACCTTTTGACCTTCACCGCCTCCTCGACAGTGCGCAATTTCGCCGCTATGCTCGAGACGGCGGAGCTGGCGCGGGCCCAAAAGATCCCCGTTGCCGTAATCGGCCCGCAGACCGCCCAGACCGCCCGGCAACTCGGCTTTACCGTGGCCGTCGAGCCCGCCGCAGCGACTCTGGAAGCGATGATTGAGGCGATTATCCGCTATTTTCAAGCGCTGGCCCCCAACCCCGAGCCCCCAGCCACTAAGGAGGTTTAGCCATGTTTTTCCCCGAATATCGCGCCCGCCGCCTGCGCCGGAACGAAGCCCTGCGCCGCATGGTTCGTGAAACCGTGCTGCGCACCGATGACCTGATCTATCCGATGTTTTCGGCTTTCGGCCAGGGGATCAAGAAAGAGATCCCGTCGATGCCGGGGATCTACCAGCAGTCGATCGAGCACATCGTCGCCGAAGCCAAAGAGGTGTTTGAACTCGGCATCCCGGCGGTGATTCTCTTCGGCATCCCCGAGACCAAGGACGCGGTCGGCTCCGATGCCTACTGTGAACACGGCATCATCCAGGAGACGATCCGCGCCATCAAAAAGGCGGTGCCGAAACTGGTGGTGATCACCGACGTGTGCCTGTGCGAGTACACCGACCACGGCCACTGCGGGGTGATCAAGGATGGCGACGTCGACAACGACGAGACTCTCGACCTGCTGGCCGCCGAAGCCCTTTCCCATGCCCAGGCCGGGGCCGACATCGTCGCCCCCTCGGATATGATGGACGGCCGGGTGGCGGCGATCCGTTCACGGCTCGACGCCCACGGCTTCGCGCACATCCCGGTGATGAGCTACGCGGTCAAGTACGCCAGCGCCTATTACGGGCCGTTCCGCGACGCCGCCGAATCGACGCCGCAGTTCGGCGACCGGCGCTCGTACCAGATGGACCCGGCCAACCGCATGGAGGCGTTCCGCGAAGCGGCGCTGGATGTCCAGGAGTGCGCCGACTTCCTCATGGTCAAGCCGGCCCTGGCCTATCTCGACATCCTCCGCGACCTCAAGGAGCGTTTCGATCTCCCCCTGGTCGCCTACAACGTCTCCGGCGAGTACAGCATGATCAAGGCAGCGGCCGCCAACGACTGGATCGATTACAACCGGGTGATGATGGAAACGCTCACCGGGATGAAGCGCGCCGGCGCCGATCTGATCATCACCTACCACGCCAAAGACGCAGCGAAGCTGCTTCGATAATCAGGGGCTGGGGGCTAGGGGCTGGCAAGACCAGTCTCCAGTCCCCAGCAACCAGCCCCCGCCTCTATGCCTGAATACTATTGCGACACGCTGGAAAACGGCTTGCGCGTAATCAGCGTGCCGCTGCCGCACCATCACGGCGCGGAGGTGCTGTTCTACCTCGGCGTCGGCAGCCGCCACGAGCCGGCCGGCCAGGCCGGCATTTCCCATTTCCTCGAGCACATGCTCTTCAAGGGGACGGCCGATTTCCCCAGCGGACTGCTGTTGGAGCGAGCCTTCGAGGCCGTCGGCGGTTCGGCCAATGCCGCGACCGACACCGAAACCACCTGCTTTCACTCGCGGGTGCACCCCGAGCATCTCGAGGAGGGGATTCGCCTGTTCGCCTCGATGCTGCGCCGGCCCCTGTTCAACGACCTGGAAGTCGAGCGCAAGGTCATTCTTGAGGAGGCGTTGAGCGACTTCAGCGAAACCGGCCGACAGATCAACCCGGACAACCTGATCGCCGCCCTGCTCTTCCCTGATCATCCGCTCGGGCGGCCGACCGTCGGCACCCGCGCCTGCGTGTCACGGCTTAAGCTAAAGCATCTGCAGCGCCATCATGCCACCTACTACACCCCGGGCAATGCCGTGCTGGCCGTGGCCGGCCCGGTCGACCACGCCCGCACGCTGGCTGCGGCCCGCAGCTGTTTGGCTGACTGGGAGGGGGAGGCGGCGCCGGCGGCGCAGCCGTGGCGAGCAGAGACAGAGCCCGGCCCGCGCTGCTGCTGGGTGCGCGACAACGGTTCGCAAGTCAGCCTGCAGCTGGCGTTTCGCCTCCCCGGCCGGGACAGCGCCCATGCCATCAACCTGCGTGTCATCCGGCGCCTGCTCGGGTGGGGGGGGATGAGCCGGCTGATGCTCAAGTTGCGCGAGGAGCTGGCCCTGACCTATGCGGTGGAAGCGGCCCTGGCCCTTTACGCCGATGCCGGGGTGCTGGCCGTCGACCTGGCCGTCTCCCCCGCCAATCTGGTGCCGGCCGTGGAGGCCATCCTGGGAATTTTCGGCGAGCTGGCAGGCAACGCGGTGAGCGCCGAGGAACTGGAGCACGTGCTCGCCACCTATCGCTACGACCTCGATTATTCCCGCGATCATCTCGAGGAGCTGGCGCTGCGCTACGCGTGGGGGGAGCTGACCGGCTGTCGCCGCACCATCGCCGGCGACCTGGCCGGTCTGGCCGGAGTGACTTCCGCCGGCCTGCAGCAGACGGCACGGGAGTTCTTCCGCCCGACCCGCCTGTACGGCGCCGTGGTCGGACCGTGGCCGCGCGGCAGCCGCCGGGAGGTCGAAGCCCTGCTCAACAACTGGGCGCCTTAAGGCTGCATTCGACGGATTAAACATCGACCGGAGGCGTCCACGCGGGCGCCTCCGGTTTTTTTTATGGAGCGATCGCTGAAAAGAAGGTCGGCGGACAAGGCTCCTCCCCTTTGCAGGAAGAGGTCCAAGAGGAAGGAAAACCCGAGCTGACTAGTGGCCGAAACGTTCCGCCAGCGGGATCAGGCGCTGGAAGTCCTGATACTGCAGGGACGACTCCCAGTGGCCGCTCACCATGCCGAGACCGATCCCCCCGAAAAAAATCCCCAGGACTACCAGGGCAAAACCCCACCCGGGGAGCGGCTGACGCCGGCCGGTCAGGTGCAGGCCGAGAGCGCCGGGGGCCGGGCAGTTGGCCACGCAGGTCAGGCAGCCGGTACACTCGACCGACCGGACCGTTTCCAGGCGGTGCACCACAATCTGCCCCGGGCACACCTGGCTGCAGCGCCGGCAGCTGATGCAGTGTCCCCGATCGCGCCGGATCTTCAGGGGGCTGAGCAGGCTGAGCACGCCGAGGAGCGCACCGTAGGGGCAGAGGTAGCGGCACCAGACGTTGCGGTAGATCACCGACAGCGCAACGAGTCCGGCGATAATACCGAGCGTCAGCGCCGTCGGAGCGGTGAAGAAGTGCAGCATGCGCACATCGGCCACCGCCCAGTAGGGGCTGGCCAGGAATCCCTGCAGCGCCTCGGCCGGCATGTCGACGACGATCAGCTTGAAGAAAAAACCGAGTAACAGGTACTTCAACCCGCGCAGCGGCAGGTCGAGCCAGGACCATACCCGGAACTCCCTCCCGGTTAATTTGCGGCCGAGCAGCCAGACCCCGTCGCCGAGGGTGCCGACCGGGCAGAGCCACGAGCAGAAGGAGTTCTTGGTTAGCAGGGCCAGGGCCAGGAAAGTGACGAACAGCACCAGCGCCGCCGGATGGATCGTGTCGATGACGCCGTTGACCAGCCAGTGTTTGAGGCTGACCAGCGCGCCGATCGGCAGGAAGCCTTCGACGCCGGGGGGGCGCGAATAAAGAGGGGTCTGGCCGAAGCTGGTGAAGTGGCGGACGAACAGGCCGAACTGGACGCCAAGGGCCAGGCACAGGGCCAGCACCCCCCACTGCACGATGCGGCGCAGGCGCTGCGGGTTCAGCCAGCCTTTCGCAACGGCCGGTTCGTTCATGCCGGCTTCCCCGCTTCCGCAAGTTCACGCACCTTGCGGACCAGTTCCTGCTCCCGTTCCCACTGTGCCGAGACGTCACGCAGGATGGCGGCCACCCCCTGCACTCTCCCCACGGCATCCTTGATCATGACGATGGCGAACTCCGAGGAAAACTGCGTGCCGCCCGCCTTAAGCGCGGGAACCTTCAATAAGGCCTCGCCGTAGCGGCTTTCACCGCTTTGCATGACCTGCCTCCACCCCTGCCAGTGACGCTCACGCAGCCGCTCCGGGATGATCAGATCGAGGGACTGGCCGATGGCCGCAGCCGCCGGCACACCGAAAATCCGCTCGGCACCACGGTTCCACAGGCGGATAACCCCGGCGGCATCGGCATAGAGGATGGCATCCGGGGCCTGGGTGACCAGCTGTTGGTGAAGCTCGACGGGGAGCTCTTTTGACATCGCGCGCCTCCTGTCCACGGTAATACCCACAGGATCGGGCAAAACTCCGGCACAAACCATGACGACGGTCAAGTTTACTAGTAATAACATCTCCTAGTTTGTCCGAAAAGACACTCCACAGTTGATGCCGCGTCGAGGCGCAAGAGATTTTAAGCTTTGGCAAATGACGCCACAAACGGCCTTCGCAGTCAGGGGGACTTGAATTGCTTTTTCTGGAATTCCTGCTATTTTGTCAGCATATAGCCCTAGTTTTCGTAAATTCAGCATCCTAAATGTGGCAACATCTAGAAAGGAGAGAAGATAATGATTAAACGATTGATGCTCGTATTGTTTGGTTGCCTTTTCGCTACGGGGGCCCTTGCAGAACCTTTTCAGATGAGTTTAATTCCCGACATAGCCATTCATTCCAGAGCGACCTACATTAAAGGTGTTTCCCTTAACATTTGGGGAGAGAACCCTCAATCGGGTATTGCTCTTGGCATAGTCAATGGCTCTACAGGGAGCAGTTCCGGGCTTTCGCTCGGATTTTTGGCAAACTATACCCAGAGCTATGAAGGAGCCCACCTCGCATTCGTAGCCAATTACGCCTCTTCAAAATTTAGTGGATTGCAGATGGCATCTTTTAACTACGCAGAAAGCCTGCATGGAGTTCAGCTTGGTTTTATCAATTATGCAAATGCCTGTGATAAAGGTGTTCAGGTTGGCCTGATAAACGTCATGAAAAGCACGTCTGGCTGGTTTACAAACTTACCAGACGAAGTTGCACCAGCTATGATTTTCTTAAACTGGCGCTTTTAACCATACTTAGAGGCAAACGCCTTTTTTCAAACGGCCAGCACCTGCAGAGGTGTTGGCCGTTATGCTTTAGATCAATATAGGTTTTCAACCTATTGGCTAGACTTCCAACAGCAGCCGGTCCTCCAGCATGATCTCCAGCTCCGCCAGCGTGATTTCATCCAAACCCAGGGTCTGCGCCTCGGCGGTGGTGGGCAGAACCAGGTCGGCTTCGAGCGTCCAGCCCAGGCCGAGCTTGCGGCAGGCCAGGTTGGCGAGCCTGACCAGGACCACCAGCAACTCCTGCCCTTCGCCCGGGCTGTCGTGATGCCTGGCGATCACGGGGGCGAAAACCGCCGGCAGACCCCAATCGGTATGCAAGCGTGCACCGGCTGCGACATGCCGATCGGCCAGGATCCCCGCCACCAGCTGCGGGCCGAGCAGAGGGGCGATGGGTTCCTCGCCAACCAGCCGCTCCAGACCGCCCAGCAGGGCATATTTGCCAAGGTCGTGCAGCAGGCCGGCCATTTGCGCCGTTTCCGCCAGAAGTCGGTAGCCGCAACGCTCGGCGAGCCAGCGGGCGCCGAGGGCGCAGCCAAGACTGTGCGCTGCCAGTGCGGGCAGATAGGTCGGCAGCAAGATCGCGGGCGGAGCGGCGAGTGCCGTAAGGCAGTAGTGGCGAACCTCGCTGCAAACCCTTTCGGCTCCAACGCGATTGAGCGCCGCGTCAATCCCGGCCACCGGCGCCAGGCCCCGATAGAATGCCGAGTTGGCCAGCCGGAATAGGGTCGCAGCCAGGACCGGGTCATGGCTGAACAGCTCCGACAGCTCGGCCTCGGACGGGTTGCCATCGACGACCGTCAACCCCTGGCGGGCCGCGTTTTGCGACAAGGGCAGCAACAGGTCTTCGGCGACAACGATCTCGTTCAACAGCGTGCTCAGTGGTTTTCCGGTCATAGGGCATCTCCCAGCAGGCGACGCAGTTCGAAGAGCGGGCGCGGCCGCTCCAGGCGGGGCAGGCGCTTCAGCACTTCGCCCAGGGACACCTGGCCGCAGGCCGCCTTGGCGATGCCGTCCTCGAGCAGCGTCACCAGCCCGGCGCTTTCGATGCCGAGGCGGCGGATTTCGGTGACGGTCTTGCGGGCCATGACCGCTTCCTTGACCGCCTCGCTCGGCAGCAGCAGCTCGAAAATCCCCACCCGGCCGTGAAAGCCGGTGAAGCGGCAGGCCGCGCAGCCGCGCCCGCTTTGCAGCTCGGCGCCGGCCAGGTCGCCGTGGGTATAGCCAAGCCGCCGGTACTCTTCGGGGGACG
>CAZRTZ010000078.1:0-9663 GCA_964603155.1 uncultured Geobacteraceae bacterium | reverse complement strand
GTGGTATTGGTCGCGGCCGAACAGCTGGGTTCCGGGGACGATCAACTCGGCCGGATTCTTCTCAAGAATTTCTTCTTCACGCTCGCCGAAAACGACCGGGCTCCTGATCTGCTGCTGTTTGTGAACGGCGGCGCCAGACTGACCGTGACCGGATCGGAACTGGTCGAAGCCCTGCAAAAGCTGGCCAACCTCGGCGCCGATATTGCCACCTGCGGGCTGTGCCTGGATTTTTTCGGTCTCAAGGAGCAGTTGGCCGTCGGCCGGGTGACCAACATGCTTGAGATCGCCACCGCCCTGCAGAATGCCGGGCGGGTGATCCGCCCCTGACCGTCTGAACCTTCACTGCAACTCCACCGCCTTCGACCGCCTGACCGGTAGCCCCAGGCTGTCCAGGCCGGCAGCCGACTCGTCCGGCAGGCCGACCACGACGACCTGCTGGCGTTCCGGGTGCAGGTACTGCTGTGCCACGCGCTGGACATCGGCAGCGGTGACCGCGGCGATCCGCTCACGGTAGCGGGACAGGTAGTCCGGCGGATAGGAGAAAAAGTCCAGTTGCATGCGCTGCGCCACCACGGCATGGCTATCGGCGAAGCTGAAGACGAAGGAGTTGATCAGGCTGTCCCTGGCCAGTTGCAGCTCCTCGGCGCCGACCGGCTGGTCGCGCAGGCCGCGCATCGTTGCCTGCATCAGCCGGATCGCCTCGACAACTGTGGCGTTCTTGGTCTCGGTCCCGGCCATCACCGCCCCCGGATAACGTCGCCCCACCTGAAACTGTGACCAGGCCGAATAGGCCAGCCCGCGATCGGAGCGGATCTGCTGCATCAGCCGGGAATTGAACCCGCCGCCGCCCAGAATGAAATTCAGCACCCGTGCCGGATACTGATCGGGATCATCCTTGGTCAGCCCCAGATCGCCAAGGATGATCGTGCTTTGCGGTATCTCCTTGGTCACCACCTGCAGCTCCCCTCCGGCCGGCGCCCGCAACGGCGGCAGCGGCGCCGACCCAACTCCCCGGCGCATCCAGTCACCGGTCAGTTTTTGCAGCAGGGGGAGCAGCTCCTCCCGGGTCACGTCACCGGAGACCGCCAGCCAGAGGTTGTCCGGAGCGAAGTACTCGCGGTGAAAGGCCTGCAACTGGTCGCGGCCGATCCGCTTCAACGAAGCCTCGGAAGGGGCGTCGCCGAGAGGATGATCGGGATAGAGGGCGGCCAGCAGCAGACGCGAGGCAATTTCATCCGGATCATCGTTGCGCCGGCGCAGCTCTTCGTGCGCCTGGCGGCGGGCCAGCTCCAGCTTGTCGGCAGCAAAAGCCGGCCGGCGCAAAAGGTCGGCAAGGATGGTCAACCCCTCATCGAGGTCGGAGCGGCGGAGCGACAGGCTGAGCTGGGTCGTGTACGGCCCCATCTCAACCCCCAGGTTGGCCGCCAGCAGGTCAAGGCGCTCCTCAAGCGCGGCGGCCGGGGTCACCGTGGTGCCGCCGGTGCGCAGGGTGGTCGCAAAAAGATCGTCAAACCCGCTCAACTCCCGCGGCACCGCCAGGGATCCTGACCCGATCATCGCCGTCACCTGCACCAGCGGCAGTTCGCTGTCCTCTTTGAGATAGACGCGAATGCCGTTGACCAGGTCGAGCCGCTCGACCACCGGCACGCTGAATTCGAGCGGCGCATAGCTGAGCTGCTCCGGGCGCTGCTGGATGGAGGGAGCACAGGCGGAGAGCAGCAGGCCGCAGACAAGCAGCGGGGAGAACAATTTCCAGACACATCGCATACGCAGCAGGCTCCTTGTCAATACCCTGTTAAGTGGTTGAGTTGGCTATCAAAGCACCACTCAACCACTCAACCACTCAACCACTCAACCACTCAACCGATTCACCACTTAACGATTTTCATCCCCCCGCTTGAGCACCACCACCGTGCGGTTCTCCGGTGTGAACCATTGCCGGGCTGCGGCCATCACATCCTCGGCGGTCAGTTGGGAAATCTGCGCTTCATAATCGACCAGGTAACGCCAGTCGCCGGCCAGGACCTGGTAGGTGGTCAACATCCGCGCCAGCCCGGAGTTGCTGCGCAGAGCACGCAGGTTGTCGGTGACCAGGCGGTTGCGTGCCTTGGCCAGCTCCTCGGTGGTGACCGGCTCGCGCCGCAGCCGGTCCAGCTCTTGAAGGATTGCGCTTTCGACCTCCTGCGGCGGATGCGGATGACGCGGCACCGCCTCGATGACGAACAGGTTCGGATAACGGGAACCCGGTGCGCCGTAGATCGAAACGGAGGTGGCCAGCTGCTCCTTTTCCACCAAGCGCTGGTACAGGCGTGAGGTCCGGCCCTGAGCGAGAATCTGGTCGATCAGATCGAAAACATAATCGTCCTTGCTCGGCAGGGTCGGCTTGTGGAAGGCCACCGCCAGCTGCGGCTCGGCGTCGAAGGCGAGGTTGACCCGCTTCTCACCGCGCTGCGGCGGCTCCACGGCGGCCACTGCCGGTACCGGCTCCCCCGGCGGGATGGTGCCGAAGTAGCGCTCGACCAGGTTCAGGGCCGCAGCCGCAGTAATGTCACCAACCAGCGCAATGGTGGTGTTGACCGGTGCATAGTAGCGCTGCAGGAAATCGCGGGTTTCGGCCAGGGTCAGGTTGGCGATATCGGTATGCCAGCCGATGATCGGATTGCGGTACGGGTGCACGGTAAACGCCGTGGAGACCAGCGTTTCGTAAAGGAGCCCGTCGGGATTGGTTTCGTAGGAGCGGCGCCGCTCCTCGCGGATCACCTCGCGCTCGGTATAAAACTCGCGCAGCACGGCATGCTTCATCCGGTCCGACTCGAGCAGGGCCCACAGTTCAAGCTTGTTCGACGGGAGCGAGATCAGGTAGGTGGTCATGTCCTTGCTGGTAAAGGCATTGAACCCGACTCCGCCGTTCTCGCTGTAAAGTTTGGAGAACGCCTCCTTGACCACAAAGGGCCGATGCTGCTCCTGCAGTGCCTTGAGCTGCCCTTCCAACTCCGCAATCCGGGCGGGATCGCTATTCGGCTCCGCGCGCAGGCGATCAAGCTCGCTGCCGACCTGCTCGATCCGTTCGAGCAACGGCTTTTCCGCCGCATAATCGGTGGTGCCAAGCGTTTCGGTCCCCTTGAAGAGCATGTGCTCGAGCAGATGGGCGACGCCGCGGGTTTCGCTGGTTTCGTGGACCGAACCGACGCCGATGGTCAGGTAGGCGGCCACCGTCGGCGTATCGTGACGCTCCACCACCAACAGGCGCAGCCCGTTGGTGAGGCGGTGTTCGACGACCTTCTCCGCCAGCGGTGTCGCTCCCGCCATTACCGGCAGCAGCAGGAAACCGATCCATATCAATAGGCGTAGCAAGATCATTCCAGTTTCTCCGGATCAGTAATCATCCCCCCCATTGACGCGGAAACGCAGAACCGCGTGGAAAAGGCGAGTTGACCTTCTCTGCGCCTCTGCGTCAAAGGATTCGAATGCGCTTTCTCGCCATTGTATTCGCGACAGGTCCTTGAGTCGAGCAGGATCAGGGGGGGGGGCCGACAAAATCACTTGAGCCGGCGCTTGCCCCCCCCGCCATGACAGCCGCTTGCGGCGCCAGGGCATAGTGGAGGATGGTTGGCAGATCATCGGCGAAGCGGATGGTCAGCCCCTCGCGCAGCGGCGGGTCGACTTCCTCGAGATGTTCGCGGTTCCTGGCCGGGAGGAGGATGGTGGTCACCCCGGCGCGGCGGGCCGCCAGCACCTTCTCTTTTATCCCTCCCACCGGCAGGATGCGCCCCGAAAGGGTCAACTCGCCGGTCATCGCCACATCGCGACGCAGGGGGCGTCCGGTGAAGAGCGAGACCAGGGCCGCGGCCATGGTCACCCCCGCTGACGGCCCGTCTTTGGGGATGGCCCCGGACGGCACATGAATGTGCACCTCCTGGTTGTTGAACGCCTGCGGGTCGATCTGCAGCAGGCCGGCGTTGGCGCGCACGAAGGAAAGGGCGGCCTTGGCCGATTCCTGCATGACTCCGCCCAGGCTGCCGGTCAGCGTCAGGCCACCGCCGCCGGCCATGCGTGTCGCCTCGACGAAGATGATATCGCCGCCGGCCTCGGTCCAGGCCAACCCGGTGGCCACCCCGACCCGGTCGACCTCCTCGGCGACATCGGTAAAGAACCGGCGCGGGCCGAGCAGCCCTTCGAGGTCTCCGGCCTGAATCCGCTGGGGCGCACGCTCTCCCTGGGCGATCTGCCGGGCGACCTTGCGGCACAGGGCGGCGATGTGCCGCTCCAGACCACGCACTCCGGCCTCGCGGGTGTAATCGCGAATCAGGCGCTTGAGCGCACTTTCATCGATGGCGAAGGGCTGGCCGCCAAGGCCGTTCTCCTCGATCTGCTTGGTAATCAGATAGCGGAAGGCGATCTGCAGCTTCTCCTCCTCGCTGTAGCCGGGGAGGGAAATGACCTCCATGCGGTCGCGCAGCGCCGAAGGGACCGGGTCGAGTATATTGGCGGTGGCGATGAACATGACCTTCGACAGGTCGAAGGGAACGTCCAGATAGTGGTCGGTGAAGGAGTCGTTCTGCTCAGGATCGAGCACCTCCAAAAGAGCCGAGGCCGGATCACCGCGGAAGTCCTGGCCGATCTTGTCGACCTCGTCGAGCATGAACACCGGATTGTTGGCCTCCGCGCGGCAGATCTCCTGGATGATCCGCCCTGGCAGCGCGCCGATGTAGGTGCGACGATGACCGCGGATTTCGGCTTCATCCTTCATCCCCCCCAACGAGACACGGATGAATTTGCGCCCCATGGCGCGGGCGATCGACCGCCCCAGCGAGGTCTTGCCGACCCCCGGCGGGCCGACGAAGCAGAGGATCGGCCCCTTGGTGTCAGCCTTCAAGGAACGCACCGCCAGATATTCGAGGATTCGCTCCTTGATCTTCTTCAGCCCGTAATGATCTTCGTCGAGGACCTGCTGTGCGTAGCCGATATCGAGCCGGTCCTCGCTCCCCTTCTGCCACGGCATGGTGCACAGGTACTCCAGGTAGGTGCGTGCCACGGTATATTCGGGGGAGGCCGGGTTGATGCGCTCCAGGCGGCGCAACTCCTTGTCGGCAATGACCCGCACCGGCTCGGGCATCCCGGCTTCAGCCACCTGCCGACGCAGTTCATTCATCTCCCCCTGGCGCGGGTCCTCCTCGCCGAGTTCCTCCTGGATCTGGCGCATCTGCTCGCGCAGGATGTACTCTTTCTGGTTCTTGCCGAGACGCTTGGCCACCTCCGACTGCACCTCGCCGCGCACCTGCATCTTCTGTACTTCGCCGGTCAGCAGCAGGTACACTTCCTTGAGACGTTCCAGCGGGTTGAGCATCTCCAGGATGCGCTGCTGTACGGCAACGTCGGGACTCAGATAAACCGTCACCAGATCGGCAAGCCGCCCGGGTTCCTCGATCCGGTCGATCATTTTCAGCACATCGCCGGGAAGCGGCCGGCCGTAGGCCAAAGCGATCTTGAGCAGGGCGTTGACGCTCTGAACCAGCGCTTCGGTGACCAGGCCGTCGCACGGTTCATCTTCGAGCACTTCGGCGTGCACCAGTGGCCACGGCTCTTCCTGCAGCGCCTCGCCGATACGAATGCGCCGCACCCCCTCGATCACCACCTTTCCCCCGCCTTCGGGAAGCCGCACGATCTGGCGAATCTGGCAGAGCGTTCCGATCGGGGAAAAATCGGCAACCCGGCAGTCTCTTTCCGCCCGGCACAAGGCCAGACCAAGCAGGTGATCGCGCTGCATCGCCTCCTCGACCTGGGGCAGGCGCTCGGCCTTGACGAACAGAGGGAACACCATGTTGGGAAAGATCACATGCTCGTGCATCGCGTAAATCGGCAGGATTCTGGTTGCCGCTGTGGACATCTGGCTCATGCAGATTCTCCGCAATCCGGAAGTTTTCCGAAAAGAGTTGACAACATAAGGAACATTAACAAGTTAGCCATGATTGTCAATGTGCCCCTGGCCTTTGACAAACCCTGATGGACCTGGTTAACTTGCTGATGACAGTGAGAATTTCAGCGACAGGAGCGGGTATGAAACGACTGGCGGTTTTGACCAGCGGCGGCGATTGTTCGGGAATGAATGCCACGATCCGGGCCGTGGTACGCGCCGGACTGGCCAACAACCTCGAAGTGGTCGGCTTTCACAAGGGCTATCAGGGAGTGCTCGACCGCAACTACCAGCTGCTGACCACCAGGTCGGTCAGCGGCAAACTGCAACTGGGGGGAACGTTCCTGCAAAGCGCCCGCTGCAAGGAGATGCTCACCGAGCCGGGGCAGCGCGTCGCTGCGGAGAACCTGCAAGGACTGGGGATCGAGGGATTGGTGGTCATCGGCGGAGACGGCTCGCACCGCGGCGCCCTGGCCCTGCAGCAGCGCGGCATCCCGGTCATTGCCATCCCCGCCTCCATCGACAACGACATCCCCTTCACGGACATGTCGCTGGGCGTCGATACGGCCCTCAACAATATCCTGCACGCCGTCGACTGCCTCAAGGATACCGCTTCATCCCACGACCGCACCTTCGTGGTCGAGACGATGGGGCGCAACTGCGGCTACCTGGCCCTCGCATCGGCTGTCGCCGCCGGCGCCGAGTATGCCCTCATCCCCGAGAAGCCCTTCAACATCGACGAAATCTGCACGGCCTTGCGGCGGCGCTTCCAGGAAGGGCGCGACAATTCGATCATCATGGTCGCCGAAGGCGCCGGCAAAGCCCACCTCATCGCCGACCAGATCAAGGACAAGATCGGTTTCGAGACCCGCATCATGGTGCTCGGCCATTACCAGCGCGGCGGTTCGCCATCGACCTTCGACCGGATTCTCGCCGCCCGTTTCGGGGTGGCCGCGGTCGAAGCGCTGCTCGGCGGCGAAAGCGGGAAGATGGTCGGCCTGGGGTGCGGGCTGATGGTCTTCACCGACCTGCAGCAGGCCGTCAGCGCCGGGCGCAAACCCCTCGATCCCGGCCTGCTCAACCTGGCGCAAACTCTCGTGAACTGATTTCCGGCCGGCGGCGGGAAAGCGGTCGCCGCGAGGCCCCACACTCGCCCCCCCTGAAGCTTATTTGCGGCGGGTATGACAATCCTGGCAGAAAACCGGGCCGGAACGCTCGACGTGGCATCCCTTGCAGGGTCCGTGACCCTTCCTGGTCAGCATGTCATTCCTGGCATCCGAGGTATGGCACTCTGCGCAGGCCAGTTTGGCTTTCTGGATATGCGTACGGTGCGGGAAGTTGACGTCTCCCCACTTTTCGGACTTGACCTTGATAGTCGCCGCACCGGCCGAGGTTGCACCCAGCAGAGCCAGCAGAATCCACCATTTCTTCATAAGCAGTTCTCTCCCTTTCAACAATAAATTGAAGCGTCACTCGCGGAGCGGGCCGTCCCGGTCACCGCGATTAACGTTTATTTATGACCGTTAAATAATTTCGCAATAACAACTCAACCAACTGTTTTTTGTAGCTAATCATGCTTATAATCAAAATTGAGATAACGCCGTTTTGAAAAGGGTGACTATGCCGCTTCGAGAAAAAGTCTGCCCCTTCACCGACATGCCCTGCACCGACTGCTGCCTGCTTTTTGCCGAGGAGCACATAAGGGACAGCGAGGAAAACCGGCGCGGCTGCGATTTGCTCAAAAAAGCCAGCAAATCTGCCCCTCGCTGACCAAGCGGTCGACACGCCCTCCGCCTTACCGCCCCTTACGCAGACGCCAACCGGCAACCACGGCCTGCCCCAGAGACAAACCGCCGTCATTGGGCGGCACCAGCGAGTGACTCAGCACCGTGAAACCGGCCCCTTGCAGACGTTCCCGCACTAGGGTGGTCAGCAGGGCATTCTGGAACACCCCCCCGGACAGGGCCACGGTCGTCAACCCGCGTCGGGCGCGAACCACCAGGCAGACCTGACGCACCAGCTCAGCCAGAGTCGCATGGAAACGCCCGGAAAGCTCCGCAGCGCCAACGCCTCGTCTGCGGGCTTCCAGCAAGGCGCGGATCAGCGGCCGCGGATCGAAAACCAGCTGCCCGTCGGTCAGCTTCAACGCAAACCGCAGAGGCGCCTTCGCCTCAGGGTCGGCCAGCATCTCCAGCTCCATGGCCGCCTGCCCTTCGAAACTCGCCACGGTGCGCACGCCGAGCAGAGCTGCCACCGCATCGAACAACCGCCCGCAGCTTGACGCCAGGGGAGCATTGATCCCTTTCGCCAGCGCCTGATGCACCAGGCGCAATTCGTCTTCCGGCACCTCAGCGAGACAGGCGCTCTCCGGCAAGTCCCCGTCATAGCTGTCCTGCAGGTAACTGAGGGCCATGCGCCAGGGCTGCCGGGCCGCCAGATCGCCGCCCGGCAGCGCCACGTAGCGGAAGTGCCCGACCCGCTCGCAGCTGCGCAAATCGCCGACCAGGAACTCTCCACCCCACAATGAGCCGTCGCTGCCGTAGCCGAGGCCGTCGAAAATCACGCCGATGGCGGGCGAGGTGACCCCGTGCTCGGCCAGGCAACTCGCCAGATGGGCATGGTGATGCTGCACGCCGATCAAGGGGAGACCGCTGACCTCCAGGGCGTAACGGGTCGAGAGGTAGTCCGGGTGCAGGTCGTGAGCGACGGCCACCGGTGTCGTCTCCAATAGGTCGCGCAACTGCCCGATTGCCGTGGTGCAGGCCGCATAGGTTTCAACATTCTGCAGATCGCCGACATGCGGACCCAGGAACGCCCGGTCGCCGCGCAACAGGCAGACGGTATTCTTTAATTCGGCGCCGACCGCCAGCACCGGCGGGAGTTCCTCCGCAAGCGCCACCGCACGTGGCACGAAGCCGCGCGAGCGGCGCAGCAGCAGCGCCCGGTCACCGAGAACCCGGGCCACCGAATCGTCGGCACGGGAATGAATCGGCCGGTTGTGACCGAGGAAGACATCGGCCACCTCCTTCAGGCGCAATCTGGCTTCTTCGTCGCGGAAGACGATCGGTTCGTCGGCAAAATTGCCGCTGGTCATCACCAGAGCCAGGAAATCCCGCTCCAGCAGCAGATGATGCAACGGCGTGTAGGGGAGCATCACGCCGATGACGCGGTTACGCGGTGCGACTTCTTCCGCCAGGAGGAAGTCGGCGAGCTTATTAAGCAGCACGATCGGCCGCTCCACCCCGGCAAGGAGCCGGGCCTCAGCGGGTGACACCGTGGCGAACTGCTCGACGGCCTCGAGATCGGCAGCCATGACCGCGAAGGGCTTCTCGTCGCGCCGCTTGCGGCGGCGCAACTCGCGCACCGCCGCCGGATTGCCGGCATCTACGGCCAGATGGTAGCCGCCCAGCCCCTTGACGGCGACAATCGCCCCTTGCGCGAGCATCCGCAGGCTTTCGCCCAGTGGGTCGCCGGGGAGCGGCGCCCCGTGGGGATCGACCAGGGTCAGTTGCGGTCCACAGACCGGGCAGGCGTTGGGTTGGGCATGGAAGCGGCGCGAGGCCGGGTCATGGTATTCGGCAAGGCATACCGGGCACATGCTGAAACCGGCCATGGTGGTCTGCGGACGGTCGTAGGGGATGCCGGTGACGATGGTGAAGCGCGGTCCGCAGTTGGTGCAGTTGATGAACGGATAGCGGAAACGGCGATCGGCGGCGTCGGACAGTTCGCGCAGGCAGTCGATACAGACG
>CAZRTZ010000077.1:0-9738 GCA_964603155.1 uncultured Geobacteraceae bacterium | reverse complement strand
GCGCCTGCAGGCGCTCCACCACCGGATCGTCGGCCAGATTGACGAAAGCCACGAAGTTGCCGGGGAGTTGCGCCAGGGTCTGGATATATTCATGGTACTCGAAATGGGTCAGGCCGAGGGCCACGAAGACCAGCACGAACGGTCCGCCGCCGGGGAGCCGGGCCTGGAGCAGCAGTTGCTCGGTCAGTTCGCGAACCGGGAGGCCGGCACAGGTGAAGATCGGCAACTTCTGCCCCTTGACCAGGGTGTTGAGGGCATCGATGGCGGTGATCCCGGTTTCAATGAACTCTTCGGGATGGGCGCGGGCCACCGGGTTGATCGGTACGCCGCTGACCAAGGCACGTTGCCGGGGGATGAACATCGGCAGGTTGTCGCGCGGCCTGAAGGAGCCGTCGAAGATCCGCCCCAGACACCCCTCGCCGACCGGTGCGCGCGTCATGGTATCGGCGAAAGCCACGCTGGTGCGCTCGGTGTCGAGGCCGAAGGTGTCGCCCAGAACCTGCACCACCACCTGGTCGCCGTCGATCTTGAGCACTTCGCCGGCCACCTCGCGCCCGTCAGGTGCGGTGATCGTCACCACTTCGCCGAGCCGTGCACAAAGGACCTGTTCCAGAAAGAGCAGCGGTCCGCGGATGGCGGCAACGGTCCGGTAACGGTGCTCAGCCAGTCGCATGGGCAACCTCCGCAGCCAGGGCCGCACGCAGCGTCTGGCCGCTATCCAGCCTGGCCGCCAACCGGTCGTGCCGCTCCAGGATTGCTGCCAGCCGGGTGACAGTTTCCAGGGGCGGTGAACAGGCGTCGGCGGTGAAACTGTTCTGGCAGAGAAATTCCAGGCGCAACTGTTCGGCGCTTTCCATCAGCAGACGGTCGGGATCCTGCAGTCCTTCCATGCCGACAACCTCGGCAACTTCGCGCAGCGCCTCTTCGTGTTGCAGCAGTTCCCGGCAGCGGGCGCGCAGTGCGCCCCACTGCGGATGCGCCTCGCAAAGACAGGCGGCCGCCCGCTCGGCATGCAGCGAATAGCTCTGGCTCCAGTTGATTGCCGGGAAGTGGCGCCGATGAGCCAGTTTGGTGTCGAGCATCCAAAAGGCGCTGGCGACGCGCAGGCAGGCCTGGGTGACCGGCTCGGCGAAATCGGCCCCGGGGGGCGAGACGGCCAGCACCATGCTCAGAGAACCTTTCCTACCATCAAGCGTTTCCACCACACCGGCCCGTTCGATAAAGGCTGCCAGCCGCGAACCGAGATAGGTCGGGAAACCGTCCTCGCCGGGCATCTCCTCAAGGGCTGCGCTGATTTCCCGGAGCGCCTCGGCCCAGCGCGACAGGCTGTCGGCCAAAAGGAGCACGTCGAGACCCATGTCGCGGTAGTACTCGGCCATGCTCACGGCTGTGAAGATCGAGGATTCACGAGCCGCCACCGGCATGTTCGAGGTGTTGGCCACCACGATGGTGCGCTCCATCAGCGGCCGACCGCTACGGGGGTCCTTAAGGGCGGCGAACTCATCGAGCAGGCCGGCCATCTCGTTGCCGCGCTCGCCGCAACCGACATAAACCACCACATCGACATCCGCAAATTTGGCGATGCTCTGCTCAAGCACGGTTTTGCCCGTGCCGAAGCCTCCGGGGATCACCGCAACCCCCCCCTTTAAGAGCGGAAAGAGCATGTCGAGAATCCGCTGTCCGGTGATCAGCGGCTGCACGGGGCGCAACTTGCCGCGGATCGGTCGGGCTTCCCGCACCGGCCAGGTGTGCCAAAGCGCGAGCTGGCGCCCGTCAGTGAGTTGCGCCAGGGTGGCATCGATGTCCAGTTCACCGGCAGCGATCTGCGCCAGGGTGCCGGCTACGGGGGATGGCAGGCGGTGGGTGAGGTGGCCCTCGCGAAGCGTGCCGAGAACGGTCCCGGTAATGATCTGGGTTCCGGGCTGACAGGCCGGGGTAAACGTCCAGCGGCGCTGGCGGTCAAGGGGGAAGGGGTTGCCCGCCCCGCCCAGGAAGTCGCCGCCGCTTTGGCGCAACGCTTCCAACGGACGCTGCAGGCCGTCGAAGACCATGCCGAGCAGACCCGGTCCGAGACAGACGGTCAGCGGCCCGCCGCCTTGACCGACCGGCTCCCCGACCCCGAGCCCGCGGTTTTCCTCAAACACCTGCACGATCGCCTGGGAGCGCTCCAGTCGTACCACTTCTCCGGTCAGGTGCTGGCTGCCGACCTGTACCCGGTCGCCGACTTTCAGCCCCGGCAGATCGACCCGTACCGTGGCACCGCTGATGCTGATCACCCTGCCGCTCATGGCTCAAGCCTCACGTGATAGCCGAGCGCCCGGCGCACCAGGCGCTGCAGGTCGTCCAGATCGCTGCGCACCGTGCCGGCCGGCGCCGGCAGGGTGGCCAGCACTCCTCGCCAGTGCTCGGTCAGCTCCTGGAGACGATGCGGATCAACGGTCGCCAGCAAGCGGGCATCGACAACCACCACGCCCACGGCCGGATCGGCGCAGACGGACTGCAAGGCGGTCCAGGCCTCGTCTGCGGCCACGGTCAACTGGCGAACGCCGGTCAGGGCAAAACCGGCGCCGGCTTCAGGAGGGGTCATGACCACGATCCGGTTCATGGCCAGGCCTCACTCAGCCAGTCGCCGGTGATTCCCACTGCACTGTGCAGGGCATGGTCGCGGGCCTCCACCTCGCAACGCCACAGAGTGTCGAGGACCACGCCGATGCCGAGCGGGTCACGCCCGGCCCGGCGGAGCTTCAGCTCCAGCCCGGCCAGCAACTGGTGCTCCGCCGCCCGTGGTTCCGGATCAAGCGGCCCGTTTGTCCCCAGGCGGGCCGCCAGGCGGCCGAAGGCGTTGCGATCGCCTCCCGCCCAGATTCTGGCCAGCTGCGGGACCGCGACCTCGCCTCCGGGGAGCAGTTGGGGGGGCTGGCGCAACTGCCAGCGCCAGTGGCGCAGGACCGAGAGCAGATTGCGCAGGTCGATGAGAAAGCGCACGGTCAAAAGGACAGCCGGCTCCCGCGCCGAGGCCAGGGCCTGCCCGAGCATCCCCGTTGTCAGCCGGGTCTCGACCGCCCCCGGTCCCTGATCGTGGAAAGCCTTGGCCACGCCGCGCGCGAAGGGGTAGTCAGGCGCCAGTGCCTGCTCCACTCTGGCCACCACCCTGCCGGCTTCGCCGGGAGTTTCCACCAGGGGGGCAAGCCCCGCTGCCAGCCAGGACTGATGCAGCAGCGCCGCTGGCGGGGAGAGGCCGGCGAGCCGATGGCGCAGGGCCACGACCAGAGTGCGCATCGCCACCACCTCCAGATAGGGGGTGAGGGCCCGGCGCAGGCGCCGGTCAAGGCGTGGCAGCAGCCAGGTGCGCAGGTCTGCCGGATCGACGGCCGGATCGTGGGCAAGTGCCGCGCGCCGACAGCGCAGGCGGGCCAGCAGGGCTTCGGCCGGCAGTTCAGCGGGCGGTGGCGGGGCCAGCAGTTTCATCGCGGTTGAGCTCCTGGACAAGGGCAGCCAGTAATTCCGGCAGCAACTCGGGCCAGCCGCGCGCCAGGCGACCGGCCAGCGAGTTGTCGATGACGATGCGCCCGTTTGCGGCCGTGGCGATCACGCCGCCGAGCAGGTCGTCGTCGATCTCGACGGCAGCCTGCGGGAAATCACGCCTGGCCCGGGCGGCGTCTGCCGCAGCAACCAGAAGGGACTCCCAGCAGATCTCCGGCAGGCCGGCAACGCTCGCCTGCCACGATCGTTCACGATCCGCCGCGGCCATTTCGACCAGCACCTGCCTGGCCAGTCCTCTGAGCCGTTCGGCCAGAGAGGTTTCCGCCAGCAACCGGCAGTGCCGCTCGGCCTGCGCGGTGGCGGCCAGCGACAAGCGCCGGACCGCCAAGGACTCGGCGCGAACCTGGTCTGCGAACTCGCGCTGCAGGCTGTCGAGCTCGGCGGCCAAGGTCGCGCGCTGCCTGGCAACTTCCGTCTCGGCTTCGGCCCACAGGGCGTGAATCCTGGAGCCGGCTTCCCGGCGCAGGGCATTCTGCAGTTCGTGCTCGCCCATGGCCGGCTAGAGCAGCAAGATCATCGCCGCGACCACGAAACCGAGAATGACCATAGTCTCCGGAATGGCGACCAGAATGATGATCGTCCCGGTCAACTCGGGTTTCTCGGCAATGGTCCCGGCCCCCGCCGCCCCGATCCGCGACTGGGCCCAGGCCGTGGCAATGGCCGGCAGGCCGACCGCCAGTGCGGCGGCAAAAGCAATCCACACCTTTTCCATGAGTTAGCGCCTCCTTTCCTGGGGGGTCGGCCGCGGCTTGCCGAACGGCTCGAAGCGTCGCCCTCCGAGATCGAGAAACTTGCTGAAAAATTCGACGTAATGCAGACGCAGAGCGTGCACCGACGGGGCAAACACCCCGAGCAGCAGATTGAATGCATGCAGGATTCCGGCGATGAGGATCCCGATGAGCAGGTTGCCGACCGCTCCGCCCAGCTGGTTGGCGACGACGGCCAGCAGGACCGAACTGATGCCGATGGCCATGATGCGGACGTAGGAGATGACGTTGCCCAGGGTCTTGAGGAGTTCCAGGGGCGCGAGCAGTCCGCCGGCGATGATCAGCACCGGCAGGAGAATGGCGACTCCGGTCAGCAGCGGACCGGTGGCCAGCCATGGGGCCGGGAAGATCCTTCCCAGGGCCACAAGGACCAGCAGCAGCACCGTCAGCAGCAGGGCCAGTCGCAACAGGGCTTCGCGGCCGCGGTGGCGCCGCAGTTCGCTCCATGCACCGAGCAGCAGGCCGAACAGGATGTGGGCGGACCCCACGGTCAAGGCCAGCAGCATGGTCGGGAGCATGGCGGCACTGCGCTCCAGCCAGAGCGGGTGCAATTGCAGCCAGCGCCGGCCAAGGTCGCCGAACAATTCACCGAAGAAAATGCCGAAAATCATGGCGTAGAGGGCGGCGATGCCGAAGACCTTGCCGAGATCGCCGGCCACGCCACGTCCGCAGCGGGCCATTGGCGCCGCTATGGCAAAGAGCACGGCACCATAACCGATATCGCCAAGCATCAAGCCGAAGAACACCGGGAAAAAGATGCCGATGAACGGTGTCGGGTCGTAGGAGGTGTAACGCGGGAGCGGCAGCAGACGGGAAAAGATTTCAAAGGGCGCAAAATACGCGGGATTGGCGAGCTGGACCGGAACCCGCTCCAGTTCGTCTTCAAGGATATCGAGTTCGGCGAGGACGACCCGACCGGCGAATGCCTCGCTCAAGGCCTGGCGCAGGCCGATGGTTTCACTCTCTGCCAGCCAGCCATGGAGGATGAAGCACTGGCGCGTGGCGTAGATGGCGACCGTGGCAGCGTACAGTTCCAGGCGCTCATCCAGCCACTCACGGGCCTGCTGGTAAATATTCCGCCAGGAGCGGCTCAACTCTGCCAGGGTGTTTTCCGCCGCGAGGCGATCGCTGCGGCACGAATCCATCCGGGCGCGCAGCGCAGCGACGCGCCTGGTTGCGGGGAGTTCGGCAAAGCCCGGGGGCAGCGGCATCTCGGGAACCTGTTCGCTGGTCAGAGCCGCGCGCAACGGGCCGGCCATCTCGCGGTCGCAGGCGATCAGGCCGACCAGGGTGCCGTCGGCAGCCTGGGTGCTGGACAGCTGGCAGCGGCCGGCCAGGCGCCGATGCAGGGCCGCTTCGAGCAGCGGCAGCTGGTTGGCATGGAGAATGGTCACCCCGATCAGTTCCAGGTTAGCTTCGGAAGGGAGTTCGGCCCACAGCGGTTCGAGCGTGTTCCAGAAGAGGAGGGTGCGGGCCAGTTGCTCCTCCTCGTGGCGCAGGGTCCGGGCCTGCCCGTCCAGCCGGCGGGCCTCGGCCAGGTGACCGTCGACCAGTTCGTCGAGCAGGTCCATGACCGGCAGGGGTTGCAGCGGCAGGGCCGGGACGGCCACGTCCGGGAGGAGGTTGAGGAGGGCGATGATGCGCTCGCGCAGTTTCTCGAAGAACAAGCGCTCGCGCAGCCCCTCCTGATCAAGGACCAGCATGTGCGGCCGGTCGACACCGGCCACCGATTCGGTGGGCAGTTGCGGCTCGAACTGGAAGATTCCCCGGGAGTGGAGCAGGTCGAGGGCGGCCATGAGATCGTCCTTTGGGCCGACCAGCTCAATTTTGGCCATGCGGGTGATCATCGCCGGCCTCCGGGAGCAGTCGTTGCAGCAGGGCAGTCAGGTGGCGGATGCAGAGCTCGTCGGGCAGCTGTTCCAAGCGCGCACACCACGCCCGGGCGGCCGCCAGGGCGTGTGCGCCTTCGCCAGCCGCCGCCTGGCGGACGGCTTCTATCTCCGCGCTGCGGGTGGCGGCCAGGGCCGTATGTTGCCGTTCCCTGTCAGCGGCCAGCGCGGCAAGCTGCTGCTCGCGCCAGGCCAAGGCCCGGGACTGCTCCTTTTGGATCTGCTCCTGGAGGTCTTTTTCCAGGGCAATGATGGCGCTCAGCAGCTGATCTGCCATGGCCGCTCCGGTGATGGGGCTCCTCTAATGCTTTTAATTATACCAGAGCAGCAGCGGAGCGCATGCGGACGCGGCGTCGTCAGGGCGAGCGGACGCCCTCCCCCGCCTGACCGCGCAGAAAGTTGACCAGCAGTCTGACGCCGACGCCGCTGGCTCCCTTGGGGTGACAGGGGCGGGGTTGTTCGATCCAGGCGGTGCCGGCGATATCGAGGTGCGCCCACTTCAGCCCCTTGACAAAGCGCTGCAGGAAAGCGGCGGCGGTGATGGTGCCGGCCGGTCTCCCGCCGGTATTCTTGACATCCGCCACGTCGCTCTTGATCTGCTGGTCGTATTCGCCCCACAGCGGCAGTTCCCACAACCGCTCGCCGCTTTGCTCGCCGGCCTTGCTCAGGGTCCGCACCAGCTCCGGGTCGTTGCCGAGCACAGCGCTGGCGTGGTGGCCGAGGGCAATGATGCAGGCGCCGGTCAGGGTGGCCACATCGATTGCCAGCCGCGGCTGGTAGCGGCGCACGTAGGTCAGGGCGTCGGCCAGGATCAGGCGCCCCTCGGCATCGGTGTTGAGAATTTCGATGGTCTGCCCGGAGAGGCTGGTGAGAATGTCGCCCGGGCGGATGGCGCTCCCCGAGGGGAGATTCTCCACCGCCGGAATGACGCCGACCAGGTTGAGCGGCAGCTGCAGCCCGGCGGCAGCCACGCAGGCGCCGAGCACCGCCGCACCGCCGGCCATGTCCATCTTCATCTCGTCCATCTTCTCGGCCGGCTTCAGGGAGATGCCGCCGGCGTCGAAAACCACGCCCTTCCCCACCAGGGCTAGCGGCGGCTCTTTCTCAGCTCCGCCCCGATATTCGAGGATAATCAGGCGCGGCTCGCGCACGCTTCCCTGGGCGACACCGAGTAGTGCGCCGCACCCCTCGCGCTCGAGTTCGTCACGGTCGAGAATGGTGCAGCTCAGTCCGGCCCTCGCGGCGGCGGCCGCCGCCTGCCCGGCCAGCCAGGCCGGTGACTTGACGTTGCCGGGCTGGTTGACAAGGTCGCGCGCCAGGGCAACCGCTTCGGCCAGCAGCTCGGCCTGGGCCAGGGCGATCTCCGCCCCGCTCCGCTGTGCGCGTTTGTCGATCAGCAGCGTGCCGGTGCCGGGCCCTTGCCCCTTGGGGACGTTCTCCCCGGTACGATAGTAATCGAAACGGTAGCTGGCCAGGAGCAGCCCTTCGGCGACCGCTGCGACCCGCTCCGTTGCCGTGGTCCGCGGCACATCCAGAAGCGGCAGGGCGAAAGCCAGGTCGGCGATGGCCTTCCCTTTGAACAGGTTGAGCGCTGTGCCCGCTGCCTGGCGCAACTGCTCCAGTCCGGCGTCGCGACGCGGACCGAGACCGACCACCAGGAGCCGGCGCATCGGCCCGGCTGCGACCGGCTGCAGCAGCAGGGCTTCGTTGGCCTTGCCGGTGAATTCCCGGCTGCGCCGGGCCTCGTGCAGACGACCGCTGACCAGGGAATCGAGTTTGTCCAGCAAAGGGTCGTGCCAACGGTCGGCAAAGACGCCGACCACCAGGCAGGCGGACTTGGTGACAAGAGGATCGGTCGTGCGCAGTTTCAGCTTCATGTGGCGTTCTCCTTGGGCAGAGTCGGGTAGCGGGAGCGATAGTCGTTGCTCAGGGTGTGCTGCTGCTGCGGCGTCAGGTTGAGCCGGCTGGCCAGCAGTGCCGTCACACCCGGCAGAGCGGCCAGTCCGTGGCCGGTTCCGAGCGCCAAAGGGGTGCGACGGCGCAGGATGTCCTCGGGGGTGCGGGCCATCTCGCAATCGATGGCATAGGCGACCTCGATGCCGAGCAGGGGCAGTTCGGCCGTCAGCGGGGCGGCCAGTTCAGGTTCGCGCTCGAGCAGGGCCAGAAGTTGGAGGGCCCGGGCGCCGTAGCGCTTGACCAGGCGCTGCAGCGTCTCGGTGGGGAGCCTGCAGCTGCCGGGTTGCCGGCCCGACGGAGAGAGGAGTGCCTCCCAGCCGGCGGCGCCGCCCGGGAGCGGAAGCTCAGCGGTCCGGCAGCGGCCGCGGGGAAGTCCGAGTTTTGCCATAACCCGGTCGGCGACTTCGGCCGCCATCGAGCGGTAGGTCGTGTATTTTCCCCCGCCGACGGCGATCAGCCCGTCCGCTGTCTCGAACACGGCATGTTCGCGGGAAACACGGCTCGCCGCTCCGGTCCTGCCGTCCAGAAGCGGCCGGATTCCTGAGAAGGTGCCGACCACATCCTGCGTGCCGAGGCGTGCGCCGGGGAGGTAGCGGGCGGCCTCGGCCAGCAGATAGTCGAGTTCGCTCCGGGTGATGGAGGCTTCCTCCGGCGGAGCGTTATCGTCAAGGTCGGTCGTGCCGATCAGCGAGAGATCCCCCCACGGGATGACGAAGAACATGCGCTCGTCACGGTCGGCGCTCAGGTACAGGGCCTCCTCTCCTCCGGCCAGGCGCGGCACCAATAGGTGGGAGCCGCGGGTCGGCCGCAGCCGTGGTGTCCACTGGGGGCTCAACGCTCCGATCCGGTCGAGCCAGGGGCCGCCGGCATTGACAACCACCCGCGCCGCCACCTCCACACTCTGGCCGGTTTCGCCATCTGCGATCAGGGCGCCGGTGAGGCGCTGCCGCTGGTAAAGCAGGGCCGTGGCCCGCGCGTAGTTGACCGTGACCGCCCCGGCCTCGCGGGCGGCGAGCACATTTTCCAGGCAGAGCCGGGCGTCATCCATGCGGCAGTCCCAGTAAAGGGCCGCTCCGGTGAGGTTGTGCGGGTCAAGGAGCGGCTGGCGGCGCAGGGCTTCACTGCAGGAAAGCATGCGGTGTGCATGGGTGTTGTGGAATAGCGCCAGCAGGTCGTAGAGGGTGAGCCCGGCGCGGATGAGCCCCTTGGAGCGGCGTCCTCCCCGGTACAGGGGGATGAGCAGGGGCAGCGGCTGGACCAGGTGCGGGGCGATGCGTTGCAGGGTTGCCCGCTCGCGGCAGGCTTCGAAAACCAGTCTTAAATCGAGTTGTTCGAGGTAACGCAGTCCGCCGTGAATCAGTTTGGTCGAGCGCGAGGAGGTGCCGCTGGCAAAGTCGCCCTGGTCGACCAGGGCCACGCTGACACCACGCATGGCGAGGTCCCGGGCGATTCCGGCGCCGGTGATGCCGCCACCGATGACCAGAACGTCAAAACGGCGGGCAGCCAGCTGCGAGGCAGAGCGCGAAACCGGTGGCGCTGACGGTGGCGGAAAAACCATGCAGGCCATGCTACCCGCTTCAGCG
>CAZRTZ010000076.1:0-9780 GCA_964603155.1 uncultured Geobacteraceae bacterium | reverse complement strand
GCCTTCACCGTGTTCGCCGTGAGGTTCTCCGCCGAAAGCGTCACATCTCCGCCGCCCGTGAGCGTGACCTGAGTTCCGCTCTCGATTTCGGCCGTTGTCTTCACTTCTGTGACATTCAGAGCCAGAGCTCCGGCGACCGCCGTATTGGCGGCGCTGGCTCCGGATGTCGCCGTTGCGGAGGAATTATGGGAAGGAGAGGCTCCTCCCGTTTCGGCGGCAAGCCCCGCCGAAACGCTGACCCCTCCTGCGGTGACGGCGCCGCTTCCCCCGAGGTAGGCGCGGTTGCTCACCTTGGCGAGGTTGATCGCCACCGCCGCGCCGGTACCGACGGCGCCGCTGCCAACGGTGCTGCCGTCGGCCAGGGCGGAAGCGTCGGTTTTGTCCAGGGAGGCTATCGACAGGAACCCCGCCGCAGTGACCGTGCCGCTAGTGTCGATATAGGCACCGGTGCTGCTGCCATGCAGGTCCGTGACGGCTACGGCTGCGGCAAAGGTGACACTCCCCTCACTGGTCTCAGCCTGGTAGTCTGACAGGGTCTGCTCAGCCTTGGTGGCCCCGCCTGTGGACGAGGCGCCGCCGGAGGAGGCTTTCGCTTCGGTCTTGATATTGTCGAGCTTGGCGGCGGTCACCGCCACGTTACCGGCCGCCACAATCCGGGCGTTGCCGTCGAGACAGGCCCTGGTATCGCCCGTGACCACGGCCACGGCCGACGTTGCCCCGCCGCTTCCAGGCTCAACGTCGGCAACCGTGGTGACATTCCGTGTATTCCCGGCACCAATGAGAAGGTTTCCGCCCACATCGAGAACGGTGCTGCCGCCGACATGGACCACGGCGGTGCTATCGACAACCGAAGTGGCCACGGCACCGTCTACTGCGGTATCGATGACCGACGACAGGGCTTTTGCCGTTGCATTGGTGGTAACCGTCGATGTTGCCGTCAGTTTCACATCGCCGGCGGCGGTGAGGATGGAGCCTCCCGAGATCATGATGTCTGCGTCGGCGTTGACGGCAATTACGGCCACGGGGAGCGGCAGCGCCATTGCGGAGACACTCGCGCTGGCAGTCAGGGTGATGCTATCGGCTGTCAGGTGGGCATCGGAGATCGTTATATGCGACTGGGCATCGCCAGTGGTGCTGTTATCAACGGAGACGGCGGTCAAGACGAGGCCACCTGTGGCGGTCAGCGAGACCCCGCTGTTGATGGCAATGTTTTCCGCAAACAGGGAGATTTCACCAGCAATGATGGAGACACCGCTGTTGATGACCAGGCGGTCATAGCCGGCGCCGTCAAGCAGGCTGAAGTTGCCGGCAAACCCCTGATCAAAGCCGAGGATGGTGATGACGTCGTCGCCGGCGCCAAGGTCGACGGTCAGCCCGTCGGCAACGCTGAAGGTGGTCCAGTTGAAGCCGGCGTCGAGGCTGTAGCGCATCAGGCCGTCGGCGGCCGTGCTGTCGTCATCCACCCACAATTGGTCGTTGCCGTTTGTCGCAAAGAGGCCGCTCAGCAAATGCGAATAGCCGGTCGAGTTCAGGGCTCTGGTCTCGATCAGCCCGTCAACCGCTTCCAGTTCCCAGTCACCACCCATGGCGGTGCCGCCGGTGCTGTCGCCGGAGGCAGCCACATCGAGGCTGGTGGCGTCGGCCATTTTCCGGACAAACGCAACTCCCGTCTCACCGTTGGCGATGTCGCAGCCGTACAGAAGCACATCACCGCCGACAACAAGATGCTGCTTCCAGGAGGCAAGTTGCGCACTCTTCTGGTCGAGATCATCCGCCCCGATGAGATTTCCGCCAACCCGCATGAAGCCGGTGCTGCCGTGGGAAATGATGTGAACTGCGCCGATCTCCTGCTCTTTCGACAGGATGTCGGTGATCTGGTCTATACCGTCCTTTTGGCTGTCAAGGATGTAAACGTCAAACGCGGGCTTCGTGAGATCGCTCCCGGCTTCAGCGAACGACCGCGCCGTATCCGGCCCCGAACCGGGTCCGAACACGTTGACCGATGAGGCATCTTTGGTAATGGCATCGACAAGTTTCTGGTAGTCGGCAACCGCCGGATCGATGATAACGAGCTGTTTTCCAGGCTGGCAGGATACGTTCCGAGCATAAAGGATATCTGCGGGCAGGGTATTTGCTGAGATCGCGGACCCCCCGGCAGCAATGGCCGGCAGGGCGTCCGCGCCGGCGACCATCGGCGGGAGAAGATCTGTATTGCTTGACGCGGGAGTGAAAATCTGCTGAGGAGGGACAAGCGTGTCTCCGGAGAGCAGCAGCCTGCTCTCCAGCGTTTCGAAATGCACCTGCCGGTGCTCATTCACCCTGGCGGGAGGAGTTTTCTGTCCGCCCGCCTTCCTGCTGATCGCCCGCAAAAACTTGCGCCGCATGCTCATGACACGCGCCTCCCCGCCAGCAATTTAC
Source organism: uncultured Geobacteraceae bacterium (assembly GCA_964603155.1). Classification (GTDB taxonomy): domain Bacteria; phylum Desulfobacterota; class Desulfuromonadia; order Desulfuromonadales; family BM103; genus VAUL01. The sequence goes on along the minus strand of CAZRTZ010000076.1, from coordinate 7,362 downwards.
CGAAGCAACTCGTTGACCCGCGCGATATCGCCCTCGCCCAACATCCCAGCCACGTGCCGCAACCGCATGGTCCCGAGAATAAAATCATGCCGTGCCTGGCTATATTCCCTTTTGTATTTGTAGAGATCCTGGGTCGCATCAAGAATAGCCAGGCCGATCATCATGCCTGACCGGACACCTTCCTCCTTGGCTGAAAGAACCAGTTGCTGGGCCTCCACCGATTTTTTCATCGCCATAAAGCGGTTGATGGCACTCAACACGGAATTCTGCAGCGAACGTGCCTTGCGCTCCGCCTCACGCGTAACCTTAACAACGCCTTCCCGGTCTGCGGCTTCGAGGCTCGCGGCCTCACGCGTTTTCGAGACCGTGAGTCCGCCTTCGTACAACGGCAGCAACAGCTTCACACCAACGTTGTAGACAGCCGTATTGCTGCCTCCGCCGTAGAATGAATCGGTCGCATCCTGCCAGGCATAATCCGCCACCAAATCAACCGTTGGATAATGAGCCGCCTGCTGGCGTCTGGTCTCAACCTCGGAAACTTCGGATTTATACTTCTGAATAGAGACATCGAGATTCCCCTCCACTGCCGCATCAACCCAGTTGGCAGCATTATCCGGCAGAGGGGGCTCCAGCGGAATTTCCTCCTGCAACACCTTGATCTCCCCCACCGGTACAGCGCATATCTCTGTTAAAGCCTCTTTTGCATCGTTGAGGGCAAATTCAACCTCGCCCCTCTGGGCCGTGACCACCGCCAGGCGAGCCTCACTGTCATACCGGTCCATGATTGGCGCCAGACCTCTGTCAGTTCGCTCCCGCGCCCTCTCGTAATGGGAGGTCAGGGCGGCCTCCTCAGCCATGACTTCGGCAAGCTTTTCCTGCATCGCCAGCACTTCCACATAGGCCTCGACGACTCTCAGCATCAGGTCCTGCCTGGCCTTCTCCAGTTCAGAGTCCGCCTGCTTCAGCACCGATTTTGACTGACTGACGGCAAGAAAGGAGGAATACCTGAAAATTGGTTGCGTGAGCGCGGCGCCGTATGACTCGGTTTCGTAATCGGCCGTACCTTCTTCGTAAACCGTATTTTCCGAGCTAATGACGTCCTGATAGTTCTTGTTGTAGCTGAGGAATGCATTTACCTGGGGGAGGAGCCCGGCATATGCCTGTTGCAAACTCTCCTTGTTCGCCTGATTTTCGAATTGCGCCGAGCGCAACGTGGGGTCATTTGCCAAGGCAGCCTTGTAATAAAACATCAGGTCCTGAACTTCCGCCCGCACCGTCCCTGGCAGCACGCACCAGGTGAAAATAACCAGGGTGAGTGCGATACACCTCCCAGACAATCTGCACATACATTACCTCCACTTACATTGCGACCTGGGTATACCTGCCATCATCCTTTACCGCAGCCATGCACCGATCCCGTGACTTTTTGCCGGCATGTCTGATCCGACCAGCGACCGTGCGCACAACTCGCTGGTCATAGAATTCCAGCCTGCGACTATAGCTCATGGCCACCCCACAGATCACCCACAGATTTGGAGAATCTTCAATATTTTTATGTTTTTTCAGGTGAGGAGGCGGGGGGACGCTTTGCCCCCGACGGGAGAGGGGAACGCTAACCGGATTTGTGGATAATGGCTTTATACAGGGCGGTGGTCTCCGATGATGGGGCGACTCCAAGATCGTCGCGAAGCTTGTCACTGCAGCGACTGTATGTTCTGACGGCGGCAGCATCGTTGCCAAGCCTGCGCTGGCAGGTCATCAACCCGCGATAGAATGGCTCAGCAAGGTCGTCGGCATCGATCCCCCTGGAATAATAGTCGGCGGCCAGTTCCCATTCTCCAGCCCTTTCATAATGGCGGCCGACCGCTTCAATAACCCTGCAGAGCCTTTTCACCTGATTTTCTCTCCGTTCCATAACCCAGACAGCATTCTGCGATACGGAGAGGAAGGGACCCTTGTGCAGGTCGATAGCCTTGTCGCACAGCCTTCTCAACTGTTCGGGCGAGGCTTTCTGACTCACCTTAAAGAGCGAATCAAGCGCCAGGGTATCCACCCAGCAGTAAAGGGGGTTCAGGGTCAATTGCCGCGCCTGGTATATGATGCGATCTTCGCCGCCGATTAGTTTGCGCAGGCGACCGAGTGTGGTCTCGAATGATTTGTTGGCCTGATCACCGTCGGCAGCGGGCCAGAGCACGTCGCTGACCAGGTCCCGCGGCACCCTCCGGCTGCCATAAGCTATCAGAACTTTAAGCAGCTCCAGCGGCTTGGCCTGCTCCTTGCCCGAAAAAGTCAGCGGCACCTCGTCGAGCAGGACCTCGAATCTTCCGTGAGTATAAATTTTCACGGGATAGGGCCACCCCTCGCGAGTGGCCGCCAGAAATTCTTCATCGGCTTCTGTCTCCGGAGGGGTGAGTCTGAGCGCTCTGATCAACCGCTGCACATAGCCGGTCTCGATATTTTCCTCCAGGGCCCGCGCGAACAGGCGCCGCACCACCGCTGGCTGGTAAAACTCCAAGTGCACATACCCTTTCGCCCGCCCCAGGGAAAGCCACCGGTGCAGAGCAAGCAGCCCCTCCGCCTCTTTCCCCTCCTCAAGCGAAAACCACGCTCCCAGCAGATGGCAGTACCACTCCATGACCTGGCTCTTCATGGAGAGACTGACGTGGCGCGCGGTGGACAGGTGACCGTGTGCCTCTTCGCCCCTCCCCTGCAGGAAATCGACCTGAGCCGCGCCGAGATGCCAGAGTACGCGATAATACGGGGTTCCCATCTGCTCCATCGCGGGATATGCGGTTCTCAAGTGTTCCTCCGCGCGGGACAGTCGATTGTCCAACAAGGAGTACCAGGCGGAGTTCACCTGATAAAAGAAGACGGTGAGAGGACTTTCGGCTCCCATAAGAGCCTGGCCCTGCCGCTTAAGCGCCGCCGCCGCGTCCCCCTGTCTGCCGTTTACCATCTCTATGGCCGCCAGGAAGCTCCACATCAGTGAGTCATACAGATGAATTCCGTACCGTTCCGCCAGTTCCAACCCCTCGGCAAGCACCTGCATGGCCACGGCATACTCCGCGACCACCCACTTCTGAATCCCCGTCATCAGCTTGATGCGGATGGCCGCGAAGGGCGATGCGCGGTACTGAAGAACCTCTTCCGCAGCACGCTCGAGCAGGACGGCATTCCGATCATAATCCCCTGTCCACAGGTAGTAGACGCTCATGCAAAATACTGTGTCCATCCGGATTTCGAAAGAAGGACGCTCCTGCAGAAGCGCCAGCACCTTTTGCAACCACGACTCGATCAGAAAGGCCTGGTCCGTTTTCCGCAGGGTGAGGCAGAGGAGGATTCTGGATGACGCGACCAATTCATCTTCAAAGGACGCGAACGTAGGATAATCGGCCCGCAGAACCTCCACGTCGGCAAGACAGTCATCCAGAAAGCACCAGCCATCACTGAAGACGTGGGTATCGACGACTCCCGCCCAGGAAAGATAGATACCGGAGCGGTCGCCATTCACCCTGAACGTGGAAAGAGCCTGTCCGAGAAGCGCCCTGGTCCGCGGGAGATCTAGAGGAAATGAGCTGAGTCCGCTCCAGTAGAGCAACCATGGGTCCTGCTGCAGGTGTTCATCCGGGAAGCATGACAGCCACTTGGCCAGCGTCGCGTTTCTTCCTTGCAGCAAGAGTTCCCGGGCATGAGCCTTCACGATGCGGGCTAAGCCAGCGACATCCCCGGCACTACAATACATCTCGGCGGAATCCTCGATCTTCCCTTCCTGCTCCAGCAACTCCGCCGCCATTAGTCGAAGAGAGATCAGTTCGTCAGGGCGATAAATCTCCCGCGTTTTGCTTAACAGAAACTCCCGGAACAACGGGTGATACTGGTACTCCTGCCCGGCGCCTTGAAGCCTGTCGGTAAAGAAATGACGCATGTTCAGAACCGAAAGAATGCGGTCCGCATCATCGGTGCCGCTCAGCAGTCCAGCCGACTTCACCGTCATGGTCGGCAAAAAGGACGTCTTGAGCAAAAACTCTTGTACTTTGGCATCAACCCGGGGAAAGGTCTCCAAAGCAAAGTAATCGAAAAGCACCGCGTATGAGAGCCCCGGCCCGGCCTCAAGGCCCTCATCCGTAAGCCGGCTGTGCTCCAGGGCCAGCACGATCCCTGCCGCCCATCCGCGCATCCGGCCATGTATTGCGGCGATCCCCGCCGGTTCCATTTGCGGCAGGCGGGCATGGATCAGCGAACGGCTCTCCTCGAGAGTAAATCTGACCTCGTTGAAATCTAGAATTTCCATCTTGCCGTTGACATGCTGCCGGGCCAGAGCTTTCGGCGGAGCCTCGCGACTCATCACCACGAAACACACCCCTGGAGGGATCTGGTCGAGCCCGGCGGCCAGCGTTTCATGGAGAGGAGCTGCGACCGGCACCTCATGATAATCATCGAGGATGATCGTGAAGGGATGCTCTTGGGAAGAGTGGTTTATCCCAGCGTAAAATGCCTCAAAAAAACGCCGGGTAAACGTAGGGATATCGCCAAGGAATTCATGGGTCAGCAGGGGGAGTGGCCCGTTGCCGGCCGGCAGGGCCTGCGCTGCGGCCAGCCCCAGGTAATAGAAAAACGTCGCAAGTTCAGCATCGCCGGCATCACACCGATACCAGATGCCAGCGAGTCGTCGGTCGTCAAGGTAGCTGGCAACCAACGTGGATTTGCCGGAACCTCCTGGCGCCATAACCCAGACCGCAGGCTTGCCGATCCGGTCATCAATCCTTGCAAAAAGCCGGTCTCGCTGCACGACCCCGGTGACAGACGGGCGCATTATCTTGGCGGGAGGGGAATTGGTGATCATATGTGCCGGCTGCAGGCGGCGAGCATCGCGTCGATGTTCCGTCGGGCTTCGGCTTCCGGTGTTGGTGGCAAAAAGACCCCCTGGAAAGCAACACGGCACGCGCCGATTGACGAAGCGCCCCTCGAACCAAGATGAATCACAGGCCGAACCAGCCGAAAACAGGACGCCAATCGCTCAAGACTAATGATTTATAGGGGTTCGGTCAAGGAGAAGCGGACGAACCGAGTAGCAGTCAACGCTACACTGTCGAATTCGATGAACCCCAACGCCGTCGCCAAAGTTGACTCCCGCTCCCCCACCGAGACCATCGAGAACGTCGCCGCGCAAGAAAGAATTTTTGAAGAGACATTGAGGAAATTGATCATTCATCAATTTAAATAACGGCGGCTGCTATTTAGCGGTCGCCGTTTAATTCTAGCACCTAATAATCTCATCTCACACGGAATTTCATGGGGTTTATTCACATGCCCTATTTTTCATAGTAATCCTCATCTTCATAAAATTCTGGATCGTTTTCGTCATATTCCTCGGTCTCCCATTCTGAAATATCATCGAGTGTAATTTCTGAAGCGTTTAAATAGACATAAATGTATTCTAGCCCGCCGATCACCTTGAATCGCTGGATGTCTGAGCCAATTCGCCAGCGAAGGATCGCTAGTGCTGCTTCTGGGGTGTTCGCATCGACGCGCGCACAAAGCCCCATCGGTCCTTCGTCACTATCTGCAACATTAAACAAGTAGCTAAACTTTGGCATATTTGCCTCCTTGAGGTGGTGTGTGTTCACCTCATTTCGGTAGACATGCGTGATTATTTAGACCCCTTTTAAAAATATGTCCTTCGTAACCGATTAAAACATCACCAACATATGCAATATAGCGCCTCCGATCACAGAGCCCCCCAACAATAATAAACGATTCGCCATCGTTGCCGCTTTCTTCACCGACAACCCACTCTCCACGTGTGTGCATGATCAGACCTCCTTATGTTGCATTTAAACAACTCATCGGTATGCACACTTGAAGATTTATGGCACTTACGTGATGCATGAAAAATTTTGGTTTAAAAGTTGGCCTCTATCCTGAGAAGCCCCCCTAAAACTTAAACCAGCACATGCCGATGATGTCATATCAATCTGGATAAGGAGATTTGGCATGCTGAAAATGAACGCGCAGGAACAATTCATCTCAGAATTTTTCCGTGTCCATCACATTGGTAATGCGACTGTTACAAGTTACACTGTCCATGAATTGGAAGCTGCAATCTGGGGATTGATTTTTGGAAAACTATTAAAAAATGTAGCGTTTATTTTTGAAGAGCGAGGAGAAATTACATGTAAGGATTTTATTGCCACGGCCCAGAAAAGAGTTAGACGAAACAGAAAATCGAAGAGAATGCATTCACAACATGTCGCCGCAGAGTGTTCTGACAATAAAAGGGCGTTAAAGAATATTAAAATCATAACGTCTTTGAGTGAAACAAATTTGAGAAGTTTTGATTACTTGAGAATTTATGAGAAGGAAACCGCTTTTGTTGCTGAGATTAACCTGAATGAACTTGACCCTGTCGCGTGGGCTAATCTAATCACTAGCAGCGTAAAAGCTGTAGCTGATGGGCAGAAACGAAACGATCCCAAGCACAACGACATAATGACGATGTTCAGATTATGTCTTTATGAAGAAGATTGCTAACACATAAACATGGTGGAGACAAAAACAGCCTGGCTAAATATAAGATTGCGGCTAAAGTAGTGCATCATACTGAAAGCGTGTGATGCTCTCAGAAAGGCACTGGCTTCCTTTGATTTTTTAAACATGCGGACACCCGCCAACTTCTGACTAAAAAGTTGGCAGGTGTTTCGACATGAGAACATGGTAGGCTTTGTTCAGGGCGCTTCGATGGCTTCAACGTTGCCAGTTATTTGAGACAGAGCCACAAGAAGTTTGTCACACATTTGCTGCAATGCTCCTTCTTTCGCAATAGACGCCGCGCGTTCTTCGGAAACGCGATAGAGTTCTTGCTCAAGCCGGCATTTCTCATCAATTAGAGTGGCGTTCGCGGCTGACATCTCGGTCAACTTTACTGATTGCTCGCCGACGTTTTTATGAAGCGCACTTAACTGCTCATCGAGATCAGTAACCTTTTTTTCGATTTTTGACTTTTCGTCCTCAATTTCGTTGAGCATAATAACAGCTTCATCACGTTGTGAACGCGCGCGATCTAGAGCCTGCTTACCCTCCTCGTTTGCGTTTCTGATTGCCTTGGCGATCCCTACCTTGAGTGACCTGAGAAGATCTGCGCTAATTTCCGGTGACGCAGCTTCAATCTCTTCGCGTTCAAGCCATTCAGTCAGCAAAACGTGCACAGTCGACATTGAACCGCCCGTGCGGATGAGAATATTCCTGGCTGTAACCTTCTCGCCTTCTTCGCGGAGTCGAATGATGACCTCACCGACTTCGTCAAGTGTGATGACCTGCTACCCGAATTTCGGGCCATTGGATCTGTTAGGTTTGGCCATCTCG
>CAZRTZ010000075.1:0-9794 GCA_964603155.1 uncultured Geobacteraceae bacterium | reverse complement strand
AGATGAAGGAGAAGAAGGCCCGCGTCGAGGACGCCCTGCACGCCACCCGCGCGGCCGTCGAGGAAGGGATCGTCCCCGGGGGCGGCGTCGCCCTGATCCGCGCCATCGACGCGGTCGGCGCCCTGAAACTCGCCGGCGAGCAGCAGTTCGGCGTCAGCATCGTCAAGCGCGCCCTTGAGGAGCCGCTGCGCCAGATCTCGGCCAACGCCGGCCAGGAAGGCTCCATCGTGGTCAACGCCGTCAAGGGCCAGAAGGGCGCTTACGGCTTCGACGCCGCCAAGGACGAGTATGTCGACATGGTCAAGGCTGGCATCATCGACCCGACCAAGGTGGTGCGCAGCGCTCTGCAGAACGCCGCTTCGGTCTCCGGCCTGATGCTGACCACCGAAGCCTGCATCGCCGAAGCACCGAAGAAGGACGCCCCGGCCATGCCCGCCGGCATGCCCGGCATGGGCGGCGGCATGGACATGATGTAGCATTCAGGTTTAGGTTTAGGCCTGAACGGGAAGAGCCCACCGGCAACGGTGGGCTCTTTCGTTTTGATCCCGGCCGCTGAGAGCAGCCCCCCGGCATCACCGGTTTAGATGGCTTTCAATGTCTGCGTCAAAAAAACCGCGGGGTTAAGATTGCGAGGTCAGTCCTTATGTGGTTTACTTGGCAATCATTGGGACAGCCCAAGATTTACGGTGTTGCCTTTGGGAGGATGTGAAAAAATGCTTCTGAGCCGGTGTTTTGCGGTCTTACTTTTTGTGCATTTGCTGGCACCTGCCGTATGGGGCACCCCCGTACCTGCCCCCAGTGACAAGGATCGCTGTTCAGTCTGCGGCATGTTTGTCTCGCCATTCCCCGCCTGGGTGGCTACGATCCAATTTCGCGATGGCAGCCACCAATTTTTTGACGGCCCCAAGGACATGTTCGTCTACTTTTTCAATCTGTCCGACTACCGGCCCCAGGCCAAGGCAGACGATATCGCAGGGATCTATGTCACGGAATACTACACCACTCGGACCATGCCTGCCAAAGAGGTTTATTTTATTGTCGGCAGCGATGTGCGCGGGCCGATGGGGGATGAAATGGTGCCCGTGCAGGGCCGTGACAATGTCGAGACCTTCAAGCGTGATCACGGTGGCACTAAAATCATGCGGTTTGATGGGCAACAATTTATCGAACTGCCTGCCGCACCATGAACAAGCACAAGGTATTTATCGGGCTGACCCTTGTGCAGACAATTTTGCTGATGACGCTTTTTCTGCAAGGAGTAGCCCGAATCAAGACCTTCTCGGAGGGGCAACAGCCCGCGCTGGAAGTGACGGTTGCAACCTTACAGTTGACTGACCTGGCCCTTTGGACCGAAGCCCGCTACACTCGCCACCCCTCGCAAGCCGATCACTTCACCCCATTCCAAGACCTGCCATCGGCTTTGGAACACTTCCCGGCCGGCTCGATCCTGGCTCCAGTCAAAGGCAAAGGTGTTCAGCCGTGAACCCACGCCGGAGCCATCCTTGATGCGCCACCTAAAAATCCTTGAATTCGCCCTCTCCTCGCTGCTGCGCCGGAGATACAAAAACCTCTCCCTGTTGGCAGTCTATACCTTCACCATCGCCATCCTCGCTTCGATCCTCTTGCTCACGCATGCGCTGAAAACCGAGGCCAGCCGCCTGCTCGACGGCGGACCGGAGTTGGTCGTACAACGGCTTTCGGCTGGTCGACACGACCTTATATCGACGGAAGCCATTGCGCAAATCCGGAAAATCCCGGGAGTGACCGAGGTCAAACCTCGCTACTGGGGCTACTATTATGACGCCTTAGTCGAGGCCAATTATACTCTTCAGGGCATTGAGTCCGTTCACCAGGAACTGACGATGGTCGACGGGCGCCTTCCTGCCGGGAATAACGAATGTGCCATTGGCCAAGGCGTTGCCAACGTGCGCAAGGTCGGCTCCGGTGACGACCTGATCCTGGTAGACAGCACCAATACCGGAACGGTCCTGACTGTGGTCGGCGTATTCCGTTCCGAGTCCGAACTGTTGACCAACGACCTTGTGGTTCTCGAGAGAGAGGACCTGATCCGTTTCTTCACTTTCCCCCCCGATCGCGCCACGGACTTGGCCGTCAAGGTTGCAAACCCCGCAGAGATCAATACCGTCGCCGCTAAAATCAAGCGCATAATCCCCGACTCGCGCCCCATCACCCGCAATGAGATTTTACAGACCTATGCCGGGGTGTTTAACTGGCGGAGCGGCATGATGCTGACCGTTTTTTCTGCCGCCCTCATTGCCTTTTGCATCCTGGCATGGGACAAGGCCACCGGTATCAGTGCCGAAGAAAAGCGGGAGATCGGCATCCTCAAGGCACTGGGATGGGAGACCTCCGATATCCTCGAACTGAAATTCTGGGAAGGGCTGGTAATTTCTTTGACCGCTCTTCTTCTGGGGATACTGACCGCTTATGTGCACGTCTTCTATTGGGACGCAACGGTTCTTGCGCCGGTACTTAAGGGTTGGTCCGTCCTCTTCCCTGATTTCCGGTTGACCCCGTTTATTGATTTCTATCAGCTTCTGACAATCGGCTTCCTGACTGTCGTCCCATACATTGCCAGCACGATCATCCCTGCCTGGAATGCTGCTATCACCGACCCTGAATCGGCAATGCGAGGCTAACTCCGGTGGACGCCATCATTCAGACGGACAAATTGCGCAAAGTGTACAATGGCGGGAAACCCGACGAGTTTCTGGCTTTGGATGATGTCTCCCTGATGATCAACCCTGGAGACGTTGCGATTCTCAAAGGGCCAAGCGGCGCCGGGAAGACCTCCTTGTTGAGCCTTATCGGCTGTATGTCCCGCCCGACCGCGGGACGCATGATTGTCGCAGGCAAGGATGTGGCAAAGCTACCTGAGCGGTTTCTCACCCGCATTCGCCGCGAAACCTTCGGCTTCATCTTTCAACATTTCAACCTGATTCGTGATCTCACGGTCCTTGAGAATGTCCTACTCCCCCTCTACCCCCTGGGAGTTCCCTTCGGCACCATGCAGCAAAAGGGGATGGACACCCTGGCCAGACTCGGCATTGCCGACAAAGACCGCTTCAAAATCCGGCAGCTTTCCGGGGGGGAGCAACAGCGGGCCGCCATTGCCAGGGCACTGATCAATGATCCCTCCATTATTATCGCCGATGAACCAACCGCCCATCTCGACACTAAACTTTCCATCGATCTGCTGAACATTCTTGAAATGCTCAGCAGACAAGGCAAAACGATCCTCATTGCTACGCACGACCCGCTGGTCTATGAGCATGCCATGGTGACCAGAACCATCACCATGAAAGCCGGGCGACTGGAAGAGGTCCTCCCGAAATGATCCTGCATTCCGGCATTCTTGCCTTGCTCTGCGGTTCCGGCATCGCCCTGCTGATGCTTCTCTATGCTGCCGGCCTGGGAGTGAAGATTCTGCGGCACTGGGATTATCGGAGCAATTCAGAGGAGCAACTGCACCTGGAACGCAAGACCTATCTGGTCTCCACCATTGTCAGCTATGCCATCGGCTTCGAACTGTTTTCACTATTTCTTTTTATCTTCACCGTCGACGATATCCATCCGCTGTTAACGGGCGCCATGTGTGCCACCGGCTCACTCAATGCCAACCCCCTCGGTTGGTACGCCCTGTCTGGGAAAATCGCGATTTTTTTTGCCGGCTCCCTCTGGCTAACCCTCAACCACGTCGACGGCAAGGCCGAAAACTGCCCCCTGGTCAAGGCGAAATATATTTTCCTGCTTCTTCTCGTCCCGCTCATCGCGGGGCAATATGCGCTACAAACCAGCTATTTCCTGGCATTGGATCCGGCGGTTATCACCTCCTGCTGCGGATCCCTCTTTTCCACCGCCAACAACGGCCTTGCCGCGGACCTGGCGGCCCTTGAGATCAGGCCGGCCATGGCGGTTTTTTACGGTGGCGGACTGCTGTCCCTCGTCAGCGCGTTCAGTGTTCTTGGTACCCGAGCGGGCCTGCCACGCTATCTGTGCACCCTGTCGGCAGCGGTGTTCTTTCCAGTTTCAATCACGGCGATCGTCTCCTTCGTGTCCATTTATATCTACCAACTTCCGACCCATCATTGTCCCTTTGATCTATTACAGAAGAATTACGGCTTCATTGGTTATCCTTTGTATTTAAGCCTCTTCATCGGGACTTTGTTCGGTTTGCTTCCGGGACTTTTCCACCCTGTCAAGAAAATCCCTTCACTCGGGTCTGAGTTGCAACAGCTTGAATCCAAATGGGTTTACATGGCGATGGCGGCGACACTTTCATTTCTGGTGCTGGCCTCATGGTCTGTCCTTTTTGGCCCTTTTAAAATGGCAAGTTACGCACCCCTCAAATAACTAAGGATGCCGTTATGAAAGCATTGCGACAAATCATCGGCAGGGCCCTTTTCCTTCTCGTGGCGTTAAGCGTTCCGGCCCACGTGGCGCTGGCTCAAGAGCCGCGGTACCAACGGAGCGAGGAAAGCTATGTCATCCCCGACGTAACGCTGACCAATCAGCACCGGCAGAAGGTCAGACTGGTCGAACTGCTCCAGACGGATAAACCGGTGCTGGTCGACTTCATCTATGGCACCTGCACCACCATCTGCCCCATACTTTCGGCAGGTTATTCAAGCATGCAGAGAAAGCTGGCACCGGCCGAGGAGAAGGTGCGGCTGGTTTCGATCTCTATCGATCCCGAATATGACACACCAGAGGTGATGACCGAGTACCTTGAAAAGTATCAGGCCAAACCGGGGTGGCTGTTTCTGACGGGCAGCCGGGAGGATATCAACAAAGTAATGCGGGCGTTCGACGCCTATGTCCCCAACAAAATGGCGCATTACCCGATCACCTTTTTGCGTGGCCCGGGACAGGAACGCTGGGTGCGCATCTACGGTTTGATCGGCACCTCCGATCTGATGAAGGAGTATCAGGGGCTGCTGGGGAGATGATCACCATGTTCGCAAAGCTATGGGAAATGACGGGCCGCGCCGTGGCTGCAGCGGTTGCAGCAATCTGCCTAATTCTGCTCGTTGCCGTGCCGGCGCCGGCAGAATCGCTCAAGCCCGAAGGGGTTGCCGGCCTGTCGCACGCCGAGGCGCTCCGCCTGGGGGAGAGGATGTACCGGCAGGGGCTGCTGCCGTCGGGCGAGCCGATGCTGGCTATCGCGCAGCGCGACATCGAGGTGGAAGGGACCATGTTCAGCTGTGAAAGCTGCCATCTCCGAAGCGGTCTCGGCGCGATCGAGGGGAAAATCGTCACCTTGCCGACCAATGCCACCGAACTGTTCAAACCGTTTACCAGCGCCGCCGAAGAAACCATCCCGCCGTGGGAAAAGATGCCGCGCTCCATGCAGTGGCACATCCGCCGGCCGGCCTATACCGACGAGACCCTGGCGCTGGCACTTTCGGCGGGGATCGACCCGGCCGGCCGGGAGTTCAACTGGACCATGCCCCGCTACCAGCTCGAGGATCGGGACATGCAGGTCCTGGTTTATTACCTCCGGCACCTCTCCGCGGCGCCGTCCCCGGGGGTAACAGAGACCACCATCCACTTTGCCACGGTGATTGCCGGTGATGTCCCGCAACGGGATCGCGACGCCATGCTTTCCGTCCTGCAGGCCCACGTCCAGGCACGCAGCACGCAAACCCGGCTGGAAAGGGAACGGGCCAGGGTCGGCCCGTTCTTCGAAAGGAAAATGGTCTTCGCCTACCGCCAGGTGGAACTGTCCGTCTGGGAGTTGAAGGGGCCGCCGGCAACCTGGCGGCGACAGTTGGAGGAGTATTACCGGCAGACACCGGTTTTCGCCCTGCTGGGGGGAATTGCCAACGGCGAATGGGCGCCGATCCATGCATTCTGCGAAGAAAGTCGCATCCCCTGCATCTTCCCGCTCACTGACTATCCGCAACTTGCCGATGCCGGCTGGTACACGCTGTACTTTTCCAGGGGGCTCGCGCAGGAAGGTGATGCAGCGGCCCGTTTCCTGTTCGGCCGTAACGACGTGCCGGTGAACGCCCCGGTCGTCCAGGTCTACCGCGATGACCGCGACGGTCACCTGATTGCCACGGCGTTTCGCGACGCACGCCACAGAATGGGACAGAATCCGCCAGTGGATGTGGTTCTTTCCGCCGACACGGCACCCGGAGCGGATTTCTGGCGGGAATTGGCGGACAAGCACCAGGGAGTGGTGTTCCTGCTCTGGCTGTCCCCCCGGGATCTGGCCGGCCTGGAGGCCCTCGCGACTCACCCCGGGCGCCCCGCCAAGCTGTTCGTTGCCGCCGGACTGCTCGGCGAGTCGCTGGGGGTCGTGCCGGAAAAACTTCGGGACCTTACCTGCCTCACCTATCCGTACCGGTTGCCCGGGGAACGACCCAGGTATCTGGAAGTGGTCAAAAACTGGCTGAAAGTGAAGGGCATCCCGGCAACCAACTTGGAAATCCAGACCAACGCCTACTTCATCGGCCGCTTTCTGACGAACGCGCTCATGATGATGGAAAGCGACTACTACCGGGACTTCTTCCTCGACGGCATCGACATGATGAACGACGAGGTCTACTCCATTGCCTATTATCCACGCCTGAGCTTCGGCCCCGGCCAGCGCTTTGCCTCGAAGGGCTGTTACATCGTGAGCCTCGGCAAGGGCGAAAACCCTTCACTGGAGCCGCTCAGCGACTGGGTGGTGCATTAACCGCAAATTTTTCATCCCCTCATAGACAACTCCACAACCGCTGTTACACTGCTCTAAGTCGGGGAAAGGCGGTGAATTGTGTCTCAGTTGCATTTTTTTGGGTTGCAACTGGAAAACTGCCTTTTCCTTGCTATAGTTTCCAGACGTTTTTGCCGTTTCGCAAAGCACTTTCCGCGACCGTGTAAAGTTTCAGGGAACCCCGATGAGGAGGCATGAATCATGAGTGGAGTCGAGAGTCATAGGGTGATCGTCCGCTGGTTTACCCGGCTACTTACGCTGGGAGTGCTGGTCCTTCATGCTGCCGTTGCCCAGGCCTTTACCCTGAACGTGGTCGATGGGGCCGGCAAGCCGGTGTCTGGCTTCCGCTATCTGGTGCAGGAGGACAACACCAGTCAACCGACCCTCCCTACAGCTAGCGTCGCGCCGAAACTCGACGGGGTCAGCCTGGATATCCACAAGAGTTACGCCCCGGTGGTGACCACCGGCCGGTCGGATGGCGCCTCCGCCGTCATCGACCTCCCCGCCGACCAGCGCTACTTCGTTTCCGTCCTGCCTTATGCCGGCTATTCCAACAGCGGGGCACCGGTGCTGGCCGGGCAGGATACGGCCACCGTGGCAGTCGATCTCCTGCCGTTGCCGACCGCCCAGATTTCCGTACTGGCTTTCGTCGACCACGCCCCGGTGAACAACATCTACGACCCTGCGGAGAGCGGCCTCGGCGGCTGCAACATCCAACTCTCCGAAGCGGCGGGGCGAATGTCCCAGGACGCCTTCGGCAATCCCCTCGGCACCCGCTACCAGTTTACCGATACCAACGCCAACGGCTTCCATGACGAGGGCGAAGCGGTGAACCTCGACATCGACGGCAACCCGCTCGTCCTCACCCTCGGCAACGGCACCCTGACCACCCTGACCCTCAACGACTTCTGCGCCGCCAAGGGGTTCCTTGCCGACCCATTAACCAACAGCTGCTCGGCAACCACGATCACCGCCGACCCGTCGCGCAACCTCTACAACGTCAAGGTCGGCGAGGTTCTGATCAAGTATATCCTCCCCGGCAAGTACGGGATCATCGTGGTTCCGCCGGGCGCGGACGATACCGCAAGCCCCATGAGCTGGTCGCAGACCGCGACCATCGAGGGGACGCCCACGGTCGATGCCTGGGTCAAGGCGAACGAGCCCTCACTGTTCGTCGAGGGGTTCGGCGTCGGCTTCAACCACGCCTTCTTCGGCTTCGTCAAGACTTCGCCTGTCACACCGTCGCTCTATCGCGGGCAGACCATCCCCGCCCTCCCCTGGAACGTGGCCATGCCGACCAACGGTGGGACCCCCTACACCGGCAGTATAACGGGAACCCTGCGCCTGAATCATTTCTCCCGCCCCCCCAACCTGCAGGGGTATTTTGCCGGCGAGCCGGTGAGTGGCGGCTGGGTCGGCCTCAACGACCCGGCGACCGGCCTCGGGCTCTATGCGACGCCCTGCGATGCCGACGGGAACTTTGTCATTGACGGCATCCCCCCCGGCACCTACCAGTTGGTGAACTGGGATGATCCCCTGGACTTCCTCTTCGGCTTCCGCACCGTGACCATCGGCCCCGGTACCGGTACCGGTGAAGCTCTCGCTCTGGGCAACGTGCTGGTCTTCCGCTGGTTCGGCACCTTCCAGGGCTCGGTCTTTCTCGACGACGGCGCCGGCAGCCCGGCCAATGCCGGCAACGGTCTGCGTGACCCCGGCGAAATAGGCATCCCCGAACAGAACGTGAACATCCGCTTCCGTAACGGCACCGTCTACCAGGCCCAGCCCACCGACATCAACGGCGAATTCGAATTCGGCGAGGTCTTCCCCTTCTTCAAGTGGTTGGTAACCGAAGTCGATTTTGCCCGCTTCAAGGCCACCGGGGCGACCAACGTCGTCGATAACGGTGGCGATCCGCTTGGGGCGGTTCTCCCCGCCGGCCCGGTGGGGGTCGGCAAACTCGCGCCACAGCCGCAGCGTCTGGCCGACGGCGCTCCCTTCGAGGGGGCGGACTACCGGACGGTCCAGGGTGAGGTTCTGACGCAGGCCATGCACCTGTTCTTGGGGCAGACCAACCACACCGACTGGGGCAAGTCCGAATACGCCGTCGGGGAAAACGGCGGCATCTCCGGCATCGTCTACTACGCCATCACCCGGGCCGAAAACGACCCGCGCTACGCCGTCGGCGAACCTTGGGAGCCGGGGATCCCGCGGGTTGTGCTGAACCTCTACCGGGACCGTGACGGCAACGGAATTGTTGACGACCTCGACGGCGACGGCCTGCCAATCCTGGCGGATGCCGACAATTTTCCCTTCCAGTGGGCGCCCGTTCACCGGTTCCTCGACGACGGCTCGTTCAACCCGGAGTGGACCGGCGTCAAGGGCGCCGAGGACGTCGACCGTAACGGCAACGGCGTCTGGAATCCGGGCGACGCCCTCAACACCACCACGACCGACAGCTTTGACGACAATCGCCCCAGCGGCTGCATCCAGGATCTTCCGGTAATCCGCGGCGAGCAGGTTCCCGAGTGCGCCGACGCCTTCGGCACCTGGAACCAGATCCGCGACGGCGTATTCGACGGCGGCTACGCGTTCAATTCGTATTTCCCCGGGGGGATGGTCGCCGGCCTCGCGGAGGTCGACGGCCTCCCGACCGATACCTACATCGTCGAGGCGGTCACCCCGCCGAACTACGAACTGCTCAAGGAAGAGGACAAGAACGTCGATTTCGGCCTGAGCTTCACGCCGAGCCCGCTGGTATTGCCCGCCCTCTGCGTGGGTGAACCGCATGCGATTCCGCCTTACCTCAGCTTCAATACCATCGACGGCACGACCCAGCTCCCGGGCGTCGACCCGCTTGAGCGCGTCTCCGGCTTTTACGCCGGCCAGACCCGGCCCCTGTGCAATATGAAACAAGTCACCGCGGCGGAAGCCAAGAACGCGGCGACTGACTTCTTCTACTTCACCCAGGTACCCATCGCGGCCCGCGCCGTCGGTTTTGCCAACAACGACCTGGGCGCCGAGTTCAACCAGGCCAGCCCCAACTTCGGCGAGAAGCTCTCCCCGTCCTGGA
>CAZRTZ010000074.1:0-9909 GCA_964603155.1 uncultured Geobacteraceae bacterium | reverse complement strand
GACCGGCGGCGGGGGAGGCCGGGGCGGCAAGGGGTTCCCCGGGGGTGAGGGTGAGCCGGAAGGCGGAATTTTCCTCCGCCACGCTGACGACATACCCCAGACCGGCCGCCAGCTTGCCGATATTGTCCCGGGCTGCGGCATCATCGACCAGGGCCTGCAGCGGCACGCCCGGTTCGGCCAGCAACTGGCGGCGCACCTGAATGACGGGTTGCGGGCACTGCTGGCCGCGGCAGTCGATCAAGGTCATGGGTCTCTCCCAAAGCGAAAGTCCCCGTAACTATACGGGCAAAGGCGGTGGCCAGGCAAGGCGCATGCCTTGACTTGGCGGCCGGTCCGTTCATACACTTCGTTTACTCTCCTCCTGCGAGGCCGCATGTCCAGAGCAACCAGACCAATCCGTATCGGCAATGTCGCCGTCGGCGGAGGCGCACCGGTTTCGGTGCAGTCGATGACCAATACCGATACCCGCGATACGGCCGCGACCCTCGCCCAGATCCGTGCTCTGGCCGAGGCTGGCTGCGAGATCGTGCGCTGTGCCGTCCCCGACCGGGAGGCGGCCGAAGCTCTGGCCCTGATCCGGCGCGACAGCCCGGTCCCGCTCATTGCCGACATCCATTTCGATTATCAGCTGGCCCTGGCGGTCCTTGACGGCGGCATCGACGGCTTGCGCCTCAACCCCGGCAATATCGGTGCACGCTGGAAGGTCGAGGAGGTGGTGCGCGCCTGTCTTGACCGGGCGGTGCCGATACGCATCGGCGTCAATGCCGGTTCGCTGGAGAAGGACCTCCTGGAGAAGTACGGGCATCCGACGGCCGAGGCCATGGCCGAAAGCGCCCTGGGACACATCCGTATCCTCGAGGAGCTCGACTACCGCGAGATCAAGGTCAGTCTCAAGGCCTCGGACGTGCGCCGCACCGTCTCCGCCTACCGCCTGCTTGCCGCCCGGGTCGACTACCCTCTGCACATCGGCATCACCGAAGCCGGTACCACCTGGGCCGGCACCATCAAGAGTGCGGTCGGCCTTGGCGCCCTGCTCCTCGACGGCATCGGGGATACCCTGCGCGTCTCGCTGACCGGCGATCCGGTCGAGGAAGTCCGCGTCGGCTGGGAGATCCTCAAATCCCTGGAGTTGCGCGAGCGCGGCCCGGTCTTCGTTTCCTGTCCGACCTGCGGGCGCTGCCAGATCGACCTGATCCCGGTGGCCGAGGAGGTCGAGCGCCGTTTGCACGATCTGCCGAAAAAACTCGTCGTGGCGGTCATGGGCTGCGCGGTCAACGGCCCCGGCGAGGCCCGCGAGGCCGATATCGGCATCGCCGGCGGCAAAGGGGAGGGGCTGCTCTTTCGCAAGGGCGAGATCGTCCGCAAGGTCCCCGCCGACCAATTGGCCGACGTGCTGGTCGAGGAGGCGAAGAGGATGGCGGAAGAAAGCCCTTCCTGACCGCTCGCGCCCGTTGCAATCCCCCCCGAAATCGGCTAAGTTCAAGCTCCGCCCGCGTCCGCCGGGCGTCCATCCCCTTTAGCTTTCGAGGCTTTCATGCGCTACAGCCAGTACCTGCTGCCGACCCTCAAGGAAACGCCCGGCGATGCCGAGGTGGTCAGCCACCAGCTGATGCTGCGCGCCGGCATGATCCGCAAGGTTGCCGCCGGCATCTACGACTATCTCCCTTTGGGGCTGCGCACCATTCGCAAGGTTGAAGCCATCATCCGCGAGGAGATGAACCGGGCCGGTGCCCTGGAGGTTTTGATGCCGATGGTGGTGCCGGCGGAACTGTGGCAGGAGACCGGGCGTTGGCAGAAGTACGGCAAAGAGCTGCTGCGCTTCAAGGATCGCAAGGAAGCCGAATTCTGCCTCGGACCGACCCATGAGGAGGTCATCACCGAGATTGTGCGCGGCACGGTGCGTTCCTACCGGCAGCTTCCGATCAATCTCTACCAGATCCAGGGGAAGTTCCGTGATGAAATCCGCCCGCGCTTCGGGTTGATGCGCGGCCGCGAATTCATCATGAAGGACGCCTACTCCTTCGATCTCGACGATGCCGGTGCCGACACGGCCTACGACAAGATGTACCAGGCCTACCGGCGGATTTTCACCCGCTGCGGGCTGAACTTCCGGGCCGTCGAAGCCGATACCGGCAACATCGGCGGTTCATCCTCCCATGAATTCATGGTGCTGGCCGATACCGGCGAGGACGACATCGTTTCCTGCAACAGCTGCGAATACGCAGCCAACGTCGAAAAGGCCGAATGCCGGGTGCCGGAGCAGGTCTGCTGCGACGATGCCGCGCCGCTGGAGCGGGTGGTAACGCCGGGGCGCAAGGCGATCGTCGACGTCGCCGAATTTCTCGAGGTGCCCCCTTCCGCGACCGCCAAGGCGCTGGTATTGATCACCGACGGCGGCGAGCCGGTCATGGCGCTGTTGCGCGGCGACCACGAACTCAACCCGATCAAGCTCAAAAATGTGATCGGCTGCAGTGAGCTGGAGCTGGCGACCGATGAGCAGGTCGAGAAGCTGACCGGCGCCCCGGTCGGCTACCTCGGCCCGGTGGGGATGAAAATTCGCGTGTTGGCCGACCTGTCCATCCAGGCCGGCGGGCCGTGGATCACCGGCGCCAACATCGAGGACGCCCACTACCGCAACACCGTGCTGGGCCGCGATTTCAGCGTAGAGCGCTTCGCCGACATCCGCAATGTTGCCCCCGGCGATCCCTGCCCGCGCTGCCAGGATGGCACCATGGAGATCTGGCGCGGCATCGAGGTCGGCCACGTCTTCAAACTCGGCACCAAGTACTCGGCGGCGATGAAGGCTACGGTTCTCGACGACCAGGGGCAGGAACGCGTTCTGGTCATGGGTTGCTACGGGATCGGCGTCGGCCGCACCGCGGCGTCGGCCATCGAGCAGAACCATGACGAGAAGGGGATCATCTGGCCGATGCCGATTGCCCCGTTCCAGGTGATCATTACCCTGCTCAATCCCAAGGACGCCGCCGTCAGTGCCGCCGGCGAAGCTCTCTATGCCGACTTGCAGTCGCTGGGGATCGACGTGCTCCTCGACGATCGCGACGACCGCCCGGGGAGCAAATTTGCCGATGCCGAACTGCTCGGCATCCCGCTGCGCGTTACGGTCGGCGCCCGCGGCCTGCAGGAGGGTTCTCTCGAGCTCAACGAACGACGCAGTGGCGAACGCAGCATGCTTCCCGTTGCCGGGGCCGCGCAGCACATCGTCGAACGGGTGCGCAGCGAACTGGCAGCGGCCGGCTAGGGTGTTTGTATGAGCGAAATCGTGCTGGAGAAGGGCGGGCGTCTGCAACTGCCACCGTCAGTCGTGAAGACCGTCGGCGAACGCGCGCTGCAGCTGGCCGGCTGCTCTTGCCATCACCTGCTGTTTGAAACCGGTGACGACGGCGAGCAGGTGCTTCTGGCCGGGACCATCGGGGAGGTCGGGATCGTCGACCTTCTCTCCTTCTGCAACATGTTCCGCAAAAACGGTCTGCTGCACTTCTCTCTGGGGGGCGGCGACAAGACCCTGTTCTTCCAGAACGGGGAGATTGTCTACGCCACCAGCACGTTCCCCGACGAGGAGATCGGTGAAGTGCTCTACGGCCTGGGGAAGTTCGACCGCGAGGTCCTGCACGGCGCGCGGCAGTTTGCCGGGAAAGACATCTCTCTCGGCAGGATTCTGGTCGATCAGGGGCTCATCAGCGCCAAGGATCTCTGGGCGGCAACCCGCAACCAGATCGAAACGATCATCTACAACCTCTTTGCGTTTTCCCAAGGGTCGTTTGTTTTCGTCGCACGGCCGCTGGCAGAGGAGCTGATCGTGCGTTTGTCGATGAGCACCCAGAACCTGATCATGGAGGGGTTGCGGCGAGTCGATGAACGCGCCCTTTACATGCAGAAAATCAAATCCCTCGATTCGGTGCCGGTGGCGACCGGCAAGGTGCCGAACGATCTGGACAGTACCTCGCAGAAGATGCTGGCCCTGATCCAGGCGGGGGTGTGTGACGGCCATGAACTTCTGCGCCGCAGCGGTGCCGGCGATTTCGATGCCCTGCGTCTGCTCAGCCAGCTGGTCGATCGTGGTGTGGTGGCGATGGAGGAGACTCCGCGGGTGGCCGTGGAAGGGGATCTCGGCGAAATCGTCACCATCTTCAACGGTGTCCTGACGGCGATGTGCCGGGTGGTTTCGGCCAAAAATCCGCAGTTTCGCGACGAGGTCGGCCGCTTCCTGCGCGACCTGCCGCAGCCGTTCTCGTATGTCTTCCGTCAGGCCGGCCTGCGTGAGGATGGCTCCGTCGACGGCGGGCGCATCCTGGCCAACCTGGCCGGGCTGGAGGAAGGAGACAAGATTCGCCTGCTCACCGATGCCCTCAGTGAGCTGGTCTACATGGAGTGTATCGCCGCACGCCGCGAGCTGGGGGCAGCCGATTCGTCCGAGATGATCAAGCGGGTACAGGACGTGTCGCAGCGGGTGCAGGCGCTGATCGGGAGACGCGATGGTGGCTAATGCAAAGGACCGGTTGATTTTTGCCCTGGACGTGGACAGTCTCGATGAGGCCTGCGCCTGGGTTGAACGGCTCCATGACCAGGTGGGCGTATTCAAGGTCGGCAAGCAGCTCTTCACCCGCTGCGGGCCGGAGGTGGTGCACATGATTCGGGCGCGTGGCGGCGAGGTGTTTCTCGACCTCAAATACCACGACATCCCCAATACCGTGGCGATGGCCGGCGTCGAGGCGCTGCGCCTTGGGGTGCGCATCTTCAATGTTCATGCCCTGGGGGGTGCGGAGATGATGGCGCGTCTGGTGGCGGAGGTTGACAAACACGCACCCAGGGGGACGCCGGGGCGTCCGCTGCTGCTGGCGGTGACGATCCTGACCTCCTCCACCGATGCCACCCTCAAGGCGGTCGGCATTGATCGCCCGGTCACCGAGATGGTGCCGCGCCTGGCCAGGCTGGCCAGGGATGCGGGGATGGACGGGGTGGTCGCCTCTCCCCAGGAGGTCGGCCTGATCCGCGAGGCCTGCGGAGCAGACTTCGCCATCGTCACCCCCGGTGTGCGCCCGGCGACAGCCAGTCTCGACGATCAGCAGCGGGTCATGACCCCCGGTGAGGCGCTGCGGGCCGGTGCCGACTACCTGGTGATCGGCCGGCCGATCTCGGCCGCCCCTGATCCTGCGGCCGCGGCCGCGGCGATCCTTGCAGAGATGCGCGCTGCGCTTTAGCTCGATCTGCGCTGACAGGGCAACACCCCTGCGGAGGCACTTTGGATTTTTCATTCGAAAGGTTTTACGACCAGAACAAACGGGTTCTGATCTGGCTTTGCTTTTTCGGGTGCCTGTGGTTGATGCGCGACTACATGGCCATCCTCTTCATGGTGTTCGTCCTCTGCTTTCTGACCGGGCCCCTCTCCAAATCCCTTCAGAAAACGCTGCGCCTTCCTCACTACATAACCACGACCCTGGTTTTTCTCGTCGTGCTCTTTGCCCTGGGCGGGCTGTTCCGCTACGTGACGCCGCGGGTTGTGAAGGAAGCGGAGGCGGTTGTGAACAATGCCGGCAAACTGGAAGAGGGCATCATGACGCTGCAGCGCAACATGGCCGAGAGTTACCCGGTGGTGACCAAGGCCGTCATTTCGTATCTGCGTGACGCCGTGCCCGATGAAGTCGAGTCTCTCTGGCTGAAGGAACACCCGGAGAGCATGAAGGTGCCGACCGAGGTACTGCTGCGCCTCTATATGGGGGTTTTCATCGACAAGCTGCGACAGTTCATTCCACAGATCATGGTGTTTTCCTGGCAAGTGGTCAGCACCTTGTCTCTGTCGCTGCTCTTCGCCTATCTCATCTCCCTCGACACCGCGCGCCTGCGCGCGGAAGTGGCCGGGCTGAAGCGTTCGCGCCTGAGACATTTTCATGAGGAGACGGCAACGGCCATCGTCAACTTCACCAACACCGTTGGCCGTGCACTGCAGGCCCAGTTTCTGATCGCCTGCCTCAATACTTTCCTCACCACCCTCGGTTTGCTGTTCCTTGGCCTTCCGGCGGTGACGGTGCTGGCGGTCATCGTCTTTTTTTGCTCGTTTATCCCGGTTCTCGGCGTCTTTATTTCGACCACCCCGATGGTCATCGTCGCGCTCGGGACCGGAGAGTTGCTGATGGCGGTCTGGGTGGTGCTTCTCATCATCGTCATCCATGCCATCGAGGCCTATGGTCTCAACCCCCTCATCTATGGGCGACACCTCCAGCTCAACCCGGTGCTGGTCCTGTTCATTCTCTATGTCGGGCACCGGGCCTTCGGCGTCTGGGGAATGCTTCTGGGCGTGCCGGTGGCACATTACGTGATGCGGCACGTTCTGGATATCCAGACGGAGTCTGAAGCGGAAACGAATCTCGAGGAAGAAGGCAGTGAAATCTGATTTCCTTTATGGCGTCCATCCGGTGCGCGAAGGTCTGCAGGGTCGCCGGAAACCCCACGAACTGTTTGTTGTCGAAGGCCCGCTCAACGAGCGACTGCACAAGCTGCTCAAGCTGGCCGAGGAACATGGCGTGCCGGTGCATCGCCGGCGCAAGGCCGATCTCGACCGCTTGGCGGGGCAGCCGTATCATCAAGGGGTGGTACTCAGCATCGAACCGTTCGCCTATGCCGATCTCGACGATCTGCTCTCCTCCTGGCGCAACTCCGGCCGTTCAGCTTTCTTTCTCCTCCTCGACGGGGTCACCGATCCGCATAATTTCGGGGCGATCCTGCGCAACGCCGACGCTGCCGGCTGTCTTGGCGTGATCGTTGCCAAAGACCGCAGCTGCCCGGTCACTGCTGTGGTCGACAAGACTTCGGCGGGAGCCGCAGAGCATCTGCCGGTTTGCCAGGTGACCAATCTCGGCCGAGCGATCGAACAACTCAAGGACGCCGGCATTTGGGTCTACGGCCTGAGCGGCGAGGTCACGGACAAGCCGCTGTACCGGGAGGCGTTGACCGGTCATGTCGCCCTGGTCGTCGGTGCCGAGGGGGAGGGGCTGCGGCCGCTGACCAGAAAACTCTGTGACGGTCTGCTGGCTATCCCGATGGCCGGACAGGTCGCCTCGCTCAACGCCGCTTCGGCCAGTGCCGTGGCCCTCTTTGAGGTGGTGCGGCAACGCCTGGCAAGTGGGGGCTCCTGATATGGCGCCCCGTCTCCCGGCCGAATGGGAGGCACAGGATGGTGTCCTGCTGGCCTGGCCCCATGCCGCCACCGACTGGGCACCACTTCTTGCCGAGGTCGAGCCGGTCTTTGCACGGCTGGCTCTGGAGATCGGTCGCCGCGAGCGGGTGCTGGTCGTCGCGCCTCAGGTCGAGCCGGTTCGTGCCGCGCTGGCCTTGGCCGGGGTGGACCTTGCCCGGGTCACTCTGGTCGAACTCCCCACCAACGATACCTGGAGCCGGGATTTCGGCCCGTTGACCGTTTTCGAAGGGGACCGGCCGGTTCTTCTCGACTTCGGTTTCAACGGGTGGGGGTTGAAGTTCGCCTGCGACCAGGACAATCAGGTCACACGGCGGCTGGCCGGGCAGGGGCTATGGGGCACCTGCCCCTGCCGCTCGGTCGGGTTGGTGTTTGAAGGGGGGAGCATCGAGAGCGACGGTAACGGTACGCTGCTGACCACCGCCGAATGCCTGCTTGGCCCCAACCGCAACCCCCACCTCGACCGCCAGACCCTGGAAGCCGAGTTGCTGCGGATTTTTGGTGCCAAACGGCTTCTTTGGCTGGAGCACGGCTACCTGGCCGGTGATGATACCGATGCCCATGTCGACACGCTGGCGCGGCTTTGCCCTGACGATACCATCGTGTACGTGGCCTGCGACGACCCTGCCGACGAGCACTATCCGGAACTGCAGAAGATGGCTGCCGAACTGCAGGCGTTCCGCACCCTGGCCGGACAGCCCTACCGTCTCCTGCCCCTGCCGTGGCCGCAGGCCAGGTTCGACGCAAACGGGGATCGCCTCCCTGCAACCTACGCCAATTACCTGGTGATCAACGGCGCGGTGCTGGTGCCGACCTACAATGACCCGGCTGATGAGCAGGCCCTTGCCGTGATCGGCCTCGCCTTCCCGGACCGGGAGGTCGTCGGCATCGATTGCTCGGCTTTGATTTATCAGCACGGTTCGCTGCACTGCGTGACCATGCAGTTGCCGAAAGGAGTTCTGGTATGAGCGTTCTCAAGGTCGGTCTGGTCCAGCAGCAATGCGGCGCCGATCGCTCCGGCAACCTGATGCGCAATATGGCCGGCATCCGTGCCGCCGCCGCTCAGGGTGCGCAGTTGATCGTTCTGCAGGAGTTGCACCTGGGGCCCTACTTCTGCCAGGTCGAGGAAACCGCCAACTTCGATCTGGCCGAGCCGATCCCCGGGCCGGCGACCGCAGCGTTCGGCGAACTGGCCAGGGAACTGGGCGTGGTGATCGTTATCTCGCTCTTCGAGAAACGGGCGACCGGCCTGTACCACAATACCGCCGTGGTCCTCGAAAGAGACGGCAGCATGGCCGGCTGCTACCGCAAGATGCACATCCCCGACGATCCCGGCTACTACGAGAAGTTCTACTTTACCCCCGGGGATCTCGGCTTCGAACCGATTGCCACCTCGGTTGGCAGGCTGGGTGTCCTGGTCTGCTGGGATCAATGGTACCCGGAGGCCGCACGCCTGATGGCGCTGGCCGGGGCCGACCTGCTCATCTATCCGACGGCCATCGGCTGGGATCCGCGCGATGAGTCTGCCGAACAAAGCCGCCAGCTTGAAGCCTGGCTTACGGTGCAGCGCGGCCACGCCGTGGCCAACGGCCTGCCGGTGGTCAGCGTCAACCGGGTCGGCAGCGAACCGGACCCGAGCGGACAATCGGATGGCGCGCTCTTCTGGGGGAACAGTTTCGTCGCCGGCCCGCAGGGCGAGTGGCTGGCGCGTGCCGGCAGCGAGCGGGAGGAGGTGCTGGTCGTTCCGGTCGATCTCGCCCGCAGCGAAGCGGTCCGGCGCATCTGGCCGTTTCTGCGCGACCGCCGCATCGACGCCTATCAGGATCTGTTGAAACGTTACCGGGACTGAGCTGGAGGCGGGGCAAAAGGGTCCAGGTGAAAGGCGTTCGGTTTATTGCAGAATACCGTGCGGTGACAGAATCGGGATGATCGCAAGACGGCAAGGAGGAGATGACGCAGGCGTACCGTGAGGTACGTCGAGGAATCGACGACGCGGCCAACGCCGCGAGCGCCCGATTTTGGCAGCGCAGGACAAAAAAATGGGGTGGGACCAGGAGGGTGAATCCCACCCCGCAACGGGTTTCTGTGGCATGTTTATATATAGCAAAATTGGTCAGGTTTGTCAACGCCTGCGGCCGGAGGAAAATTTCTCCTTGCATTTCAGTTGGTCGTGTTGTATATACCGCCTCCTGTGCTGGCGTAGCTCAATCGGTAGAGCAGCTGATTTGTAATCAGCAGGTCGCGGGTTCGATTCCTGTCGCCAGCTCCATCGGGCTACCGGGGAGTGTCTCCCCACGCACGATATAGCAGCAGACCCCCTGGAGGGGTTCCCGAGCGGCCAAAGGGAGCAGACTGTAAATCTGCCGTCGTAGACTTCGGAGGTTCGAATCCTCCCCCCTCCACCAGACATTACTTGCCGGAGGAAGTGCCGGTCGCCCGACGCAGGAGGTTATGCGCCGAGTTGACTGCGAAGGTGGCGGCGCCGAAATCCACCAGGCTGCAGAGGACGAAGGAGCACACGAAAAAGATTGCTTGAGCGGGAGTAGCTCAGTTGGCTAGAGCATCAGCCTTCCAAGCTGAGGGTCGCGGGTTCGAGTCCCGTTTCCCGCTCCACTTTTACCGTACCGTAACGATTTGCCGACAAGCCCACATAGCTCAGGAGGTAGAGCACTTCCTTGGTAAGGAAGAGGTCTCCGGTT
>CAZRTZ010000073.1:0-10307 GCA_964603155.1 uncultured Geobacteraceae bacterium | reverse complement strand
CCCGAGATGGCCAAACCTAACAGATCCAATGGCCCGAAATTCGGGTAGCAGGTCAGTCACCTTGAAATCGACTGACGCACTCAATTCGTAGTTATGCCAGTCGCTATAGGACTTGAACTCCTCGAACTCATCCCCGTTTTCGTCGATCCCTGCCTCCACGTAATAAATCGAGTAGTCGCTCTTGTCGTTGTACCCGACCAGGGCGCCGAGATTGATGGCCGCGTAACTACATGGCTCGAAAGTGTGACTGACCGCCAGCGTATAGTACAGGCCGTTTTCTTCGGCCTCGTCCCAATCCCAGTAAGCCGTGAAGGTCGGTGACAACACGGTGTTGACCGTTAGCCCTGCGTAGGCCTCGCTGGTATCGTCCATATCCTTGAGCAGGTAGGTGACGTTGCCAACCTTTGCGGAGAGCATCTCGCCCATGTCAAAGGCATACTCCACGGTCACATCGACCTCGTTCACCTCACCACCTTCCCAGGCACCGTCGTCGTCCAGTTGGGCATTCCCCCAGACTCCCAGCTTGAAGCCGTTGACCGTGACATCTGCCGATCCTTGCGTGACGGCGGTGCTGTCACTCAGATCGATACCGCGCCACAGGTACTTGTCGTACACCCCGAGGCTGGCGCTCGCGGAGACATCAGCCGCCTGTGCTGCCGTGGCCGTGAAGACCATGGCCGCTCCTGCCATGAACAGCATGTTGCGTAGTTTCATACAGCTCTCCTCATTCTATAATTGGTCACTACTTAAAATCAGCCAGCGCTTGCCTGAATGCGTTCCAATTCATCTTCCCTGAAGATCCGGGCCGTCTCCAGCAGGATCACGAAACGCTCCTGGTGGTGCCCCAAACCCTTGACATACTCGGTGCGCATCCTGTTGCCGAAGCGCGGTGCCGGCTGGATTTCGGCGGCAGCGAGATCGATGACTTCGCAGACCTCATCGGCCAGGACGCCGATGATCGACAGCCCTTCCGCCGTAGCCACCTCCAGCACGATCACGCATGAGTTGGCCCGCTCTTCGCCACCGGCTGTCGCAAATTTCCGGCGCAGGTCGACAACCGGCACGATCGTCCCCCGCAGATTGATGACACCCAGCATGTAGTCGGGGCTTTGCGGGATCCTGGTCAGCGCCGGCAGATCGAGAATCTCCCGGGTTTCCCGAACATCGACGCCAAACTGCTCGCCGTCGAGAATGAAGGTCAGGTACTGTTCGGCCTGGGTTTCCTGGACAGTGTTCACCATGAGCCGGCTCCTTAGTAGGCCTCGAATTCCTGGTCATGTTCGTCGTTGGCGGCTTTCTTCACGGCGGGGAGAGCCCGCAACGTTTTGGCCGGGGACGCCTTGGTGAGCTGCTTTCGCTCCTGGCGCCCGGCGCTGCCGACATGTCCCTCAACCTTGAAGGTGCCGACGTAGTCCTGCAGCTGCTCGGCCTGGCTGGAGAGCTCTTCAGCAGTCGAGGCCAACTCTTCGGACGCCGAAGCGTTCTGCTGGGTGACCACGTCGAGCTGCTGGATGCTCTTGGCGATCTGCTCGGCACCGGCGTTCTGCTCGCGACTGGCGGCGGCAATCTCTTCCACCAGATCGGCGGTTTTCTGGATGCTCGGCAGCATGGCGGTCAGCAACTGGCCGGCCCGCTCGGCAATCTCCACACTGCTGGAGGAAAGGCCGTTGATCTCGCCGGCAGCCTTTTGGCTGCGTTCCGCCAGCTTGCGGACTTCGGCGGCCACCACCGCGAAGCCCCGGCCGTGCTCGCCGGCACGGGCGGCCTCGATGGCGGCGTTAAGAGCCAGCAGGTTGGTCTGGCGGGCGATCTCTTCGATGATCAGGATCTTCTCGGCGATCTGTTTCATCGCCACCACCGTTTCGTTGACCGCCTGCCCGCCCTCTTGGGCGTGACTGGCGGCCTGGCTGGCGATCTTGGCGGTTTCGATGGCGTTTTCGGCGTTGCGGCGAATCATCCCCGACATCTCCTCGATGGATGAAGAGGCCTCCTCGGCCGCCGCCGCCTGCTCGATCGCCCCCTGGTTCAGGGCCGAACTGGTCATGGTCATGGTCTGCGCCCCTTCGCCGACCTGGCTGGAGGCGCGCACGATGTCACCGACCAGGTCGGTGAGCTGCTGCTTCAGGCGCTGCATCGACTGCCCCATGGTATCGCGCTCCGAAATCAGGGGCATCTCCACGGTCAGGTCGGCATCGGCCACCTTTTCCAACTGGGCAACCTTGACCGCCAGTGTATCGAGGAAGGCGTTGACACTGTCGACCACCACGCCGATCTCGTCGTTATTGGTTTTCGCCGCCCGCAAGGTGCTGTCGTTGGTCTCGGCCATCTCGCGCATGGTGCCGGCCAGCGACATCAGCGGTTTGATGACCGTACGATTGAGGAGGATCCACACGGCAAAGACCATGACCACCCCGAGCACCAGGATTTTTTGCAGCACCGAGACGATCTCGGCGCTCAGCATCTTCTCGAAGCCGTCCGTCGACATCACGACCTCGAAGTGGCCGAGCTTCTCCTTTTCGTAGAGCAGGTCCTGCGTCCCTTCCGCCTTGTAGTCGGCCGGGAGGCTCTCCGGTTCGATGGCCTCGCCGGCAGCGTTGCGCACCCGCGCATGGGTCATCTTGCCGGCCGCATCGTAGAGGACCACCGCCGCAACGTCGGGGTTGTTCATCTCCGCCACCAGAAAATTCTCCATCTGCTTCTCATCGTAGCCATAGAGCGCGCCTGGAAGGGCGAGGCTGGCCCGCTTGAGCAGCGCCTCGCGCTGGGAGGCATAGGTCTGCTTCAGTTCCGACTGCCGCTGCAGGTAGTTGACCACCCCCAGCCCGGAGAGAACGACCGTGATGATCGCCACGTACCAGACCAACAACTTGATTTTCAGGCTTTTCATTGAGTCCTCGCGTTCCCTTGCCTATGCACGGCGGCGTGCTATTTCCAGTCCTTGACGTTGTAGCGGTCGAGAATCTGTTTGAGTTTGCCGCTCTTGCGCAGTTCGGCAATCCCGGCCGAAAACTGCTCGCTGTACTTCCTGGAGGTGTCCCTGGCCGGGCTGAAAGCGACATTCAGATCACGCGCGACGCTGAGTTTGCCGGCAAGGACGACCTGGCTGGCCGGGATATTGTTGGCACTGAGCGCCGCGTTCAGCACCGATGCGTCTTCCAGCACGGCGTCGATCCGACCGGCCTGCAGCATCTTGAGCAGTCTGGGCAGGGCATCGTCGCCGGTCGCCGCGACAACTTTCCCCTGCGGGGCGCTCTTGATGTAGGCGTTGACCTGCTCGTCGTACGAGTATCCCTCGATGACCCCGAGTTTGATCTGCTTGAGCGATTCGCCCCCCTGGAAGCGCCAGCTGCTGGTCGGAGCGACGAAGAAGCAGTTGAGGTACTTGCCGAAGGATTCTTTCGGCACGACAAAGCCGGCGGCCTCTTCATTGTCGGCGCCGACGATGGCGTCGTACTTGCCGCTCTTCACTTCATCCTTGCTGCGGTTCCAGGGCATGGTCTGGTAGTCGACTTGCACACCCTGCGGCTCGAAGATCGCCTTGAGCACTTCGATCATGTAACCCGGCTTGCCCGACTTCGGGTCGCCGTTGAAGGGGGGCCAGTTGTCGGCGCGCACGGTCAAGGTGGCGGCCAGCGCGGAACCGGCAGAGAGGGTAACAACGAAGAGAACGGCGGCCAGGGTCAACAGTTTTTTCATGGTATCGCCCTCTTTCTTCCGGGGATTTGGTTTGGGGTAAATCGGCTCTGTCAAAAGTCAAATGTCATGCTGCCGGGCAGACCATCTGCACCACGGCCAAAAGATTCTGGGGACGGAATGGCTTGGCAACCCACGCCGAGGCACCGGCCTGCTTGCCGGCCTGCTTGAGTTCCGGCTGGCTTTCCGAGGTCAGCATCAGGATCGGGGTGAAGCGGTGTCCGGGGGTGCTGCGGACGGATTTAATCAACTCGACGCCGTCCATCTTCGGCATGTTGAGGTCGGTCACCACCAGGTCAACCGCCCGGTCCTGAAGTTTGTCAAGGGCATCCAGACCGTCTATAGCCTGAACCACGCGGTAACCTGCCTCGCCCAGGGTGGCTTCCAGGCAGGTGCGGACGGTTGCGGAATCATCGACGGTCATGATCGTTTTCATTGCAAGGGCTCCTAAGTATGGGGTCATTTTAGTTGCGCGCCCACAGGCACGAGGAATGTTTCCCGATCGAGCAGACCGCCCACGGGGCGAATCCGCTGTTGCCGGCAATCGCTTCATCGAGCAGCCCGGACCGAACGCCCTCGAGTTCGATTGTCGCGCCGCGGCTGGTCACGTACCGGTGGATCCCGCACAGCACCGTGATGGCATGGGTATCAATCGCCGACGCCCCCTGCAGGTCGAGGACGATCCGCCCCTGCAGTTTCATGGTGGCGACGATGGTCGGGAACAGTTGCTCGATCTCTTGCTTGCCGACGGCACCGCTCAAATGCAGCCTGAATGGGGACGCTGCCATCGCAGATTTTACGTGCGGGGCGCTTTGGCCCGCGTTGTCATCACTCGTCATTTACTTTCCTCCAGATTGAAGCCGGCACCGTGAGCCGCGCCGGAAGCTGTGGTCATAATCAGATTGCGCAGGGTTTCGAGCAGGTGTTCTTCAGAGATGACGATGTCACTGTAAGTTTTATTGCGATCTTCCCAGGCGGCCATCGTCACATCGACCACCGGGATTTGCATCCTCACCGAAGCAGCGGCGTGCAGCACGGCGCGACCCTGCTCATTAAGCGAGGGGAGAACGACGAGTGCCGCGGGCTTTTCCGCCGAGACGGTGTGCAACCAATTGACCGCCTCCAGTTCGTCGACGACACCGTGGGGGTCGTGCCCGGCCATCCGGATCAGGAACTCGATCCGCCGGCGACGGTGAATTTCCTTGTCGACGACCAGGATGCTTTTGGTGCCGATCAGTGCCGGCGAGGTCTTTGCGGAAACAGGCTTCATGCCCTGCTTGTCAGCAACCACTGCGCCAACAGTGCAACATGCTGATCTTAAAGGAAAAAATTGAAAACAAAAAACCTTTGCCATGCACGGGGCATAACAAAGGTTTGGGAGTGTTTCGGGATACTCTTTTTAACTAGGCAATGTTACGAAACTTTTACATATTAACCAAAGTTATGGCCGGTCGCGGTACGCATCGTTTGGTTATAACCGCGATCAAAACTTCCAGGTCACCTTCGCGACGACACTGCGCTCCACCTCGAGCGGGACATCCGCAAAAGCGGCTTTCGGATATTCGGGATGCTGGGCGTCGAAAAGATTGCGCACGGAGACGGTCATGTCCAGGTTTTTGGACGGCTGCCAGAAGAGGTTGAGATCCCCCTCAACATAGGCCGGAATCCCGGATTCTTCCACTTTCCCCACGTAGCGCAACACCGTGCCCAACTGCCATTTCTCGTTCAGCTTGAAATTGGCAAGAAGATTGGCCTGATGTTCGGGGAAACTCGCTTCCTGGGAGGTGCTGGCGCGACTGCCGCGCTGTTTTTCGTCGAGATTGGTATTCTGCCAGGTGTAGTTGAGATTGATTCGCCACCAGTTGGCAGGTTCGAGTTTCAAGGCGATCTCGAAGCCGGTGCTGTCACCTTCCAGGGAGTTTTCGAACAAGACCGGCAGGACGACGCGCGGGGGGGCGGGGGCCATCTGTCGGTAAGGAGTTCCGGGGATGTTGCGGATCAGGTCGTCGTAGCGCGTGTAGTAAACCGTAAGGTCCAGGCTGCTCCAGGTATTTGGCACCGTACGGTAGCCGGCTTCCCAGGTAACGGCCTTCTCCGCATCGATGTCAGGGTTTCCCAGTGCGTTCACGACTGTTGGCAGAAAACCCGGATAAGCGGTGGCGATCATATCGATGGCGACATCCGAACGTGACGGGGTACGCACGGTCCGGCTTACCGCGCCCCACAGGTTATGCCCCGGGGCGGCTTTCCACAACAGGCGCGCAGTTGGCTGGAATTCCCAGTCGGTGTAGGAGTTGTGTTCCGCTTTGACGCCGAAAGTCAGAAAGAGTTTGTCCGGAACGGCGGCAAATTCGTCCTGGAGATAAAGACTGTATGCCTTGAAGTCGTAGTCGTCCGGATCGTAGTGAAGGCCGTTCTGCCCCTCGGTGTCGTCATAGAGGTAGCGAAAGCCGGCGCCCCAGTTGACCGTGTTGCGATCACCGACCGGCAGTTGATGGTTCAGCTCCACATCGATGGTGTCGCAGGTGTAATCCAACAGGGCCGAGCTGACCTTGGCATGGCTGTAATAACCCTGCAGCGAAACGGTCTCGCCCGCTCCCCGCTGCCAGTCCCAGCGGCCGAGCAGAGAGCCGCCGTCATGCTCCTCTCCGCTCGTATCGAGGCGTCGCAACCCGGGGGCCGTAAGGTCGACCAGGGGCACACTGTCGTCAACGTCTCTGGTGAAGAGATCTCCGGACAGCATGAAGGTTTGATTGTCGGCGACCTGCCAGTCGAGACGAAAACCGCCGCGCTCCTGCTTGTAGCCGTCACGCACGGAATCGCCTGCCGGCAGGGCCAGGCCGTCCCACTCATCGTATGCTCCCCAGGCTCGCAACGTGACTCCCTCACCCAGTTCGGCTCCATGTTGAATCAGGGCGCCGGCCCGGTGCTCGTTCCCGGCTTCGCCCTGCACCGTGGTGCCGATGGTGGCGCGGGAATTTTGGGTAATGACGTTGACGATACCGTTCATGGCCTTGCTTTCCCAGAGGCTTCCCCCGGGGCCACGGACGATTTCGATGCGCTCGATCTGTTCGAGAGGCACGTCCGCGGCGTCCCAGCTGATGCCGTTGTAGAGTTGGCTGAATGCGGAACGGCCGTCGATGAGGATCAGGAATTTATTGTTGTATCTGCCATTGAGTCCCCGGGCGCCGACCGCCAAACTGCTGGCGGTCACCTGGCCGACATGCAGGCCGGGAACAAGTCGCAGGGCATCGGCGATGGTTTCCGCGCCGGAGGCACGGATATCGTCACGGGTGACGACATACATCGCAGCCGGGGTGTCCTCCAGCGATTTCAGCGCCTTGTCGACACTGATCACCTTGATTTCCAACAGCTGCTCAAGGCTCATTTCGAACAGGTTGTTCTGGGGTGTTGATGCGGCCGCGTTCCCTCCCGTGACGAGGACAAACAGCAGAAAAGAGCCGCCCAGCAAATGGGCTGTGCGCATAAGGACGCTCCTCGAATATCCGGTCACTCCATCGATTTTCAATAGGTACCGCCCTTCACGCTCACCGCCAGACTGAGAACCTGGGAACTGACCTTGAGACTGGTTGCATTGATCGCCTCAAGATTGATTTCGAAGCGGACCCTGCCCGCCTCGGTGACAAAGCCGAGCATGCCGCCGGCGTCGGCAAAACCCTGCATATCGCTGATGGCAAAGGTATTGCTCCCCCTGACCAGTTTCAGAATGGCCGGGAGTTGCGCCCGTTGCGCCGCATCGATCACCAGGAGCTGGCAACTGCCGATCTCTTCCGGTTGGCGGGCCTGGCGGACCACAATCGGCCGGTTCCGGATGGTTTTCCCCTGGAGGGCCTGCAACTCCGTGGAGAGCTGGCCATCACCCAGCCAGCAGACGAGCAGCGGCGAGGCACCGTCGGCAGGGCTCTCCCCGGGCCACTCCACGAATTTGGCCAGATTGTAGACCATCGCCGCCTTGACCTGGGCATCGGTGGGGGGGGTGGGTGTTTGCGCCAGGGCCGGGCGCAGCCCTCCCGGGCCGCACCAGATCAGGGCGAGCAGACCCAACGCCGCGAGGATTCGCGGTATGTGGCGAACGATGGACAACGCGGGCCCTTTCAGTCGCTCAGCTCTTCGGCCCAGCGCAGAAATTCGGCCATCTTGAACGGCTTGAGCAGAATCTCCCGGGCTCCGGCCTGGCGGGCCTCTTCGAACAGCGCCTCATCGCGGAACCCGGTCATCATGACGAAACGAGTCGTTGCGGGGAGGAGTTCCTTGATCTTGCGCAGGCATTCGATGCCGGTCATCCCCGGCATCTTGATATCGAGGAAACAGACGTCGAACGCCTGGTCCTGCGAGATTCTGATGGCTTCGAAGCCGTTGTACGCGATCTGCACCGAGTGATGGCGCATTTCCAACGGGAGAGTCAGCGTCCCGGCAAAATCGACATCGTCCTCGACAATCAGAATTTTTCTTTCAGTCGGCATTTTTCGCCCCATGGGTGGTTTTGAACGGTATCCAGAGGATAAAGCGACAGCCGCCCCCCTCCGGGGAATGCAATTCGACACCTCCGTCGTGACAACGCATGATCTCCTCGACCGCGGCCATCCCCAATCCGATACCATAAACCTTGGTGCTGAACAGCGGTTCGAAGATCCTTCCGCGCAGTTCCTCGGGGATTCCGGGACCATTGTCTTCGATGACGATGTGCAGCCGATCGCCAACGACCCGGGTGATGACCTGGACGGTTTTCTCCGGGATCTCGGCGTCCTGCAGCGCCTGCTGGGCATTAATGATCACGTTGAGAACCGCCCGCCGCAGGCGGTCGCCGTCGCCGTGAAAACAGGCTCCGCTCCGGAGGTCGGTGTGCAGCCGGATTTGCGCCGGCCAGATCATCTCTTCGAGCAATTCCTGCAGCCACGGATCGACCTCGATCTCCCGTTCGACAAGCTTCCCCTTGCGACTGTAGTCGAGCAGTTCGCCGATGATCCGGTCGCAGCGTTCGACGTTGCGGTTGGCCACGCTCAGGGAACTGTCGACCAGGTCCCGGCGGTCCGCTTCCAGAGCCAGTTGCAGGTTGAACAGGGCGTTGCTGATAGAGCCCATGGGATTGCGAAGTTCATGGCTGACCGTGGCGGTCAGTTGGCCGAGGACGGCGAGGCGTTCCTTCTGGACCAACTGCTCCTGGGCTTGGTGAAGCGCCGCCGTGCGCTCCTGGACCAAGGCTTCGAGCCGGTTGTGGTAATTCTCGAGCGCCGTGTTGCCCGCCTCGATCTCGCCAAGCATCGTGTTGAAGGCATCAGTCAGTTCGCCGATTTCGTCGGGGCTTTGCTTTTCGGCGCGCAGCGCATAGTTCCTCCCTTGCGAAACTTGCGCCGCCGTCTCGGCAAGCGCCGTGATCGGCAGGGTCATCCCACGCTGAAGTCGACGCATAGCCGCATAAGTGACCCCCAGCGCCCCGAGGACGACCAGCGGAATGACCAGCAGCAGGGCAGACAACGACGACCAGATCGTGGCCATATCGTCGCGCACATAGAAAAGGCCGATGCGTTCGCCGTCCCGCACGATCTCGGTCACGACTTCCAGGGAGTTCCAGCCAACCCGGCGCGCGGGGTAGGGTGGCGGGGGGAGCGCAGCATCCACGGCCGGCTGGCCGTCGCGCAGATATTCGGCGAACGTTTGGGTTTCCGGGGCAAGGATGCGCGCTTGGACGACCGTCGGCTTCCTCTTGAGGGTTAGCAGCAGTCGATTGGTCTCTTCGGGGACGTTGAAGGCGATGGTGGCATGGCAAGTCTTGCCCAGGGCATTGGCGGTGGTTTCCAGATCGTCCCCCAACGCAGTCAGACGCAGGCTGACCCAGTAGAGGGAGAGCGCGCCGCTGGCGATGGAGGTCGCAACCAGACTCGACAGCAACAGCAGCGCCGTGAGCTTGGTGCGGATCTTGGTCAGTTGAAGGATCATGCCGTACCCTGAACGAGGCGATAGATCGTAAGAAATAACCGATTTTGTCGGCAAGGTCAAAATCGGTTGCAGGGCATATGCAAGCGGGGGAATCCCGTATCAAGGGACTCCCCCGCTTGCTGTCGGGTTGCAGATCGTCGGCGCTGATCAGTAACGCTCGAACTCGCCGTCGTGTTGATCGGCGCCACCGGCCGTGACGCCGCTGCCGCCGGATGACACCCTGGCCGCCGCCGCTTTGGCCGGAGCCGGTGCCGGCGCGGCCAGCCGCGGCTGCGCTTTTGCTCTGCCTGCCTGCACATGGCGGGCGCTCACCTTGAATTGAGCCATGCGCACTTGCAGTTGCTCCGCTTGTGACGAAAGCTCCTCGGAGGTCGAGGCCATCTCCTCCGAAGATGAGGCATTTTGCTGGATGACCGTGTCCAACTGCTGGATGCTCCTGTTGATCTGTTCGGCGCCGGCATCCTGCTCGCGACTGGCCGCGCTGATCTCCTGCACCAGTTCGGCGGTGCGCTGGATATTCGGCACCAGGGCGCCGAGAATCCGGCCGGCCTGCTCGGCGACATCGACGCTGCTGGTCGACAGTTCGTTGATCTCCCCGGCCGCTTTCTGGCTGCGCTCCGCCAGTTTGCGCACCTCGGCGGCGACCACCGCGAACC
>CAZRTZ010000072.1:0-10671 GCA_964603155.1 uncultured Geobacteraceae bacterium | reverse complement strand
CGCGCAGCAGCTGCTGCGCGCGCACCATGTCGCGCACCATGACGACCGGGAACGTCAGATTGTAGGGTTTGCCGGTGCGGGGGTTGATGCTGGTCGGGCCGGTGGAGCCATAGCAGGAGCCGATGACGTTGGAGCAGACGACAAAGTAGCGATCGGTGTCGATGACCTTGCCGGGACCGATCATGTCGTCCCACCAGCCGGGCTTGCGATCCTCCTGGGAGCGGCGTCCGGCCGCGTGGGCGTCGCCGGTCCAGGCATGGGCCACCCAGATGGCGTTGGTGCGCGCGGCATTGAGCGTGCCGTAGGTCTCGAAGGCGATCGACAGGGGACCGAGAACGCGCCCGCTCTCCAGCGGCAGTTCGGTATCGAACTCCGCGATCTGGGTGCTGACGATGCCGACGCTATCGCTCACGTGCGCAACTCCCCGTGGGAAAGGGGTCAAAACCCGGATTTGCCATGCAAAACGGCCCCTTCCCGAGGATGAGAAGGGGCCGCGCGGAGACGAGTGAAGTCGGCTGTCGCGGGCACCGTCCTCATCTCCCCCACCGTCGCCCTTGCGGTCTCCGGCAGGCGGGAATTAGCACCTGGCATCCGCTGTAGCCTTGCGGCGGCGGACCGGTTGCTGTGGCTTCACAGGGCCTGTCCCTCCGCCACTCTCGATAAAGACGTGCTGCTGTCGTGTTAACGACGCGAAAACTGTAGCGAAATCATGGGCAG
Source organism: uncultured Geobacteraceae bacterium (assembly GCA_964603155.1). Classification (GTDB taxonomy): domain Bacteria; phylum Desulfobacterota; class Desulfuromonadia; order Desulfuromonadales; family BM103; genus VAUL01. Next base: position 9,954 of record CAZRTZ010000072.1, on the reverse strand, counting down.
AAGTCAAATGTTCGCCGCTTCGCCCTGCCGGGAGGGCGGTAAAATCCGCCTCCGCAGCCGTTTTGTTACAGGATTTCGCGCAGGGTGATGGTGAAGGTCAGGTCCTCTCCGGCCAGGGGGTGATTCGAGTCGAAGGTGATGCTCTCGGCATTGACCTCCACCACGGTGACGCCGAAATGCTCGTCGTCATCACCGGTCAGCACCAGCTCTTCACCAACTTCGGGATCGAGGTCCGCCGGGAGTTGCGCCCGCGGGATGGTGACCACGTTTTCCTCGTCGTATTCGCCGAAGGCCTCGGCCGCGGCGATGGTGACGCTGCGCGATTCCCCCAGCGTCATGCCGAGCAGCGCCTGCTCGATCTGCGGGAAGATTTCCCCTGCACCGAGATGAATGTCAAGCGGGCCGCTGGCGCAGCCGCATCCTTCGTCGGCGCCGTGGGTGTCGCCGCAACCACAGCTGTCGTCTTCACACCCCTCGTCGTCGCACTCCACGCTCTCCAGGGTGCTCTGGAAAATCGAGCCATCGTCGAGGGTGCCGACCAGATCGATGCGGACTTTATCGTCTTGTTTTACCTGCGTCATGTCGTTTGTCCTTTCGTTGAACGTGGCGGCCTTCCGTCCGCCAATTATTGATTGGGCCTTGTAGGGGCAAGGCATGCCTTGCCCTGGGCGACGCGTGCGTCGCCCCTCCATCGGAGATAATTAGCGGGTCTGGCCCGTCCGTGCGCCGTTGCGCTTGAAACGCCTCCGGCGCTGCGTCGCTTTGGAGGTCTCCCCTTCGGCACCTGACGGCGCCGCCGGTTTGGCGCGGCGCGCCACCGGTTGCCGCGGCGGCCGGGCGAACTCGGTGTCCTTGGCCGGTGCCGGCACCTGATAGTCGAACTCTGCGAGCTGGCGCCGCGCCAGCGGTTTGCCGAGGCACTTTTCGATGGCCCGGACCATGGCGGCATCCTCCCCGGTCACCAGGGTAAAGGCGTCGCCGGTGCGTGCCGCGCGGCCGGTCCGGCCGATGCGATGGATGTAGGCTTCGGCCGTATCGGGGATGTCGTAGTTGATGACGTGGGAGATCTGGCTCACATCGATGCCGCGGGCGGCAATGTCGGTCGCCACCAGGATCTGGAACGTGCCGTCGCGAAAGCCGTCAAGCGCTTCCTGGCGACGATTCTGCGACAGGTTCCCCTGCAGCGAGGCGCTGCGGTAGCCGGCTTGCTGCAACTGCTCGCCAAGACGCCGGGCACGGTGCTTGGTACGGGTGAAAACCAGCACCGATTCGGTATCGGTGTGGTGCAGCAGACCGAGCAGCAGAGGGGTTTTGAGATGCTGCGCGACCGGGTAGAGGGCGTGACTGACGGTGACTGCCGGGGCCACCCGGTCGACCTGCACGGTCACCGGTTTGCGCAGCGTTTCCCCGGCCAGGCCGCGGATCGCTTCCGGCATGGTCGCCGAAAAGAGCAGCGTCTGGCGCTTCGGCGGCAGGGCCTTGAGGATGCGGCGCAGGTCCGGGAGAAAGCCCATGTCGAACATCTGGTCGGCCTCGTCGAGAACCAGAACCTCCAGGCTGCTCAGATCAATGGTCTTCTGGTTGATATGGTCAAGAAGCCGCCCCGGGCAGGCCACCACGATATCGACGCCGCGGCGTAGCGTCGCGATTTGCGGGTTGATGCCGACCCCGCCGTAAATGGTCGTGCTGGTCAGCCGTGTGCGCTGACCGAGCAGGAGAAAGGCGTCGTTGATCTGTTCGGCCAGTTCCCGGGTCGGGGCCACCACCAGGGCACGCACCTTGCCGCGCGCCCCGGGCTGCAGGCGATGGAGGATCGGCAGGGCGAAGGCCGCGGTCTTGCCGGTTCCGGTCTGGGCCAGGCCCATCACGTCCTGTCCGGCCATGACCGCGGGAATCGCCTGTACCTGGATCGGTGTCGGCTCGACATAACCGGCTGCATCGATACCGGCGGCTACGTCAGAGTGAAACCGGAATTCCTGAAAGGTCATTTCTCTGTAATCTTTCCGTAGGTTCGAGGTGCGGGGTTCGCTGCCCGGAGTTCAAAGTCCCGGACCTTGCAACCCGCCCCTGTGGTCCTGGTTTATCGCCCCGCCGGCCGGTTACCCGGCTTGCGGCGGCGCATTTCGACCACCGGCTCGCGCCGCTCGCGCGGAGCGCTCTTTTGCCAGCGGTTGCCGGCTTCGCGGCGCTCCCCCTGACGGCTGTTGCCGGGCCGTCCGCTGCGCGGGGCGCGCAGCGGACGAGTCGGCTCCAGGCCGTCAATCACCGCCTGCGGCAGCGGCTGGGCAATGAAGCGCTCGATCCGTTCCAGGCGCGGGACATCCGAGCGGCTGACGAAGGAGATGGCGACTCCGGACGCTCCGGCCCGGCCGGTGCGGCCGATGCGGTGCACGTAATCTTCGGCAGCCATCGGCAGGTCGAAGTTGATCACGTGGCTGATGCCGTTGACATCGAGCCCGCGCGCGGCGACGTCGGTCGCCACCAGCAGGCGCACCCGGCCCTGGCGCAGGTCGCGGACCGTGCGGTTGCGCGCGCCCTGCGTCATGTCTCCGTGCAGGGCGGCGGCACGGTGTCCCAGTCCGGAGAGCTCCACGGCGAGGGCATCGGCATCGCGCTTGGTGGCGGAGAAGACGATGGCCCTGGTGACGGCCGGGTCGGCGGCGAAGTGATGGAGCAGGCGCTTCTTGTGCTCGAGGCAGTCGGCCACGTGCAGGCGCTGTTCGATCTGTTCCAGGGTGACCTTCTTGCCGGCGATGTCAATGCGCACCGGTTCGTGCAGCATGCCGGCGGCCAGCGCTTCCATGGTCCGGTCGAGGGTGGCAGTGAAGAGCAGCGTCTGGCGATTTGCCGGGGCGGCGGCCACCAGTTTTTCCATGTCCTCCTTGAAGCCCATGTCGAGCATGCGGTCGGCTTCGTCGAGGATCAGCACTTCGAGGCGGGAAAGGTTGAGGCTGCGCCGCTCGAGGTGATCGATCAGACGCCCCGGGGTACCGACCACCAGGTCGAGGGGGCCGCCAAGATCACGGTACTGGTTGACATAAGGGGTGCCGCCGAGGATGACCGCGCTGCGCAGGTTGAGAAAGCGTCCGTAGTTGCGGGTGGCTTCGGTCACCTGGGCGGCCAATTCCCGGGTCGGGGTGACGACCAGCACGCGTGGCGCCCCTTTCGGCCCGCGACGGACATCCGCAAGGCGCTGCAGCACCGGCAGCATGAACGCCGCAGTCTTGCCGGTACCGGTCTGGGCGGTTGCCAGCAGGTCGCGACCGGCGAGGATCTCGGGGATGGCCTTTTCCTGGATGGGGGTCGGCGTGCTGTAGCCGCAGTTGGCGATGGCACGCAGGATTTCGGGGTTGAGTTGCAAGCTTTCGAACGACATGCAGAATCCTTCCGTTACCGCGCGCAAGGCGGCAACTGATCGCAGGGGGGTGCGCGCCGCCGGGGCAGACGTCTGCCACGGACAGGTGCCGGCGCAACACAAACAGACTGGCAGAAAAACATCGTCGCCAACCTGAAGTGCAGCCGCGATTCGAACGGGAGATTCGCAGGGGGGGTCAGGAACGATGAAGCTACGACAGTGGGCAAATGGTCGAAGCCTGTTACAGTCAACTCGGCAATTTACCCGGTGTCTAATGAAAAAGCAAGCCTTTTCTTTGCTTGCCGGTGCGCCCAAAGAAAGCTGGCCTACAAAGGCGGTCTTGTCTCACCAAGGGTCTCCGGGCAAGGGCTTTGCGCCCGAGTGTCCTTGCAAGCCCCGCCTGGCTGCGCTTCCCCCTTGCCGGAAGCAGGCCATAAGCACCCGTTATCCCCTGCAAAGTTGACATTCCTCCGGCTCTCCACCTATGATTTAAAATTAGCTGATCAGAGCGTCGGCCGGTTCCAGCCGGCTGTTTTTATCAAAAGAAGGCAAACGATGTCCCTGCTTAAAATTCATCATTATCCCGATCCGGTTCTCAAGCAGAAAGCCGCACCGGTGACGACCTTCGATGTCGGTTTGCGCCAGTTGGCAGGCGACATGCTCGAGACCATGTATGCCGCCCCCGGGGTCGGCCTGGCCGCTCCTCAGGTCGGCATCTCCCGTCGCCTGATCGTGCTCGACTGTTCCGCCAAGGACGGCGAGCGGCAGCCGCTGGTCGCCGTCAACCCCGAAATCGTGGCCCGTGAAGGGGAGTGCTGCGAAGAGGAAGGGTGCCTGTCGGTTCCCGAGTACTACGCCCGGGTGCCGCGCAGCGAAGCGGTCCGCGTGCGTTTCCAGGATCTCGACGGGGTGTCCCGGGAGATTGAGGCCAACGGCCTGTGGGCCATCTGTTTCCAGCATGAGATCGACCATCTCGATGGCATTCTCTTTGTCGATCGCCTCTCGCCGCTCAAGCGCGGCATGTTCCGCAAGAAGTACCAGAAGATCATCGAGCAGCGCCAGGAGCAGTTGTGATCGATCCCCGCACCATCCGCACCGTGTTCATGGGCACCCCGGAGTTCGCCCTGGCGACCCTGGAGGGGCTCATTGCCGCCGGCCTGAACCTGGTCGGTGCCTACACCCAGCCGGATCGGCCGAGCGGTCGCGGCAAGCAGCTCAGCGCTCCGCCGGTCAAACAGCTGGCGCTTGCGCACGGCATTCCGGTCTACCAGCCGCTCAAGCTGCGTCTCCCCGAGGTGGTCAGCGAACTGCAGGCCCTGGCTCCCGATCTGATCGTGGTGGTGGCCTACGGGCAGATTCTTCCCAAGAGCGTGCTCGACATCCCCCGCCACGGCTGCATCAACGTGCATGCTTCGCTGCTGCCGAAATACCGGGGGGCAGCCCCGATCAACCAGGCGATCCTCGATGGCGAGACGGAAACCGGTGTGACCACCATGTACATGGATGTCGGCCTCGACACCGGCGACATGCTGGTCAAGCGCACGATCCCGATCGGCCCGTTCGAAACTGCCGGCCAGTTGCACGACCGGCTGGCCCTGCTCGGCCGCACGGCCATGGAGGAGACGCTGGCCCGGCTGTGTGCCGGCACGCTGGTGCGCGAAAAGCAGGACGATGCCTTAAGCTGCTACGCGCCGATGCTCAAGAAGGAGCAGGGGCGGATCGACTGGACCCGCCCGGCCCTGGAGGTGCACAACCGGGTGCGCGGCCTCGACCCCTGGCCGGGAGCCTACGCCCATCTCGGCGGGGAGCCGCTCAAACTGGCCCGGACCCGCCCCGCTGACGATGTGCATGCCCAGCCCCCCGGAACCGTTCTGGCGGCTGATCGCGACGGCGTACGGATCGCCTGCGGTCAAGGGGTTCTGACTGTCGGCGAACTGCAATTGCCGGGACGCAAACGGCTGCCGGCCGCCGAGTTCCTGCGCGGCTGCGCCCTCCCCCCCGGCACGCGCCTGGAGTAGCCGGTGACCGCAGCGGAAGCTTTGTCCCGGCCGCGCAAACGGCTGTTCATCGCGGTGTTATGCGGAGCCTGCGCCGGCGTCCTGCTGCTGGCCTTCCTGCTGTGGTGGGTGCCGAGCGTCGGCCTGGTCAACATCCATCCGCTGTTGCCGGTGCTGTTCGGCACCCTGCTCGGGCTGGTCGTTATCCTGCTGGTGGGCGGGCTTGGCCTGCTGATCCTGACCCTGCTCACCGGGCGCGACCTGTTCTTCTCCGATCGCCTGCGCGGCGTGGTCATCAAGTACCTCTTCCCGGCGATCATCGGTCTGGGGCGGCGCTGCGGTCTTGACCGCGACACGTTGCAGCAGTCGTTCATCGCCCTCAACAATCAGCTGGTGCGCGCCCGGCACCTGCGCGTGAGCGCGGCCAAAACGCTGATCCTGCTGCCGCACTGCATCCAACAGTTCGATTGCGAGATCAAGATCACCGGTGACGTCAAGAAGTGCATACGCTGCGGGCGCTGCGACATCAGCGGCCTGTCGGAACTGGCCGACCGGTTCGGCATCCCGATGGCGGTGGCCACCGGCGGTACCCTGGCGCGCAAGATCATCGTCGAGCGCCGGCCGCACTTCATCCTTGCCGTCGCCTGCGAGCGCGACCTCACCTCCGGCATCCGCGACGCCTATCCGCTGCCGGTCATCGGTGTCCTCAACCGCCGTCCCAACGGCCCGTGTTTCAACACCGAGATCATTCTCGACGAAGTCGAAGCGGCCCTGCGCGAACACGTCATTCCGGGAACCCCTTGATTTCGCGAGGGGGCGTGTCTATATTCCCTAATGTGAGGAGTGAGGAGTGAGGCGTTCGTCTGGCTCATCCCTTGCCGCTTCCGGTCACCCTCTCCCCTCGCTCCCGACCCCTCACGGGGTCAACCCTCCGGCGCGCCATGGCGCGCCCTTTCTGGTTGAGGATTGAAACCGATGAATACCCTGCGGACATTTTTCCTGCTGACCGTGCTGACATTGGGGCTGGTGGCTGTTGGCGGCATGATCGGCGGCCAGGGCGGTGCCCTGATCGCCCTGATTCTGGCCGGCGTGATGAACCTGGGTTCCTACTGGTTTTCGGACAAAATCGTCATTGCCATGTACCGCGGCGAACAGGTGACCAGCGGTCCGCTCTATGATGTGGTCGCCGAGATCTGCCAGCGCAACCAGCTGCCGATGCCGCGCGTCTACATGCTGCCGCAGGCGACCCCCAACGCCTTCGCCACCGGGCGCAACCCGCAGCACGCGGTCGTAGCCGCCACCGAGGGGATTCTCAATATCCTCTCCCGCGAGGAGCTGTCCGGGGTGATGGCCCACGAGATGAGCCACGTCATGAACCGTGACATCCTGATCGGCTCGATTGCCGCCACCATCGCCGGGGCGATCTCCTACCTGGCCCATATGGCGCAGTGGGCGGCGATCTTCGGCGGCGGACGTGACGATGACGAGGGGAGCAACCCGATCGCCCTGATCGCCCTGGCGATCATCGCGCCGCTCGCCGCCATGCTGGTGCAGATGGCGATCTCGCGTTCACGCGAGTATCTGGCCGATGAGCGTGGCGCCCGACTGTGCGGCAACCCGCACTACCTGGCGAACGCCCTGCGCAAGCTGGAGATGGCCAACCAGGTGCGACCGATGCACCACGTCAACGAAGCCACCGCCCATATGTTCATCGTCAGCCCCCTGCGCGGTGGCGGCATCGCCTCGCTCTTCTCCACGCATCCGCCGATGGCCGAGCGCATCCGGCGCCTGGAGGAGATGCGCGCCTTCTAGCCAGCGCTGTCGTTCAGAGGAAACAAGAAGGGCGGGGCCGATTATCGGCCCCGCCCTTGTCATTGTGGTTTTGGCTAGCCGGCGGCTAGCTGAGCACATCCATCGCCCAGATTCCGCACGGGCAGATCCCCGAGCAGACGCCGCAGCCAATGCAGACGTGGTCATCGGAGACATACTCGAACGAGCCGTCCACCTTCTCAAGGCGGCGGATCGCCCCTTCCGGGCAGGCCTCAAGGCACATGGAGCAGTCGCGGCAGGTGCCGCAGGAGAGACAGCGGCCGGTTTCGGCCAGGGCGTCGGTCGAGCAGAAGCGCCCGCGATTCTGCGGCCGGAATAATTCCTTCGACAGGCAGCTGACCGGAATGACTTCCGGGTGTTTGATCGGCTTGACCGGCTGCCCGGCCAGGAACGCGTCGATCTGCAGGGCCACATCCGCCCCCTGACCGATGGCGTGGGTCAGAAGTCCCGGCTGGATGGTGTCGCCGATGGCGAAGACGTCCGGTGCGCTGGGCGACTGCAGGCAGGCGTTGACGTCCATCATGCCGCGTTCGGTCAGCCAGGCGCGCGGTACGAAGGAGAGGTCCGGACGCTCGCCGATGGCGATGATCACGGTGTCGGCCTCGAGCAGTTCGCCGTGCTTGCCGTGGACCCCCTTCTCGTCGATTTTCGCGGTGAAGAACGGCCAGAGGATCCGGCCGCCGAGTTTCTCGACATGCTCGATCTCGTTCTTGTAGGCCGCCGGACGCTGGATGTCGATGGCCGTCACCTGCTTCGCTCCCATGGCATAGGCGCCGAGACACACGTCCATGCCGGCGTTGCCGGCGCCGAGCACCACGACGCGCCCGCCGACGGGCGGGCGCTCACCGCGATTGATCGCCTTGAGGAAATCCAGCCCCTTGACCAGCCGCTCGTGTCCCGGGAAGGGGATCACCACCGGGTTGTGGGCGCCGCTGGCAATGGCGACCGCGTCATATTCGCTGCGGATCTTTTCGAAGAGAGGGGCGTCGACCCGGGTGTTGGCGCGCATCTCGATCCCCAGCGCCTTGATCCGCGCGATCTCGCTGTTGAGAGCGTCCGCGGGGAGACGCTCGCTGGGGATGACCTGGCGCAACTTGCCGCCGACCTCCGCATCCGCCTCGAACACCGTGACCGCGTGCCCTTTGAGGCGCAGTTGCCAGGCGGCGGAGAGACCGCCGGGACCGCCGCCGATGACTGCGACCCGCTTGCCGGAATCAGCCGCCGGCTGCGGCGACGGCGTGTTCACCGAGAGCCGGCCGAGTTCCTTCATGCGCACCGGATGATCGAGGAAGCGGCGGGTGCACGAATCCATGCACAGGTTCGGGCAGACCTCGCCGCAGACACTCCCCGGAAAAGGGGAGTAGTTAAGGACCAGCTCCAGGGCCTCTTCGACCTTCCCCTGGCGCAGCAGCTTGATGCGCTCCTGGGTGGGGATGTGGCTCGGGCAGGAAACCTGGCACGGGGCCCCAAAACGCTTGTCCTGCCAGCGCGGGATTTTCAGGCGGTCGTCGCCGCTGTTCACCAGGCCGGCCACCTTGGCATAGTCGTCCCGGATCAGGTCGCCGAAGATGCCGCCATCGCCGACCCACTTGTTGAGGCGGAACTCGCGCATGGTGATGTGGGTCTGGACGTGGCGCTCCGCATAGCTCTTGGCCACGATCTTGCGCCACGCGCCCATGGCACCGAGTTCGGCCAACAGTTGCGGCCGTTCGATCTTGCCGAGGAAGACCGGCAGGTTTTCACTCAGGAATGCCCGGTCGGCATCGTCGAGGTCGAGCAGCCAGACCTCGTCGGAGAGTCCCGCCACCGGACCGCGCACATAGACGGTGCCGCCGACCATGCCGGCGCAAGCGCGATCGCCGAGGATCGAGTCGAGGTCGTCGCAGCCAAAGCCGCACACCACGGCGATCCCCCCGCCCATGAACTCGAAGGAGAAGGAGCCGGTGTTTTTGAGGACCCAGAATTGCGGCGGCTCGAAGGCCGGGTCGTGTTTCATCAGCGAGCCGGAACGGGTGCCGACCCGCCCGCCGACGAAGATCTTGCCGCTGGCCGCGCAATGGGCGGTGGTGTCGCCGCCGTCGCCGAGAACGGTGACCTCGCCGCCGGCGCAGAGCCAGCCGGCGTCGGCCGGGGCCGAGCCCTCGACGACGATCTCGGTGCCATCGAGAGCGAAGGAACCGACCCGCTGCCCCGGGTTCTTCACCCGGAACTTCAGGGGGGAGCCGTCCTGAGTCCATAAGGGCCCGCCGATGTCGTGGTGCCCCGAGGAGAGGATCTCGAACTCGGTCTGCCCGTTCTCCAACTCCGCGTAGATCTGCTGGAGCAGTTGCTGGGTGGAGATGCGCTGATTGTTCTGGTCGAAACCGATGATTTTTGCACTCATGATTACCTCAATACTTCGAAAATCATTTTAGTAATTCCTCCGGTTATCGGCTGATCAAAAATGCCCAGGTGCAAGGCGGCCGAAATCGGAGGAGTGCGGCGTACCCGTTGGTACGCCGCAGCGACGACGATGAGGACAACGCCGCAAATGGGCGTTTTCCATCAGCCGTCAGCATACGTATTGAATCTGCAGCTTCTCCGCTACACCGCGGTCGATGGCGGCGAGGGCGTCGGCGCGGCCGACCGGCAGCGACGAGTTGCCGATCGGCGCCATCAACTTCTTCAGTTCCTGGTCCATGGCCAAGAAGTAGTTGACGATGTTCTGTGCCACCCGTTCGACGTCGAGGCGGTGGACCAGCGCCGGCTCCTGGGTGGTGATCCCCACCGGGC
>CAZRTZ010000071.1:0-11173 GCA_964603155.1 uncultured Geobacteraceae bacterium | reverse complement strand
GCACTCGATATCGAGTGCCCAGGAATTTTGCGAGAGAGAGGCGAGAAAAAGCGCTATGGTCAATGCTCTCAGGAACGGCATATCAATTATCGACCGATCTACTCTCCACAAGGGAGCCACAAACCACTACTTGCATTCGATTGTCAACCAGAAGCGAATCCTGTTCACCACATCCATCCCCCTCCAGATGGCGACGACATGGGACTTGTCCTGCACTATCGCATAACCGTCAGGACAAAGTTCCTTCGCCTGGGGATCGCAGAACTTTTCATCGTCAAGGCAGTCGATTTCGTAAACCACTTTGCCTTTTGGCCCGACCACCACGCCAGGATTCCCAGGACTACAGGCTGCGACCATGGCCAACAAGAAAAATGTCGGGATCGCCCTCACGACTGCCCCGGCCTCAATCGTTGCACTCGATGGTCAAGGTGTATTTCAAGGCATTCTCGACCTCAAAACCCTGCCAGTTGAGCACGGCACGATATTTCGAGTTTGTGACTACGTAGCCTTGCGGACAGAGTTTCTTGGCCTGCGGGTAGCAGTTTTTCTCATTCTGCAGGCATTCTACGGTATAGGCGGGCCGCTCATTCGGGCCAAGCGGAGGCGCAGAGTTCCCGGCAACACAGGCAGCAGTCAGCACGGCCAAGAGGAGAATGACAAATATTTTCATTGCGTTCCTTTTCAGGATATTTTCTCCTGTAATGATTATCCCAACCCCGCAGCACCGTCAACATTAACCATTGGAGATGTCAGAGCCTTTATCAGCTAGGCATTTCGCCGGATCACTGCGCGATTCGGCGCCCACGCTTTCCACCCGGGAATTTTCATTAAGCAGTGAAGCGTTGCCTTTTTCGTGATTTCTCCCTTACGATGACCTCAACAACAACTTGCAGCAAGCCCTCTTATGCTGATGGAACAATATTTGCAGAGTTTTTTGCGTGCACCTCTTAAAAAGGCTAGGACAGAAGAGTCGATGAAAAAAAATCCCGCCATTTTTTGCATCCTGGTCCTCCTCACGATCCTTTCGGGGACGTCTGCTCTTGCGGTCAAGGGTCCGCCGGGGGTCAGCGTCGGCTCTCACAACCTGTCGGGGAGTTCGCCAAATCCTGGCTATCAGACCGACGAACCGGAAATCTGTGTCTTCTGCCACACGCCGCACGGCGCCAGCTCCGCCGGCCCCCTTTGGAACAAGCCCCTTACCGGTGGGCCGTTCACCCATTACACCGTCGACATGATCAACAACGGCGACCTCCTCGAAAACCCCAACCGCACCGTCAGCAATCAATCCTTGCTATGCCTCTCCTGTCATGACGGCACCGCCTCGGTGAACACGGTCATCAACCTCCCCAATACCCGAAGCACACCGATCACGACCAGCGCTTCCGGCGACAGCTTCACCCCTATTCTCCCGGGTTTCATGGGCAGCCCTTTCCAGCCGGCGCTCGACACCGACCTGACCAACGACCACCCCATCTCCTTCAGCTACGATACGGCCAAGGCGGATCTCAACCTGGCGCCTAAACTAAGAACGGTGGCCCAGGCCCAGACAGCCGGAGTACGCTTCTTCGGCGCCGGGAACTACGTGGAATGCTCGACCTGCCACGACCCGCACGTCAATTATTCGGCCAGTGGCGATCCGGCCTACACGCCGTTCCTGATCACCCCCAACACCGGCAGCGCCCTCTGTTTCGCCTGCCACGTCAAGTAAGCGCAGTACCTTGCGGTCGGCCGCAATAACAAGCTAATAGCCCCCTCTAATGAGACTGCCCCCGGCATGAAACAATTCGGGTTCTGCCGGGGCATTTATTTCACGGGATTGTTCTTGCATTACTGTCGTCCTCAAATCATCGGCACATGGGTATTGGCGGTGCTGACTCTTGCCGCAACAGCCTGTGCCCCGCAACAAAGCTCCAGGTTGCGCTATCTCCTTCCCGTCCCGCCCGACACCCCGCGCATCGAATGGCTCGGTACCTACAAAAGCGAGGTCGATTTCCCAACCTACACGGCGAAGAAAAAGATGGAGTATCTCACCGGGGTCCCGGTCAAGACCCCGCTCGAGGCCCCCAGCGGGATCGTCAGTGACGGGGAAGGCACGGTGTTCGTCGGCGACCTGAAATACCGCAACATCATGGTCTTTGACTTGAAGAAGTGGACTATCACCCCCCTCCTCAAAGAGGCGGGCGTCGAACCCCGTCAGCTGGCCCTTGATTCGCGCCGGCAGTTGTACGTCACCGACAGTGAGAAGCGCACGGTCCGGGTGTTCACCCCGGACGGGGAGGAGGTGCGGAGCTACGGTGGGAAGGAAAGCCTGCTAAGACCGTTAGGCGTGGCCATCGATGAGCCCCGCCAACGGGTCTACGTCAGCGATGGCGCTGCCAATCTGGTAAAGGCTTTCGACCTGGAAAGCGGGCAAGAGCTTTTGACGATCGGCTCGGGGGGAAGCACGAGCGCCCCCGGGGATCTGCACAATCCTGCCGGGCTGGCTCTGTCCCGTGATGGCAGGCTCTACGTGGTCGAGCATCTCAACGCGCGCATCTCGGTCTTCAACCCCGACGGCACCTTTGTCGAGTTTATCGGCATGCGCAGTTCCGGCCTGGACGGCTTCGAAAATCCACGCGGAGTGGCCATTGACAGCGAGGGCAACCTCTGGGTAGCCGACTTCCGCCGCAAGGCCCTGCGCGCGTTCGATGCCAACGGTCGACTGTTGTTCAGCTTCGAAGAGTCCTCGGAAGAGAAATCCGGCTTTCTGGCCCCGGCGGGCATCCATATCGACGCCAACGACGAGATCTATGTTGCCGACATTCTGGCCGCCCGCTTCTCCCACTGGCGCTATCTGAGCAAGAAGGCACTGGCCAAACATCCGATCACCGAAGCGGACCTGGAGCGGATCAACGCCGCGCTCCAGCCGCCTGAGGAGGAGGACGTCAGCCCCTCCGAGGTTCTACCACCCCCCAAAGTCCTCGAACCCTCCAAGTAAAAAGGCCCCTTTTCGGGGCCTTTTTACTTGACCGGCACGGCCGGTTTGCCATCTGGCGGAGAGGGTGGGATTCGAACCCACGGAGGCTTGCACCTCGGCGGTTTTCAAGACCGCTGCCTTAAACCGCTCGGCCACCTCTCCTTTTAGTTGTACGGCTGATGAAAAGCACCCATCTGCGGCGTTGCCCTTGCTCTCGTCGCTGCGACGTACCTTGCGGTACGCCTCACTCCTCAAGCAGCAGGCGCCTTGCACCTGGGCACTTTTAATCAGCCTGCCACTCCTTACGGCTCTTTGAAGACTCGTAAAATCACGAGTCCCTTAAGGGCGCGATCCGCTCCACTCCGCCCATGTAGGGGCGCAGCACTGCGGGGATCACGACCGAACCGTCCTCCTGCTGGTAATTTTCCAGCACGGCCACCAGGGTACGCCCCACGGCCAGCCCGGAGCCGTTGAGGGTGTGCACGAATTCCGGCTTGGCGCCGGCTTCACGGCGGAAGCGGATGTTGGCGCGGCGGGCCTGGAAGTCGCGGAAGTTCGAGCACGACGAAATCTCCCGGTAGGCCTGCTGCCCCGGCAGCCAGACTTCAATGTCGAAGGTGCGTGCGGCCGAAAAGCCGAGATCACCGGTACACAGATCGACCACCCGGTAGGGGAGCTCGAGTCGCTGCAGGACGGATTCGGCGTCGTGCAGCAACTTTTCCAGCTCAGCCTCCGACTCTTCCGGGCGGGTGAACTTGACCAGTTCCACCTTGTTGAACTGGTGCTGGCGAATCAGACCACGGGTGTCGCGGCCATGGGCCCCGGCCTCCTTGCGGAAGCAGGGGGTGTAGGCGGTATAGCACAGGGGCAATTGCGCCCCGTCGAGGATCTCGTCGCGGAAGAGGTTGGTGACCGGCACCTCTGCGGTCGGGATCAGGAAGAAGTCGGGTTCGTCGAGGTGGAACAGGTCGGCTTCGAATTTCGGCAACTGCCCCGTACCGGTCATGGTGTCGCGGTTGACCAGGAACGGCGGCAGCACCTCGACATAGCGGCCAGCACCCGCATGCAGATCGAGCATGAAGTTGATCAGAGCCCGCTCCAGCCGTGCTCCGGCACCGAAACCCACGGCAAAACGGGCTCCGGCCAGCTTGGCCGCGCGCTCGAAGTCGAGGATCCCCAGCGCCTCACCGAGATCCCAGTGGGCTTTCGGTTCGAAGTCGAAAGCCCGCGGCGTCCCCCAGCGGCGCACCTCGGGATTGTCGGCTTCGGAACGGCCGGGCGGGCAGGCGGGATCGGGCAGGTTCGGAATGGTCAGCAGCAGGCCGCGCAGTTCGTCCTCAACCTGGCGCAGCACCTCATCCAGTTCCTTGATGCGCGCCGAAACCTCCTTCATGCGCGCCATCTCCCCCTGGACCTGGCTTTTGTCCTTGGTGCGTCCGATCAGCGCCGAGACGTTATTGCGCTCGGCCTTGAGGGCCTCGCTCTCGCCGAGCAGTTCCCGGCGGCGGGCATCGAGGGTACGGAACGGCGCCAATCCCACCGCTTCGCCGCGGGTCTTGAGCCGAGCTTCCGCCTCGTCGAGGGTATCGCGCAGGTAACGGATATCGAGCATCAGTCTCTCTCCATGGCCGGATGGCCGGGCCGTTTTCTACCATCTTCCCCGGGATACGGTCAAGATTCCCGCGGTTCGTCCCCCGGGCCGGTCGGCCGCTCCCCCTTGACCCACCACTCGGCATCGTCATCGAACCACCAGCGGCTCGAGTCGGTGGTCCAGATGGTTTCCGCCAGCTGCCTCGCCACCTCGGTCTGCAGCCGCCGCACGCTGAACGGGTACCACTCGTCGGCGTAGCGGTTGCCGAGATCCTTGTGCTCCTTCAGGGCCAGGATCATTTCCAGCTGGTCGGCATCGTGGGCCAACAGCGCCTCGCGGCTGCCCTTGCCGGCAAACTCGGCATGCAGGGCCCGGTAATCGTCGCCGAACGGCAGGGTACGGGCCAGATCTTCGACAGCCTGTCCTTCATCGGCACGCACGTACTTTTTATTGACGTAGTTGAGATCGCCGGTACGCGCCTCGGGGACGTCATGGAACAGGCAGAGGAGCACGACCCGCCCGGCATCGGCCTGCTCATCGAGGCGCGCCAGCGCATAGCCGATCATCGCCGCGCGAAAGATGTGTTCGGCAACCGTCTCGGCTCCGGAGCCGAGGAACTGGAAGCCGGTGCGCGGCGTGCGCTTGAGCATGCCGAGTTCGAAAAAGAAGTGGGCGAGGTTTTTCATGGAAACTCCGCGAAGCCACGGCGATAAGGCCTGGTTAGTTCTAGCGCAAAAGGGCAACCGGGTGCAAAGGCTTATTTGACGCGGAGGCGCAGAGACGCGGAGAAACCAGCTACGGGTCGCTCCGGGACTTCGCAGTTCGGCGTCAAAAAGAAATCAACCCAGACGAATCAGGGCGACGCCGGCGAGGATAAGGAGGGCGGCGACGAAGCGGATGCGTCCGCACTCCTCGCCGAGAAAGGTCGTGCCGATCAGCACCCCGACCAGGATGCTGACCTGCCGCGCCGGCACGGCATAACTGACCGGGGCGAGTTTGAGCCCGTAGCGAAAGGTCAGGAATGAGCCCATCATCACCGGACCGGAAAGAAGGATCAGGGAACGGCTGTGCCGCCATTCGGCCACAATCCGGCCGCGATAGCGGGGACGCGCCAGGTTCAGACTCATCAGCAGGAACATGCAGACGACCAGCAGGTAGGTGAAGTGGAACGGATCGTAACCGGTCACCCCGGTCTTGTCGATGATTGAGCCGACCGAGTAGATGAAGCCGGCGGCCAGGGCGGCGTGCACCGCCGGGTCGCCGAGGTTGCGCAGCGGCCTGACCGCCTCGCGCCAGGCCAGGGCACGCAATTGCACGCACCAGGCCCCGGTGACGATCAGGGCGATGCCGGCCAGGCCGGCCGGGGTGGAACGCTCGCCGAGAAACAGCGCCCCCCACAACGGCACCCAGAGCATGGAGGTTTGCGAGAGCGGGTAGGTTAACGACAGGTCGCCGCTACGGTAGGCACGGCCGTTGAAGAGATGATAAAGGACAAAACAGGCGCCGCCCGCGACAACCAGGGTGAGAATCCTGGGGGTAAGCGGCGGAAACGCTCCGGCAAAGGGCAGGGCCAGATTCATCAGGGTTCCGGACGCGATGAACATCCACCAGATGAACACGGTCTTGTCACGGCTGCGCTTGACCAGCAGATTCCACAGAGCGTGCATCACCGCGGAGATGACGATAAGCACAAGGGCGAAAGTCGACATAGAAAGGATTGTAGCCAAGCCCATGATTTAGTGAAACTGAAAAAGTTTTCAGCAGACTAAATTCATGCCGACAGCCCGATTGACAGCCCCCTGAGGGTTGTTATGCTTGCGAAAATTCATTAACCTTCAGCGAAACTTCCACCCCTTCTCCAGGACGGCCTTTGCCATGCCAGACACTCGCGTCGAATATGACTCCCTCGGGCCAATGACCGTCCCCGCCGTAGCCCTCTACGGCGCGCAGACGGCCCGGGCCATCGAGAACTTTCCGGTTTCCGGGCTGACCTTCCCCCGCCCGTTCCTGCGCGCCCTGGCTCAGATCAAGGAACACGCCGCCTACGTCAACCTGGAACTCGGCCTGCTCGAGGATTGGCGGGCCCAGGCGATCGCCGCCGCCGCCGCCGAGATGGCACGCGGCGACCTTGACGCCCACTTCCCCCTCGACATCTTCCAGACCGGCTCGGGGACCAGCACCAACATGAACGCCAACGAGGTGCTGGCCAACCGCGCCCGCCAACTGCTCGGCCAGCCGGGGGGCGATCGCACCATCCACCCCAACGACCATGTCAACCTCGGCCAGTCGAGCAACGATGTCATCCCGACGGCCATGCACCTGGCGGCGGCGGTGGAAATTCGCGAGCACCTGCTTCCCGCCCTGACCGGGCTGCAGAAGGTGCTGGGAGAAAAAGCCCGCGCCTTCGACGACATCATCACCATCGGCCGTACACACCTGCAGGACGCCACGCCGGTGCGCCTCGGCCAGATCTTCGGCGGCTACTTTCGCCAGGTGGCGATCGGCGGCGGGGAACTGGCCCGCTGCCTCGACGGGCTCGGCGAACTCCCCCTCGGCGGCACGGCGGTCGGCACCGGCATCAATACCCATCCGGAATTTGCCCAGCGGGTCATCGCCAATCTTGCCGAAGTAACCGGATTACACCTGCGCGAAGCACGCGACCATTTCGCCGCCCAGGCCGGCAAGGAGCAGGTGGTGGCAGCCAGCGCCGCCTTGCGCACCACGGCCGTCGCCCTGTTCAAGATTGCCAACGACATCCGCTTCCTCGGCAGCGGTCCGCGCTGCGGATTGGGAGAGTTGAAACTGCCGGCGGTGCAGCCGGGAAGTTCGATCATGCCGGGGAAGGTCAACCCGGTGATGGCCGAAAGCTTGATGCAGGTTTGCGCCCAGGTGGTCGGCAACGACGCCACCATCGCCCTGGGTGGCCTTGCGGGAAACTTCGAGTTGAACGTGATGATGCCGGTGATGACGCACAATCTGCTGCAATCGATCGACCTGCTCGGCAATGCGGTCGGCCTTTTTACCACCCGCTGCCTGCAGGGGCTGGAAGCCGACCGTACCCGCTGCGAGGCCCTGGTCGAAGAGAGCCTGGCGATGTGCACCGCCCTGGCGCCGGTCATCGGCTACGATCGGGCCGCGGAGATCGCCAAGGCCGCCCATGCGAGCGGGCGGACGGTACGGGCCGTGGCGCTGGAGATGGCCATCCTGCCGGAGGACGAGCTGACGCGCCTGCTCGACCCGCGGGCGCAGACCGAACCGGGGATCTCTTCCGGAGGGGGCGGAGGGGGCTGACCGGCCCGTCAGCCCTGCGGACGTTCAGCTCCGCATTGCCAGCACGAATCGAACTGCCCCTCCAGGCGTTCCCCGCAGCGCGGGCAGAGCCACTCTTCCGCGCCAGCGCCCGCGGTCTCGGCCAGCCACTTGTCCAGCAGCAGCCGCGCCCGTGGATAAATTTCCTCGTCGACCACCCACAACTCCGGATAGCACTCGACGAACGGTATCTCGCCGAGCGCCGTGGACAGTTCGTCGTTGCGCAGCAGGCAGTCGATCCCCTCCCCCTCCAGGCGCTCCTTGAGCAGGGTGGCGTAACCGCGCTCACGATGGGTGAAGGTGTGCAGTTTCTTCATGGGGAAAGCAATGGCAGCGGCCGCAGGACGACGATTCCCGGCTTGCCGGCGAGGTAGACGGCCAGATCGCTGTCGATGACCCGCCGATCATCCTGGCGGGAAGAGGCGTGGCGGAAAAGAAGACGGTCGTTCGCACGCACGACCATGCCGACATGGGTCACATCCAACCCCGGGTCGGGAGAGTAAATGCCCAGGTAGTCGCCAGAACGCAACCGTTCGAGAACGGACCGGTCAAGGGCGCGGCCGGGGATGAAGCCTACGCTGCGCTCCTGCACCGGCACTCCGGCCAGGTAAAAGGCAGCGTCTCCTTTACGGTTGAGCCGCTTGTCCGCTGTCAGGGTGCGGTTGCCGCCGACCTCGGCGGTCACGTCGGCGACCCGTCCTTCAGCTGCGACGGCCCAATCGGTAAAAAAGTGCCGGCGGGTTTCCCAGGCGATGCGCCCGTCGCGATAACGCACTTCGGCCAGCCTGTTGTGAAACTCCGCGGGAGCGGCACTACGGCGCAGCGCCTCGACGTAATCGAGGAAGGTGAAACAGTCGACCGCATCGAGGCGCACCACCAGGTGTTCGGGAAGAGCAGCCCCGCCGCCCAGCGTGTTGGCGACATAGGGGGTCCCCAGGAAGCGGGTGCTGATCTGCACCGCGCGCTCGCCGGCATCAGCCAAACCGGCGGTTTCGGCCAGGAGGGCCTGGACGCTGGACGGCAGTACGACAGACGGCTCTTGCGGGTAGCCGCGAACCGGCAACAGCACGAGCAGCAGCATCGCCAGGAGTGGCCAAGGACTCATGTCGCTGTTCGGAGCGCCGCGAGAAGTTCGCTGCCAAACTCCTTGCGCTGCCACGCCTTGAGACCGGCCATCCCCGCGAGCTGTTCAAGGGAGCCCGGATGTTCGCGGGCCAGCTGTTCAAGGGCGGCGTTATTGATGAGGACTCCCGGATCGACGGCCAAAGCCGAGGCCTTGTCGCGCCGCCAGTTCTTCAGTGCCGCGAGGCGAAGATCGACCTTCGGGTCGCGTTCGGGTCGCGGCGCTTTCGGCCAGACCGGCAGAGCCTCGACCGGCAGGGACAGCCCCCGGTCGATGGCGGCGAGCAGTTCGCGCGCATAGCGGTCACGGAGCCGCTCCGGGAGATCGCCGATCGATGCCAGCGCCGTGGGAGTTCGCGGCGCCTGCCTGGCCAGGGCCATCAGGATGGTATTGCCGATGATTTGAAAGGGCGGGCGGTCGCGGCGCTCGGCCTCCCGCTCACGCCACTGCAGAAGTTCCTCAAGAACCCCCAACTGGCGGCGATCGAAAGTGCCGGCGCCCTTGAGGCGCAGACACAGCGGCCCGCCCTCGCCTTCACTAAAGCGGACCCCTTCCAGGTTGCGGAACTCTTCGCTGGCCCACAAGGAACGCCCCGTTTCCCGCAGCCGTTCCTCGAACAGCCCGGCCAGGCGGTGCAGGTGCCGCGTGTCCTCGGCAGCATAAGCGATCATCTCCGCCGACAGCGGCCGCTGCGACCAATCCGCCCGCTGATAGCGCTTGTCGAGCGTGACGCCGAAATACTTGGCGAGGACGTCGGCGAGGCCGATCTTCTCTTCGCCAAGCAACTGCGCGCTGACCATGGTGTCGAACAGGCCGCGCACCTCGAGGCGGAAATCACGGTAGAGG
Source organism: uncultured Geobacteraceae bacterium (assembly GCA_964603155.1). Classification (GTDB taxonomy): domain Bacteria; phylum Desulfobacterota; class Desulfuromonadia; order Desulfuromonadales; family BM103; genus VAUL01. The sequence continues at coordinate 1,348 of CAZRTZ010000071.1, read as the reverse complement.
GAGCGCAGGTCGTAGTCGGCGGCATGGAAAATCTTGCGCACGGCCGGATCGGCAAACAGCTCAGCCAAGGGGGCAAGATCGGCGCCGGCAAGAGGATCGATGAGGACGGTGCGCCCGGGGACGGAGAGCTGCATCAGGCAGACCCGCTCGCGGTAGCGGTGCATTGAGTCGGCCTCGAGATCGACGGCAAGGGCTGGCTGTCCGGCCAGTTCATCGGCCAAGGCGGCGACTGCGGTGGTGGTGGTAAGGATCTCTACGGTCATCAGACCTCCGATTGGTTCCTGTCAGCAGACCGCCAAGAAAACGTTAGAGAGAAGGCCATAGCCAGACGCACGGAGAGCAGGGTCCGAAACCTCTCAGCAGACGAGGCGAGGGAACGAGCACCATGCAACGCCGCAGACGGCCTCCGCCACAGTTTTCCCAACGGCCGGTCATGTCATTCCCAGCAGATAGTTGAATGGCGATGTGCCGGGCAAATCCTGATCCCTGGCGATAGCAGCCAGCACCTGGCGACCGCCGGGCGAGAACGGGCCGACATGGGCCAGTTCGACCAGAAAACGGCTGCAGCCGAAGGCACGCAACTCCGCCAGATGTCCGCACAGGGAGTAGTCCTGCTCGGGGCGCACCGTGGTCAGGCCGCTGCGCTGGGTGACCCTGTAGGCTTCACCGCGATCGGAGAGGAGCGGCCGGTCCGGCTTGACCCCTTTGAGCGGGATACGCGACACCATCAGCGCCGGGTTGGCATAAATCGTCACCGTCAGCGGAATACCGGTCGGGCGGCGCAAAAGGTCGGCGAGGTTATCGCGATCATCCTCCAGGCAGGCCACGGCGCCGGCACACCCGAGTTCGCGCCAGGCCAGCAGCGCCTGACTGTTCAGGGAGAAAAGTCGCGCCCCGGCTTCAAATTCCAGATCCGGCAGGCCGGCGAACAGCGCTAGCTGGCCGAGGTTCTGGGCACGAAAGCGGCGGAAACCGCGGCCGGCCAGTTGCGTCACTTCAGCTTGGTAGGCCGGCCATTCAAAGTCGAAAATCGCCGGGGGGAGTTCCCAGATGATCCGCTGCTGCTGCCTGGAATCACCGCGCCCGCCCGCCTCCAGGCGGGACAAGGCGCCCGGCGTCAGCGGCAGGGTCACTTCGTCAACAGCCGGGTCGCGCAGCAGATGCAGATCGCGCGGCGCCCCCAGGCCGACACAGAGGGTGGCCTTGGCCGCCGGGCGCGGCAAGGCCGCCGGTAATAAATCGGCCAGGGCCTGCCGCAGCCGCCCTCCTTTCGACCGGGTGCGCTCACGGGCCAGTTCGCCGGCGAACTCCGCGTAAAAATCGCGGCGCACGGCATTCAGCTCGCTGG
>CAZRTZ010000070.1:0-11762 GCA_964603155.1 uncultured Geobacteraceae bacterium | reverse complement strand
TCAACCACTCAACCACTCAACCACTCAACCACTCAACCACTCAACCACTCAACCACTCAACTGACCCCATGCCCCTGACCATCTCCCCCGCCATCGTCCTGCGCCACGTCGATTACGGCGAAGCCGACCGCATCGTCACCGTGCTGACCCCCGACCACGGCCGGCTCAAGGGTTTCGCCCGCGGCGCGCGCAAGAGCCGCAAGCGCTTCGGCCCCGGGCTGGAGCCGTTCGCCGGGATCCGTCTGCACTGGGCGCCGCGCCCGGGCGGGGAGCTGGTCAGCGTGCGCGAGGCCGAACTGGTCAACCTTCGCCTGGGGTTGCGCCGCGACCTGGAAACGTTGGCCTTGGCCGGCTACGGCTGTGAGTTGACCGAGGCGCTTTACGACGAGGCCGTCGGCTTTGCCGAGGCCTTCGGCCTGCTGCGCGCCTTTCTCGACCACCTCGATGTCAGCGGAGCCTCGGGCGCGGCCAAGCTGCTTTTGGAACTGCGGCTGCTGACGCTGGCCGGCCTCGTGCCGCACCTGCAGCACTGCGCCGCGTGCCACGGGTCGCTCCCCGACGGCCCGGTCGGCTTCGCCGCCACGCGCGGCGGCAGCCTCTGCTCCGCTTGCGGCGGGGATGCCGCCTCTCTCAAGGTCGATCGTCTCACGCTCGGCAGCCTGGGGCGTCTGCTGCAGACCCCGGCCGAACGCTTCGCCGACATTCACCTGTCGCCGCGCACCCTGCAGGAGGGGGGCGCCCTGCTCGCCGATGCCTTGCGCGGGCACCTGCCCCGGGCGCTCAAGAGCGCGGAGTTTTTGGCGGGGTTGAATGGCGGCTGACCCCTCCGCCCTGTGGGCACCTCCCCTACTGCTCAGGGGAGGAACAGCTTTTGTTCCCCCCTGTGGAACAGGGGGGATGGTGAGCGCAACGAACCAGGGGGGGCGGCGCCAACCTCTTATTGACACAATCCCCCCCCTGCCGCTAAGATGCAAACCCTGCAAAATGTATAGAGTATCCACGCTTCAGGCTCCCTGAAACGGCTTCAGTCGCACTAAATTTCACTGGGCATGAGCCCGGGAGGCATCGTGACTTTTCAAGATCTGCTCCTCTCCCTGCAGGGCTACTGGGCGAAACAGGGGTGCGTCATCCAGCAGCCGTACGATACCGAGAAGGGGGCCGGCACTTTCAACCCCGCGACCTTCCTGCGCGTGCTGGGGCCCGAGCCGTGGAACGTCGCCTACGTCGAGCCATCGCGCCGGCCGACCGATGGCCGTTACGGCGAGAATCCCAATCGCCTGCAGCACTACTACCAGTTTCAGGTCATTCTCAAGCCGAACCCGCAGAATATCCTCGACCTCTACCTCAATTCGCTGAAGAGCTTCGGCATCGACCCGGCCAAGCACGATATCCGCTTCGTCGAGGACGACTGGGAATCGCCGACGCTCGGCGCCTGGGGGCTGGGGTGGGAGGTGTGGCTGGACGGCATGGAGATCACCCAGTTCACCTACTTCCAGCAGGCCGGCGGCATCGATCTCAAGCCCGTGGCCGGCGAGATCACCTACGGCTGCGAGCGGATCGCCATGTACCTGCAGGGGGTCGACAACGTCTATGACCTCGAATGGGTCAAGGGGGTCAAGTACGGTGACATCCACCATATCACCGAGGTGGAGTTCTCGACCTACAACTTCGAGGAGGCCAACGTCCCCATGCTGCTCAAGTCCTTCAACGACTATGAGCAGGAGTGCATTCGTCTGATCGGCAAGGGGCTGGTCTTCCCTGCTTATGATTTTGTCATGAAGTGCTCGCACACCTTCAACCTGCTCGATGCCCGCGGCGCGATCTCGGTCACCGAACGGGCCAGCTACATCGGCCGGGTGCGCAACGTCGCCCGCCTCTGCGCGGAAGGCTATGTCGCCCAGCGCGAGCGGCTCGGTTTTCCGTTGCTGAAGAACCAGTAGCCAGAATTCAGAATACAGAATTCAGAAGGAAAAGCTTTTCTTCTGACTTCTGACTTCTGACGTCTGTATTCCGGAGTTTGATATGTCCAAAGAATTATTCCTTGAAATAGGCACCGAAGAGATCCCGGCCGGCTTTCTGCCCAAGGCGATGGTCGACATGGAGATGCTGATCCGCAAAGAGTTCGAGGCGGCGCGCCTTGAATTCGGTGCGGTGCGCGCCTTCGCCACTCCGCGCCGCCTGGCGCTGGCTGTCAGCGATGTCGCCGAGCAACAGCCGACTCTGCAGATCAAGGCCATGGGCCCGGCGAAGCAGCATGCCTTCGATGCGTCCGGCAACCCGACCAAGGCCGCCGAAGGTTTCGCCCGTGGCCAGGGGGTGGCGGTTGGCGAACTCAAGATCGTTGCCACCGACAAGGGGGAGTACCTCTGCGCCGAGAAGGAAGAGGCGGGACGCCCGACCGCTGAATTGCTCCGCGAGATCCTGCCGCGCCTGATCAACGGTATTGCCTTCAAAAAATCGATGCGCTGGAAGGATCTCGAGGTGCGTTTTGCCCGCCCGGTGCACTGGCTGGTCGCCCTTTACGGCGGCGAGGTGGTGCCGGTGTCCTTCGGCGATTTGCACAGCGGCAACCGTTCGCGGGGTCACCGGTTCATGGCGCCGCAGGAGTTTGTGGTGGCCGGTTGCGATGACTGGTTGGGCAAGTGCCGTGAGCACTTCGTCACCGCGGATCACGCCGAGCGCAAGGCAACGATCCGCCGCCAGGTTGAAGAGACGGCGACGGCCGCAGGCGGCCGGGTCAGCATGGACGAGAACCTGCTGGATGAGGTGACCTACCTGGTCGAGGATCCGACTCCGCTGTGCGGCACCTTCGAGGAGCGCTTCCTGGCCCTGCCGCGCGAACTTCTGGTCACCACCATGCGCACCCACCAGCGCTACTTCACGGTGGAAGGCCACGACGGCAAGCTCCAGAACAAGTTCATCACCGTGGCCAACACCCGGGCCGAAGATCCCGAGGTCGTGATCCGGGGGAACGGCCGGGTGATCCGGGCACGTTTCTCCGATGCCATGTTCTTCTGGGAAGAGGACCGCAAGGCAAAGCTGGAAACCCGCCTGGAGGCCTTGAAGAACGTGATCTACCAGGCGAAGCTCGGCACCAGTTTCGAGAAGGTCGAACGTTTCACCTCGCTGGCCAAAGGGTTGGCGGCGTGTTTCGAGCCGGCGGCGGTCGATCTGACCGTGCGCGCGGCCAGGCTCGCCAAGTGCGACCTCGAAACCAAGATGGTCTACGAGTTCCCCGAACTGCAGGGGATCATGGGGCGCGAATACGCGCGGCTCGAAGGGGAGAACCCGCGAATTGTCCAGGCGATCTTCGAGCACCATCTGCCGGTCGAGGCAGGCGGGGCGCTGCCACAGGACAACGTCGGCGCTTTCGTCTCTGTGGCCGACAAGATCGACACCATCTGTGGCTGCTTCGGCGTCGGCCTGATTCCGACCGGCTCGGCCGATCCCTATGCCCTGCGGCGCTGTGCCATTGGCATCCTCAATATTCTACTCGAGCGCGGCTACCGCCAGTCGGTTCCGGCCCTGGTCGAGCAGAGTCTCGAACTCCTCGCCGCCAAGCTGACCCGGCCGCGCGACCAGGTGCAGGCCGAGGTGGTCGAATTCATTCGTCTGCGCCTGGTGAACATGCTGACCCAGCGTGGTTTCGCAGCTGATGTCGTCGAGGCGGTTTTGACCGCCCGTTTCGACGACCCGCTTGATGCCGTGGCGCGGGTCGAGGCCCTGGCGTCCCTCAAGGCCCAGGCCGGTTTCGAGCCGCTGGCGGTGGCGTTCAAGCGGGTCGGCAACATCATCAAGGGCGGGGTGGATGCGCCTTTGAACGCCTCGCTGTTCGAGGCCGACTGCGAACGGGTTTTGGCCGAGGCGACGGCGCAGGCCGGGGTGGCGGTGCAGGCGGCGGTGGCTGCCGGCGACTATGCCGCGGCGCTGCAGGCGATCGCCGCTCTGCGCGTCCCGGTCGACGCCTTCTTCGACGGGGTCATGGTCATGGCCGAGAACGCCGAGGTGCGGAGCAACCGCCTGGCGCTGCTCACTTCCGCGGGGCGCCTGTTCGAAGGGATCGCCGATTTTGCGAAAATCACCGCATGAGTCTGATCGTCGAAAAACGATCGAAACGCCAGCTTCCGCAGCCGCTTGGATTCGTCTAAGCGGCTGTTTTATTTAGACTAAATCTAACCCAATGGTTCTCCAGCGGGATTGAAAAAACGGGAGGAAGAGACGATGGCCAAGTATGTGTACTTCTTCGGCAACGGTGTTGCCGAAGGACGCGGCGACATGAAGAACCTGTTGGGCGGCAAGGGGGCCAACCTGGCGGAGATGACCAGCATCGGGCTGCCCGTGCCGGCCGGCTTCACCATCACCACCGAGGTCTGCACCGAGTTCTACAAGAACGACCGCGCTTATCCGGCCGGGCTCAAGGAGGAGGTGGCCGAACATCTCGGGCGCATCGAGACGATGATGGGGAAAAAATTCGGCGATCCCGCCAACCCGCTGCTGGTGTCGGTCCGCTCCGGGGCGCGCGCGTCGATGCCGGGGATGATGGATACCGTTCTCAACCTCGGCCTGAACGACCGGACCGTGCAGGGGATCATCGCCCAGAGCGGTGATCCGCGTTTCGCCTACGATGCCTACCGGCGCTTCATCCAGATGTACTCGGACGTGGTCATGGAGATGGAGAAGGAGGAGCTTGACCACATCATGGAGCATATGAAGGAGCAGAAGGGGGTGCACCTCGACACGGAACTGGATGCCGACGACCTCAAGCAACTGGTCGTGCTCTTCAAGCACAAGGTGCGCGAGGCCCTGGGCAAGCCGTTCCCGGATGATCCCCAGGAGCAGTTGTGGGGTGCGATCGGCGCGGTGTTCGGCTCGTGGATGAACCAGCGTGCCATCACCTACCGCCGCCTCAACAACATCCCGGCCGATTGGGGGACGGCGGTCAACGTCCAGTCGATGGTTTTCGGCAACATGGGCAACGACTGCGCCACCGGAGTGGCCTTTACCCGCGACCCGTCGACCGGCGAGGACTATTTCTACGGCGAATACCTGGTCAACGCGCAAGGGGAGGACGTCGTCGCCGGGATCCGCACCCCGCAGCCGATCAACAAGGCCAAGCACAAGCCCGGCGATCTGCCGGCGATGGAGGACGTCCTCCCCGACTGCTACCAGCAGCTGGTGAATATTCGTGCCATCCTCGAGAAACACTACAAGGATATGCAGGATATCGAGTTCACCATCGAGAAGCACAAGCTCTACATGCTGCAGACCCGCAACGGCAAGCGTACGGCAAAAGCGGCAGTGAAGATCGCCGTCGACATGGTCGGCGAGGGGTTGATCAGCAGGGAGCAGGCCGTGATGCGCGTCGCTCCCGAGCAGCTTGACCAGCTGCTGCACCCGTCCCTTGATCCGAAGGCCGCGAAGCAGGTTATCGCCAAGGGGCTGCCGGCTTCTCCCGGGGCCGCCAGCGGGCAGGTGGTCTTCTCTGCCGACGAGGCCGAAGAAGCCGCCAGGATCGGCCTCAAGGTGATCCTGGTTCGCGTCGAGACCAGCCCGGAGGACATCCACGGCATGCACGCGGCGCAAGGGATTCTCACCGCCCGCGGCGGCATGACCTCCCACGCGGCGGTCGTGGCGCGCGGCATGGGCAAGTGTTGCGTGGCCGGCTGCGGCGACATCAAGGTTAACTATGCGGACCAGCAGTTCACGGCGAAAGGCGGCCTGGTGGTGAAGAAGGGCGATGTGGTCACTCTCGACGGTTCCTCCGGCGAGGTGATTCTCGGCCAGGTGCCGACCGTGCAGCCGGAGTTGACCGGCGAATTCGGTCAGCTGATGGGCTGGGTCGACCAGATCCGCCGCATGAAGGTGCGCACCAATGCCGATACCCCGCACGATTCGCAGGTGGCCCGCGAATTCGGTGCCGAGGGGATTGGCCTGTGTCGCACCGAGCACATGTTCTTCGAAGGGGAGCGGATCATGGCCGTGCGCGAGATGATCCTCGCCGCCGACCTGGAAGGCCGGCAGAAGGCGCTGGCCAAGATTCTGCCGATGCAAAAGGGCGACTTTCTCGGCATTTTCCGGGTGATGAAGGGACTGCCGGTGACGATCCGGCTGCTCGATCCGCCGCTGCACGAGTTCCTTCCCCATGCCGATGCCGAGATCGAGGCGCTGGCCAGGGAAATGGGAGTGCAGGCGGCGACGCTCAAGGCCAAGGTCGAGTCGCTCCATGAGTTCAACCCGATGCTCGGCCACCGTGGCTGCCGCCTGGCGATCACCTACCCGGAGATTTACGACATGCAGGTGCGGGCGATCATGGAGGCGGCCTGCGAACTGATCAAGAATGAAGGGTTCGAGATCGTCCCGGAGATCATGATTCCGCTGGTCGGCGAGGTGAAGGAGCTGGCGGTGCTGCGCAAGAGCGCCATCCGCGTAGCCGACGCGGTGATCGCCGAATACGGCGTCAAGGTCAAATATCTGATCGGCACCATGATCGAGCTGCCGCGTGCCGCCCTGACTGCGGACGCCATCGCGGCAGAGGCGGAGTTCTTCTCCTTCGGCACCAACGACCTGACCCAGACCACCTACGGGCTGTCACGCGATGACGCCGGCAAGTTCCTGCCGTACTATGTGGAAAAGGAGCTTTATCCCAACGATCCTTTTGTCGCCCTCGACCAGGTCGGTGTCGGCATGCTGGTGAAGATGGGGTGCGAGAAGGGGCGGGCCACCCGCCCCGACCTCAAGCTCGGTATCTGCGGCGAACACGGCGGCGAGGCTTCGTCGGTGAAGTTCTGCCACCGCATCGGCCTCGACTACGTCTCCTGCTCGCCATTCCGGGTGCCGATTGCCCGGCTGGCCGCCGCCCAGGCGGTGCTGGAGGAGCAGAAGGCGTAAAAACGTTGAGTCGCCGAGTCGTTAAGTTGTAAAAATGGGGGTGCTTCCCGCAAGGAAGTGCCCCCATTTTTACGGCAGACAGGAGCCTGCTATGAAAATCGTCGTTCTTGATGGCTACACCGCCAATCCCGGCGACCTCGACTGGTCGCCTCTCGCAGCTCTTGGTGAACTGACGGTGCACGACCGCACTCCGGCCGAACTGACCTTGGAACGCTCCGCCGGAGCACGGGCGCTGCTGACCAACAAGGTCGTCCTTGGCGCCCGGGAGCTGGCGGCCCTGCCGGACCTGCGCTACATCGGCGTGTTGGCCACCGGCTTTAATGTGGTCGACGTGGCGGCGGCGAGGGAGCGTGAGGTCGTGGTCACCAATGTCCCCGCCTACAGCACGCCTTCGGTGGCCCAGCACGTTTTCGCGCTGCTGCTGGAGATGGCCCGTGGCGTGGGGCGGCATGCCGACCTGGTGCGGCAGGGGCGCTGGAGCACTTCTCCCGACTTTGCCTTCTGGGCGACTCCGCAGACGGAAGTGGCCGGGTTGACCTTCGGCATCGTCGGTTTCGGGGCCATTGGCCAGGCCGTGGCACGCATTGCCGCGGTTTTTGGCATGCGCGTGCTGGTGCATACCCGCACGCCTGCTCCGGCGGCGTGGCCGGAAATCACTTTTGTCTCGCTGGATGAGCTGTTCGCGCGGGCCGATGTGGTCAGCCTGCACTGCCCGTTGACCGAGGCCACCCGCGGTCTGGTGAATGCCGCCCGGCTCGCGGCCATGAAGCCGACGGCCTACCTGATCAATGCCGGGCGCGGCCCCCTGGTCGATGAGGCGGCCCTGGCCGCGGCCCTGCACGCCGGGCAGATCGCCGGCGCCGGTCTTGACGTCCTCTCCCAGGAACCGCCGCCCGCCGACAACCCTTTGCTCACCGCGCCGAACTGCGTCATCACCCCGCACCTGGCCTGGGCCACCCGCGCCGCTCGTCAGCGCCTTCTGGATGTGGCGATCGACAATGTCCGGGCGTTTGTGGAAGGGCGGGAGCAGAATCGGGTAGGGTGATTTTACTTCAACACTGTCTCGCGCAGAGCACGCAGAGACCCCAGGGATAAATACGGGGGTACCCGCTCATGGTTCGACAGGCTCACCACGAGCGGTGGTGTCTGGGAGTAAGCACCCTTGCCGTTCGCCCTGAGCTTGTCGAAGGGGGAACGGCAATTTTAAGTGGTCAGACTGGATCGTTTGAAGGCTTTTTCTCTGTGCGCCCGAGTGAGCGCAGCGAACGGGCGTGAGCTGTCTTTACGCTTATGATCTTCCCATTTTTGCACCCCTGGGACCTGACTCCGCGCGAAGCCATCGCCCTGCAGAAAGAACTGGCCGGGCGGGTGGTGTTGCGCGACGACGTGCCGGAGCCGGTGAGTCTGGTGGCCGGGGTGGACGTTTCCTGCGCGCGATTTTCCCCGGAGGTTTTTGCCGCGGTGGTGCTGTTCGATGCGGTTGCAGGGGTGGTTGTGGAAACGGCCTCGGCCCGGGGAGCCGAAACCTTCCCGTATGTACCGGGGCTGTTGTCGTTCAGGGAGTTGCCGGTAATTCTCGAGGCGTTCCGCAAACTGCAGAGGTTCCCCGACATGGTGCTGGTGGACGGGCAGGGGCTCGCCCATCCCCGGCGCTTCGGCGTTGCCTGTCATCTCGGCCTGTGGCTGGGGGTGCCGACGATCGGCTGCGCCAAGAGCCGCCTGTGCGGGGAACATGCCGAGCCGGGGGTGCAGCGGGGGGCGTGGGCCCGTCTGACTGATGGCGGCGAGGAGATCGGCCGGGTGCTGCGCACCCGTGACGGCATCCGGCCGCTGTATGTCTCTCCCGGCCATCGGGTCGGCATGGAGCGGGCGATGCAAATCGTGCTTGCTTGCGGGCGCGGCTATCGCCTGCCGGAGCCGACCCGGCTGGCGCACATTGAAAGTAATCGGTTGAGAATGACGGCGTAGGGGCGCAATTTATTGCGCTCCGGGCGTGATAAATCACGCCCCTACACCACGCTGACCGATAACCTCCCCACCCCCTCGATCACCGCCTCCAGTCGGTCGCCGCTGCGCACCGGGCCGACGCCGCTGGGGGTGCCGGTCAGCAGAATGTCGCCGGCCTCCAGGGTGAAATAGTGCGACGCCTCGCTGATCAGTTGCGCCACCGGCCGCAACATGTGGGCGGTGGCGCCGTCCTGGCGCACGTCACCGTTGACGGTCAACCGCAGGTGCAGTTGCTGCGGGTCGGGAACCCGGCCTGCCGGAACGAAGGCCGACAGCGGACAGGAGGTATCGAACCCCTTGGCAATCTCCCAGGGGAGACCTTTGCTTTTGAGACGGCTCTGGACATCGCGCAGGGTCATGTCGAGGGCCACGCCATAGCCGGCCACATGTTCCAGTGCCGAGGCGGGGGAGATCCCCTTGCCGGTGCGACCGATCAGCACGGCCAGTTCGATCTCGTGGTGACATTCCTGCGCATAGGCCGGAATGACAATGCCGCCGCCATCGGCCAGCAGACTGCTGGCCGGTTTGATGAAGAGCACGGCTTCGTCCGGGACCGGGTTTCCCAGCTCTCTGGCATGCTCGGCATAGTTGCGGGCGACGCAGACGATCTTGCCGATCGCGACCGGCTGGCTCTCCCCTTGCAAGGTGACGAAGTGCATGGTAAGGACTCCAGAAGAAAGGTAACGTCGAAGTAAACCGCATCCCTTAGGAAAAGACAAGGGCGACCATACAGACATGTTCTTTCCAGTCGGTGACATCCCCAACCCGCGTACGACGCCCTGGATGACCTATGTGCTGATGGCGGTCAATATTGCCGTCTACGCCCTGGTGACACTGCCTTTGTCGCTGCAGCGGCCGGATTTGAACGATCCTTTTCTGCTCGACTATCTCGGGACGCTTGGCCTGCACGGCAGTTGGCCGATCGAGTCGCTCCTCGCCCAGATCAGTGCATACGATCTGACCGTGTTCCGCTACGGCTATCGTCCTGCCAGCCCGTCTCTGCTGACGGTTCTGACCGCCATGTTCCTCCATGGCGGTCTGCTGCATCTGGCCGGCAACATGCTGTTTCTCTACATCTTCGGCGACAACGTCGAACACCGGATGGGGCCGTGGCGCTACCTGCTCGGCTATCTCGGTGCCGGCGCCGCCGCGACGCTGTTCTTCGCCCTGTTCGTCCCTGATTCCCAGGTGCCGCTGATCGGTGCCTCGGGAGCGATCTCCGGAATCCTCGGCTTCTACTTCATCTGGTTCCCGCGCAACCAGGTCAAGGTTTTCGTCTTTCTCTTCCCGTTGCTGATGACCCATGTGCTGGTTTCCGCGCGCCTGGTGCTGGCCTTCTACCTGATTGTTGACAATCTTCTGCCGTTCCTGGTGGCCAGTTCCGCCGGCGGCGGAGTCGCGCACGGTGCCCATATCGGCGGGTTTCTCGCCGGGATGGGGCTGGCCGTGGCCAGCGACCGCCTGCCGGAGCTCCTGCACCTGCGCGGCCCTTACGTGTCGCGCTCCCGTGCCCATACCCTGGAGGCGATGACCGGCATCATGCGGGCTTTCGAGCACGGCGATATCGAGCATGCCGCAAGGAACTATCTCTCCTTGCAGAGTCGCTCGCAGCGCGGGCAGCTGAGCACGGCCCATGTTCTCGAAATCGGCAGGCACCTGCTGTTGCGTGACCAGCCGGAGCTGGCGCTCACGGTGTTTCGCCAGCTGATTGCCGAACGCCCCGGCGAGGCGGCTCTCGATCAGGCCTATCTCGGGGCCGGCCAGGCCCTGCTGCGCCGCAAGCGTTGCGATACGGCGGCGTGGCACTACTTCCTGGCGGCCATCGATCTGGCAAGGACTCCGGACGTGGCTGCAGCGGCAAGGGAAGGGTTGAGGGAGATCGAGGGCTGCAGGCAGGCGCGGGATTGAAACCGTTGAGTGGTTGAGTGGTTCGACTTTACAACTCAACCACTCGACAACTCAACGGGGTTTTTCACTGCCCACCCTGCCGGATCCACCCCGTAGATCGCCTGCAGCTCGGCGTAGAGTCCCGGCTGGTTGGCCTTGAGCCGTACCGGGCGCATGAAGAAGTATTCGCTGGCCACGGCAAACAACTCCTCCGCACTGGACACCGCATAAGGATCAAGAACCGCCGGACGGCCCCTTCGGCGGGTGTTGCGCTGCTGTTGCTGCACGAGGGCCAGCAGGTCATGCCAGTTCCGGCAGCTGTCCGGTCCGGCAAGCGGGAACTCCCCGTCGGTAATCCCCCGCCGGGCATCGATCTGATGGGCAAATTCGTGGATGATCACGTTGCAGCCTTCGCTCCTGCCGTTCAGGATCTCCTCCACTGCATCCCAGGCCAGCACCACCGTCCCTTCCTGCCACGATTCCCCCAGGCGTTCCTCGACCGTCTCGGTGACCACGCCGAGTGGATCGCTGTCGCGGATTGGCGTCGCGAAGCTGCGGGGATAGAGGACCACCGTGCCGAGTTGCGGGTAGTAGCCGGCGGGATCGTGAAGCAGCGGCAGGCAGGCGTAGGCCGCGACCGTCACCCGCATGGGTTCGGTGACCTGCAGCCCGCCACAACCCTCGAAGCGCTTTTCGGCCAGAAACACCTGCAGATGCCCTTCGAGGGCCGTGCGCTCGGGTTCCGGCAGTTGCCGGTAAAGGGGGACACAGCCCTCCAGGATCTCCTGCCAGGCCGGTGGCAGCGGCTGGCGCAGCAGTTTGCGGCGGGACCAGAAGCGCAGCATCATCCTCTCGCGGGTGCGCCGGGTGGAATCACAAACCGGCGAAAAAAATCGGGGAAGGCCGGATGGCCCTCCCCGAGAGGATAACACAGTCAACAGTCTGCCGTATGCGGCAATTAGTGGTCGATGGCCTTGGCC
>CAZRTZ010000069.1:0-11803 GCA_964603155.1 uncultured Geobacteraceae bacterium | reverse complement strand
GGGTTTCCTCGGCGGCGAACGAGGGGGCTGTCACTGAAACGGCATCGCCTGAACCGGCAGCCGCTTCAGCCGGAGGGAAGACGGTGAAAATGGTCTGACACTTGGAGCAGCGGACCTTGGTCCCGCCCGCCTTGAGCTTCTCGTCAGCCAGTTTGAAGCGGGCCTGGCACTGTGCGCAGGTGACGATCATCGGTGGTATTCCCTCCGGTCAGGCGGGGCTGGTTTCGTTGAGCAGATAGATGTCGGGCAAGCCGCGATAGCGCTCGTCATGATCGAGACCGTAGCCGACAATGAAACCGCAGTCCAGGGTGAAGCCGACATAATCGACCGGGACGTCCGTAGCCCGCTGGGCCCGCTTGTCAACCAGGGTGCAAACCCGCAGACTGGCGGGATTGCGCAGCAGCAGCTGGTTGCAGAGAGCCTCCAGGGTGAAGCCGCTGTCAACGATGTCCTCAACGATCAGCACATGCCTGCCCCGGATCGGCATTTCCAGGTCCTTGCGGATTTCGACAATGCCTGAAGAGCGGGTTTCCGAACCGTAGCTGGCAATGCGCACAAAATCGATCTGGGTCGGGGTCTGCAGCGCCCGCGCCAGATCGGCGATAAACAGAAAGGAGCCTTTGAGGATGCCGACCAGCAGGAGTTCACGACCGGCATAGTCCCGATCGATCTGCCGGGCCAGTTCGGCAACCCGCCCGGAAATTTCCGTGCGGCGGTAGAGCGGTTTCAGTGCTGTCGGCGGGTACGGGGCGTTCTGGTCGCTCATAAGTACTACTTCATATAGCAAACCCGCCGGATTCAGTCAATTTTACCGAACGCTTGCCGCAGTGCGCGGCGAGTGTGATATACTTCGCCCGGACCAAATGATCGGGGAGAAAAAGGTATGAAAATATTTCGGCGGTTTTTTTCTGCGACTGTCCTGGTGAACCTGGTGGCGGTCGCCGCCTGGGCCGCCCCGGTGGTGAGCGTTCCCCAGATGAGTCATGATTTCGGGACGATCCTGCAGGGGGAGACGGTGCGTCACCGGTTTGCTTTCAGCAACAGCGGTGATGCGCCCTTGAATATCGAAAAGGTCAGCAGTTCCTGCGGCTGCACCGCGGCCCTGGCCTCGGCCAGGGTTCTGGCCCCAGGCGAGAGCGGTGAGATTCAGACCAGTTTCGACAGCGGTCGTTTCCGTGGCGAGGTCAGCAAGACGGTTTACCTCTATACCAACGATCCGGCCCGGCCGATGGTGCAGTTGCAGCTCAAGGGGACCGTCCGCGAGGAAGTCGCTCTTGAGCCGCAATTGGTCAACTTCGGCACGGTTGCTCCGAAAAAGACGGTCTCGGCGAAGGTTACTCTGGTCAACCAGGGGGAGAAGGAAGTGCGTCTGGGGAAGCCGGAAACGACCGCACCCGAACTGGCCGCAAACTTTGCCGCCGAAGTCGTCCCGCCCCGGGGCAAGGCAACCATCAACCTGACGCTGACCCCCAAGCCGGGCCAGTCGCGCTTCAGCGCTTATGTCCTGTTCAAGGCGAGCGGGGCTCGCGACCATGATCTGCGCATTCCGGTCTATGCCGATCTCGGGGAGCGGGCGGCAGTCCAGTAGCCGGTATGGGCGGCGGTGGCGATTGCATCCCCGCAGAAGCCTCTATAATCATGCAGATGATCAATTTTCGGAACGATCGAGTTTGATGGAATCGACCTCTTCTCCACCTCCGCAGCGGCGTACCTTCCTGCTGGTTCTGGCCGGTGGCCTGGCGGGTTTGCTGGCCGCCGCCAGCGCCTGGCCCTTGTTGCGTTTTCTCGCTCCCGCTGCCGGCGGCGGAGCGGGGGAACGGGTTGCCGTCCCGCGCAGTTCGGTACAGCCCGGGGTCGCGCATTTTTTTCAGTTTCGCGGCAAACCCGCCGTGCTGGTGCAAAGCCGGTCCGGCGAGTACCAGGCTCTCTCGGCGGTCTGCACCCATCTCGGTTGCGTGGTGCAGTGGCAGGCGGAGAAGGGGGAGTTTCTCTGCCCCTGTCACGGCGGGCGGTTCGCACCGACCGGCAACGTGATCAGTGGCCCGCCGCCTCGTCCGCTGGAAACCCTGCCGGTCAGTGTCGACGGCAACCAACTCAGGATCGGCTAGGGGTCGCGCATGCGTCTGGTGAATCTGCTCATCGATTTCGTCGACCGGCGGCTCGGCGTCCGGGAGATCTTTGCCAGAGAGCTGCAGGGCTATCTGCTCCCGCGTAACGTCAATGCCTGGTACACCCTCGGTGCGGTGCTGATCACCCTGTTCAGCCTGCAGATACTCACCGGCATCCTGCTGCTGATCTACTACGTCCCGCATGCCGATCAGGCTTTCGCCAGCGTTCAGCGTATTACCAACGAGATCCCCTATGGCTGGCTGATTCGCATGCTGCATGCCGTCGGAGCCAATGTCATCGTCATCGCGCTGCTTTTGCACATGCTGTCGGTGCTCTTCATGGCCGGCTACAAAGGGCGCCGTGAGTTGACCTGGCTGAGCGGCTTCATCCTCTTCAATCTGTCGATGGGGTTGTGCCTGACCGGCTATCTGCTCCCCTGGAGCCAACTGTCCTTCTGGGCCACCACCGTGGCGACCGAGGCGCCGGGGGCGGTTCCGATCGTCGGCGACCTGATCGTCGAGTTCCTGCGCGGCGGGGCAACGGTCGGCAACCAGACCCTTGGCCGGTTCTTCGCCCTGCATGTGGTCGGGATGCCGCTCGCCCTGCTGGGGCTGATCGGGCTGCACCTGTTCTGCGTCAAACGCCGCGGCATCTCTCCGCCGCCGTTCGGCGCTGATTACCGCAGAAGCGAACTTCCCGACACCTTCGTCTATGAAAAGCATCCCGGAGGAATCCCCTTCTTCCCCAATTACGTGGTGAAGGATGCGGCGGTCATCTGCTTTTTCCTGGCCCTGCTGCTCGGGATCATCTTCTTTGCCCCGGGGCTGTTCTTCCCGCCATCGGCCTTTGATCCCGCCGATCCCTTCGTGACGCCACCGGGGATCAAGCCCGAATGGTATTTCCTGTGGGCCTATCAGACCCTGAAGATCTTCCCGAGCGAATTGATCGGCCTGGGGGTGCAGGGGGCGTTCATGACTTTTCTCGCCCTGCTGCCGTTCATCGACCGCGGCCCGGAGCGCCGACCCGCGCGACGGCCGATTTTCGTTACCGTCTTTTTTCTCACCCTGCTGATTTTTCTGGGGATATCTGTCTGGGGGCACTACTCATGAAGCGCGGGTTGCTGTTTGTGTCGGTGGCCCTGTTCTGGCTCCTTCCTGTCGGCCTGGCGCTGGCCGCCGAGATGCCCGAAACCGTCTGCCTGCAGTGCCACGGCGGCCAGGCCGGACCGTTGGGGGCACCGGTCAAGGCTTGGCAGGGGAGCGTTCATCAGCGCAACGGGATTTTCTGTCACGACTGTCATGGCGGTGACCCCGCCGATTTCGCCAATGCCATGAGTCCGGCGCGCGGCTTCGTCGGGGCTCCTGAGCATGCGGCCGTACCGGAATTCTGCGGGCGCTGCCACGTCGGCGTTCTCGCTGATTATCGCGAGAGTCTGCACGGCGTCAAGCTAGCGCAGGGTGGAGCGCAGTGTGTGACGTGTCATGGCAGCCACGCCGTAAAGGAAACCTCGCTGGAACTTATTAACGAACAGTCCTGTACCCGTTGTCACGATTACGGACGGGCGGCACAGATCAAGACCGCTCTGGCCGAAACCGACGCGCGGTTCGCCGGGTTTGGTGAGGAACTGGAGCGTCTGAAAAAACTGGGGGTGAGCGTCGCTGCCGCCAAGGGGGCCCTGTTCGACCTGCGCAACCGCTATCATCGGGTCTTCCATAGTTTCAACGTGGAGAAGGTGCGCGCCGAAACCGGGCGGATCGCCAGCGAGCTGGAAAAATTGCGCAATGAAGTAGCCGGGCACGATGCGCGTTTCTCGCAGCGCAAGCTGTGGGGGGGGATTGTTATCGGCCTGCTTCTGGTGCTCGGGGTGGTGCTCCTGCAGGTGCGTCACACCTATGAAGAGGAAGAACGCGACCGGTAGCGGTCCATTTGCCGCTGTCTGCAAAAAAACGGCCGGGTTGCCCCGGCCGTTTTTATTTCCCCTTCGCTACGAACGATTAACGGCCGAATTCGAGCTTGAGCTCTTCGTAGGCCCGTTTGAGGTTGGCTTTCATCAGCAACTGGTAGCCGCTCAGGTTGCGGTACTTGGGGAGGTCGAAAGTCTGCAGCGTCTGCTCGAGGGTGTCGCCGCGTTCGATGTGGCGAATCACCTCGGTGAGAAAATCGCGGAAGAACTCCTTGAATTTGGAAACCTCTTCGATGCTGCTGACGGGACCGGTGCCGGGGATGATCCGCTCGGCGCCAAGCTGTTCGAGGGCCTCCAGGGCGAGAACCCATTCGCGCATGAAGCCTCCGGCCATGTAGCCGACACTATCGACATAAAACAGGTCGCTGGCGAAGATCACCCCCGTTTCAGGGATGAAGGTGACAACGTCGCCGGCGCTGTGGCCACGGCCGAGATTGCTCAGAACCAGGGTGACGTTGCCCGTCTTGATGGTCATCCCCTCGTTGAAGAAGATGATGGGAAAGTCGGGCTTGCGCACGTCGTCGTTGAGTTGTTGCCAGGCCTGCCAGGCCATGATCACGTCCTGGTCGGGAGGGAAGTCGAAGTCGACGTGCGAATAGCCGGGGTGGTGGTGAGCCAGGACGAAATAGCGGACCGGCTTGCTGGTTCGCGAGGCGATTTCGGCGTTGAGGTCCTGGATGACCTCCTTGGTCATGTGCGCCCCCACGGCGACGACGTAATGGCGACCGATGACGAACATGGTGTTGCTGCTGGCCCGACTGCCGATTTTGGCAATGGCGGCGTAGACCTCGTTGCCGAGAGGCTCGATGAGAAAGGTGTCCTGGGCCGGTTTTGCCGCGGCCGCCTGTGCCGGTTCAGAAGGGGCGGCCGTGACGGCCGTGACGGCCGGTGCTTGGGGCGGAGCGGGAGGGGTGGCCGTCGTCCTGATGGCCTCTGCCGGCGAAGCCGTGATGGTTTGCGGCGGTGAGCCGGTCGCGGCAGTTGCCGGAACAGTTGCCGGAACGTTGGCCTGGGCGAGGCGTTCCGGCTTGGCCGCCGCGGGTTTTTTCCCGCCGTTTTTGGCGGTTTTGCTTTTCTTCGCTTTTTTGGGCGGCAAGATCTTGGCTGGAGCAGGGGCAGCCGTCGCAAACGGGGTGGTTTCAGGTGGTGCCGCGCTGATTGCTGTTGCCGCCGCTGCGGAAGGCGGGGAGACAGGGTCTGTGCCGGCAGCAAAGGCTGTCGCTGTCAGCATGCCGCTCGCGAGGCAGAAGAGGATCAAGAAGCATTTCATGGTCTTATCATAGCAACCTCAAAAAGGTTCGACAACCCGTGTATTGCCGGTTCTTTGCGGTTGCAATAGGTAGATGGATGGGGTATAAAACTTACCCCCGTGCGCGGTTAGCTCAGATGGATAGAGCGTTGGCCTCCGGAGCCAAAGGTCACAGGTTCGAATCCTGTACCGCGCGCCAGTAAATTTTCAAGGGAGTTGTGGCAAGCGCCGCAACTCCCTTTTTTTGTCAACAATTCAATCCCTCTTTGCCAGGATAAGTGCTCGGAGCGGTGACGCCTCAGCTGTCGGCTGTCTCCTTGAGCGGGGCGGTGATCGGTAACGTGAAGGTCACCTTGCACCCCTTGCCCTCGGCACTCTCGACCCAGATGCGGCCGCCGTGATCCTCGACAATCTGCTTGACGATGCTCATCCCCAGGCCGAGCCCTCTGACCGCCGTGTCCGATGCGTCGGCACGATAGAACTTGTCGAAAACCTGGCGGACCTGGTCGCTATTCATGCCGATCCCTTGGTCGACGATGGTGATCTGGCAGACACAACCGCTGCGCGCGGCCGTGATCGCGATGCTGCTTCCCGGCGGGGAGTACTTGGTGGCGTTGCTGAGGATATTGTCAAGAACCTGGTTGATGCGGTGCTGGTCAACCGGGATGAGGTCCGGGATTTCCGGAGTTACGTCGAGCGTCAGGATATGCTTGCCTTCAAGGCGGAAGCGGTTGACGACCTTGGTGAGCAGTTCAGCGAGTCGCGTCGGCTCCTTGCGCATAGGGAGACACCGGCCGGATTCGATGCGGCCGAGGTCGAGAATATCGTCAATGATCTGGTTAAGGTGCTCGGTGCTCTCGATGATTTCGTGGAGGAACGAATGACGCTGCTCGGTGCTGAACGTGTTGCTCGAATCGGGCTCGGCAAGCAGTTCGGCAAATCCAAGGATGCTGGCGATCGGGGTCCGCAACTCGTGGGCGGCCGTCGAAATGAATTCGCTCTTGAGTTGATCGCTGTTGCTCAGCGCGGCCATTGCCCTCTTGTGATTGATGGCCAGGGCGGCCAGGTTCGCAGCCGAGCAAATCAGTTCCAGTTCGAAAGGGCCGGGTTCGCGCGGCTCGGTGTAATAAATGGCGAACGTGCCGAGAACGCTGCCGTCGCTGGCGAAGATCGGCTGGGACCAGCAGGCCCGCAAGGGGGTTTTTTCGACGAGCCGCCGGGCTCTGGCCCAGTAGGGGTGAGCGAGGATGTCGGTGACGATCACCCGCTCCTTGCGGAAGGCGGATGTGCCGCAGGAACCGATGCCATCGCCGATCGCCATCCCCTCGATAGCCTCGTTGTAGAAGGCGGGGAGGTTGGGCGCGGCGAGCTTGTGCAGGGTCTGGCTGACCGGGTTAAACTGCAGGATCGAACAGAGCAATCCTTCTTCGACCGCTTCAATAGTTTCCACGATCGATGTGCAGATCGCTTCCAGTGAGTCGTTGCAATAGAGTTTGTTCAGGATCTCGGCCTGCCCCTGCAGGAGCAACTGCTGGTAGCGCTGCTCGGTAACGTCGACCACCATGGTCACCAGCGCTTCACAGGTGCCGCTGGCATCGCGGACCGCGGTGACGGTTGTGTCGCCCCAGATGATTTTCCCGGAGCCGGAAAGATAGCGCTTGCGGAAGGTCAGGTGGCTGATCTGGGCGGAAATCAGGCGGTCGAGCTGCTGCTGTTCATAGGCGCGGTCGTTGCTGTGACACAGGTCAACGCCGGACAGCCCGAGCAGGGCATCCCTGTCATAGCCGAGGAACCGGCAGCAGGCCGGATTGGCTTCGATAATGCGGCCTGAGCAGTCACTGACCTTTATGCCGATGGCCGCGTTGTCGAAAAGCCCCTGAGACAGAATGCGTTCGTGCATCGTTCTCGCCGGGTGATAGGGAGGGTAAACGCTTTGTATTCTCGTCGTGAATGAGACAATGTTCTAAATGTTACCAGGGCTGCCTGCTTTCAGGAAGAGTTATTTGTTGAAGGACTTGATGGTGACGCTGCAAAGTGCGCTTGCTCCATGATCAGGTCGGGTTCGCCGCAATGTTTCAGGATTTCGCGACGGGCGGCGTCGCGCAGCGCGACAGCGAGCTGCCAGGGGCTTTGTGCCTGGCAGCCGAGGCCCGTTGCGGTGATCGGCTGGCCAATGCGCAGATGTACCTGCCCGCGGTGTGGCAGCCAGTCGCTGCCGCGCAGAATGGACCGGGTTCCGCGCAAGGTGAGGGGCACGACCGGGAGATTGGCCTCGGCGGCGGCGACGAAGGCGCCCATATGAAAGCGCAGCAATCCCGGGCGGCGGGTGAACGTCCCTTCAGGGAAGAAAAGACGGGAGCGTTCCTCGCGGCTCCGGGCGGCAAGGCCGAGAAAATCGCTGACTCCTTTGGTGGCGTCAAAACGCTCGACGAAAGCGGTGTCGATGCGTGTGAGAAAGAGGCGGGCAATCGGATTCCCCAGCAACTCGCGCTTGGCGACGTAACTGACCGCCCGCGGCAGGTAGCCGGACAGCACCAGGCCATCGATATAGCTGGCATGGTTGACCACATACAGGCAGGGTCGATCCGCTGGCGGCAGGTGCTCCAGCCCCTCGACGTTGACGGTGATTCCGGCAGCATGCCCCAGAATGCGGACCCCGCTGCGGATCACCGACCAGCGCCAGGCCGGTTTGGGCAGCAGGACCACCAGCAGCCAGACAGGAACGGCCACGAGGTAAAGCAGGGCGCGGGCGTAGCTGCCGTAGAGAGCGGTAGCCGCCAGCCGACTGAGATGGTTGAGATGCGGTCGCATGCCACTCAGATGCAGGTGCAGGAGCTGCCGCCAGGCCGGCGGAGGCGAAGTGCCGATACGGCCGTGCTCGTACAGTTCGCGACAGGCAGCACGGCGTACCTTGCCGCTGGAGGTTCTCAGAACGGTATGCGGCGGGGCCAGCACCACGTCATCCGGCGGCGCCCCGGTGAGGTCGGTGGCGAGCGTGTTGATCATGGTCCGCAACTCGTCGCGGCCGCGTTCGTCATTGCACCGGGTTTCGGCCAGCACGATCAGGCGTTCGGTGCCGGTGGCCGGGTCGCTGCTGCCGAAGGCGGTGACGTGTCCGGCCTGGATGCCATCGAGCCGGCCGACGGCCTCCTCGAGCTCATGAGGATAGATGTTGCGGCCGGCACGGATGATGATGTCCTTGGTCCGTCCGGTCAGGTAGATCTCGCCGTTGGCGATGTAGGCGAGATCGCCGGTATCGAGCCATGCTCCGTTAAAGAGCCGGGCGGTCGCTGCGGGATTGCGGTAGTAGCCGCTGGTCGCAGAGGGGCCCATGAACTGCAGATGGCCTTCCTGACGCTCCGGCACTTCAAGCCCCGCGGCATCGACGATACGGACCTCGTGGCCGTCGAGCGGGAGCCCGCAGGAGACGAAGCGCAGCGCGCAAGGATCATCCGCCGATGCCGGCAGGGCCCGGCCGCTGCGCATGAACAGGTCGCGGCGGACGCTGTCGATCAAAGGGCCGCGTCCGAGGGGCGGGAAGGTCAGCCCGACGGAGTTTTCGGCCAGGCCGTAAACCGGCATGAGCGCCGTGCGGCGCAAACCGAAGGGGGCAAAGCGCTCGGTGAACTGGTGCAGGGTCTCCGGGCTGACCGGTTCGGCGCCGTTAAAGGCCGCCCGCCACGAACCCAGATCCAGGCCGGCAAGCTGTTGCGGGTCGAGCCGGCGCAAACACAGGTCATAGCCGAAGTTTGGCGAGGCGGAGAGCGTGCCGCGGTAGCGGTGAATCGCCTGGAGCCAGCGCTGCGGCCGCGCCATGAAAGCCAGGGGCGGCATCAGTACCAGCAGGGCGGCGTGGTACAGGCTCCCCAGCCAGGCGCCGATCAGTCCCATGTCATGATAGAGCGGTAGCCAGCTGACGAAGACATCCCGGGAGGTGACGTCGACCCGTTGCCCCATGGCGCGAATATTGGCGAGCAGGTTGGCATGAGAGAGCACCACGCCCTTGGGTTGACCGGTGCTGCCGGAAGTGTATTGCACGAAGGCGGTGTCGAGCGGCCCGATAGCCGGACGGTGCAGCTGGGTTTCCGAAGAATCTAGGTCCGCGGCGGTAAGAACGTGGCGGAGAGTCTCCACTCGCGCCTTGAGCATGTCCGCCTGCGGCTTGACTTCGTCGGAGGTGATCAGCACCGTGGCCCCGCAGTTGCCGAGGATGCCCAGGTGGCGCTGCAGGTGGTCACGAATCAGGCTGGCACGGGGTGCCGGGTAAATCGGTACCGGGATGCCGCCGGCCAGTTGTACCCCGAAGAAGCTGTGAAAGTAGCTTGGTTCGGCGGGCAGCATGAGCACGACCGCATCCCCGGGTTGCAGGTCGTGCTGCAGCAGGCCGGCGGCTACCCGGCAGGCGCCGTCCCAAAGCTCCCGGTAGGTCATGGCCGGTCCGGTGCCGTCATCCTGGTAGAACTGGATGTGCGGGCGCTCGGGGTGGCGGTCGACATGCCACTTCAAGAGTTCGATCAGGGTTGTCATCGTGGCGGGGGTGGCCATGGCCTCGTCGAGGGGCAACGGCGCCGCCGCGAGAGTTTCGGCCTGCTGCACATCCCCGCCGCTGCCGGCGCCGAGGACGGCACGCAGCAGGTCGCGCGGGGTCTCGGCTTCGGCAAGGAGCCGGTCCGCAAGCGTCACCCCCAGCCGTTTTTCGATACGGCTGAACAACTCCATGCGGGCAAGACTGTCGAGGCCGAGATCCTTGTCCAGGCGACTGTCGAGCGCCGGTTCCCGGATGGCCGGCCGCTGCCGGTGGGTCTCCGCGAGCAGTTCCCGGATGATTTCCAGAAGAATCCCGGCCGAGTTACGCGGGCTTTCCGACGATGGCATCGTGCCTGGTCCGCCTTTCTTTTGGGGCCATTTCCTGCCAGTATATCGGGAAATCGGCGGTGTGCAGGATAAGCCAGGGTCCTTTTACCGGCGACCATTACGCTGAAACGGATGAAGATCGGGAGAATCCAGATGCAGCTTCCTCTACCACTGCTGGGCGGGTGCCTGGTGCGCCGCTACCAGCGTTTTTTCGCCGACGTTGACCTCGAGGACGGCCGCAGGGTGACGGCACATACGCCGAATACCGGCAGCATGAAGCAGTGTGCCGTGCCGGGGCACCGTGTCCTGCTTTCGGCTAGCAGCAATCCGGCGCGCAAGCTGGCCTACACGTGGGAGCTGGTCGAGGTCAACGGCTATTGGGTGGATGTGAATACCCAGCGCGCCAACCGGGTGGTGGAGGAGGCGTTACACCAGGGGAGGCTCGCCGCTTTAGCCGGTGGCAGCGTGCGCCCCGAGTTCGCCTGGGGGGCGAGCCGCTTCGACTTCCTGGTGGAGCGTGGCGTTGAACGGACCCTGCTGGAGGTGAAGAACGTTACCCTGTGCTGTACGGACGGGGTTGCCTGTTTCCCCGATGCCGTGACGGAACGTGGGCAGAAGCACCTGCGCGAACTGCTGCGGGCGAAAGGGGAGGGGTGGCGGGCCGCGGTGCTCTTTCTGGTGCAGCGCGGCGAAGCCTCGGCCTTTATGCCGGCAGAGGCTATCGACCCCGCGTACGGCAGGTTGCTGCGAGAAGCTGTGGCCGGCGGAGTCGAAGCGCTGGCGTTCCGGACGCTGGTGACGCCGGAGGCGGTGCGCCTCGACCGGGCGTTGCCGGTGGTCCTGTGACTCAAATTATCAAATTGGGGAGTTCGTCGATATCGCCCGCCCTGGGCGGAAATTTTTCCGCCAAAAGCTCGCCGCAGAAGGCGACCCCTTCGCACAGGGCGTCGCAGGTCCGTCCGCTCTTGATGCCGGCCGTGACCATGTCGGCGACCTGCTGCCAGGTTTCGGCAGGGACGGCCTGATAAATGCCATGGTCGGCAAGCACCTGCACGCGGTGCTCGAAGAGGCAGATCAGAATGAGGACCCCTGTCCCTTCCCTGGTACGGTGCAGATTGTGGTCGAGGAAGTTGACCTTGGCGCACTCCGCCACTTCAAAGTCGATCTCCGCCGGATGGATGAGCAGGCGCAGCAGTGGCGGCAGGAAGCGCAGCAGCAGACGGTATGGCCAGTAGCAGGCCAGAAAGATGGCCAGAAAGATCCACAGCGAACCATCAAACAGCCACCAGGCGGCGTTCGCCGCCGTGGCCAGAGCGAACAGCGCGCCGCCATGAATCTCGGCGCGCGGATAGGTGTGGGCGGCGTCGACCACCAGGGGGACGATCTCGCCGCGGGTGCGCTGCTCCGCCGCCCGCACTGCCGCCTCGATGCGCGCCTTCTCTTCCTGGCTGAAAAACTTCGCCGCCTTTGTCATCACTTTGTGCCAATCCATGTTGAGTCGTAGATTAGTTGAGTGGTTGAGTAATATCTTTACCCCCTCGACCACTTAAAAACTTGACCGGTTTTACCGGTTGGACTCTACCAGCGCCCCGAAGCCCCGCCGCCGCCGAAGCCGCCGCCACCTCCGC
>CAZRTZ010000068.1:0-12354 GCA_964603155.1 uncultured Geobacteraceae bacterium | reverse complement strand
GCGCCGCCTGGGCGGTCGGCACGGTGAAGAAGCGCATCAGGATGTGCGGCATCCCGGCGGTGCCGAGCACCAGCGCCATGCCGAGGGAGATCTGGTCGAGCGGGTTCTTCAGGAACAGCCCCGGCTCGAGGAAGCGCTGGCCGGCGTCGGCACCGGCCATCTGGATGCCGTCTTTCAGCAGCATCTTGGAGACGTGGTCCTGGATGTTCGGGTTGCCGGCGATGTCGTTGAAGAAGCCGATCGGGTTGAAGCCGGCCTTGGCGCCGACCAGGATCGAGATCAGCGCGGCACCGGACATGAGCAGGCCGGCCTTGATGATCTGCACCCAGGTGGTCGCGGTCATGCCGCCGAAGACGACGTAGCCGACCATCAGGATGCCGACGCCGATGATCGAGAACTGGTAGCTGAAGCCGACCAGCAGGGCCATCAGCTTGCCCGCGCCGACCATCTGCGCGGTCAGGTAGAAGGTCGACACGCATACGACCGACAGGGCGCACACCGCACGCACCGGCTTGGGCTGGGTGCGGAAGGAGAGGATGTCGCCCAGGGTGTACTTGCCGGCGTTGCGGCACGGCTCGGCGACGATCAGAAGGACGGTGATGTAGGCCACCAGCCAGCCGACCGAGTACATGAAGCCGTCGTAGCCGTAGAGCGAGATCAGACCGGAAATCCCCAGGAACGAGGCGGCTGACATGTAGTCGCCGGCGATCGCCCAGCCGTTCTGGGTGCCGGTGATGCCGCCGCCCGCCGCGTAGAAGTCGGCGGCCGTCTTGGTGCGCTTGGCCGACCAGACCACGACCGACAGGGTGATGGCGATGATGATGCAGAAGAAGGTGATGGTGATGGCTTTGTTGGCCTTGATTTCGGCGGCCATCGCCAGGTTCGGCAGGGCCAAGAGGCCAGCGGTCATCAAAAAGAGCTGCAGTTTTTTCATGGGCGCGGCCTCCTTATTTCACGAACTCGCTGACCACTTCACGGGTCAGACGGTCGAAGTCTTTGTTGGCCACGTGGGCGTAATAGTGCGCCAGCCCCCAGGAGACGAAGAACTGGGAGAGGGCAAAGACGTAGCCGAAGTTTAACGACCCGATGAGCTTGATCTTGAACAGGTCCGTGGCATAGGCTGCGCCGATCGGCAACAGGAAGTAATAGACGGTGGAGAAGATCCACCAGCCGAACAGAAAACGCTGCTTTTTGTGGTGAAGTTCGATGAACTTCGGGTTCTTGGCGATTGCCGCCCAGTCGTACGTTTGTGCCATTGATGAGTCTCCCTGTTGATGTATGGTTGCCCCGGGCACACCCAAGGCGCATGCGGGTCCCCTCCGCATGTGTCTCGGGTCTTTTCTGTCCGGAGCCTTGCCTTGAAGCTGAAGATGAGAGAATGCTTTGGGTGCTGCGGCCGATTTGCTTTTGGCTACTTTTGGAATATTGTTCTATTTCTTGTCAAGAAAAATATGTTTAATGGTCCGTCGTTTAACTTAACGTGCTGAAACAGTGTCGTTTTTGCTGCTGCTTTTTTCGAAATGCATATTTATTGGTGGTTGTCGCTTTGCGTGGAGAGACAATGTTTTGTTTTTTAAGGAGAAAAAGGGAGAGTTCGGGGGGCTTCGGATGAAAGGAGAGGCGGGGCGCTATCCTGCCTGCTCAATGAGCAGGCGGCTTGCGAGGCATGGGTCAGGTGCTCCGATGATGGCCGAGATGACGGCTATCCCCTGGCAGCGGCTTTCTCTGAGCAATGGCAGGTGCCCGGTTTTGATGCCGCCCAGGGCAAAGACCGGAACGGGGGAGGCGACGCAGGCCTGCCGCAGGGACTCGGGCCCAAGAGGTGGGCCGTAGCCAGCCTTGGAGGGGGTGGCGAACACCGGGCCAAAGGTCACGAAATTGGCTCCGGCCGCTGCGGCGGCAACAATTTCGCTGGCATCGTGGGTGGAGACGCCGATCAGCCTTTCCGGACCGAGGAGGCGGCGCGCCACTGCCGTCGGTAGCGAGTGGCCGCCGAGATGTACGCCGTCGGCGTCCACAGCCAGGGCCACGTCGATCCGGTCGTTGATCAGCAGTTTCGCGTCAAGCCGGCGTGTTAACGTCCGAAGTTCCATGGCCAGTGGCAGCAACTCCGCCGCGGAGAGATCCTTCTCCCGCAGTTGCAAGGCCCGTACCCCGCCCTGCAGGGCCGCCTCGACCGTGTCGACCAAAGTGCGACCGGCCGGCACCTGGTGGCGATCGGTGATCAGGTAGAGAGTGAAGTCGGTCAGAGGTTTCATGTCGTACAGGAAAGATCGTTAAGGCTGATTAAAAATGCCCAGATGCAAGGCGCCCGAAGACCGAGAAGCGAGGCGTACCTGAATAGGTACGTCGCAGCGACGAGGCCGAGGGGAACGCCGCAGGTGGGCGTTTTTCATCAGCCGTGAAACGCGGTGTCCCAGTCTTTCCAGACCGGATCATAACCCCGGCTGCGCAGCATGGCATCGACCTCGGCGGCGGAGCGATCATCGTCAATGATGAACTGCCGGCCGCTCTCGTCCTTTTCGGCATAGCCGCCGGGGGAGGTGCAGGAGCCGGCGCTCATCTGGGTAATCCCCAGCGGCAGCAGGTTGTCTCGCAGTTTCGCGCTCTCGCGCGTGGAGAGGACCAGGCCGACGTCGGGGAGAAGGAGGCGCAGGGCGCAGATCAACTGCACGAAGTCGCGGTCCGAAACCGGGTTGAGCGGCTGGAAGCCTCCGTCGGCCGGCCGCATGCGCGGGAAGGAGACGGTCAGGTGGGTGCGCCAGAAATGGCGGGCCAGGTGCAGGGCATGCAGGCCGGTGCAGAACGCTTCGACCCGGAACTTGCCGAGTCCCAAAAGGGCGCCGATGCCGATGCGACGCATTCCGGCGGCAGCGGCGTGCTCCGGGGCGCGCAGACGGAAATCGAAATCGCGCTTTTTGCCGAACGGGTGCATCTCCGCATAGAGACCCCGGTCGTAAGTCTCCTGGTAGAGGGTCAGGCCATCAATCCCGGCGCCGATCATGCGGCGGTAGCCGGGCTCATCCATCGGATAGACCTCGATGCTCATCGAGGAGAAGAGGCTGCGAATCCTTTCCACCGCTGCGACCAGGTAAGCGTTGTCGGCCGCCTTCGGCGCCTCGCCGGTGACCAGCAACAGGTGACGGAAGCCGCGATCGGCGAGGACCGTGGCCTCGGCCTCGATCTCGTCAAGGGTCAGGGTGCGGCGCGGTACCTCGTTGTGCGCGTTGAAGCCGCAGTAGCGGCAGCCATTGGTGCATTCGTTGGAAAGGTAGAGCGGCGCATACATGAGGATGGTTTTGCCGAAGCGCTGCATGGTCAGCCGGTGGGCCCGCTGGGCCATCGGTTCGAGGTAGCCGGCAGCCGCCGGCGAGAGCAGCGCCATGAACTCCTCGAGGCCGAGATGGGCGGCATGCAACGCCGCCTCGACGTCGGCAGGGCGCTTGGCGACAATACGGGCTTCGACCTCGGCGAGGTTGTAACTGTCTAGGGTTTGCTGGAAAGGCATAAAATCATTCTCTCGCAGAGCGCGCAGAGAAAACTTGCGGGTTGAAAGTTCTCTCCGTGGCCTTGCGATCTCGGTGTGAGGTTAGCTTCCTAAAAATCCCGTCAGCGGGCTGCTGGCCTCGGCGCGGTCCTGCTGGCGTCCCAGACCGGCCAGGTAGCCTTCGCGCCCGGCCTCGACCCCCTTTTTGAATGCCATTCCCATGGCCCCCGGATCGCGGGCAACGGCCAGAGCGGTGTTGACCAGCACGGCATCCGCGCCCATCTCCATCGCCTCGGCGGCGTGGGACGGCGCCCCGAGGCCGGCATCGACGACGACCGGGACAATCGCCTGCTCGATGATGATGGCGATGCTGTCGCGGGTGCGCACCCCCTTGTTGGTGCCGATCGGTGCTCCCAACGGCATCACCGTGGCGGTGCCGGCCTCCTGCAGGCGCTTGGCCAACACCGGGTCGGCATTGATGTAGGGGAGGACGACAAAACCGTCCTTGACCAGAATCTCCGCGGCCTTGAGCGTCTCGATCGGATCGGGAAGCAAGTAGAAGGGGTCGGGGGTGACCTCCAGCTTGACCCACGGCTCGCAGCCGGCGGCGCGGGCCAGGCGGGCCAGGCGCACCGCCTCCTCGGCATCACGGGCGCCGCTGGTGTTGGGGAGGAGCAGGTACTTCTCCCGGTCGATGTGGGCCAGGATGCTGTCGTGGGGATTGTCGACATCGACGCGTCTGAGCGCCACGGTGACGATCTCGCACTCCGAGCCTTCCATGGCGGCGACCATGGCGGCATTCGATGAAAATTTACCGGTCCCTACCATCAGGCGGGAGCGGAAGGTACGGCCGGCGATCATCAGATGGTCCATGCTGGTTCCTTGATCATTTAAGATCTGTCGGGTGCGGGGTACGGGGAACGAGTCTCGGGTTTTAACCCTGGACCTCGTACCCCGGACCTTGTTTCCTCGAAGTTATCCACCACCCACAAAATGCACGATCTCCAGGGAGTCGTCCTCGGCGAGAAGCTCCCCGACAAAGTGCTGGCGGGGAACGATGGTGTGGTTGCGTTCAACCACCACCTGCTGGCTGTCGAGGCGCAGCTGGTCGAGCAGGTTTTGTACCGTGCTGCCGGTGGCGGTTTCGGTCGGTTTGCCGTTGACGGTAATGTTCATGTCTCTGTCAATCCGGATATGTTTGTGTAGGGGCAAGGCCTGCCTTGCCCATGGCGACACTGCGTCGCCCCTACGCCACCGGGTCCTCTCCCAGCAGCAGCCGCAACACCGCATTGGCCTGGTGGTGGGCGGCGATGCCGACGCGCGGGGCCATCAGGCCGACACCGGGGGCGGCGGCAGTTGCACCGTCTCCGCACAGGTAGAGCTGGCCGATGGCCTTGCGGGTGGTTACACCGTTGGAGGGTCCGTAGCCGGCCATCCCTGATCCTGCCACCACCGGCTTTTCGGGGAAGAGGGTGGCAAAGTTTTCCACCAGCATGGCCTTCTGCTCAGCCCGGTCGAACGCCTCGACCAGGAGGTCGGCCGCACCGAAGATTTCGCCGATATTGTCACGGGTGACGCGCAGGTGACAGGCGGTGACATGCACGTAGGGATTGATGCGTGCCAGAGTATCGCGCAGGGCATAGACCTTGGGGTGGCCGATCTGGTCGAGAAAATACTGCTGGCGGTTGAGGTTCGAGGGTTCGACCAGGTCAAAATCGGCAATGATCAGCCGCCCTACTCCGCTGCGCGCCAGGGCGATGGCAACGGCCGAGCCGAGCCCGCCGACTCCGGCAATGCCGACCGTCGCCCGCCTGACCCGCTCATGCACCCCCGGGGTGTGACGGGCGGTAAGCAGGGCTTCCAATTCGCCGGCGCTCGGCACCTCGCCGCGCCGGATCAGCACCAGCCGGTCGCCTTCGCCCAGCGGCTGATCCGGTTCGGCCGGGAAGCCGTTGACAATCAGGACGTCGGCATCCGCTTTGAATTGGTCGCGCAGGCTCCCGGCTGAACAGCCGTCGGGAACCTCCCTTGCGATTTCATTGATGATAAGCTTCATCGTGTCCGCAAAAGCAAAAATGGCCGCTGGAAGCGGCCACGTCCGGACCCTGCGGTCCGGTGCGCCACTTCCCTACGCCGGCATGACCCGGATCAGGTTCAAGGGGTCATTCGCGGCGCGAACTCTCAGCAGAGCAGTTTCTGCTCCCCCAGGGCGATTCTAAGAGGGTTGAACTGTTGAAACGCTAGGCCGGCGGTGAAGCTGCCAATTCAACGCTTCAACGGTTTTGACAGTAGCAGGGGACTTCTCTCCAAGTCAACGGGAATGCGTCCTTTTCGGTTGTCAGGATGCGCGTCAATGGACTAGGATCAAGGATAGCCCTCCGGGATCAGCCCGGATAGAAGAAGGTGTACCGATGACCATTTCCGAGCGCTACCGTGACGTTACCCGCGAAGTGCAGACCTTTGTTGCCGGGTTGGGGGATCCAACTGCCGACGAGGCCGGCCGGCGCTTTCGCGAGGCGGCCAAGGCGGTAGCGGCCCTAGATGAACTTCGTGATGCGGTGGGTGATATTCCGCGGATCAAACTGGAGGCGAAGCTGACGCCGGTTCTGCTCAAGGCCCACCAGAAGCTGGACCAGGCCCGGCTGCTTTTTCAGGAAGCCGGCGAAGAGGACCGTGCGGCACGCTTCTGGGAACTGGAACAGAAGATTTACCGGTTGCTGAACGACCTCTGATGCAAAGGGGCCGCCGGATCTCTCCGACGGCCCCGATTGTTTGCGCGGTGCCGGGTTTCAGGCGTGCTCGGAGCCCCGTGCTGCACGCTTGTAGGCTTCCTTCCCTTCGTGCAGCCCTTCCTTGAGAGCCTCACGCTGGTTCTTGGCATAGTCCTTGGCATGCTCGTACTCGTCGTGAAGTTTGTCACGGGTACGGGCCAGGCCGTCGGCAATCTTCTGACGGGTTTCCTTCCCCGAGGCCGGGGCGAAAAGCAGGGCGGCAACCCCGCCCGCTACGGCACCGACCAAAAAGCCCAACAAAACGTTTCCGGTTTCCCTATTCATAGTGCAGCCTCCTCTTGTGTGGTTAGTTCTCGGTTTCGCCTTCGGCGGCATGCCGGCGACGTTCCATGAAACAGCGAACTGTTGCAACTGCGGTTTTGACCCCGGCAAGAACCGCCAGGATCGATTTGATCCGCCCGATCAGGGTCAAGGCATGACCGCTCCCTCCTGCCGCCACTTCGCGCAGGTGCGCGCTGACGGCGGCGAGATCGGCCGCCACATGCTGTCCTTCATCGAGCAAGCCACGAGCGGCCACCACCGTGCCGGTCGCTTCATCGGCCAGGGTTTTCAGCGATCCGAGCAGGGTTTCCGTGCCGTCGATCACCTTGTCGAAGCGTGCGACCGCCCGGTTGATGCGTGCCAGGACGATGATCAGGTAGACCAGGGCGGCGACGCCTACGCCGGCGAGGATGGTGAGCAAAAAGGCCGTGTAGCTAATGGTAACCGTCATGATATCCGCCTTTACAGAATGCTTGTCGCATTATAGATGCTTGCCGGCTCTTTGCAAGTTGAGACCGTCGTTCCAGGCATTTAAAGAAGTCGGGCCCGTGGGGGGGCGGGTCAGGGCTCGACCAGTCGGCGACCGCCGCATTGCTTCAGGGCGGCGTGGGCGTGCCGCAGCATCCGCTCCGTGGCGTCCCAGCCGACGCATTTGTCGGTGATCGACAGACCGTAGCGCAGGCGGCTGGCATCGCCGAGGGGTTGATTGCCTTCCTCGAGGAAACTCTCGATCATCACCGAAGAGATCGTGCGATTGCCGGCGGCCAGCTGCTCGAGGACACAGTGCAGCACCGCCTCCTGGCGGGTATGGTCCTTCTCGGAATTGGCATGGCTGCAGTCGACCATGATTGATTGCAGCAGGCCGGCTTTGCCAAGCAGTTCCTCGGTATTGCGGATATCTTCGGGAGAATAGTTGGGGCGGTCGTTGCCGCCACGCAGGACGATGTGCACGTCACTGTTGCCGAGGGTCGAAACGATCGAGGTGCGCCCCTCGTTGTTGATGCCGATGAAGCTGTGCGGGTGCAGCGCGGCTTTCATGGCGTCGATGGCGATCTGCAGGTTGCCGTCGGTGCCATTTTTGAACCCGACCGGGAAGGAGAGCCCGCTGGCCATTTCACGATGGGTCTGCGATTCGGTGGTGCGGGCGCCGATCGCCCCCCAGCTGATCAGATCGGCCAGGTAATGGGGGGTGATCGGGTCGAGCATCTCACCGGCGATCGGCAGACCGAGTTCGGTGATGGCGCACAACAGCCCGCGGGCGACACCCAGCCCCTTGGAAATCTGGTGGGTGCCGGTCAGTTCCGGATCGTTGATCAAACCTTTCCAGCCGATGGTGGTGCGCGGTTTTTCGAAGTAGACGCGCATGACCACAAAGACCTGGTCTTCGATTTCACGGGCCAGTTTCGCCAGCCGGCCGGCATAATCGAGGGCCGCCTTGGGGTCGTGGATCGAGCAGGGGCCAACCACCGCCATCAGCCGGGCGTCGTGATTGTGCAGGATGTTGGTCACGCTCTCGCGGGCATGGGTGACGAATTCGGCACCGCGTTCGGAGAGGGGAAAGACCTGTTTGAGATCGTTCGGAGCGATGATCGGGGTCAGGGAGCGAACCCTGAGGTTACTGGTGCGAAGCATAGGCACCCTCTTTTCCGCAAGTGATAGAAATTGTCATTATCATCACAAGAGCCAAGAGAAATCAATGGGTTTTGCCGTTGACCGGGCCGGGGTGGATTTGACTGGCTGTCGACAGCTGGGTTATATGATAAAAATTGACTCCCGCTCAGGCGGTGCGAGGATTTCATGCCGTTGCTCTGGACCTCTGTCTATCAGCTTGTCAACCTGGTCTTCCAGGTCTACATTTTCATCGTCGTCGCCAGAGCCCTGGTTTCCTGGGTCGGCCCCGACCCTTACAACCCGATCGTGCGCTTTCTTTACCAGGCGACCGATCCGGTGCTCGAACGGTTGCGGCGCCTGCTGCCGTTGCAGTTCGGCGGCGTCGATCTGACCCCGGTGGCGCTCCTCCTGGCCCTGTATGTCGTCAAGGATTTTCTGCTCAACCTGATTGCTCAACTTGCCCGTGGCTGAGGTGACCATGCGTATTACTCCGATCGATATTCAGCAGCAGCAGTTCAAGTCCCGGCCGATGGGCTATGACAAAACCGGGGTTGATCAGTTTCTGGAAATTCTTGCCGGTGAAATGGAGCGGCTGCTGCGACAGAACCAGGACCTTCAGGAGGAGCTGACGCATGCGCGGAATGCCCTTGGCGAGATGCGCGAGCGCGAGGCGATGCTCAAGGAAACGCTGCTGACGACCCAGAGGGTGACCGACGAGCTGAAGGCCAATGCGCGACGCGAAGCCGAGCTGCTGCTGGCCGACGCCGAACTGCGCGCCGAAAAGGTGATTCTCGCCGCCGAGGAGCGGCGCCTGCAACTGGTCGACGAAATCCGCGAGATCAAGCGGCAACGGATCGACTTTGAAACCAGCCTGCGGGCCGTGCTGGAAAAGCATGCCCGCATGCTCGAACTCAACGCCCAGGCTGACGCAGGGGAAGGTTCTGCCCGTCGGCCGGCTGAGGCCAGGCCGGTGTCCGCCCGTCCGTCTGTGCATCCCTCCGTCCCCGGTGCTGGTGCCGGGGCAGGCGACAGTGACAACCCTCCTCCGCAACGTCCGGTTTTGTCTTCCCCGCTGCCCTCCCGGGAGGCTGCCGAAGGGGTGGACTTTGACATCCCCCTGGTGGATGATTCGCGCCGCAAGCCGCTGACGTGAGCCCCCCCTGGCTGCGACAGACGGCGGCCGGAGTCGAACTGCAACTGCTGGTCCAGCCGCGCGCCAGCCGGGATCAACTGGTCGGGGTTCAGGGCGGCGAACTGAAGGTGCGGCTGGCTGCCCCGCCGGTCGATGGTGCCGCCAATGTCGCCTGCTGCGTCTTTTTCGCCAGGCTGTGCAGCCTGCCGAAGAGTCGTGTTACACTGGTTGCAGGCGAGGCTTCCCGGCACAAGCGCCTGTTGCTGGCCGGAGCGGAGCCGGTGGCAGTGGGCGCTGTCGTCGAAGCTGCGCTGGGGGGTTGACTTGCCGGCGGCAAGTGATTAAATTGCCGGCGCTATTTATCTTGCGAGGTGGATTTATATGCCTGTCTACGAATACAAGTGCCATGACTGCGGGATCGTCTTCGAGGCCCGCCAGAAATTTGCCGACGCCCCGCTGACAGCCTGCACTTCCTGCGGCGGCCGGGTTGAGAAGCAGATATCCCTCCCCGGCTTCTCCCTCAAAGGTGGCGGCTGGTACCAGTCGGGGTACAGTGCCGGGGCCGCAGCCCCGGCGGCCTGCCCGAGTGCCGGCGCGGGCGGTGGCTGCGCCGGCTGCCCGAAGGCCGCGGCGAACGAGTAACCCTGGACTTTTCAGCAGAGACTAAAGCCCCGGTTCGTCACGAGCCGGGGCTTTGTTTTGCGCATGTATAACCGAAAAGGAGTTTGTGGCGGAAGGTTGGTTTTTCGCACGCGACGTCGCCCGGAACGCCAAGAAAAGGCCCTTGCGTTCTGTGTCTTGGCAGCGTTGCGTGACTCTTTTGTGTGGGGTGCAGGGACGTCGTTGTTTCGGGCGACGGCAACAGCTCAGTTCGGCGCAAATGCCCCTGTCGGCAGCGGCTGGTTGATCGTCAGCCGGTCGATGGTGATGACGGAAATCCTGTTGCCGCCGGCAAAGTTGTTGAGGCGATGGGGGAAGAGCAGGCCATTGACCGGGCGAAAATCCTCATATTCCGTCCCCAGTTGGCTGCTGCCCATGCCGCCCATGCTGAAGTCCGCCTCGACCCGGCGGATCAGGTGGGTTGCTGGGTCGAGGTAGGCGCGCAGCTGCGGCGCGTCTTTGAGGTCGACGAGGAGGACGTCCAGCATCTGGCCGTCCAGTTGCCGTTGCCCTTCGTCGCTGACCCGGGCGCTGCCGTCGGCGAGGCTCATTGGCAGGGCGAGATAACCGTACTGGTAGCGCATCGAGGCCAGGGAAAACGGGTTGGCCTCGTGCATGACCGTACCGCTTCCCTGCCAGCCGCGCTCGCCGTCGAGGACGCGGACTTCGCCGCCTTTTTCCGGCAGGATGTCGATGCGCAACCCATCCGGACGGCGCATGGCACGGGCGTAGCCGCCACTGCTTCCGCGCAGGAAGTCGTCGATGTGGCCGTAGGCAAAAACGGTGGTGACCTTGGCGAGGGCCGCCCGGCCGCCATAAGCGGCAAGCACCGCCTCAATCTTCTCGGTCAAGTCCAGCGGACGGGTGGTTCGGACCCAGGAACAGCCGGCCAGCAGCAGGCCGCCCAGAATGGCCCAGGCCAGAGTCTTTGTGCCGTGCCTGAGAAGAGCGGTTTTCATGGGCATCAGCAGAACCTCCTGCTTTACAATCCAACATCCCTTGTTTATAGTCAAACTCCACATTTTTTGGAGGCGTAATGGCAATGGATAAGATCATTGACGGCAAGTTGATTGCCGAGAAAATCCGCGGAGAAATTGCGGTTGCGGTTGAGGGGCTCAAGGGCAAAGGGGTCACTCCGGGGCTGGCGGTGGTGCTGGTCGGCGAGGATCCGGCCAGCCAGGTGTATGTGTCGATGAAGAAGAAGGCCTGTGCCGCCGCCGGAATCTTCTCCGACGAGCACAAGCTCCCCGCCGAAACCACCGAGGCACAACTCCTGGCACTGATCGACGAACTCAACGGCGATGAGCG
The DNA here is from genome assembly GCA_964603155.1 of uncultured Geobacteraceae bacterium. Lineage (GTDB taxonomy): Bacteria > Desulfobacterota > Desulfuromonadia > Desulfuromonadales > BM103 > VAUL01. The sequence continues at coordinate 1,103 of CAZRTZ010000068.1, read as the reverse complement.
GATCGACGGCATCCTTGTGCAGCTCCCCTTGCCGAAACAGATCAACGAAAACAAGATTCTCGAGGCGATCTCGCCGAAGAAGGACGTCGACGGTTTCCACCCCTACAATGTCGGTCGCCTGGTGACCGGCAACCCGTTATTCCGGCCGTGCACTCCCTATGGGGTGATGAAGATGATCGAACATACCGGCCTCGACCTGACCGGCAAGGAAGTGGTGGTGGTCGGCCGCTCCAACATCGTTGGCAAGCCGGTGGCGCTGATGTGCCTGGCGCAGCACGCCACGGTGACCATCTGTCATTCGCGCACGAAGGATTTGGCCGCGCAGGTGGCCAAGGCGGACGTGCTGATTGCCGCGGTCGGTCAACCGGAGATGATCAAGGGGGCCTGGGTCAAACCCGGTGCGGTGGTGATCGATGTCGGTGTCAACCGGGTCGGCGAGAAGAAGCTGGTCGGTGATGTCGAGTTCGATGCCGCCCTGGAGCGGGCCGGCGCGATCACTCCGGTCCCCGGCGGAGTCGGCCCGATGACCATCGCCATGCTGCTGTACAATACCCTGGAAAGCGCCAAGCGCAGAGTCGGTTGAAACCCGGGACTAGGGGTTGGGGGCTGGTAATAACCAGCCCCCAGCTCCCAGCCTCCAGCCACCGGATTCCCCATGATCATCAGCGAAGCCAAACCCGTTGCCGAACTGCAGGAGGTGCTGGCCCCCTTCGGCAAGCTTTTCCTGGTGGGCTGTGCGGCCTGTGCTACGGCCTGCAAGGCCGGCGGCGAGGAGGAGGTCTTTCGCTTCCAGGAGTGGCTGGCCGGCCAGGGGAAGGAGACCACCGGCAGCGTGATTATCGACGAGGCCTGCCATATCCAGCGGGCTGCCCGCGACCTGCGCCACCATGCCGCTGCGGTGGTCGCAGCCGATGCCCTGGTCGTGCTGGCCTGCGGCTCCGGGGTGCAGTCGATCTCCAGCAACACCGACAAACGCGTGATTGGCGCCCTCAACTCCCTGTTTCTCGGCAACGTGCGGCGTTTCGGTCAGTATGAGGAGATGTGCTCGCTGTGCGGCGACTGCATCCTCAACGAGACGGCCGGCATCTGCCCGGTGACCAACT
>CAZRTZ010000067.1:0-12694 GCA_964603155.1 uncultured Geobacteraceae bacterium | reverse complement strand
TTCGTGGCTTTCGTCAATCTGGCCGACGATCCGGTGGTGGAGCGCCTGCAGGCGCCGCGCCTGGGGCTGACCGTCGCCGAGGACCTGGCCTTCAACGGCGGAGATGACGTTCTGGTGATCATCGCCGACATGGCCAACTACTGCGACGCCCTGCGCGAGGTTTCAACCGCCCGCGAGGAACTGCCGGGGCGGCGCGGCTACCCCGGACACATGTACTCCGATCTGGCGTCGCTGTTCGAGCGGGCCGGGCGGATTCACGGCCGGCGCGGGTCGGTGACGATGCTCCCGGTGGTGACCATGCCCGAAGACGACATTACCCACCCGATCCCCGATCTGACCGGCTACATCACCGAGGGGCAGATCGTCCTGTCGCGAGCCCTCCATCAACGCGGCATCTTCCCGCCGATCGACGTGCTGCCGAGCCTGTCGCGCCTGATGAACCAGGGGATCGGCGCGCAGCAAACCCGGGCCGACCATCGCGACGTGGCCGGGCGGCTCTACCGCAACTACGCCAAGGGGTGCGAGATCCGCCGACTGGAAGCGGTCGTCGGTCGCGACGGACTGCTCGAGGAAGACCGCCGTCTGCTTGACTTTGCCCAACGCTTCGAGCGCGAGATAGTCCACCAGGGGAAGATCCGTCGCACCGTACTGGAGAGCCTCGAACTCGGCTCCAGGCTGCTCGCCGAGTTCTCCGGAAACCAGCCATGCTGAGCCTGCAGCCAACCCGCACCAACCTGCTCCTGCTCAAGGAACGCCTGCGCGTCGTCGGCAGTTGCACCGCCATCCTCAAAGGCCGGCGCCAGGCACTGATCCGTGAACTGCTGCAGGTCACCCGCCCGCTCATGCAGTCGCGCGACGAGGTCAGCCGCGCCTATGCCCGCGCCCAGGCTGGTCTGCAGACCAGCCTGGCCTTCGAAGGGGGCGAAGCGCTGCACGGACTGGCGGCGGCCAGTCGCCGCGACCTGGCCATCGAGGTTGCCGAGCGCAACCTGCTCGGCCTGCGCTACCGCGAGGTCGCCATTCACGAAAGCGTGGCCCGCAACTTCATCGAGCGGCCCTACGATCCCTGGGGGAGTACCCCGTGGCTGGAGGAGACCGTGGCCGAGTTCGAAGGGATCATCGAGGAGATGCTGGCGCTGGCCAGCTACGAGGGGAAATTCCGGCGGCTCGCCGAGGCGCTGGTGCGGCTGACCCGACGCATCCGCGTCCTGGAGGAACGGGTGACCCCGGCCCTGTTCGCTGAAATTCACAGCATGACCCAGTATCTGGCCGAACGCGAGCGCGAGACCCTCTTCCGCCTCAAACGTTTCAAGGGCTACCGGCAAAGCCCGTCAGCTTGAGCAGCCCCCGGATAATCCCGGCCGGTATGCGCGTGAACAGTGTTGACAGCAGGGGAGCCCGGTTGTAGGTTACAGTGTTCGGCACTCCAACAGGCGGCACCCCATGAAAGTCCTCATCTCCGACAGATTCCCCGCCGAAGGGTTGGCGGTCTTCGACCAGGCGGCCGGAATCAGCGTCGACTACCAGCCGGGACTTTCCCCCGAAGAGCTGCTGCGTGCGGTCGCCGATGCCGACGCCCTGGTGGTACGCGGCGGCACCCTGGTGACCGAGGAGGTTTTCAGGGCCGCGAGACAGCTCAAGGTCGTCGGGCGGGCCGGGGTCGGTACCGAGAACACCGACATTGCCGCCGCCAACCGCAAGGGGGTGGTGGTCATGCATACCCCCTTCGGCAGCGCCACAACCACCGCCGAGCACACCATCGCCCTGCTCCTGTCGCTGGCCCGGCAGATTCCGGCCGCCAGTGCCTCGACCAAGGCCGGCCAGTGGCAGACGGAACGCTTCCTCGGCGTGGAAGTCACCGGCAAGACCCTCGGCCTGATCGGCGCCGGCAAGGTCGGCCGCCTGGTCATCGAACGGGCCCTGGCCCTGAAGATGCAGACGGTCGTCTACGACCCGTACCTGAACCCGGAAACCATCCGCATGTACGGCGCCGAACCGGTCGACCTCCCCGAATTGCTGGCCGTTGCCGACTTCATCACTTTGCACGTACCGCTGACTACGGAGACCGTGCACATCCTCAACGCCGAAACGCTGGCGCTGGTCAAACCGGGCTGCCGGATCATCAACTGCGCCACCGGCGGGCTGGTGGACGAAGCGGCACTGGCCGAGGCGATCCGGGCCGGGCAGGTGGCCGGTGCCGCCATCGACGTCTTCGCCAAGGAACCCCCGGACGCCGACAACCCCCTGCTCGCCCTGGACAACGTGGTCTGTACCCCGCACCTGCGGGCCGCCACCCTTGACGCCCAGGTCAACGTTACCGTGCAGATCGCCCGGCAGATCGTCGATTTCTTGCAGCGGGGCAACATCGTCAATGCCGTCAACGTCCCGTCGATCAGCGCTGAACTGCTGGCCTCGCTGCGCCCCTACCTGAGCCTGGCGGAGAATCTCGGTTCTTTCCTGGCCCAGCTTTACGCCCGCGAAGTCCAGGAAATCCGCCTCGAATATTCTGGCGCCGTGACCTCCATGCCGGTCGAGGCGTTGACCACCGCCGTCCTTAAGGGGCTGCTGACGCCGATGGTCGGCGACGAAGCCAACTACGTGAATGCCCCGTTCCTCGCCCAGGAGCGCGGCATTCACGTGGTCGAAACCAAGAGTCCGCGCACCGAGGGCTATGCCAGCCTGATCCGGGTGACGATCAGCGGCGGCGAGGGGGAACATTTCGTCTGCGGCGCCCTGTTCGGCGAAGAGGATTATCGCATCGTGCAGGTGGACGGCTACAACGTCGAGGTGGTCCCCAAAGGGCACATCCTGGTTTTGCACAACGAGGACCGTCCCGGGATGGTCGGCTTCATCGGCCAGATTCTCGGCCAGGCGGGGATCAACATCGCCATGATGAACCTCACCCGCCACAAGATCAACGGCAAGGCCGTCTCCATGGTCAACGTCGACAGCCGCATCCCCGATGCGCTGCTTGAGGAGATGCGCGCTCACCCCAGCATCCTGGCGGCGCGCCAGATCAAGCTGTGACCATCATGCCGCAGACGCCAGCCTCTGCCCCGATAGAAACCCGGCTCCCCACCGGGGTCAGGGATTTCCTCCCCGGGAAAGCCGCAAGGCTTGAATACCTGCAGGACTCCCTGCGCCAGGTCTTTGCCCGCTGGGGTTTCCGTCCGGTCATCCCCGCCTCTCTGGAAGATCTGGCGGTGCTGGAACTCGGCCTGGGCAGCGATCTGCGGGAGAAAACCTTCCGCTTCGATGACCGCCAGAGCGGCCGGCTGGTCGCCTTCCCGCCGGACATCACGCCGCAGGTGGCCCGGATCGCCGCCACCCGCATGCACGACCTCCCTCTGCCTTACCGGCTCTGCTACAGCGGTCGCGTCCTGCGCCATGCCGAGCAGCGTCTCGGCAAGGAGCGCGAGATCTGGCAGGCTGGTGTCGAACTGATCGGTCTGGAAAGCCCGGAGGCGGATGCCGAAATGATCGCCATGGCCGTCGAAGGTCTGCAGGCGGTCGGGGCCGGCGAGTTCACCATCGACATTGGCCAGTGCGCGTTCCTGCGTGGCATCCTCGACGACCTGCCCCTGCCGCCGATGGCGGCGGCGGAACTGCGTGCGGCGATTGCCACCAAGGATGCCACCGGCCTGCAGCGCGTGCTCGACGCCCACCCGGTCAGCGCACGCCAGCGCGACGACGTGCTGGCCCTGCCGCGCCTGTTCGGTGGCCGCGCGGCCTTAGACAAGGCGGCGGCCGTGGTCGGCAACGACACATCGAAGCGCGCCCTCGACAATCTGCATCGGGTTCTCGATGTCCTCAAGGTCTACGGCGTCGATGAGTTCATTACCATCGACCTGGGCGAACTGCGCGGCTTCGACTATCATACCGGCCTGATCTTCCAGGGGTTTCTGACCGGGTTCGGCCGGGCGGTCTGCGCCGGAGGCCGCTACGACGGCCTGACCGCACGCTACGGCTTCCCGGCGCCGGCCACCGGCTTTGCCTTCAACCTCTGCGATCTGCTCTTCGCTCTGGACCGCGACCTCGGCGGCCCGGACGAGGTTGGCACCGACATCCTGCTCTTCTGCCCGGCCCGGGACAAGGCTCCGGCCCAGCGCCTGGCCGCGGCCCTGCGCGAGCAGGGTTATTCGGTGGCACGCGACATTATCGCCCGCGACCGCCAGGCCAGTTTCGACTACGCGCGGCGCATGCAGTTTCGCTGCCTGTTGGTCATGAACGCAACAAATGACGGGCTTACCCTGCAGCACACCGCCGATGGCCGGGAACTCCCCGTGAACCTTGAGGCTGTGCTGAATGGCGAGTTCCGCCTGTAATCCTTAACGGAGAAGCAACTATGGCAAACGTAGTCATCGTAGGCGCCCAATGGGGCGACGAAGGCAAGGGGAAAGTTGTCGACATCTACACCGAGCACGCCCAGCAGGTCGTGCGCTACCAGGGGGGGAACAACGCCGGGCATACGCTGGTGGTCGGCGAGGAGAAAGTCATCCTGCACCTGATCCCGTCGGGAATCCTCCACCCGGGCAAGCGCTGCATCATCGGTAACGGCGTGGTCCTCGACCCCAAGGTTTTTCTCGGCGAAATCGTCAACCTGAAAAAACGCGGCTACCTGCCGGACGACAGCCAGCTGGTGGTCGACAGCAACCTGCACATCATCATGCCCTGGCACAAGGCGATCGACATCGCCCGCGAGAAGGTCCCCGGACGCAAGATCGGCACCACCGGGCGCGGCATCGGTCCGACCTACGAGGACAAGGTCGGGCGGCGCGGTATTCGCCTCGGCGACCTGATCAAACCCCAGGTCTTCCGTCGCAAGCTGCAGGAAGTCCTGCCGGAGAAAAATTTCCTGCTCGAAAAGTTCTTCGGCGAGGCGCCGCTCAACGAAGAGGAGATCTTCACCGAGTACAGCGAATACGCGGCACAGATCGCCAAGTACGTGGGCTGCGGCTCCACCCTTCTGGCCGAGGCGATCAAGCGCGGCGACAACGTGTTGTTCGAAGGGGCACAGGGGACGTTGCTCGACGTCGACCACGGCACCTATCCGTATGTGACCTCCTCTTCCACCTGCGCCGGCGGCGTGTGCACCGGCACCGGCGTGGCACCGCGCAGCCTCACCGACGTGATCGGCATCTCCAAGGCCTACTGCACCCGCGTCGGCGAAGGGCCTTTCCCCTCGGAACTGCTCGACGAGGTCGGCGACACCCTGCGCAAGGCCGGCCACGAGTTCGGCTCCACCACCGGCCGGCCACGCCGCTGCGGCTGGTTCGACGCGGTGGCGCTGCGCGAGGCGGTGCGCCTGAACGGCCTGACCGGACTGGCGATCACCAAGCTCGACGTGCTCAACGACTTCGATGCCATCAAGGTCTGCACCGGCTATTCCTACCAGGGACAGCTGCTGGAAAGCTTCCCGCGCGACCCCGACGTGCTGCGCGACTGCCATCCGGTTTACGAGCAGTTCGAAGGCTGGAAGAGCGATCTCTCCACGGCCAAGAACTACGAACAGTTGCCGGTCGCGGCCAGGAACTATCTGCAGAAACTCGAGGAGCTGAGCGGCTGCCCGATCGTGCTGATCTCGGTCGGCCCGCGCCGCGACCAGACCATCCAGCTGAGCAACCCGTTCACCTGAGCACGCAATTTTTTATCTACCGGAAATCGCGAAGGGGGAGCCTATTGGCTCCCCCTTCTGCTTAGCTTGTTAATGTGCCCGCCGGCAGACGCACCTAAGCGGACATGTCTGGATATCCCGCCCCGGGGGCCTCACTCCTTTGGCTGGGAATCCCGTGCAGCATCTGCCTTCGGGCGCGACCTCGCAGCGACTTCCGCATCCATGGCCTCCCAGTGCTTCTTCCAGTCACGCCGGCGCACCAGCACCAGCAGGGTCAGCCCGGTAAGGATCATGACCCCCCAGAAGGTCCAGAGGATCTCCCCGTAATACAACCCCGTCCCCAGGGAGTACAAGCCGAAGGCACCCATCGCCCCCTCGAGAGAAATGATGCGGGCCGGCAGTGACCGCTTGGATTGATTGCTCGTTGTCATTCGCTTCTCCTGGCTGGTTACATGGTGACGAAGTTGCTGCGAATCACCTGCTGCAGATCCTTGATGCTGACCATGGCGCGGCGCAGTTCTTCTTCCTCTTCGTCGCTGAGGGTTTGCGGATCAAGATGATAGCTGTCAGGGACTTCCTCGCGCAGCTTGCGAATCTGCAACAGGATCCGGTGACGGGTCAAGACATGGTAGGCGTGATTCAACTCGGCGGCATTGGCGGAAGAAAGCCGCCGGTCCTCTTCGAGCAGGGCAATGCGCTTCGAGGTATTGGTCGCCGCAATCCCTGAATTGACCGCCAGAATGCGTACGTTCATGACCAGGGGGGCCCAGCCGAGCAGTTTCAGGTTCAGCATCCCCTTGAACTCGCCGCTTCGATCGGTCCACAGCCCGCCGAGCAGCCCCAGCCCCACCTTCATCTCCGTAGCCTGCCGCGCCATCCCCCAGATCACCTGAAAATAGCTTTGCTCGAAGTCGCGGATCATCTCGATGAGATCCGCCGCTATGGCCTGGTCACCGGCCACGTAGCGGGCATCGGAGAGGACGATCAGATCCATCAGGTTCTTGGCATATTCTTCGTACTCGTAGCGCACGATAGCCATCAGCCGCTGCTTCCATTGCTGGCGCGAACCACGCCAGGTTGGATTGGACGGCATGATGTCGCCCGTGCATTTGGCGAAACCGACTTCGGCCAGACGCTCGACAAGCAGCTCCGAAAAAGCCCGGAAATAGTCGTCGGCCGCCGCGCCGTCGGCATCGCCGTCGGCGTAAACCAGCAGGTAATCCTGGTCGGTGACCAGGGTCTGCTCCTCGCGGCCATCGCTCCCCATGCTGATCAGGGCAAAGGGACGGGGAGGGGCTCCCCGGCCCTTTGCAGCCAGTTCGGCAGCGACCAGCGTCACGGTGCGCTCCGCCAGCAGATCACGGAATTCGGTGCAGCCCCGATGCAGCCCCGGCACCGATCCGCAGCCCAGAAACCGGGCGATTTCCAGGGCGGTCATGGCGTGCTCGATTTCCCCCAATTCGGCATAGGAGGTGGTCTCACATATCCGCGCCAGCATGGTCGCCCGGCTCTTTTCCAGATTGAGCACCGCGCCGCGCTCCCGGGCCAGTCCATCACCAAGATCGGCCAGCAGGGCGAGAACCGCCGGCCGGTCGAGATGGCGGATGAACCAGCGCAACTGTTCTTCGAAGCGCTGGACGAAATCGCGGGGGGGGATGGGCGGCTGACGATGCGGCGACATAAATCTCATCCTGACGGAAAGCAGGTTAGCCCCGCTTCCACGGGACGTCATGCTAACATAACCGCAAGCTCAGGGGAATCGCGTTGCTCATGACGAAAGGATGGGGTTGCCCGCAAAGGGAAAAGTGGAGAGAATAGCGAGAGCGTTCGCCTACACCCTGACCTGCCCGGAGGAACCCATGCATCATTTCGCCCTGACCGTCGTCGGCCGTGACCGGCCCGGCATCGTCGCCCAGGTAACGGAAATCCTCTTCAACCTCGGATGCAACATCGCCGACTCCAGTTGCTCGATCCTCGGCGGCCAATTCGCCATGATCCTGATCATCTCTCACCCCGTCTTTACCGGTCGGGACAGCTTCGGCAACGCCTTCGAACCTCTGGAAGCGGCCGACCTGACCGTGGCACTGCGCGTCCTCAAGCCGGGGGGGGAACTGCATCCCGACCTTGCCGGGGAGATCTGCATGATTTCCGTCTACGGCGCCGACAAGCCGGGGATCGTCTACCACGTTGCCAGGGTGCTGGGTGACAAACGGATCAACATCACCGACTTGAACACCAAACTGATCGGTTCGGAGCAACGCCCGGTCTACGTCATGATCATCGAGGCCGTTCTCCCCGCCGATGTCAGCGAAGAGGACGTCGATCTGTGGATGGGGCCGTTGCGTGAGCAGCTGCAGATCGACATCAGCGTCCGCACCATCCCCCAGGTCGAGTTGTAACGTGGCGGCACGTGAAATCCGGGTCTATCCCGACCCGGTTCTGAAGCAGGTTGCCGTCTGTGTCATCTCCCCCGATCCCGGCGTCGCCGAGCTCATCCAGGATCTGGTCGATACCATGCGGGCGGCCGGCCATTCGGTCGGGGTTGCCGCACCACAGATCGGCGACTTGCGGCGCGTGGTGGTGGTCGACGTCTCTTCCAGCAAACTCGGCCAGCAGCAGCCCAATCACGGGCTGCTGGAGATGGTCAACCCCCGGATCATCGAACACGGCGGCAGCAGGGTCTTCCGCGAGGGGTGCATGAGTGTGCCGGAATACACCGGCAACGTGACCCGGGCCGAACGGATCGTCGTCGAATTCACCGACCGTGCCGGACACCGGCGGGTGATCGAAAGTCACGGCTTCGAGGCCGTCGCCATCCAGCACGAACTCGACCACCTTGACGGCCTGCTCTTTCTTGACCGGGTCTCCAGCCTGAAAACCGATGTATACAGAAGAAAAACTGCATAGATTCGGCGTGTTAGCGTTGAGGTACAAGGTTTTCCTTGCTTTCTCGCGAAAAAACCATTAGACTTCGGCCTCCGCAGTATTCTGCACCATTTTTCTGAACAGGTATCCATTTTGCCGATGCGTTTGATTGCCATTCTCCTTGCCGGCCTCGTGCTGCTGCCGCTGACTGCCGCACCGGTCATGGCCAAGGTCAATTCGACGGCCGCCAAGGTCCATGTGGTCAAATCGGGCGACTCGCTCTACGAAATTGCCCAGAAAAACGGCATGACCGTCAATGAGCTCAAACGGCTCAACGGCTTGTCCAGCAACCGCCTCAAGCTCGGGCAGAAACTGGCTCTCAACCGCGCCGCGGCTCCGCCCCTGCCGGCCGCCGGCCACCCCCCCGCCAAGGTCAAATCCGCAAAAAAATCCGCGCCGCCGGTCGAGCTTGACAGCCAGAGCGTCCATGTTGTCAAAAAAGGCGATTCCCTTCACACCATCGCCCGTCAGCATGGCATCACCGTCGAGCAGCTCAAGCAACTCAACAGGCTGAAGAACAACAAACTGCAGATCGGCCAGCAGCTGGCCCTGGCCACACCGGCCAGCGAAGATTCCGCAGTGGCCGCCGCCACCCCCGCGACAAGCAGCCGCAAGAGCTACGCAAGTCGCGAGGTCCATGTGGTCAAAAAGGGTGAAACGCTGGCCAGCATCGCCCGCCGCAACCACGTGTCGGTCAAGGAACTGAAGCGCCTCAACGGCCTGCGTAACAACAACCTGAAGATCGGGCAGCAACTGGCCCTGAACGACCCCTACGAGGAGCGCAACCCGATCCTGCTGCCCGGGGACGCCAACGAGGATGAGATTCTGGAGATGGCCTACGGCTCCGGAAGCGAACTCCAGCAGGTGGCTTTCAATTTCCTGTCGACCCCATACCGTTTTGGCGGTACCAGCCGCCGGGGGATCGACTGCTCATCCTTTGTCCAGCAGGTCTTCCGTGAAGTCGATGTCAACCTGCCGCGTAGCGCCCGCGAGCAGTTCCGGGTCGGCACCAAAGTCGAACGCAACGACCTGCAGCCCGGTGATCTGGTCTTCTTCCGCACCTATGCCCGCTTCCCCTCCCACGTCGGCATTTACCTGGGCGACAACAAGATGATCCACGCCTCCTCGCGCAGCCGCCGGGTCGTGGTAACAAGTCTCGACTACCCTTACTATCAAAAGCGCTATATCGGTGCCAAGCGCATCTCGCTGCTGGAGAAAGATCTTGACCCGGCGAGCAGCGAAGGGCTCGTCACTGCGGAGAATCTGCTGGTTCCATCCGCAACGGAAGTTGTCCCGGCGATGCCCAACGGCGAACGGGTCACCCTGTTTGACCAGGCAGTGGCCGGGGAAGAAGAGGAACTCGGCGACGCCGTCAGCGAGGAGGAAGCCAGGGACGTGCTGATTCCGCCGGCAGAGAAGTTCGAGCCGGCCACCGAGCCCGCAACCAAGCCGTTGACCAGCGTCGAACCGGCGCCCGCCCAACAGACAGCCAGTACGCTTCCCCTCAAGGCGACGGTCAACTAAGCGCCTCCTCTTAAAACGACAGAAAGCCGGAAGCGGTTAACCGCTTCCGGCTTTTTATTTGTATCACGACAAGGCCTTAGGAGGCACTGACCAGAGCCTTGACCACCTGTTCGGCCGTGCGATTGGCGGCATGCACGCAGTCGTTGAGGCCAACGCCGTACAAGGCGTTGCCGGTGATGAACAGGCCGGGATGTTCCGGCAGGCGTTCATCGATCGCGGCAAGACGACGGGCATGTCCGGACAGATACTGGGGGATAGCCTGCGGGTGGCGAAAGATTCTGACAAAATCCGGCTTGGCGGTAATCCCCATGATTTTGCCGAGATCGGCAAGGGTGAGGGAAAGCACTTCAGCATCGCTGAGTTGGCTGGCCCCCGGATTGGTAGCCCCACCCATCATCGAGCGCAGCAGAACGTGCCCTTCCGGCGCACGGCGCGGGAAGATGCTGGAATCCCAAAGCGTGCCGAGGATGCGGCACCCCTCCCTGCGCGGAATCAGGTAGCCAAAACCGTCGAGGTCGCGGGCAATGCGCTCGCGCTGGTAGCCGCAGCAGATGACATTCATCGAGGCGTAAGGGATCCCGAGAACCAACTCGGCCAGATGGCGATCCAAAGGGCGCAACAACTCGCCCAAAACATAGGCCGGCGCCGCAGAAATGACCACTTCCACGCTCAGCTTGCCGCCGTCGTCCAGTTCCACTTCCCAGCCACCGTCCAGGGCCCGCAAGCCGGCCACCGCCGCGCCGGTGCGCACCGTGCCGTTGAGGCGACGGGCGGTCGCATCGGTGAGAGCCTGAATACCATCGACAAACGAGGTCAGCACACCGCCGGGGCCGGCGGCGCTGGACACCTGCTTGCCGGCCTTGCGCTCAGCCTTTTTCTGCCGCGCCATCTTGACCATGGCCCGCAGCAGGCCGCCATATTCGCGCTCCAGTTCGCGGATGCGCGGGAAGCAGCTTTGCAGGCTCATCGTCTCCGGATCACCGGCGAAAATCCCCGACACCATCGGCCCGATCAGCTTGTCGAGTGCCTCGGGCCCGAGCCGGCGGCGGGCAAATTCGGCCAGCGTCTCATCGACATCGTCGCGCCGCGGCGGCACGAACAACTCTCCCGCCAGGCGCAGCTTCCCGGGCCAGCTGATCAGCCTGGACTGAAGGAACATCGGCCCGTTTTCCGGGAGGCGATGCAATTCGCCCTGCGAGTAGATGAAACGCTTGCGGGCGTTATCGTTGGAGCGCGCCAGCTGGTCGCTGATTCCCAGCCGCTCGCATAATTCCAGCGTCATCGGCTTGCTGTCGAGAAAACCGTTCGGACCCCATTCACACAAAAACCCTTCGTCCTTGATGCTCCAGATCTTGCCGCCGGTGCGTGATTCCTTCTCCAGCACCGTGACCGCCACGTCCAGCCCGCGTTCGGCGGCCAGGCGTTCGACGGCATGGGCTGTGGACAAACCGGAAATGCCGGCGCCGATAATTGCTATACGGGTCATTGCTGTTCTCCGAAAAGCAGGTTCGAGGGTTGAGGTTCGGGGCATGGGGAACAACCCGTTATGCCCGCAGTCTGTCAATCATACACCAGCAGGGCCTTGCTGCAGGAGTTGCTTCTCCTGTTCTTACCTCGGTTCTCGTACCTCGAGCCCCGTGCCAAAGTCTCAATGCCCCATTGAGCCCAAATACCCCATGTTGGGCTGGTTCAATTGCTCGATCACGTTCTTCAAACCGCTCTCCAGCTCCGGGTAGCGCAGTGCCACCCCCAACTGCTCCCGCAGCTTGCGGTTGTCCATACGCCGGGTTTCGGTCAGGTAGGAGAGCATCATCGGGGTCATGACCTGCTGCGCCTCCGCCATCGAGACCTGCGGCGGCCGCGGCAAGCCGAGCAGGTCGGCGGCCGCATTGAAGTACTGGGTCATCGTCCCCGGCTGGCCGTCGCTGACGTTGAAAATTTCGCCATCAGCCGCCCGGTCGGCCGCCGCCAGGCAAACCGCGGCCAGATCGTCCGCGTGGATGCGGTTGGTCGGCGGCGACTCCGCCTCGCGCAAAACCGGGTGCCCCTGCTGCAGCCGGGCCAGCGGCAGCCGTCCCGGCCCGTAGATTCCGGTCACCCGCAGGATCACCACCTCGACCTCGCAGCGCTCCCCCCATGCGCACAGCGTCGTCTCGGCATCCAGCCGCCGCTTGGCCCGGCTGGTCTGCGGGTTGACCGGGGTGCTCTCCGTCACCCATGCGCCGCCGCAGTCGCCGTAGACCCCGCTGGTACTGATGTAGATCACCTTGGCCGGTACCTGCTCCGGAGCAATCGCGGCGCAGAAATTGCGCATGCGCGTATCCCACGGGCCGCCCCCCGGCGGCGGCGCGAAATAATAGACCCGTTTGCCGGCGAGCGACAGGTCCCCCAGGGACGCGACCTCATCGAGATCCCCCGTGACCGGTTCGATACCGAAGCCGCGCAGACGCTCGGCACCGGCAGCGCTCCGCGTCAGAGCGGCCACGCCATGTCCCCTCGCCTGCTCCAGGCGGGCCACGCGCACACCGATATCACCACAGCCGATAATGAAAATGTCGGGCATTGAGTCAGAGTCCCGTTGAGTCGTTGAGTCGTTGAGTCGTTGAGTCGTTGAGTCGTTGAGTCGTTGAG
>CAZRTZ010000066.1:0-13089 GCA_964603155.1 uncultured Geobacteraceae bacterium | reverse complement strand
CCACCCCTACGGGGAACAGATCGAGGTGTTGGTCAAGTCCGGGCACAAAACGCTGGCGCTGGCCCCGGAGGCCGGCAGCCAGCGGATGCGTGACGCTGTCAACAAGGGGATCGACGAGAGCCAGATACTGGCGGCGACGGAGTTGATCGCCGAGGGCGGGGTGCCGAACCTCAAGCTCTATTTCATGATCGGCCTCCCCGGAGAATCCGAGGCCGATGTTGCCGCCATCGCGACCCTGACGGGGAAGATTCGCACGATCTGGGAAGCCGCCGGCAAGGCGCGCGGCAAATTGGGGCGGCTGCTCCTCTCGGTCAACCCCTTCGTGCCCAAGCCGTGGACGCCTTTGCAATGGGCGGCGATGGAGCCGGTCGCCACCCTCGAGAAGAAATACCGGCTGCTGCAGAAGCTGATCCGGCCGCTCCCTAACGTCGACCTGCAGTGCGAATCGTTGCGCAGTGCCGAACTGCAGGGCTTCCTGGCCCGTGGCGACCGGCGTGTCGCTGCTGTTCTGCCGCTGCTGGCCGCTGGCAAAGGACTCAAGGCGGCCGGACGCGAGGCCGGGCTCGATCCGGCTTTCTATCTGCTGCGGGAGCGGGGGGAGAACGAACTCTTCCCATGGGAGATCCTCGACCAGGGGATCCGGCGCGACTATCTTCGCCAGGAGTACTACGCGGCCCTGGCCGCACGTCCCGGTACTGGCTGCCAGCCCGGTTGCCGGCGCTGCGGCATAACCGGCTGTTGAACAGCTACTGCGGGGGCAAGCGGGGTTGACGTATTGCCAATCCTTGACAATTCTTCTCGCCATGGTTGAATTATCCAACACTTAACCTTGCCAGGAGGATATTTCATGACCCAGGAACGCAGCGGCGCAATTACTTTCAAGGGGAACCCGATGACCCTGCTCGGCCAGCCGGTCAAGGTCGGCGATGCCGCCCCGGACTTTCGGGTGGTCGACAACGGCCTGCAGCCTGTGACCCTGGCCAGCGGTGCCGGCAAGATCCGCCTGATTACCGTGGTCCCGTCCCTCGATACCCCGGTCTGCGACAGCATGACCCGACGCTTCAACCAGGAGGCCGCGCAGCTGCCGGAACAGGTGGAGATCTACACCGTCAGCCTCGATCTCCCCTTCGCCCAGAAGCGCTGGTGCGGGAATGCCGGCATCGAGCGGGTCAAGACCCTGTCCGACTATCAGGACCGTTCCTTTGTCCTCAACTACGGGCTGCTGATCAAGGAACTCAAGCTGGCCGCACGGGCCGTGCTGATCATCGACGCCAAGGATCGCATCAGCTACCTGCAACTGGTCCCGGAAGTCACTGCCGAGCCGGATTACACGGCAGCCTTGGCGGCGGTCAAAGCCTTGCTCTAGGAGCAGCATGCGACCTTCAAAGCGAAGCGGGGCGCCCCTCACGGTGGCGCCCCGCTTTTTTTTCTGATGAGCGATGGTCGGAATTACTTGCGCAGCACCTTGACGATGGCCGAGAAGTCCTCTTCGCCACGGCCGTCCTTGACCCCCTGGCCGTAGTTCTTGCAGACAACTTGCGCTGCCGGCAGGTCGATCCCGACCTTTTTAGCCTGCTCGAGCACCAGTTCCAGATGCTCATGCACGTACTTGAGGGCCAGGTTGCGGGTGAAATCGCCGCGGGCGATGGTCCGGCCGTTGGCATGGAAGAGCGGCGAAGCGACTCCGCCTGAGTCAAACACCTCGAGGATCTGGCTGATGCTGAAGCCCAGTTTTTCGCCGAAGACGATCGACTCCGAGAGGGCCTCCATCAGTTCGGCCTGCACCAGGTTGACCACGAATTTCATGCGCGTGCCATCGCCGATGTTGCCGACATGGATGATGTTGAGGCCGAAGAAGGAGAACAATTCGCGGCAGCGCGACACCAGCGCCTGATCCCCTCCGGCCAGGATGGTCAGCAACCCGTTGGCGGCATGTTCCTTGGTCCCCCACACCGGTGCGTCGAGGAACATGACCCGGTGTTTGGCGGCCTCCTCGGCGATCTCCAGGGTGCTCTCCAAGGAGTGGGTCCCCATATCCACCAGAATCGAACCGGGAGCAATCCCGGCAAAGATGCCATCGGGGCCGTAAATATCCGGGCGCAGACGCTCTATTTCCGGACGGATGTAGATGACCAGGTCGTTCCCCTTGGCCGCTTCACGCGGTGAAGCAGCGCCTACGGCCCCGGCCTTGACCAGTTCCGCCACAATGGCCGGATCCGAGTCATAGACAGTCAGGTTGTAATGACCCTTGAGGAGATTGGTGGCCATGTGGCGACCCACCGTGCCCAGACCGAGGAAACCGATATTTTTCAGCATGCTGATCCTCCTCACTGCAGAAGTTGGAACCAGGGTTAGACGCGAGTAATACTATAACGTCTTGGTGTCGCGGCACAAGGGGCTTGCGCCGGCAGAATCGGGCGTGCCTGCAGGTTGGGGCTGCAGACGGAGCACCGCTCCGAAATTTCGCTCCATGCGAGTGCAGAGGTTGATGATCCGCTGCCATCCTGTCGGGATGATGGCCTGAGTATGGGCCAGGTTGTTACGCAGGTTTTCCAGTTCCTTGAGAGCCTCGCGGATTTCCCGGCGCGAGCTGTAGCCCATCGACTGCCGGAAATTTTCGTCGTAGGAGAGGATCCACCCCTTGTCGCCGAACTGCAGGCAATCGACCAGGTCGACCTGATGGCCGTGCATCTCCCGGAGTTTCTGCAGCTCCCTGGCTTTTTCCAGGCGGTTGGCCGAGAGCAGGGCCTGCCAGCGGTTGTCGCAGTACTTGTTGCGCAGGATGTCGGTCATCACCATCTCGCTGATGGTAATGATCCCGAACAGGAACATGCGCATCGGCGGTTTTTCCAGATCGTCAAGGGTGATGATGGCCGTCGGTTGGTCGAGAATGGTGATGAAACACTGCCGGTTGATGGCCAGCGAGCGGACGACGTCGACCAGACTGGCCGATTCCGGGAGCAGATCGTCCTGCGGGTGGAACGGGATGAGGTGGTCGCCGCATCTGCCCGAGGTCAATTCATCACGCCGGGCATAGCCGCAAACCAGCCCGTCCTCACGAACTCCCACCAGATCAAAGCCTTTGCCGAGAAGAAATTTCTGAACCTCGCTGGCCTGCGCCCCGGTATCGAAGGAGACCAGAGGCTCGGCAAGATCCATAGCCGAGAAGCCTTCAAAGAAGAGGCGGTGGAGACGAATATGCTGGTTTTGCTTTAAAAGCATGGGCAGTATCCTGAGTCAAAAAGCCCGGGCTGACGCTCCGGGCCTTTTGTGTTTCAGATTGAAAGGTACCTAGTTCATTTTTGTTGAAGTCTGGCTGGCGGGTGCTGCGGCACTGGCCTGAGGTTGGGCCGACGGGTTGGCAATCATGTCGGCCTTGTCGACCCAGCCGCCGCCCATGGCCCGGTAAACATCGATCAGCGCCACCAGCGTCCCGGCCTGGGTTTGCACGCGGGAAAGCTGGCCATCGAACAGTGTGCGGTCGGCATCGAGCACCTGCAGATAGCCGGTCTTGCCGGCGTCGTACTGCAGCTTGGCCAGCTGGGCATAGGTAGTCAGGGCCGCCACCTGGCGGGTCTGCGCCGCCAGCTGGTCACGCCCCTTGGTGGTGCTGATCAGGGCATCCTCGACGTCGCGGAAGGCGTTGAGGATTGCCTGCCGGTAGGCAAACAGGGCCTGGCGCTGCTGGGCTTCGGAGGCCCGGACCTGCCCCTCGATGGCACCGAAGGTGAAGATCGGCGCCAACACGTTACCTCCCAGGCGCCAGACTTCCGACGGCCCGTCGAAGAGCCGGTCGGAGTGGATGCTGGCGGTGCCGTAAGCGCCGGTCAGGGAGACGCGCGGGAAGTAGAGGGCCTTGGCCACGCCGATGCGGGCGTTGGCGGCGATCAGTTGCTGCTCGGCCTGGAGGAGGTCCGGACGGCGGGTCAACAGCTCCGACGGCAGCCCGGCCGGGATGCCGGGGATCGCCAGTTCATCGATGCTCTTGCCACGCTCGATAGCGGCGGGAGTGCGCCCGAGCAGGAGGCCGAGAAGGTTTTCCTGGCGGGCGACGGCAGCCTCGTACTGCGGGATTGCCTGGCGGGCGACCTCGTACTGCGACTCGACCTGGCTGACCTCTACCTGCGAGACGGTGCCGTACTGATGGCGCAGTTTGAAGATCTTCAGCGAGTCGGCGTAGACCTGCTCGGTGGCGCGGGCGATCTCCAACTGCCGATCGTAGCCGCGCAGGGTGATGTAGGCGCTGGCGACATTGGCGGTCAGGCTCAGCACCACCGCGCGGCGGGCCTCCTCGCTGGCCAGCAGTTCGGCGCGGGCGGCCTCGTTGGCGCGGCGCACGCGCCCCCAGATGTCAATCTCCCAGGTGGTGTTGATCGTCCCTTCGTAGTAGTTCTCTGGTCCGTAATTGCGCGGGATTTCGTAGATGGTGTCGCTCTGGTCCTGGCGCGAGACGATACCGCCGGCGCCGATCTGCGGAAAGAACTCGGACCGGCTGGTCTGCAGACGGCCAAGGTATTCATCGACCCGGGCGGCGGCGACCAGCAGATCGAGATTCTCGCGCAGGGCGGCAACGATCAGGTTGTTGAGCGCCGGGTCCTCGAAGCGCTCCCACCAGGCGGTGTCAGCCAGCCCGGCGGCACTCTCGTAGCTGACCCGCCAGGTCGGCGGGGTGGCGACTGTGGGCTTCACATAATCCGGGCCGACCGTGCAGGCGGTCAGCAGGAGCGAGATGCAGAGAATGAACAGCCGGTTACGCATGGCCGGAACCTCCGTGGGATGGTGCGGGGGGAACGGCCCCGTTCTTTTTGCGCGAGAAGAAGCCGGTGGCATCCTCGAGCAGGACGAAGAAGAGCGGGACGAAGAACGAGGCGATGCAGGTCGAGGCCAGCATCCCGCCGATGACGCCGGTGCCGATGGCGCGCAGGCTGTTGGCGCCGGCGCCGGTGGCAATGGCCATTGGCACGCAGCCGAGGATGAAGGCCAGCGAGGTCATGACGATCGGTCTCAGGCGCATGCGCGCCGCCTCGATCGCCGCCTCGGCGGTGGCCATCCCGGCCTTGCGGTTCTCCGCGGCGAACTCGATGATGAGAATCGCGTTTTTGGCCGCCAGGCCGACCAGGGTGACCAGGCCGACCTGGAAGTAGACATCGTTCTCAAGTCCGCAGATCCAGGTCAGGAGCAGGGCGCCGCATACCGCGAAGGGCACCGAGAGGACCACGCCGAAGGGGAGCGACCACTTCTCGTACTGGGCGGCCAGGATCAAAAAGACCATGATGATACCGAAGATGAATGCCTGCGAGGAGGTGCCCCCGGCCTTCTTCTCCTCGTAGGCCTGCCCGGCCCAGGCGAAGCCGTAGCCTTGCGGGAGAACCTCGGCGGCGACCGCTTCCATGGTGGCGATAGCCTGGCCGGTGCTGTACCCTTCCGCCTGGCTGCCGGTGACCTTGGCGGCCGGGAAGCCGTTGAAGCGGGTCAGCAGGTTGGCGCCGGGGATGTAACGCACGGTCATCAGGGCCGACATCGGGATCATTTGCCCGTTGTTCGAGCGGACGAAAATCTGGTTGAAGTCCTCCGGCTGATCGCGATATTCGGGGCGGGCCTGGATGATGACCTGCCAGATGCGCCCGAACTGGGTGAACTGTGAGATGTAGGCCGAGCCGAAGTAGGCCTGCAGCGTTTCATAGACGGCGTTGACCGGGACGCCGAGGATTTCGGCGCGAGCGCGGTCGAGGTCGAGGAACAGCTGCTGCTGCGACGCTGAGAAGGTGGTGGAGATGCCGGACAGCTCTTTCTGCTCCCGGCACTTGGCGATGAACGCCTTGGTGGCTTTCTCCAGGTCCTGGGGAGTCCCCCCCCCCTTGCTCTGGATGTAGAACTCGAAGCCGCCGGTAGTGCCCAGACCCGGAATCGACGGCGGGTTGAGCGGGATGACCACCCCCTCCTTGACCCCGGCGTACTTCTTCCTGGCCTCGGCGACCACTGCAAAGGCCGTCCCCTCCTTCCCCTTGCGTTCCTCGTAAGGTTTGAGGGAGGCGAACATCAGGGCGGCGTTGGTCTTGTTCTGACTGTCGAGGATGCTGTAGCCGTCGAGCTGGGCCACGTCGGACATGGCCGGGTTCTCGCGGAGCAGGGCGGAGGCCTTGTCGCTGACCGCGACGGTGCGCTCCAGGCTGGCCGCGTCCGGCATCATGTTGGCGACGAAGATATAACCCTGATCCTCCTCGGGAACGAAGCTGCCGGGGACCATCTTGCCGAGGAAGACGATGGCGACGATCAGGCCGCCGAACAGGCCGACGCCGATCAGCTTGTTGTTGATAAGGAAGCGCACCCCGCCGACGTACAGGTTGGTGACCTTGGTAAAGCTGTTCTCAAACCAGAGGAAGAACCCCTTCTTTTCGTGGTGGCCGGGCTTGAGGATGCGCGCGGCCAGAGCCGGGGAGAGGGTCAGGGCGACGACCCCGGAGAGGACCATGGAGATGGCGATGGTGATGGCGAACTGCTTGTAGAGGGTGCCGGTCATGCCGCCGAGGAAGGCGACCGGCAAAAAGACCGAACCGAGCACCAGGACGATGGCGATCAGCGCCCCGGCCAGTTCGGACATGGCTTTTTTCGAGGCCTCCATCGGCGTCATGTGCAGGGTCGCCATGTTGTGCTCGACGCTCTCGACGACGATGATGGCGTCGTCGACCACCAGGCCAATGGCGAGGATCATGCCGAACAGGGTCAGCATGTTGGTAGAGAAGCCGAGCATGTAGATGCCGATGTAGGTGCCGATGATGGCGATCGGCACGGCCAGGATCGGAATGATGGTGGCGCGGAAGCTCTGCAGAAAGAGGAAGACGACCAGAACGACCAGTACCACCGCCTCGAAGAAGGTGTGGACGACCTTCTCGATGGAAGCCTCGGTGAACTTGGAGGTGTCGAGAACGATCTTGTACTCGAGGCCGGCCGGGAAATTCGGCTTGATCTCGTCGATCAGCGCCCGGACCTGCTTGGAGGTCTCAATGGCGTTGGCCCCCGGCTGCTGGTAGACGACGATGGCCACAGCGCGCTGGCCGTTGACCTTGCTGGCGATGGAGTAGTCCTTGGTCCCCAGTTCGGCGTAGCCGACGTCCCTGAGGCGGACAATGGCGGTGCCGTTCTGGTCGGTGCGCAGGATGATGCTCTCGAACTCCTCCGGTTTGACCAGCATCCCCTGGGTGGTGACCACGAAACTCTGCTGGGTGCCGGTGGTGCTCGGGTTCTGGCCGATCTGGCCGACGCCGTAGGCCTTGTTCTGGCGCTGGATGGCGGCGGTTACCTCCTGGGAGGTGATCCCCATCTGGGCCAGGCGGTCGGGCTTGAGCCAGATCCGCATGGCGACGTCCGGCACCGGGAACATGCTGGAGAGGTTGGCCCCGGGGATGCGCTTGATCGCGTCGAGCAGATAGAGATTGCCGTAGTTCGACAGGTAGGTCTGATCGTAGCGGTTGTCCGGGGAGAAGAGGCTGATGACCATCATGAACGCCTGCGAGCGTTTCTCGACGGTGACCCCCTGTTGGGCGACGCTCGTGGGAAGCTTGGCCGATGCCTGGTTGACGCGGTTTTGCACGTTGACCTGGGCCATGTCCGGGTCGGTTCCCGGCTCGAAAGTGACGGTCAGCGTCATGTTTCCGGTTGACGAACTGGTCGACGACATGTAGGTCATGCGGTCGACGCCGTTGACCTGCTGCTCGATCGGTGCGGCGACGGTATTGGCGATGACCTCGGCGGTGGCCCCGGGGTAGGTGGTGCTGACCTGGACGGTCGGCGGGGCGATGTCCGGGTACTGGGCGACGGGAGTCGCGTTCATCGCCACCGCCCCGGCCAGGGTCAGGATGATGGAGATGACGGCGGCGAAGACCGGACGGTCTATGAAGAAACTGGCCATGGTCGGCTCCGTCTAGTTGGCGGCCACAACGATCGACGGAGCGATCTGCGCCGGGAGAATCTGCGAAGAATCCGGCTGACGATTGCTGGCCAGCCCCGTCGTCAGCTTCTTGAGAACATCGGCGGGGAGGTCGCGCCGGGCCACCAGTTTTTCCAGGCGGGCGCTCTGCAATAGCTGGTAGTCGCCGGCGAGGAGATCGCTGCGATCCTTGCTCGGGATGATCGCCAGGTCGAGCATGCGATACTGGCGAAACCATTTGACCAGGGTGGTTTCATCCTCGAACAGGCGGATGGCGACCGGCTGGCCAAGGACTTTTTCCAGATTGGCGGCGTATTGCTCGGCCTTGGCCTGGTCGTGGTTGGCCAGCATGCCGAGGAGCAGTTGCCCCGAGGGGATGACGGTGCCGCCCGGCGCGGCTGCCGGCCTGCTGGCCGGGGCTGTCTTGCTGACCAGGGCGGATTTGCTGACGGGCTGCTCCACTGGTTTGGCGGATGAGGTCTTGGCCGGCGCCTTGTCTGCCGGTTTGGCTGGCGCAGCTGGGACCGACGGGGCAGCCGCAGGTTTGGCCGGGGCCACAGGTGCGGCTGCCGGCTTTTCGGCTGCTGGCGCTGCTTCCTGAGCCTGAGCCGGTTTGGCGGGTTCGGCCTTGGCGGCTGGAGCCGGGGTTGGTGTTGCCGCCGGCGTAACAGCCGCGACCTGACTGGCCGCGGCTCCCTGCTTCTGGCTGGTGGTGATCTTGATCGGGGCGCCTGGCTTGAGGCGCTGGAAGCCGTCGGTGATGACCTGATCACCGGCTTTCAACCCCTGCTTGATGAGCCAGTCGCTGCCGATCCAGTCGCCGACGATGACCGGGCGGACTTCGGCGGTTCCCTGCGGACTGGCGACAAAGACCACGTGGCCGTTGTCGGTCTGTTGGACGGCTTTTTGCGGCACGACGATACTGTTGGGACGCACCGCCCCCTTGACCGTGGTCTTGACGAACATGCCGGGGCGCAGCACCCCTTGCGGGTTGGGGAGTTCGGCCCGGATCAGGAAGGTGCCGGTCTCCTGGTTGAAAGTCGGCGAGATGAAGTTCAGCTTCCCCTCGAAGGGATAAAGACTGCCGTCGGAGAGTTCCACCTCGATGCTGTAGTCCCGGTTTGGTGGGGGCACCAGTTGGCCGGCGACGATCTCCTGCTGGCGCTGGGCCATCTGGTTCTGCGACACGCTGAAGGTGACCCAGATCGGATCGAGCTTGGCCACGTAGCTCAGGCGGGCCCCGGCATTGGCGTTCAGATAGGTGCCTTCGCGGAAGAAAGCCTCGCCGGCGACGCCGGCGACCGGAGCGTGAATGACAGTATAGCTCAGGTCAAGTTGGGCTTTGTCAAGATTGGCCTTGGCCGAATAGAGAGCAGCCTCGGCTGCCTGAGTCGAGCCGGTGGCATTGTCCAAGTCGCTCTTGCTGGCGGCGTCGAGGGCAGCCAGCGGTTTGACCCGGTTGAGATTGGCCTGGGCGGTCCAAAGTTCGGCTTCGCGGCTGGCAACTTCGCCCTTGGCGGCTGCGACGGCCGCTTCGAACGGTTTCGGGTCGATGCGGAACATCACCTGTCCGGCACTGACCAGATCCCCCTCTTTGTAGGTGATTTTATCGAGGAAGCCACTGACGCGGGCGAGGATTTCCACCTGGTGGGAGCTCTCCACCTGCGACACGAACTGTACGCGGTCCGGGACCTCCTGCGGTGCCAGGGTCAAGGCAACCACCTCGGCCGGCGGTGGTGGGGGCGGCGCCGGTTTGTCACAGCCGAAGCAGGCCAGCAGACCAAGGAGCGCGACAGGGGTCAATCGGTAGATCGGCGGGATAAGGCGCATCGAGATCATAAGGGGCAGCTCCCTTTCTGCAAAAAGATCAATCTTGTGGCCGAAGATCAAAGTTGGCACCGACAATTGCAGCAATCGATTGCCGGTAGCATACCGTAACAGACAAAAGAATATCCCTAATACAGCGAATATCAATAAACCGCCCTATTTGGCGATCTGCAATTTGCGTTTCTCCGTGTAAAGCAGGCGCACCAGTTCATATTCAAAGGGCGAGCCGCTTTTGTAGTAGCGGAACGGCTGCCGGTGCCGGGTATCGATGGCCCGTCCGGCCTGGTAAGGGATTGCCAGCTCTTCGTTGTGATCGAAGTTGAGCGGGTCGACCGCCGATGAAATTGCGGTGTCGGCGATCAGCCCCGTGGTGTCACGGGCGTTGGACGGTCCGAGGATCGGCAGGACCACGTAGGGGCCGTTGCCGGCTCCGTAGCGGCCGAGGGTCTGACCGAAGTCCTCGTCCTGGCGCTGCAGGTTCCAGTTGCTGGCCGGATCCCACAGCCCGCCGATGCCAACGGTTGTGTTGATCAGGAAGCGTGACAGGGTGATCCCGGCGGATTTCGGCTTGAGTTGCAGGACCGCATTGGTGAAGTTGCCGAACTCGCCGAGGTTGTCGAAGAAGTTCGACACACGCTGTTCGGCGTAGTCGGGCATGACATATTCGTAGCCGTTGACCACCGGCAGGAACAGGTAGCGGTCGAAGTAGTAGTTGAAGCGGTACAGCTCCTTGTTGGCAGGCTCGATCGGATCGGCGACATCGAGCGGCCGCTCCTTCCCCGGCGGCTCGAAATCCGCCAGGGCATATTTGGCCTTCCCCTGCGGAGCGGTTGCGGCGCATCCGCTGAGGAGCAGCAGGGTCAGAAGAAGCAGCGACAGGCGACGAGTCTTCATGGCTTCGCTCCTTCTGCCCCAGACTGGGTGAAGTAGGCGGCCAGGTAGCTGGCCACCTGCTGATGGTCGATATTGCCGCAATGGCCACCGGTCGGGTAGATCTTTGCCCGTGAGCCGAAGACACTGCGCAGATAGTCGAGTTCCGCGGCGTCGAGGATGAGGTCATCGGCGTTGGTGACCACGCCGATTTTCCCGGTTTTGCGCAGATACTCCTCGATGGCGACCAGGCTCGAGCCGTCGATGACCTGCTGGCGGGTCACCTGGGAGTTGCCGGCCTGGGCGATCGGCAGGAGCAGTTCGTCCAGGTAGCGGGCAAAGGAAATATAGGTGAGGGTGCGGAAGTAGTCGTCGAGATCGTCGTTGTTGTCGAGCTCCGCCCCCTTGGGAACGACGAAGCCGGACTGGGTCATGACATCGGTGGCGAACATCATGTTGACCGCCGAGATCCGGAAGCTGATGCCGATCAGGGCGGCGAGATTGTTCTCCTTCGGTGGTTCGGAAGCGTTACGGTAGATGTTGTAGAGGAACTCGTTGTCGAACTTGACGAAGTCGCTGGCGCTGTAGATCTGCGCCAGGCGGTTCATCTGCTCGCGCAGGAAGGTCCCCGCTCCGGCCGCGCCGCCCTGCACGTTTTCGTCCAGCATCCGGTCGAGGCGGGAGGCCGAGTTGTACAGGCTGACCGGCGGGTTGATCATCAGGACTTTCGTGAAGTTGAAGACCTTGACCTCATCGTCAAGCTGACTGATAAACGCAGCCTGCGCCCCGCCGAGGCTGTAGCCGGCGAGATGGAAGGTGCTGACGTCGATGTCGTCCTTGACCTCTTCGTAAACTTTCTGCATCACCCGGTAGAGATCGCGGGCGTCCCGACGCAGGACGCCAGGAGCCGCCGACCCGGAGGCGGCGGTGATGAAGTTGGCATGGGTCGGTGACGAGATACCGACCACATGGAAGCCGGCCTGATAGAAGATGCTCTGCAGGGCCAGCATCTTGTCGGAGTTGAAGCCGGCGCCGGTACCCGCCACCACGAAAATCAGCGGCGCCTTCTGCTTCTGATAGGCCAGCGAGCAGCGCAGCTTCTCGTTATACCAGAAGATGTCGGGAACCTTGTGGTCGGGGAGGACTTCAAGGTCAATGAGCCTGACGGGGAGGTCTTCAGCCAGCGGCGCCCGCTGCCCCGATGGGGTGCCGAGAATAGTGGCAACCAGCGGGTCGGCATGCGGGTAATCGTAATCGTCACCGGCGGCGAGCGCCGGGAAGGTGGAAAGCAACAGTCCGAACAGCAGCAACGTCAACAGCCGCATTCAAAGCTCCTCCTCATCTCGTGACTATTCAACAGTTGCCAGTGGATGACTGCCAGAGGTCACTCGACCCCGGGATTCTTCACCACCACGAAGGCATCCCCCTGCTTCGTATAAAAGATCTTGTCGAAACGGTAGTACGACTGTCCCTCGTGCTCGATCTCCACGGCGTATTCCGGGATGGACGGCACCCGTGCCCCTGGAGGGGCGTCGACGGTAACATACACGGTTTTCCCGTCGCGGGTGAGCTTCTGGTAGAAGACGTGATTGCTGACGTAATAGTCCTGGCCGCCGACGGTGACTTTGTAGGGGTCGGGGATGGAGGTCAGTTCGCCACCGGCCGGTGGCGCGGTGACGACGTACTTGACCTCGCCGGCGGAATAAGCCGGCTGGTACCAGACCGAGTTGCAGTAGTAGTAGGTGGTCTGGCCGGTTGCCTGGTTGATGACCACGGTTTTGGAACAAGGCGGAGTATCGTAGATGTAGAAGGAGTACGACACCATACTCACCGGGTAGCCGTACCACCAGTGGGAACTCCAGCCGTGGTGCCAATGGTCGTCGTACTCGTCCTCATACCAGTCCTGCCAGTCCTCGCGGACCTGGTTGCGGTAATTCTGCCAGTCCTCGCGACGTTGCTCCCGATTGTCGTTAAAGTCCTCGCGGGCTTGATCCCGCCGGTCCTGACGCTCCTGCTGGTTCTGCCCGCGCTGGTCCTGGCGATCCTGCCGATTCTGCTCCCGGTTCCCTTGACTCTGCCCGCGGTCACGGTTTGGCAGTTGCGACGGTTTGAGCCCGCCGCTTTGCTCGAACTTCTGCCGCAATTGGTCTTTTTGCGAGGAGTTCAGGCGCTCCCCCCGTCCTCCGGCGGGGAGCTGCGATGCTCCAGCCCCGATGCCGGCTGCAGCCCCGGCCCCGATCCCGGCGGCCTTCAGATCGCTGAGTCGGCTGCCGTCACGGGCCGGTTGCTGAGACGGTCGGTTGCCCTGGCTGAGACGGTCGCCACCCGTCGGACGCTGGGTGGCCATGCGGTCGGAAACCTGCCCTGGCGAGGAACGACGGAAACCGCTGTCGGCAGGGCGGCTGAAACTCCGGTCGGAGCCCCGCGAGATGTCGCGGCTGCCGCTGTTTCGAATGGAACTATAA
>CAZRTZ010000065.1:0-13355 GCA_964603155.1 uncultured Geobacteraceae bacterium | reverse complement strand
ATCAGGAACTGCCAGAGAATGTCGGCGGGATCGGCATCATGAACATCATGCTGGTTTCGGTCACCGAGCGTACCCGCGAGATCGGCATCCGCATGGCGGTTGGCGCCCGTCCCGCCGACATTCTCTGGCAGTTCCTGATCGAGGCGATGATTCTCAGCCTGATCGGCGGGATCATCGGCATCCTGGCCGGCGTCGGTGGGGCAGCGCTGCTCGGCAAGCTGATGGGGACGGTCATTATGGTCAGCCCGCTCGTGATTCTCGGCTCGGTGGCTTTTACCGCCGCCGTCGGCATCTTCTTCGGCTTCTACCCGGCGCGCAAGGCGGCCAGGCTCAACCCGATCGACGCGCTGCGCTACGAATAGAGCACAGCCGGTGGCGCCAGCAACAGGGGGGACGGAATGCTATTCCGTCCCCCCTGTTTTGCTTTTTGCCATGACAGAGGCGAGCGCTTAGCTGCTGAGATCCAGATAGCTTGCCAGCGAAGGGAAGTCGAGAAGGCAGGAAGTGCCCTGCGCATCGCTGCGAATCTCGATTCGGCCGTTGAGGTAGTCCTCGAGCAGCAGGCGCATGCTGTAGGTGCCCAGCCCCCGCCCGGGCCCCTTGGTCGAAAAGGAGCGCTGAAACAGCTGGTGGCGGATCGCCTCGGGGATCGGCTGAGGATTCCAGACCTTGATCCTTACGTGGGACTCGCCCTCACGGACCTCGATGCTGACCGGGTCGCCGGCAGCGGCCGCCTCCACGGCATTTTTGACGGCGTTGAGGACCACCCGCCGGGCGATCCTGAGGTCGGTGGCCAGATAAACGGGGGTGTCGGGGTAGGTGATGGCCAGAGCAACGCCACGCTGTCCGGCGAGCGCCTTGCTCCCGGCCAGGGCCTCTTCGAGAAGGAGAGCGGCTGGCACACAGGAGATGTCGGTCTCGAGTTGCTCCTGCTCGGCAAGGGCGAGCAGGCGGTGGGCCTGCACCTCGTCGGTCAGCAATTCGACCTGCCTGGACAGGAGCCCCGGCCATTGCGCGGTGCGCAGCTCGGGGGCGAGATCGGTCAGCAGTTGCAGGCTGCCGATACTGTTGAGCAGGTCGTGGAGGAAGATCTTCTCCAGGTGCTCGCGGCGTTTGGCGGCACTGATGTCCTCGAGATAAATCATGGCCAGGGTGTCCCCGGCCAGGTGGAGGGGGGTGGCGGTCACCCGCAGGTCGTAGGCGACCAGCCGCTCGCCGCGGCGGGCGCTCACCCGGGCTTCAGCGGTCACGCGGCTGAGCGTGTCCAGGCAGGTGGCGACGGTGAGCGCCGCCTGGCAATGCCGGCAGCTCTCGGTGGCCCCGCACCCGCCACTGTGCTCGCCGGCCTGCAGGCAGGCCAGGATTTCCCCGGGGCGGCGGCCGATGATTTCTTCAAGCGCATGCAGCCCGAAGGTGTCCAGGAGCGCCTGGTTGGCAAAGACGATCTGCCGCGATGCGTCAACCACCAGGGCCAGGTAGGGCAGGCTGTTGAGCAGATCGACCAGTTCGGCGCGGGCCAGCACGGCCCGGTGCAGCGGCAGGATAGCCTCGGCACCGGGCCGTGATCGCAGCGGGGTGACGGAAAGGGCCGTCATCGGGATTGGCGGCTACTTCTTCTGACTGGCGATGATCTTGTCCTGGATCTTGTCGTAGGTCGCCGCCGGGAGAATGTTCTTCGATTTGAGCTGGTCCTTCTTGGCATAGGGCCGGCCGGCGATGATTTTTTTGGCGTAGGCGTCGCCGATGCCAGGGAGGGTCTTGAGTTGGGCTTCGGTGGCACTGTTGATGTCGAGCAGCTCGACTTTGGCCGCAGCCGGTTTGGCGGCGGGTGCCGCCTTGGTTTCCGCGGCGACGACCGGCAGGGCGAGGCCGGCAAGGAGCAGCACGGCGATCAGCAGGGGGAAGAGTTTGCGCATGGGAACCTCCTTGAGGTGGGGGTGTGTCCTGCCGTTGCGGCAGGTGCAGACAACGTTACGCGAAAAATACCGGTCCATCAATACTTGATCTTGACGTAAGGGG
Organism: uncultured Geobacteraceae bacterium; assembly: GCA_964603155.1. GTDB lineage: Bacteria > Desulfobacterota > Desulfuromonadia > Desulfuromonadales > BM103 > VAUL01. The sequence goes on along the minus strand of CAZRTZ010000065.1, from coordinate 11,336 downwards.
AGCGCGCCGAGGCGGTCAGGGCGTCGTTGAGAGTCACAACCCCCTGGGCTTCCAGCAAGGGGATCAGTTTGAGCAGGACTTCCGCGGTCGCCAGGGCGTCACCGAGGGCGGTGTGCCGGCCGACGATGGTGACGTTCAGGCGGGCGGCGATGGTGTCCAGGGAGTGCCCTTCCTGGTGGGGGTGCACGATCGAGGAGAGCAGCAGCGTGTCGAGGACCGGCTGGTCGAAGCGCACCCCGCAGGCCGCCTCCTTGATCTGCAGCATCTTCATGTCGAAGGCGGCATTGTGGGCGACCAGTACGGCATTGCCCACGAACTGGTGGAACTGTGGCAGAACCCGGGCGATCGGCGGCTGGCTCTTGAGCAGTTCCGGGGCGATCCCGTGAATCTGTACGGAACTCTCCGGGACCGGCCGCTGCGGGTTGACCAGCTGGTCGAAGCTCTCTTCATTGCGCAGCCGGTTGTTGACGACGCGCACCGCGCCGATCTGGATGATCTCATCGCCGCCGGCCGGATCGAGTCCGGTGGTTTCCGTGTCAAAGACCACGTAGGTCAGTTTGCGCAAGGGGAGATGACCGAGCGCTTTCTGGCCGGGCTGATGGAACAGATCGAACTCGTAGTAGACCGGCCGCGGTGCGACCTGGCTCCGCCAGCCTTCGACCTCTTCGGTCAACGCCACCAGCAGGGCGATGCGCAGGGCCCGACAGCGGCCATCGTCCCCGACGACGGGGCTGATCTGTCCGCCGTGGCCGGCGGCAATGCTCTGCGGGGTGTCGGTACGCCCCTCGCTGTCGATGAACAGTGGCGACTCTGCCCAGTTACGGAGAGCGCTTTCGGCAAGCGGTTCCTGCCAGGCGACGGTCAGTGCGGCCAGCTCCTCGCTGACCGCGGCCAGCTGCAGGTCGATCCGCGCGACGCCGTGCTCGGCCACAAGCCACCCCGCCAGATGGGTGACCATCTGGACAATCGCGTAGCTGTCGATCTGCAGCCAGCAGTTCGAAGCGATGCCGGCATCGGCTTGCAGCGGAAATCTCTGGCGCAGCTCCTTCTGCAGGATCAGCAGCAGGGTTTCTCCCAGGACATTCTCCCGGGTGGCGAAATCCAGACGCTGCCGGGTGTAAAGTTCGCGGGCCAGCGCCAGGTGTTTTTCCAGCGCCGTCGTGAGATGCTCGACGCCCTGCCGGTGCTGATAACAGACGGCTGAGCCGATCCCCGGCAGGGCGCACACCATGGTCATCTGCTTGTTGAGCTCGCCGAGGGAATGCTGGACCGCATCGATGACCCGCTGCAGCCGGTAGTCGCGTTCGTTGTCGGCGGCGATCTCCCCGGTGATGTCCTCCAGGGTCAGCACGAAGCCGCTCAGCAGCGGAGGCTCTTCATCGGGGGCGGTGACCGGGGCCATGTTGACGCGAATGAAACGTTCGCCGCACAGCTTGGTCATCAATCCCAGGGCCGGCTTGACCTGGCTGCGGCGCAGGGTATGGGCCATCAGTTCCAGGGCGTGGGCAATCGGCTCGCGGTCGAGAAGGCCGAAGATCGAGCGGCCGAGGCCGATGCCGGCGCCAACCGGCTGCTGCCGGTATTCCGCCGTCGGGGCGGCTTCTTCCAGCAGGTGCTGGGCCTTGCGATTGTAGAGGAGAATCTGCCCTTCGCTGTTGCAGACCACAACCCCGTGGGGCAGTTCGGAAAGGAGTGCGGCAAAGCGGTTGCGCTCGGCCTTGAGGGCCAGGTTCGCGACCTCGATGCGGGCATCGACCTCCTCGCGCAGGGTCTGGTAAGTCGCTGCCGACTCGTTGATGACGGCCGCCAGGGCCAGCACTTCGGGGGCTCCCTTGACGCTCACGCGGTACTCCGGGTTGGCCACGGTGATCAAACGGGTCTGTTCGGCCATGCGCAGGATGGGGATGATGTAGTCGAGGAACAGCCAGCGCACCAGGGTGCCGATGACCATGACCAGAACCAGGGCCCCGAAAAAGGGAAAGGCCACCAGTTTGGGGAAAAGCTCGGCGACGACAAGGCGGTCGGCCGGTTCCTGATTCAGGTAGGAGGCGATGAAGCTGGCGAAGATGACCGCGAAGATCAGTCCGACGATGCCGAGCAGGAAGATCCAGTATTTGACGGCCGGGGAAAGCCGCTGGCGATAGCGTTCGAGCACGGGGCTCCTTCCGTTTTCTCCTGACCGCTTCAGTAGATGACGATATACCCGTGCCGGGTGGCGATGGCGGAGATTTCCAGGACGTCCCGGATCTGGTAACTGGCGCCGTCGAGGATGAAGGTGTACCCCCCGTCCGGGTTCTCCTTGGCCAGATCGATGAGGTATTCGAAGCTTGCGGTTTTGATGGTCTCCATCGGGGAGCGCTCCTTTGCGTTCAGGATGCGCAACTATCATAGCACAAGGATTTACAGCGGGAATCGGCAAAAAAATACCCTGTGGCAGGAGGTAAGCCACAGGGTCAAGTTAGGAGGCTGTTCGTGAAGAAGTTTCTTGTCTTCGTTAACTGAAACTATAACGCCGGGCCGGGCTGCGGGGAACGTGGCAACTCGTAAATATTCGGTGAGGAATCTGCATCCGGGAACTGTGCAAATCCACAGGTGCTATTTCAGCCACCCCTTGCGGCGGAAGTACCAGAAGGGGATGGCCACGGAGACCACCATCATGCCCAGAGAGAAGGGGTAGCCGTATTGCCACTCAAGCTCGGGGAGAAAGCGGAAGTTCATGCCGTAGATGCTGGCGATCAGGGTCGGCGGCAGCAGGGCCACCGCCGCCACCGAGAAGATCTTGACGATCTTGTTCTGGTTGATGTTGATGAAACCGACCGTGGCGTCCATCAGGAAGTTGAGCTTTTCAAAGAGGAACGCGGTATGCCCGTCGAGGGAGTCGATGTCGCGCAGGATCTGGCGAACGTCCTCGGTCTGTTCGGCATTGAGCAGCTTGTTGCGCAACAGGAACGAGGCGGCGCGCCGGGTGTCCATCAGGTTGCGGCGGATATGGCCGTTGAGATCCTCCTCGCGGGCGATGCTGCCGAGAACGTCGCCGGCGTTTTCGTCGGTCAGGTGGGTGCCGAGCACCTTCTCGCCGAAGGCGTCGAGGCGCTTGTAGATTCCCTCGAGGACGTCGGCCGAATACTCGGCGTCGGCGGCGAACATCTCGAGAAGGATGTCCTTCTCATCCTCGACGTAGTCGGGCTGGCGACGGGCGCGCAGACGCAGCAGGCGGAACTGCGGCAGGTCCTCCTCGTGAACGCTGAAGAGCACCGAGTTCTTGAGGATGAAGGCGACGCGCACGTTTTCGCCGACCTCGTCCTCTTCGCGGAAGAAGTCGGAGCGGATATGGAGTTCGTGGCCGTTGTCGACGTCTTTCTCGAAGAAGCGCGCGCTGGCCTCGAGGTCGTCAACTTCGTCCTCTTCGGGGAGATCGATGCCGAATACTTCCTGGACCCACAGGCGCTCCTCCTCGCTGGTGTCGAGGCAGTCGACCCAGACCGGATGGCACTGGCGGAGATCGTCGAGGGAGTCGATCTGGATTTGGCGGAGGCGGCCCTGAGCGAGTTCGAAGGCACTGATCATAACACTCTCTCCCGGTCCGTTTAACGAGCACTTTCCTTTACCAGAAAAAAGCCGGCTGGACAACCCCCTGCCGGCGCATGCCGCAAGGGATCATCCCGCCGGATGCCGGCGTTCGCGGCGGATGCGCCGTTCGTCCTGCCACATCTCCCAGATCAGCAAGGTCACGCCGACGCAGATGGCCGAATCGGCAACGTTGAAAGCCGGCCAGTGGTGGTGGCGCCAGAACACGTCGAGGAAGTCGATGACTTCGCCGAGCCGGATGCGGTCGATCAAATTTCCCAGCGCCCCGGAGAAGATCAGTGCCAGGGAAAAGGCGGCCAGTTTCTGGTCGGCGCGCAGGCTGCGCAGGTACCAGAGGATGGCGCCCAGGGCGATGACCGCAATGCCGATGAAGAACGGGATGCGCATTGCCCCGCTGGAGAGGATGCCGAAGGCGGCCCCCTTGTTGCGAATGTAGGTGAGGTGAAACCACCCCTCGATGACCGGGACCGATTCGTACAGTGCGAAGTTGGCATCGACATAGAGCTTGGTCGCCTGGTCGAGAACCAGACTGACGGCGGTGACGATGGCGAGGAGACGGTAACGATTCACGAATAATCCTCGTTTGGGCATCAATCTTTGGTAGGGGCGTGATTTATCACGTCCCGGGCGCAATGAATTGCGCCCCTACGTCGTCAATGCCGCAGCGCAGCGCGGGCAGATGGTCGGATGCGCCTGGCTCAAGCCGATCCCGGTCGAATAATTCCAGCAACGCGGGCACTTTTCCCCGTCCGCCCGCTCGACCTTGATCAGCAGCCCGGCCAGCCCTTCGGCGGCGATGCCGTCGGTCAGGCTGTCGACCAACTCCGCCTGGGAGACGATGAACAGGGTGGCAAGGTCGCTGCGCTCATCTTGCAGCAGGTCGCGCAGCGTCCCGGCCGGAGCGGCAAGGAGAACTTTGGCTTCCAGCCCCGAGCCGATCAGCTTGGCCGTGCGGGCCACTTCCAGCTGCTTGGAGACCTCGCCGCGCACGGCCAGAAGCTGGTCGAAGCGTGCCTCCAGGGCGGCGTCGAACAGGGCGGCGTCGAGTTTCGGAAAGCCGGCCAGGTGGACGCTGGCCTCGCGCTGCCCGGGCAGGTAGCCCCAGATCTCATCGGCGGTGAAGGAGAGCACCGGGGCCATCAGGCGGGTGAGGGTGTCGAGGATCAGATACATCGCGGTCTGCGCGCTGCGCCGCTCGAGGCTCTTCGCCGGTGCGGTGTAGAGGCGGTCCTTGAGGACATCGAGGTAGAAGGCGCTCATCTCGACGGCGCAGAAGTTGTGCACCGCGTGGTAGAGGACGTGGAACTCGTAGTCGTCGTAGGCCTTCTCCACCCTCTCGGCCAGTGCCGCCAGCTTGCTCAGCGCCCAGCGGTCGATGGCCAGCAGCTCGCCGTGCGGCACGCTGTCGCGCGTCGGGTCGAAGTCGTGGATGTTGCCGAGGATGTAGCGGGCGGTGTTGCGGATGCGCCGGTAGGCCTCGGAGACCTGCTGCAGGATGTTGTCGCCGCAGCGCGTGTCGTTGCGGTAGTCCTGGGTCGCCACCCACAGGCGCAGAATTTCGGCGCCGTATTTCTTGATGACTTCCTCGGGCGCAACCACATTGCCGACCGACTTCGACATCGGCCGCCCTTCCTGGTCGAGGACGAAACCGTGGGTCAGCACCGCCTTGTAGGGGGCGGTGCCGCGGGTGCCGACCGCCGCCAGCAGGCTGGAGTGGAACCAGCCGCGGTGCTGGTCGCTCCCCTCCAGGTAGAGATCGGCGGGGGAGGAGAGCTGCGGCAGCTGCTCGACCACCGCGGCGTGGGAAACGCCGGAGTCGAACCAGACGTCGAGGATGTCCATCTCCTTGCGGAACTCGCCCGCCCCGCAGCTGCCGCAGACGGTGCCGGCCGGCAGCAGCTCGGCGGCGTCTTTCTCGAACCACTGATCGCTGCCGCCGTTCTCGAAGAGATCGGCCACATGGTGCATGACCTTGCCGTCGGCCAGCGCCTCACCGCAGCGCGAACAGTAGAAGGCGGTGATCGGCACCCCCCAGCTGCGCTGGCGGCTGATGCACCAGTCGGGGCGATTGGCGATCATGTTGTAGATGCGCTCGCGTCCCCAGGTCGGAATCCAGCGCGCATCCTCGATGTGCTTGAGGGCCTGGCCGCGCAGGTCGTTGGCCTCCATGGCCACGAACCACTGCTCGGTGGCGCGGAAGATGATCGGCTTCTTGCAGCGCCAGCAGTGCGGGTAGCTGTGGCTGACCTTCCCCTCCTTGAGCAGGGCGCCGGTCTCGCGCAGCTTCTCCGTGACCTGCGGGTTGACCGCCGGGACCTTCTGCCCGCCGAACAGCTCCAGAGCCGGCAGGTAGCGGCCGTAGTCGTCGACCGGGTTGTAGATCTCCAGCCCGTAGCGCAGGCCGGTGAGGTAGTCGTCCTGACCGTGGCCGGGGGCGGTGTGCACGCAGCCGGTGCCGGCGTCCAGGGTCACGTAATCGCCGAGGACGAGCAGCGAAGGGCGGTCGTAGAGGGGGTGGCGGCAGCTTTTCTTCTCGAAGGCGGCGGCGTCGAGAGTGGCGACGACCGGGCCCGGCTCGCGGCCGAGGTCGCGGAACACCGCCTCCTTGAGCCCTTCGGCCATGACCAGCAGCTCGCCCTCGGACTCCACCGCGACATAGGGCAGTTCCGGGTTGAGGGCGACCGCCAGGTTGGCCGGGATGGTCCAGGGGGTGGTGGTCCAGATCACGAAGAACAGCGGCTTGCCGGAGAGATTCTCGAGCCCGGCCGGCAGGGTGTCCTGGTAGCGGAACTTGACGTAGATCGACGGCGAGGTGTGATCGCCGTACTCGACCTCGGCTTCGGCCAGGGCGGTGACGCAGGAGGAGCACCAGTGCACCGGTTTCTTCCCCTTGTACAGCCCGCCGCGCTCGGCGAAGCGGGCCAGCTCACGGGCGGTGGCCGCCTCGTAGGCATCGGTCATGGTCAGGTAGGGGTGGTCCCAGTCGCCGAGGACGCCGAGGCGGCGGAACTCGCCGCGCTGGATGTCGATCCACTGCTGTGCGTATTTGCGGCACTCACGGCGGACCTCCGCCTTGTTCATGGTGCGCTTCTTCTCGCCGAGCTGCTGGTCGACCTTGAGCTCGATCGGCAGGCCGTGGCAGTCCCAGCCCGGCACATAGGGGGTGTAGAACCCCTGCATGCGCCGGCTCTTGACCACGATGTCCTTGAGAATTTTGTTCAGGGCGTGGCCGATGTGGATATGGCCGTTGGCATAGGGAGGGCCGTCATGCAGGGTGAAATTCGGCTTCCCCGGCTGCGGTTCGCTGACCAGGCGGTCGAGTTCCAGTTCCTTCCAGCGCTGCAGAATCTCCGGTTCGCGCTGCGGCAGGCTGGCGCGCATCGGGAAGTCGGTGACGGGGAGGTTGATGGTGTCTTTATAGTCCATGGGTGTGCTCCTGAACGGCCGGTGCGGGGTCGAAACGAATTTCGTAACTTATGCGGAAGCTCCCGCAAAGTCAACAGGTTCGGCAGATTTTCGCAGGGTGGACCGCGAGAGGTTAATGCCGGCGGGATCCCAGGCAGCGCAGCAGCAAAAAGCCGAGTATGCCGGCGGTGAGCGAGGCGGCGAAAATCCCCACTTTGGCGGCGGCAATCAGCTCCACGTGCTCCGTGTAGGCGAGATTGGTGATGAACAGGCTCATGGTAAAGCCGATTCCGCCCAATAGCCCCAGGCCGAAGATCTGGGCCCAGCGCGTGCCGGGCGGAAGTTCGGCCAGTCCCAGGCGGACAGCGAGGAAGGCGAAAAGGGTGATGCCGAGGGGCTTGCCGAGCAGCAGGCCGAGGGCAATGCCGATGGTCACCGGGTGGCTGACGGCGCTGGCCAGCTCGCCGGGATCCAGCGGGATGCCGGCATTGGCCAGGGCGAAGACCGGCATCACCCCGAAGATCACCCAGTGGTGCAGCTCATGTTCCAGGCGCTGCAGCGGACTCAGGGCGTCATGGCAGGCGTGCTCAAGCGCGAAGAGGGTGCCGAGCTTCTCCTCATGCAGGAACGGTCCGGGGATGGTGCCGTGGGCCCGGTAACTGGCCAGCAGGCGACCGGCTTCGTCGACAAACCGGTCGTGGCTGAAGCGCGGGCGGATCGGGACGGTCATGCCGACCAGCACCCCGGCGACCGTGGCGTGAATCCCGGATTTGAGCAGGGCGATCCACAGCAGCAGGCCGATCAGGGCATAGAAGTTGGTCGATTTCACCCCCAGGCGGTTGCCGAGGGTGAGGGCTGCCAGAAAGACGGTGCCGATGGCCAGCGCCGGGAGACTCAGTTCGCTGGTATAGAAGAGGGCGATGACCAGAACCGCGCCGAGGTCGTCGACGATCGCCAGGGCGGTCAGGAAGACGGCCAGGGAGCGGGGGATGCGCTCGCCGAGCAGGGCAATGACGCCAAGGGCGAAGGCGATGTCGGTGGCCATCGGAATCGCCCAGCCACGCGCCTCGGCTCCTTCCGGCCCGATCAGCATGAACAACAGGGCCGGCACCAGCATGCCGCCGACGGCCGCGGCGATCGGCAGGGTCGCCTTGCGCATCCCGGCCAGCTCCCCGGTCAGGAATTCGCGCTTGATCTCCAGGCCGACGACAAAGAAGAACACGGCCATCAGGCCGTCGTTGATCCAGTGGGAGAGCTCCTTGCTAAGCGCTAGCGGCGGGATGCCGACGGTCAGCTTGAGCTCCCAGAGCCGGAAATACAGGTCGCTCCAGGGAGAGTTGGCCAGCAGCAGGGCGAGCCCGGTCACGCCGAGCAGCACTAGGCCGCCGGCGACCTGGCTGTTGAAGAACTCTTCGAAGGGTTGAACGAACTGGTGCAGTCGACGCTTCATAGCCTTAACTTTATGCCATAGTTTGTCAAGGTGGCAACCAATCTATTGTCGTCGGGCCATGACTGGGTTGGAGTTTGCCAACCCGGGCGATTTGCGCTATTTTGCCCGTTGCCGCTGCTAGCGAGCCAGGTTGCCTCTTATGCATGCTTTGCCGACCATTCATCTCAAGGACTATACGCCTCCCCCCCATCTGGTCGATCAGGTCGAGATGCACGTAGAACTGCACCCGACCGCCACCCGGGTCGAGACCCGGCTGTGGCTGCGCAAAAACCCGGCCGCCGCGTCCGCGAACCATCTGCGCCTCGACGGCCGTCAGCTCGAACTGCTCGACATCGCCCTGGATGGCGTCCCTCTGGCCACCGACGGCTACCTGCAGGATGACGAAGGGCTCACCGTTCACGACGTCCCGGACCGCTTCGTTCTCGCCACGACGGTGCGCGTCGACCCCGAGGGGAACACCGCCCTGGAGGGTCTGTACCGGGCGAGCGGCATCTTTTGCACCCAGTGCGAGGCGCAGGGCTTTCGCAAGATCACCTTCTATCCCGACCGCCCCGACGTCATGGCATGCTTCACCGTCACCCTGGTCGCCGATCGCATGCTGTGCCCGGTGCTGCTGGCCAACGGCAATCTCACGGCCAGCGGTACTCTCGAGAACGGCCGCCACTACGCCAGCTTTGTCGATCCCTTCCCGAAGCCGGCTTACCTGTTCGCCATGGTCGCCGGGCCGCTGGTTCCCATCGAAGACCGTTACGCCACCACCTCGGGACGCGAGGTCCGCCTGCAGATCTTCGTCGAGCCTCGCAACCTCGCCAAGTGCTCGCACGCCATGGATTCTCTCAAGAACGCCATGCGCTGGGACGAGGAGACCTATGGCCTGGAGTGCGATCTCGACGAGTACAAGATCGTCGCCGTCGACGACTTCAACATGGGAGCGATGGAAAACAAGGGGCTCAACGTCTTCAACTCCAAGTACGTCCTGGCCGATCCGGAAACCGCCACCGATGCCGACTTCCAGGGGGTTGAGGCGGTCATCGGCCACGAATACTTCCACAACTGGACCGGCAACCGGGTCACCTGCCGCGACTGGTTCCAGCTCAGCCTCAAGGAGGGGCTCACGGTCTTCCGCGACCAGGAGTTTTCGGCCGACATGGGATCGAGGGCGGTCAAGCGTATCTCCGATGTGCGTCTCTTGCGCAACGGCCAGTTCCCCGAGGATGCCGGGCCGATGGCGCATCCGGTCCGGCCCGAGTCTTACGTGGAGATCAACAACTTCTATACGGCCACCGTCTACAACAAGGGGGGCGAAGTCATCCGCATGTACCAGACGCTCCTCGGTATCGAGGGCTTCAAGCGCGGCTTGGCGCTCTACCTGCAGCGCCACGACGGCCAGGCGGTGACGACCGATGATTTCCTGGTGGCGATGAGCGAGGCCAACGGCCTCGATCTCGCCCAGTTCCGGCGCTGGTACAGCCAGGCCGGTACGCCGGTGCTCGACATCGCCAGCCGCTACGATGCCGACTCCCGCAGCTATGTCCTTGATGTCCGTCAGAGTTGTTCGCCGACCCCCGGGCAGTCGGAGAAAGAGTCGTTCCTGATTCCGCTGGCGATCGGCCTGCTCGGTCCGGACGGCAGTGACCTGCCGTTGCAGCTGGCCGGGGAAACCAAGGCGGGGACCGGAACGCGGGTTCTCAAGGTGACGGCTGCGGAGCAGAGCTTCACGTTCGTCAACCTGCCGGCGGCACCGGTCCCTTCGCTGCTCCGTGATTTCTCAGCACCGGTGCGGGTCAACCATGCCTATGCGCCCGAAGAGTTGACGTTCCTCTTCGCTCACGACAGCGACCCCTTCAATCGCTGGGAAGCGGGGCAGCGCCTGGCCACGCAACTGCTCCTGAAATTGGTGGCGGAACTGCAGACAGGGCAGGCACCGGCCGTTCCCGCTTCCTTCGTGGAGGCCTTCCGGATCGCCCTCACCGACAAAACCGCCGACCCGGCGCTTTTGTCCCTGGCTCTGACGCTGCCGGGAGAGATCGAACTGGCCGAAGCCCTGGCGGTCGCCGATCCAGGGGCGGTGCATGCCGCCCGCCAGTGGCTGCGGTTGGAACTGGCCCGCCAGCTGGCCGGCGAACTGCGTACGGTCATGGCTTCGATGCACGATGCCGGTCCCTATCGGCTGTCGGCCGCGGCCATTGGCCGGCGCAGCCTGAAGAACCTTTGCCTTGCCTACCTGGCCCTGCTGGAAACGGCGGATGTGGCATCGCTCTGCCTGGCGCAGTTCGAGGGTGCCGACAACATGACCGACCGGCTCGCCGCGCTCACCGCCCTGGCCAGCAGCGGCATGGCCCAGCGCGAGGCCGCGCTGGCGGCCTTTTATGCCCGTTACCAGCACGATCCGCTGGTGGTCGACAAGTGGTTTGCCGTGCAGGCCGCCAGTTCACGTGCCGATACGCTGGCGCAGGTGCAGGCCCTGCTGCAGCACCCGGCGTTCATGCTCAAGAATCCCAACCGGGTCCGCTCCCTGGTCGGCGTCTTCGCCCACGGCAACCCGGCCCGTTTCCACGATCCGTCCGGCGCCGGGTACCGTTTCCTCGCCGACCAGGTGTTGGTGCTCGATGCGCTCAACCCCCAGGTGGCGGCCAGAATGGTCGGCGCCTTAAGCCGCTGGCGGCGCTACGATGCCGGCCGGCAGGCGCTGATGCAGTCCGAACTGCTGCGCATCCAGGCTCAGGCGGGGCTGTCGCGGGATGTGGGGGAGATCGTGGAGAAGAGCCTGGCGCCTGCGGCGCCGTTGAGTGGTTAAGTGGTTGAGTTATCCTGTGATTAAGCGATAATTCGACTCAACGACTCAACGACTCAACGACTCAACGACTCAACGACTCAACGACTCAACGACTCA
>CAZRTZ010000064.1:0-13443 GCA_964603155.1 uncultured Geobacteraceae bacterium | reverse complement strand
GGCCCGTCCCCGTATCGTCCCCCGCCCCCTGCGTTCCTTCGGGCCTTCCCGCCGGCAGCCTGCTGATTCACGGCGTACAGGCCAGCCCGGCTGATGTCGAGGCGGTGGCGGCTTCCGGGCTTGCCGTGGTCCTTTGCCCGCGCTCCAACAGCCGCTTCGGTACGGCAAAGGCGCCGCTGGCCGAGTACCTTCGCGCCGGTGTCCCGCTGGCCCTCGGGACTGACAGCCTGGCCAGCAGCCCCTCGCTGTCGGTCTGGGAGGAGCTGGCTTTTGCGCGGAGCTGGTTCGCCGGTGAGCTTGCCCCCGCCGACTGGCTGGCCGTCGCTACCCGGGATGGCGCCGGGGTTCTCGGCTGGCGCGGCCGCCTGGGGCAGCTCGACGCCGGCTTCGAAGCCGGTTTCCAGGTCGTGTCGCTCCCCGCCGGCGCTACGCTGGCCACCGTCGAGGAGGCGCTGGTCAGCGGGGGAGGGGAGATCGATGTCCGGGCCCTTTACCTCGCCGGCGAAGAAATCCCCGGATTCACCACTCAACCGGCCAGCCCCTCGGCGAATTAACCAAATCCCGCCTCGCCAAACCGGCTGTTTTCGGGTATCATTCTGCCTGTTTGGCACCTCTTCCTCCGGGACAATCTATGCTACAGTCCAGTGCCCCGATCGGCATCACCACCCTCGAAGACATCAGTGCGCTGATTCTCCAGTCGCACGATCTCAACGAAACGTTGCACAACATCGTCACGCTGGTGGCCAGGCGCATGCGCGCGGATGTCTGCTCGATCTATCTGCTCGACGGCGACGAACAGACCTTGCGGCTGCGTGCCACCAAAGGTCTGTCACGCCGGGCGGTCGGCAAGGTCACCATGCAGATCGGCGAGGGTCTGACCGGCATGGCCGCCCAGGAGCGGCACGCGGTGGCCATCATGGAGCCGGAAAAGCACCCGCGCTACCGCTACTTCAAGGAAACCGGCGAGGAGAAGTTCCACTCGTTTCTCGGTATCCCGTTGTTCGACCGCAACTCCCCCCTGGGCGTCATCGTTCTGCAGACCAGAGCCATGCGCGAGTTTGCCAAGGACGAGATCAGCGCCCTCTCGACCATCGCCTTCCAGATCTCCTCCATCGTGGTCAACGCCCGTCTGCTTGATTCGATCCGCCTCAAGGAGGAGGAGGCGCGCCAGGTTTCCGAGCAACTGGCGGTTGCCCGCCAGTCACTGGTCGTGCGTGAAACGCCGGCCAGTAGCTCTGCCGGTTCCAGCCTGGCCGGAACGATCGCCTATCCCGGCGTGACTGCCGGCCGTGCCGTAATTCTCCAGGAACGTCTCGGCTTCGCCGATATCCTCCACGACAACGATATCGACATCGACCAGGAGCTCAGGCGCCTGGATGACGCGGTCGAGAAGACCTGCATCCAGACGCTGTTTCTGGAAAAGCGCGTGGCCGAGCGGCTCTCCGAGAGCGATGCCGCGATCTTCCACACCCACCTGATGATCCTTGAGGATCGCAGCTTCCTCGAGAAGATCCGCAGTGAAATCCAGCGTGGACACGGCGCCCCTTCGGCGCTCGGCAAGGTTGTCTCCGGCTACGTCGAGGCATTCGATCGCATGGACGACCCTTACCTGCGCGAACGCGCCGCGGATATGGAGGATATCGGCCGGCGCATCCTCGCCAACCTCATGGGCGATGGCGCCGACCAACTGCTGCAGATCCGCCATCCGGGGATTCTGGTCGCCCGCCAGCTGTTGCCGTCGGATATGGCCAGCCTCGACCCGGAGATGATTCTCGGTATCGTCACCGAAGTCGGAGAGCAGAACGCCCACGCGGTGATTATGGCCAAGTCGATGGGGATCCCGGCCCTGGTCGCGGTGCGCGGCGTCGCCAAGAGCGTCGCCTCCGACGACGAACTGATCCTCGATGCCAATTCCGGCCGGCTCTACGTCAATCCGCCGCCATCGATTCACAAGGAGTACCGGCGGCTGATCGCCGACCAGAGCCGCGAGCAGAGCAGGCTCGACGAGTATCGCGATCGCCCGGCGATGACCTGCGATGGCCTGCGCGTGACCTTGCGCGCCAATATCGGCCTGATCAGCGACATCGAGGTGGCCCGCCGCTTCGGAGCCGAAGGGGTTGGCCTGTACCGGACCGAATTCCCCTACATGGCGCGCAGCGACTTCCCCGATCGCAATGACCAGTTCGAGCTGTACCGCCGGGTGGTGGCCGGATTCGACGGGCAACCGGTGACGATTCGCACCCTTGATATCGGCGGCGACAAGGCGCTCCCCTATTTCGCCCCCCCGCTGGAGGATAATCCGTTCATGGGCTGGCGCTCGGTGCGGGTTTCCCTCGACAACCGCGATATTTTCCGCACCCAGATCGAAGCGATCCTCATGGCCAGCCAGCATGGGCCGGTACGGCTGCTCTTCCCGATGATCTCCAGCCTCGACGAGGTGCGCGCCTGCCATGAGGTGATCGCCGAGGCCCGCCAGGCCCTGAAGCGCATGAAAATCCCGCATCAGGCGAACTTGCCGATCGGCGTGATGATCGAGGTGCCGGCGGCGGTGCGTCTGGTGGAGCGCCTGGCCGACGAGGTCGATTTTTTCGCCCTGGGGACCAACGACCTGATTCAATACCTGCTGGCCGCCGATCGCAACAACCCGCTGGTCAGCAAGTATTACGATCCGCTGCACCCCGCCGTCCTGAACGCGATTGCCGAAGTGGCCGGCGTGGCCGGACGATTGGGCAAGAGCCTGTGCCTCTGCGGCGAGATGGCCACCGACCCCCTCAACCTCATGGTGCTGCTCGGCATGGGACTGCGCGAATTCTCCATGCCGGCGCCTTACATCCCCCGCACCAAATCGTTCCTCTCCGGGTTGTCGCAGGCTTTGGCCGAAAAAGCCTGGCGGGAGGTTGCCACCCTCGGCACCAGCAACGAGATCCGCGCCCACCTAGCCGGCTTGCTGGCGGAAGTCGAGTTGGGGCACTGATAAAGCCGGTTCGCCGGAAGGGCAGGCGCGGGCCGCTGCTTGCCTCTTGAGCGAGGTTGATCGGGAGCGGATTGGTTGCTGGCGGTCTTTTGCGGGAAAGGGCGATCCTGACGGTCACTGCTTCTTTGGGGGGGTGCTGGACTCGAGGGGTTTTGCCGGCACGAATTTTTGCAGGGTGTCGTGCCACCGGTAGCCACCGGCACTCCACAGACGTTCCAGTTCCAGCCAGTCGATGTGGACCCCGCTCATCTCGTCAACCGTGTAGGACGCCTGCAGCATCTCGGTGTCATCAATGACCTTGTCGCCGTTCTGATCGGCCCAGTGGAAGGGCCTGACGGCAATTCGTCCCGCCCCTTGGGTCGGCACCGCCTGCCCCTCGCCGGATCCGGCCACCACCTCTCCCTGGAACACACCGTCATTACCTGACTTGGCCTGGTGGTTGACCTGGGCGAGATAGACGATCCGCTCCCGGTTGTCCCCTGCCTTGACGATCCAGCGGGCGATGCCGCTGTCGTTGTCGATGCTCGAGGCCGGCGGGCTCGACTGGATCAGCTTCCAGCCCTTGGGCAGGTATTCGCGCAGGATGAAGCCGGTATTTTCGGCGCGGTGGGTCAGATGGACCTGTATCGGAATCAGTGTCCCCGGCGCGGCGGAGTTCGGCAGAAGGCGTTCGGCTGTCACTGTCGCCGGGGCCGGGGAGGGGGTGGTGTTGCGGTATGCCAGCAGGGCGATGGCGATCAGCAGCAGCACGGTCAGCGCACCGGTCACCAGCCACGGGAGGCGTGCGGAGGTTGCCGGTTGAGTTTCCGGTGGAGGGGCCGGCTTATAAATTAACTCCTCGAGATTGACTTCGAGGGCTTCGGCTAGCTTGAGAGCATTGTCGCGGCGCATTGCCGGGTAACGGTTGTTCTCCCAGCGCGAGATGGTGTCGGTGGTGACCCCGACCACCTTGCTGACATACAGCTGGGTCAGCTTCTGCTCCTCGCGAACCCGCTTGAGCGCCGCACCGTCTATAGCCACGGTCGGGGTGATATCAATCGGTCTCCGTCCCATGACCTGCAGTCTAACAGCCTCGGAAAAGGATGTAAATCGACAAAAAACTACGGATTGCTAACCCGACATGACAAAGGCAATTAATTGAAATCATTACAAATCACATAGACATCTAGCGACATTCGACACGATGTCCACTGTATTTCAAAAAAAAGCCGGCTATAACATAATCAAGCATTTCGCAGGCTCCACGGAGCCGACCAAACCAGAACAGGGAAAAGAAAGGAGTAGAGAGATGAAACGTTTGATCGTCATGCTGATGGTACTGGTGTTCGTGGGCGTGGGTGTGGCCATCGCCGCCGATGTGGTGACCTACGAAGCTTCCCAGGGGAAAGTCACCTTCAACCACAAGGCTCACCAGGATAAACTGAAAGACTGCGCCAAGTGCCATGGCAAGGACAAGCCGGCCAAGATCGAAGTGACCAAGGACAAGGCCCACAAGGAACTGTGCAAGACCTGCCATCAGGAAATGAACGGCCCGACCAAGTGCGGCGACTGCCACAAGAAGTAATTCAAGCCTCGTCTTGAGCAGATGCTGAAGCGCCGCCGGCAACACAAGTTGCCGGCGGCTGCTTTTTTGCGGTAGTCTCGAATTCATGACCCGACAGACCTGCGAATACATCTTCTGGGACAACGACGGCGTGCTCGTGGATACCGAGGGGCTCTATTACCAGGCTTCGCGCGATGCCCTGGCCCGCATCGGCTACGATCTGACCTCCGCGCAGTTCGCCGCGATTTCCCTGGCGACCGGGCGCAGCGTTTTTGAGCTGGCCACCGGGGATGACTCCCTGATGGATCAGCTGCGCCACTGGCGCAATCAGCGTTACAGCGAACTGCTGGCGTCACGGCGACTGCTTCTTCCGGAGGCACGAGAGACCCTCGAGCGGCTGGCGCCCTATCTGCAGATGGCGATCGTCACCAGTTCGCGCCGTGATCACTTCGATTTGATCCATGCCGACACCGATCTGCTGCACCTGTTCGACTTTATCCTCTGCCGGGAAGATTACCTGGAGGCCAAGCCCGATCCGGAGCCGTATCTGACGGCCGTTCAGCGCAGCGGCCGCGAGCCTTGGCAATGCCTGGTGATCGAGGATTCGGTGCGCGGTCTGGCGGCCGCCAAGGCCGCCGGTCTGACCTGCTGGGTGATCCCCTCGGCGCAGACGCGCGGCCAGGATTTCTCTGCGGCGGACCGCATTCTCCCCGGGATTGCCGAGGTGGCACGCCTGCTGCTGCAGGGCTGAGGTGCTGCTGCGGTGGAAACTCGCTGCCGGCCGGCTTTTTTCTGTTGACACTCCCGGCTTCGTGACGTTAGAAATCTCCAGTTATTCTGTGTTTTTTCCGGGCAGCGTGCTGCCAGGGTTGATACGGCGTTTTCTTACCAAAGCCAAGGAGGCGTAATCATGTCGATGAAGAAGTGGATGAGCATTCTGGCAGGTGCTCTGCTGGTTGCCGGTTTTGCCGGTTCGGCCCTGGCCGCTCAGCCGACCCTGTCCCCTGCCGACTGCGTCAAATGTCATGACGTGCAGCCGGCGCAGATCGAGGCCAACGGGTCTAAGCACAAGACGGCCATCGATTGTCTGGCCTGCCACGAGGGGCATCGTCCCAAGTCGGCCAAGAACATCCCCAAGTGCAGCAACTGCCACGAGGGCCAGCCGCACTTCCAGGAGAAGTTCAACTGCCTCGGCTGCCACAATCCGCATCAGCCGCTGAAGGTTGTGCTTTCCGGCGAGCAGAAGGAAGTCTGCGTCTCCTGCCACGGCAACCCCGGTCGCGACCTGGCCGGCAACCCGAGCAAACACACCCAGCTCTCCTGCAACTTCTGCCACAACCAGCACGGGGCGATTCCCAAGTGCCTCGATTGCCACAAGCCGCACTCCAACGAGATGACTCAGGCCGACTGCGCGACCTGCCACAAGCCGCACAAGCCGCTGGAACTGGCCTATGCGCCGACGACCGCCTCGAAGATGTGCGGTTCCTGCCATGGCAACGTCAATGCCCAGCTGGCGGCCAGCAAGGCCAAGCACAGCCAGATTGCTTGCGTCACCTGCCATGCCAACAAGCACAAGACCGTGCCCAAGTGCTCCGACTGCCACGGCCTGCCGCACGGCCCGATGCACGAGAAGTTCCCGAAATGCGGTCAGTGCCACAACATCGCGCACGACCTGAACAACTGGCCGAAAGAGAAGAAGCAGCCGAAGAAGTAATTCTGCAATCTTGTTGAACCCGCGGGGCCGGCCTTGTGCCGGCCCCGTTTTTTTGCCTCCCGAAAAAATTCTGCTTGACAATCACTTTTTCAGCATTTATTTACCCACATTAGTTTTCTTTTTATTTAATAGATTCCCGCAAAGCCAAACTTCTCGTGAGGGGAGGGCGGAAAGCTTCGGGTCTTCGTTTCTGATGAAGACGGCCGGGCTGCCAAGGGTAACCACCTTTTGGCGGCCCGGTTTTTTTTTATGCGCTTGCCATGTGCAGGCTGATGCGATGCAAGGGGAGGGAAAGTGGCCAGATGGCTTGCGGCCTTGTGCGCCGCCTTGTTGCTGCAGTTGGCAGGAGGAGTCACCAGGGGTTTCGCGGAGCAGCCCGGCCTGGAGGGCTCTTTGCGAAATACCGTCGAGCAGATTCTCACGCTCACAAAACAAATCGAGTCGGTCCGTGCAAACTCCCCGGGGGTTGATGAAAAGGGGCAGCTTGAGGATTTGCACCTGCAGTTGCAGGCCGGTCATCTTTTGATGACCGAGCGTATGCGGCAGAGAGGGGAGCTCTTGCGGGGGATGGGGGAAGAGCAAAAACTGCGGCACCGGCTTGCTGTCGATCACTACCAGTCGAAGATGAACCGGCTGTTGACGCTGTTGCGGCAGGCTGCCGGCGCTGCGGTCATCGACCGGGAGGTGCTTGCCGAGCTGCGCGAGGCTCTAACGCCACTGGTCGAGTCACGTCCAGCGCAAATTGTCGGTGCGCTCCCTTATGCCCGGCCGAATCTGCCCGCGCGTTTGCCTGCCGCCACGCCGGGGATTACCCCCGCCTATCGCTTGACGAGCAGTCCGGCACCTGATCCTGCCGACCTTGCTGCCACCCCGGAAGCGCCTTTGTCTGCGCCGATTGTCGAACAGATCAGGCAGATTGCCGGTGATGCCGGCCGAATCCATTGGGATCCGGCAGCCATCTACAACTGGGTGCGCACCAATATCCGTACCGAATGGTACTGGGGGTGCATGAAAGGCGCTGAGGAGACGCTGCGCCAGCGCAGCGGCAATGCGGCCGACCAGGCCAGCCTGCTCATCTCCATGTTGCGTGCCAGCGGTTATCCTGCTCGCTATGTGCGCGGTGTCATGGAATTCTTCCCCGATCTGCGCAGCGCGGCAGCCATGACCGGGATCACCGATCCCCACCAGTTGCTGGATTTCTACCGGTCGGCCGGAATCCCCTGCGAACCGGTCTACGCCGCAGGTCGAATCGTCAACCTGCGCATCGAACACCTGTGGGTCGAGGCCCTGGTCCCCTATGCCGACTACCGCGGAATCGTCGCCGACGAGGCCGGGAAGATCTGGGTGCCGCTCGATACCAGCATCAAGACCGGCCTGGACGGCTCCGACAACGCCATCGACCTGTTCGCCCAGGAGGGATCCCCTCTGCAGGGCTTTCGCGATCACTACCTTGCCGTGCCGCGTGAGGAAACGCCTCTCGAACTCCTGGCGCAAGAGAGCGAAGTCTTCCTGGCGGCAAACCATCCCGGGGCGGGCTTTGCCGATACACTTCACACGCTCGGCCATGCACCATCGTCCCTTGGTATCCTGCCTTCCTCGCTGCAGTTCGTGGAGGTCGGCGTGACCGCCGAATATACGGCCCTCCCCCCGGAGTTGCTGCATCAGGTGCGATTTTCCGCCCGTGACGGCGATGAGACCCTGTTCGACCTGACCATACCGCTCCCCCAGCTTTCCAACCGCAAAGTCATGATCGGCTATCTCCCGGAAACGGTGGCCGACCAGGAGACGATCAACCTCTGGGCCGGCCTGGACAATACCCCGCCCTACCTGGTGCGGTTACGGCCCGCCTTGCTTGTCGATGGGGAAACGCGGGCCGTCGGTCAGTCAGGGTTGACCCCAGGCGACGATTTCGACCTGACGGTCGGTTTTCTCGGCCCGGCGGGACAGCTTGCCGGCAGCGACAGCGTCACAGCCGGTTATCCTCTGCTGCTCGGCATCGTCGCCCAGAACGCACTCCCACCGCTTCCCGGTGCACCGGCAAGCCCGGCGACAGACCGCCTGTTCCGCAGCGCGCTGGCTTATGTCGCGGCCTGGGATCGCGACGAGACCACTCTGGGCGATCTGTTCAACCTTGCTCTGGCGCGCCCTTTCCCGACCTGCGTCCGGGTCGGCGGCATGCTGCGGACCGAACAGCTGGCGGGGGTGTTGCTGTCGGCCGAATGGGAGGGGCTGTTTATCGATGCCGACCTGCGGCGAGTCTCTGCCGTCCCCAGGGTGGCGGCGGAACCGGCCAGGGTGAAAGCGTTCATGGAGTTGTCGGCTCTGTCCGGATCGGTCCACGAGCACCGGCTCTTCGTGAATGAATTCGCCGTGGAGGCGATGTCGACGGCAAGGCTCCTGGGACTGGTCAGGGGAGGGGGGCTGCCAATCCTGACCATCGATGCCGGCAACGCAGCCGCTCTGTTGCCGGGATTGCCCCTTGAGGAAGCGGTGGTGACTGACATTTTGGCGGCCGTCAATGACGGTCTGCGCGTGCACGTACCTTCATCCCCGGTGACATTCCATGCCTGGCGCGGTATCGGCTATCTCAAGGAGAACCCGGCAACCGGAGAAGCCGGCTACATGCTCTCGGGAGGTCTCGCCGGGGGGCAAACCGTTCTCGGGCGCCGTGATTGGCCGGCGGAGGTCGCCGCTATCCTGTCCGAGCCGTTCAACGGCCCACCCAACGAGGATCCCCTCCAGGCTTTTACGCTGGTTGGTGTGACCCCGCCAGAACTGCGCCTGGCTACGGCCGGCGAAGAGTTGCCAGGTCCGGTGATGGCCATGGTCCGTGATGCCGCCGGGGTGCCGGTTTCCGGAGCCCTGGTCACCTTCACCGTGCGCAGCGGTGGCGGCTGGTTCATCGATGACCGCCAGCAGCCTGCGTCGCGGGTTGTGACGCTCACGGTGATCAGCGGCCGCGACGGTCTGGCCCGGGTCCGTTTCGTTCCGGGAGAGCAGACGGCTGCCAATCCGGTGGTGTTTGTCCGCTCAGGAGACCGGCAGGCGAATCTGGCCGGCGAGAATCTGATCGATGCCCGGCTGCTCTCCGGCTCTCTGGCCAGCCTGTCGGCGCCGATCGCGGTATTCGGCTTTGCCGGCCTTCCCGACCCGCAGCAGACCAGGGCCTACGGTCATAATCTGCGCGGCGAAGTGTTCAGCTATTCAGGGGATGCCCTGGTGCTGCTCAAGGATCGCTTTGGCAATGCCGTGGCCAATCACCCGGTGACGTTCACCGCCGGGGCGGTGCAGCCCGCTGCCTCCTCCGGTTGCCAGAATCCGCCCGCGCTGGCCGAAGCGGAGCGCAATGCCGTTCTGCTTGGCGACACGCTCTGCCGGCAGCGTGCCCCGGTTTACGGCGAGTGTGCCGCAGCGGCTCAGGTTCAGGTGGTCAGTCGCTCCGATGGAGGTGCTTTGTCCGGGGTCGTCCTGGGTGGCGTGCCGTATGCCGCTTATCCTGTGACCGCGACCTTTGCCGGCAATGGCGCGGAGCAGAGGTTTGGTTGGGTGCATTACAGCAATCCGTTCGCATCCTGCACGAAACCGTCTCCGCCGGAGAGCCGCCTGGTTCTCAACTATCAGCAGCGTCTCGACGCGTCCGGTCGCAATGTCGATGCCCGTCCGGCCGATCGTGCTGGGTTGTTGCAGGTCAAATCGTATCTGCTCGCCGAAGCTCCGGTCGTCGCCATCGGCGGGGATGTGAGAAGCTGCCCGGATTCTCCCCGGGTTTGCAACCTGGTAGCCGGCAGCGGCGCCTTCTCGCTGGCCGCCCCCTCTGTGGTGACCGTTGCCGGCCGCCCGGCGATGCGGGCAGCGCCTCTCAACAACAGCCAGGAACTGCCTTGGCTCTACCAGACGGACGTCACTCTGCCGGCCGGCCTCAACGATGTCGCCATCGAGTCGGCGGCACTCAGAACCCTGCCGCGCCTCATCAATAGCTGTGCTGGCTGTGGCAGCCTCGAGCCGGCTGTGGAGGTCGCCATCGGTCCGGTGCGGCGCACGGTTCCAGTCTGGGGGGCTTCGGTCCGGGTGCCTTCCGCGGTCACGGCCCTGGTCAATGCGCAAGGGATCGCCCAACGCGATCTGTCCTTCGGTTTTGTCATCGAGCCGGTCGCTTATGTGGCCAATCAGGCCCAGGTGCTGCTGCTACGCAACGGCGAGCTGTGGGATACGCTGCCGGCAGGGACGTCGGGAGCGGCAGCGGTTACCTTCCCGGCCGGTTACTGGTTCGACCCCAAGGCCAACTATGAGCTCCAGGTCCTGCTCAACAATGTCGGCGAGGCCAACGCGATCTATAGCGGCAGAATCCCCCTGCTGCAGCGGACCGCGGCCGTCGACCTGCGCATCGACGGGCTTCCCGATGCCGTCGAAGACCAGGTTGGAGCCTTTGTGCTCCTTAACAGTGATTTCGACGAAAAGGAAGCCGACCCGGCCAAAACTCTCCCGGACGCCGCCACACCGTCGATCGTCGAAGCTGATGACGAATTGAAGCGGGCCTGGCTGCAGATCGACGACAGCGGCGGCCGAGGCGGCAGCTGGCAGGTCGTGGCGAATGCTCCGGCCAGGTTGCGCATCTATTATCGGAAAAACGACCAATGGGTCGAATTCAAGCCGGGCGATCCTCCCGAACCGGTGAGTGCGTTTCCGGCGATCATCCCGCTCTATCTCGAAGGGCTTGCCGAAAGCGCCGGTATTCAGGGCGATATGCTGACTGCCACCTTCTTCCCGGTTGACGGCGGTGCGGTGACCGACCGGCTGCCCCTGACGGTGCTGGATATCGATATGGCCGTGGACGGCAACCGCGACCGCGTCATCGACTTCCAGTCGGCAGGCGATGAAAGCGCCGTGTTCTGGGTCAACAACGATCACGATTACCAGCACGAAGAAGACGGTCTGCCGGTCGAGGACGATGCCGCAAGCGGCGACGACAGCCGTGATGCCATCATTGCCTGCCGGCGCGACCTGGAGGATTTCGCCCGGCTGCACATCCGGCTCGGCGTTGCGGCGCGCCCCGGGGCCTTGACCTATTCGGTCAAGCTGTTGACTGCCGACGATCAGGTACAACCGATGCTCAATCTCTTCCCGGCGGTCAACCTCTCCGACGGCTACCTGGGGCTTCCGGGGAACGGGTCGACGCCGGATCAGCCTGATCAGCAGATTATGCTTAGACTCTTGGCGGCTGTTGGAAAGCTGCAGGCAGTTTTACCTGCTGACAAGATCGAGGCGGACAAAAACAACTACTTTTTGTTTGAAGGACGCATGCCCGGCAAGGGGCGACTCGTGTTGACGGTCAGCTACCAGGGGCTTCCCGTCGTAACTCGACAGATCGAGCTGGAACTGGTCGACCCATCCTGGTTCTACGATCACTTCGTCGTCTCGCTGGCGGGGGAAGGGGAGGACGCCCCGGTCCGGCCGGCGGTCAATCCCGAAGGGATGGCCGTAGGGGCCTCACGGTTCGGTCACTATCGGCCAGAGGGGAGCGATTACGTCCTTTTCGTCCATGGCTGGAACATGCAGACGTGGGAGAAGCGGCGCTGGGCGGAGACGGTCTTCAAGCGTTTGTGGTGGCAGGGCTACCGGGGGAAGGTCGGCCTGTTCGACTGGCCATGCCGGACCCTGCCGTCCTGGGATTTCCTGGTCAACTACGATCGCAGCGAGTTCATCGCCTGGCAGTCGGCCGCGGCGCTCAAGGGGGTTCTGGAGCGGCTGCAGGGAGAGCATGCCGGCAAGGTGCGGCTGTTGGCGCACAGCCAGGGGAACGTGGTCGCCGGCGAAGCCCTGCGGCTTGGCGCTCTGGGACTGGTGCATACCTATGTCGCCAGCCAGGCGGCGTTATCGGCTGGGTTGTATGAGCAGAAAGAGTTTTCCCCGGGTCTAAGGTCGTTTGAATTGCGCACGCCAGACATTCTGGCTCGATATCCTGATTCGGTTTCGGGGCGCCCCTACCTGGAAGAAGTCACAGGGAGGGCACAGAAGACTATCAATTACTATAACCTGTCAGATTATGCGTTGGTGGGGAATACGTTGCAGCAGCCCACGTGGGAATACAACAATCTGACGCGTCCCGATGGCTCTGAAGGTTATGGCTACCAGGGGGATTTGGAAACATATCCGCCGACGCCTCCTGCCGTTGGTTTTTATCAGGATTCGAAGGTTATCCCCTTGGCAGGGGAGCGCCGGTTTCTGCAGTTGCCGCGAGACTCTTTTGAGGCATTTTCTTTCTGTGCTCAATCGAGAACGAGGGCTCTCGGTGCAGTGAGAGACGCTGATTCGGTGTTTGATGCCGCCGTCGACCTTTTCTCCTTCGGGTACAATGAGAAACGCTATTCCCATAGTCGTCAATTTCGTTCGGATATCATCGTTGAACAGAATTATTGGAGTCGCCTCGTTGATGACATGTCCTTGGGGCGGTCTTGGAGATAGTGGAGGGGAAATGCACAGTTTTTTGAGGCGGAGAGGTAACTTAATGGGCGGCAGATTTGAGAAAGTTCCCAATCCCTCAGAGGGAAATGGTCCGGGGGAAAGTGCTCTCTCCGGAGCAGGATTGAAATGCCTTTGGCTGTTATTGCTGTTTCTGAGCATTGGGTCGGCAGGTTCTGCGGAATCCCCTCGAGGCTTGTCCCCTCGGCAACGGGAGGTTTTTGAGGCTTTAAGCAAGGCGCTGAACAATGACATCATTCTTTATGGACAGGTGGTTGACCTTGAAGGAGTGCCAGTGAAGGATGCAACGGTCATGCTCTCTGCTCGTGTCGCCGGGGCTCCCGCGGACAGGGAGTTTCCTAAAATTGAAGTGAAAACCGACGGCCAGGGCCTTTTTGTGGCCAAATCCTATGGGGAACTGCTGGGGTTGGACGGGGTTGAAAAGGATGGCTACCAATATCGGTTTCAATACAATCGTGAACGAATTTTCAACTCTGTCAAACCCGACAAGGCCCACGGCCCAGGTTTCGAGCCCGGCAAGCCGGTCGTCTTCCGTGTCCGCAAACTCGCCCCGCCCGCCTTCGTCGTTATCCACAACATGACTTTCGGCAAGAGCTCGGGGGAAGTCTCGTTGTTCGACCTGATCAAGCGTCGCTGGGTGCATGACGAGGCCCGGCTCGCCGGTTTTCAGTACAGTTCGTCCGATCGGGACTGGCACACCGATCTCCGTCTTGTCGTGGAGGGCGAGCCGGG
>CAZRTZ010000063.1:0-14506 GCA_964603155.1 uncultured Geobacteraceae bacterium | reverse complement strand
ACGGCGCAGTGTTCGGTGGGCAGAACAACCTGCACGAGGGGCTGGAGAACGCCATCGCCCTGTACAAGCCGAAGATGATCCCGATCTTCACCTCGTGCATGCCGGAGATCATCGGCGACGACCTCACCGCCTTCATCAAGAACGCCCGCGGCAAGGGGTTGGTGCCGGACAACATCCCGACGCCGTACGCCAATACGCCGAGCTTCAACGGCTCTCACATCCACGGCTACGACGTCATGCTGCTGTCGATCCTGCAGACCCTGACTGATGGCAAGAAGATGGACGGGCGCTGCACCGGCAAGGTCAATCTGATCCCCGGCTTCGACGCCAACACCGGCAACTTCCGCGAATACAAGCGGATCTTCGAAGCGTTCGGCGTCCCCTGCACGATCCTCGGCGACATCTCCGACGTCTTCGACTCGCCGCTGGACGGCACTTACCGGATCTATCCGGGCGGCACCCCGCTGGTTGATGCCGGCGATTCGGTCAACGGCAAGGCGACCATCAACCTCGGCCCCTACTCGGCGACCAAAACCTTCGCCTGGGTCAAGGACAACTATGCCGGCAAGCATCAGACCCTGCCGATGCCGCTGGGGGTCGCCCGCACCGACGCCTTCCTGATGGCCATCTCGGAATTGACCGGCAAGCCGGTTCCCGACAGCCTCAAGGCAGAACGCGGTCGGGCGGTGGACGCCATGACCGACGCCCACCAGTACATGCACGGCAAGAAGTTCGCCCTCTACGGCGATCCCGACCAGTTGATCGGCACCGTCGCCTTCCTGCTGGAGATGGGGGCGATCCCCCACCACATCCTCTGCAGCAAGGGGAGCAAGAAGGTCCAGAAGGAGATCCAGGAGCTTCTCGACACGTCGATGTACGGCAAGTCCGGAACGATCTACATGGGCAAGGATCTCTGGCATCTGCGCAGCCTGCTGATGACCGACCCGGTCGATGCCCTGATCGGTGACACCCACGGCAAGTTCATCGCCCGCGATGCCAAGATCCCGTTGTTCCGCTTCGGTTTCCCGATCATGGACCGCGTCAATCTGCACCGCAGCCCGATCATCGGCTATCAGGGGGCGATCAACATGGTGACGACGATCTGCAACACCTTCATCGACATCGTCGATCAGACGTGTGAGGACCGGTTCTTCGAGATGATGAGGTAGATTTGCGGCTGGGAGCGGCCCTTCTCCGCCAGCTCGGCGTCAGCCAGCGAAATCCCTTGTGCGGCGTAGCGCCGCTACGCCTCCGCGTGATTTCCCGGCTTCCTTGATCTGACGAAAAATTGCTCGCTCCCAGTCCGCAAATCAAAGGTACGGTTGGGTGCCCCCTGATGATCAAAACCAGACGCTTGGAAATCGTCACCGACAGCACCCTCTCGAAAGGAGCATTTATGAAAGTCGCCTTTGCCAGCACCGACAAGGTGCATATCGACGAGCATTTCGGCCAGGCCGAAGCGTTCTGCCTCTGGAACATCGGCCCCGATGCAGCGGCGTTCTGCGGTGTGGTCCAGGTGAAGCCCGACACGGAAGCCGGCCACAGCGACGACAAGATCGAAGCGCGCGCCGCCGCGCTGGCCGACTGCGCCCTGGTTTACGTTGCCGAAATCGGCGGGCCGGCGGCAGCCCGGTTGGTGGCGAAGAGGATCCACCCGATTAAAAGCAAGGATCAGGAGCCGATTACCGTCGTCGTTGAGAAACTGCAGGAAGTCTTGCGCAACAACCCGCCGCCGTGGCTGAAGAAAGCCATGCTGAAGGGTGAGCGGGTCATGTAGGGGCGGTTCGCGAACCGCCCCTACGGGAAATCAATGAAACCAACCCAAGGAGATACCGCCATGGCATTTTTGACCGGACTGACCAAGGGGAAAACCGAATGGACCCCGACCTTCATCGAAAGCATCGACCATGAAAAATGCATCGGCTGCGGCCGTTGCTACAAAGTCTGCTCGCGCAGCGTCTTCGCCCCCGAAGACCTCGAGGACGGAGAGAGCGAATCGACCCGCATGGTCATGAGCATTGCCAACGATGCCAAGTGCATTGGTTGTGCCGCCTGCGCGGTGACGTGCTCGAAAAAAGCCTTCACGCTCAAACCGCTGGCGGTTTGAAAGGAGTCTGCCATGCTTATCGCCGTCGCATCCAAATCCGGCACCGAGATTGACCAGCACTTCGGCCATGCCGAGCGCTTCCTGATCTATGACTGCGCCGCCGGCAAGCCGCAGCTGCTCAGAGAAGTGCCGGTGGAAAAATACTGTTCTTTTGATCCCGACCATGCCTTCCGCAAGCCGCAGTTCCAGGCGATTGTCGAGGCGCTGGCCGGCTGCCGGGTGGTGGTCACCGCCATGATCGGCGATTACCCGCGCCAGGAGTTGGAGAAGGCCGGGATGGTGCATGTCATCGCCACCGGGCCGATCGAGCCGGCGCTGCTGGCGGCGCACGGGCAGGTGTGCGGGTGCGGATGTGTCTGTCAGGGGAAGAAACAGTGCTGAGTAGCGAGTGAAAGGAGCAACTCGATGGCCAGCGGCTGCCCGATGATGACGATGAAAGCGGCAAGCGAGCACCCCTGCTTCGGCGGCGACCACAGCAAGGCCGGGCGCATCCACCTGCCGGTGGCGCCGGGGTGCAACATCAAGTGCGGTTTCTGCGAGCGCAAGTTCGACTGCGCCAACGAGAGCCGCCCCGGCGTGACCAGCCGGGTCCTCACCCCCGAGCAGGCCGTCGAGCGGGTGCGATTGGTCAAACTGCACATGGAACGCCAGGGCGGGGCACAGCTCAAAGTCGTCGGCATCGCCGGACCTGGCGACCCGCTCGCCAACCCGAAGACCTTCGAAACGTTCCGCCTGGTGCGGGAAGCCTTCCCGGAGATGACCCTGTGCCTCTCCACCAACGGCCTGCGTTTGCCGGAGATGGTCGATACGCTCAAGGGTCTCGACCTGCACAGCCTGACCGTGACGATCAACGCCCTGACGGCGGAGACCGGCGCCAAGGTCTACGAGTGGATCAAACTCGACGGGCGCAGGCTGGACGGGGAGGAGGCCGCGGTGCTGCTGCTGGAGCGGCAGCTGGAAGGGGTGCGCCTGGCGGCGGCGGCCGGGCTGCTGGTCAAGGTCAACCACGTCTACATCCCCGGTGTCAACGATCACGAAACCCTCGACCTGGCGGTGAAGGTGCGCGGCCTCGGGGCGCAGATGATGAACATCATCCCGGTGATCCCCATCGGCCTGTTCCGGGATGTCGAGCCGCCGTCCGCCGCGCTCATGGAGATGGTGCGCAACCAGGCCGAGCTGATCCTCTCCCAGGCCCGCCACTGCAAGCAGTGCCGCGCCGACGCCGCCGGGGTGGTGGGGCAGGATCTCGATCTCGAAGCGCTCTCAAGGGTTGCATCTTAACTATAGGAAACTTGGAAGGACTTGTGCCATGACTCTACTGATCCCGCTGCTGCTGCGATTGACGACGTTGTTCGAACGTGGCCGGGTGGTGGAACTCCCTCCGGCGGAAGATACCGAGGAGCGCGAGGAACCGTTGGTCGAATAATACGCAGAAAGTTGACTCTCCCGTTGTGGAGAGTCCTTTTGGCCCGGCGTTATGCAGGTCGCTGCATAACGCCGGCAGGGACGAAGATGACAGATGAAAGTTTCCGGGGCATTGACCATCGAACATAGCGGGGTCGAATTTCTCGGCGGCCGGCGCATCGCCCTGCTGGCAGAACTCGACGAGTGCGGCTCGATCACCCGTGCGGCAAAAGCAGTCGGCATGAGCTACCGGGCAGCCTGGGCTGAGATCGATGTCATGAACAATCTGGCACCAACGCCTTTGGTCGAGAGGGTTGCCGGAGGAGTTGGTGGCGGCGGAACCTGGCTGACGACAGCCGGGAAGCAGTTGCTGGTTAGGGTGAGTGCCATGCGCCGGGAGCATGCCCGTCTTTTGAGTGAAATTGACAGAATTTTCGCAGATGGCGGCGAAACTTACAACCTGCTAAGGAGAATTGACATGAAGTTGAGTGCACGCAATCAATGGTACGGAACAATCATGGCAATGACACCTGGAACCGTCAACACCGTGGTTGAGATGACTCTAAAAGGCGGCGATGTGCTGACCGCCGTGATCACCCGGGAAAGTGCCGAAGCTCTGGGGCTGACTGCCGGCAATGAGGTTATGGCCCTGGTTAAGGCCTCGTCGGTCATCATCGCCACGGATCTCGCCGGTGCTCACCTGTCGGCGCGGAACCAGTTAGCCGGCACGATTTCGCGCCTGAACGAGGGGCCGGTCAGTTGTGATGTGACGATCGAGCTTGCGGGAGGCAGCCTGGTCAGTGCCACGGTGACCGCCGTCGCTGCCGCGGAACTCGGCCTCAAGGTCGGTCAGCCGGCCTGGGCGATCATCAAGGCGTCGAGCATTATCCTCGGCGTGGCCTGAACCTATAGCGATCAAGGAGCCAGTCATGAAAAACTTTATTGCCCCCTTTGTCACGTTGCTGCTGCTCTTTACTCTCTCCCTGCCGGCCTTCGCCGGCGAAGTCAATCTGGCGATCGCCGCCAGCCTCAAGGAGGTTGTCACCGAGCTGAGCGCTGGCTATGCCAAGGAGCATCCGGGGACCAGCTTCGTCCCCAACTTCGGCGCCTCCGGGGCGCTGGCCAAGCAGATCGAAAGCGGCGCGCCGGCGGACCTGTTCATCGCCGCCAACCAGGAGTGGATGGACTACCTGAATGGCAAGCAGCTGATTGCCGCGGAGACGATCGGCCCCTTCGCCTACAACAGCCTGGTCTTTGCCGGCGCCCCCGGCAAGGCGGCGTCCTTGCAGGATCTGGCCAAGCTCGACAAGATCGCCATCGGCAGCCCGAAGAGCGTCCCGGCCGGCGCCTATGCCACGGAAGCGATAAGCAAGGCGGGTCTTACCGCGGCGTTGGAAGCGAAGCTGGTCATGGCCAAGGACGTGCGCGAATGCCTGATGTACGCCGAGCGCGGCGAGGTCGACGGCGCCTTCGTCTACAAGACCGACGCGCTCATGTCCAAGGCCGTTGGCATCCTGTTCACGGTTCCCCAGGAGCTTTACCCGCGCGTCACCTATCCGCTGGCTCTGACCGCCGCCGGTGCGAAAAATACCGATGCCGCCGGGTTTCTCGCCTACCTGAAGGGGCCGGGCGGCAGCGCGGTGCTGGAAAAGTATGGCTTCGCCACCCGCTGACAGCTTGGGGGTGATCTCAAGATTGTCATGATAACTCTCGCCCCCACCGATCTGGTCGCTATCCGCCTCTCCCTGCAGGTCGGCGTGGCGGCGACCGTACTGGCACTCCCTTTGGGGTTTGCCGTCGCCTGGCTGCTGACCTTCATGCCGTTCCGGGGGAAGGTCCTGCTGGAGGTGCTGGTCAACCTCCCCCTGACCCTGCCGCCGGTGGTGGTCGGCTACCTCCTGCTCCTGCTCCTTGGTAAGCACGGCTGGCTTGGCGGGGTGCTCGACACCTTCGGCATCCGCATCATCTTCACCCTGAAGGCGGCGGTCATCGCCTCGATCGTGGTCGGCTTCCCGCTGCTGGTCCGCTCGTTGCGCATCAGCATGGAGGCGATCGACCGGCAGTTGCTGCAGGCCGCCCGCTCCCTCGGTGCACCGTGGTACGATGTGATCTTCAGCGTCGTTCTACCGCTCTCCGTGCCGGGGTTGGCCGCCGGGGCGCTGCTGATGTTCGCCCGCAGCCTCGGCGAGTTCGGCGCCACCATCATCGTGGCCGGCAATATCCCCGGCCGCACCCAGACCATCCCCCTGGCCATCTACGACTATGCCGCCACGCCGGGGAGCGAACCGTTCGCCCTGGCCCTGTGCCTGGTGTCGTTGACCATCTCCGTGATCGTCCTCCTCATCCACGAGGGGCTGGGCAAACGCCTGAGCGGGAGGCGCTGACATGGAGCTTGCGGTCCAGGCGCGGAAGCATTTCCCGGAATTTTCTCTCGATGTCGATTTCACCGTCGCCGGCAGCCGCATCGGTATCTTCGGTCCGTCGGGGAGCGGCAAGTCGACCCTGTTCGGCCTGCTGGCCGGACTGGTCCGGCCGGACGCCGGCTCGATCCGCCTCGACGGCGACACGCTCTTCGACAGTGCGCGCGGCATCGACCTGCCGCCGGAGCGACGGCGCATCGGCGTGGTCTTCCAGCAGGCCCATCTCTTCCCGCATCTGTCGGTGCAGGGGAACCTCCTTTACGGCTGGAAGCGCCTTCCCCCGGGGGAACGACGCATTGATCCGCAGACGCTGATCGAGGTGCTCCATCTCGAAGCGCTGCTGCAGCGCCAGGTGACCACCCTCTCCGGCGGCGAGCGCCAGCGGGTGACGCTGGGACGGGCGGTGCTCGCCTGCCCGCGCCTGCTGATCATGGACGAACCGCTGACCGGTCTCGACGACACCCTCAAATTCCAGATCATCCCCTACCTCAACAAAGTCGGCGCGGAATTCGCCGTCCCGTTCCTGTTCATCTCGCACGATGTGCAGGAGATGCGGCTGCTGACCGATAGGGTGCTGGAATTTGCCAACGGCTGCCTGGCCGGCGAATCGACCCCGGAGGCGCTGGCCCGTCGCCGCCTCGACGGCGGGCGCACCGGCTATCTCAACCTGCTGCGCCTCGACGAGCCGCGCCCGGTCGACGGCCTGTGGAGCCTGCGCTGGGGAGCGCACCGGCTGGTCATGGCCGAGCCGGGCAATCCGGGTGGCGAGACGATGGTGGAACTGGCGGCCAAGGACGTGACCCTGTTCAAGCGCCATCCGGAGGCGAGCAGTGCCCGTAACCTGCTGGCCTGTCGGGTCACCGGCCTGTTCGCGGTCGGCAACCGGGTCGGCGTGGAGCTGGTCTGTGGCGACCGCACCCTTGTTGCCCAGGTGGTCTCCGATGCCGCCCGCGAACTGGGGCTGGCGGTTGGTGTCGAGGTGGTGGCGGCGATCAAGGCCTCGGCGTTCCGGCGGCTGTTTTGACAGAGCGGAATCGGCTTGTTCACCTGCCCGTCACAGCCATAATCAAGGCCATATCCCTGGTACCGGTAGTCGCCGGGGGGAAGATGCTGGTGATCTGATCCTGCTGTCACTGCCTCGCACAATTGTTTTTTGGAAGGAATCGCCATGTCCCTGCCGGATCTTCCCGGCGGGGACGTGCTCGTTTATTCATCACCTGCTGATAATTTTTTGAATTCCGCCCAATCGTTCTCCCCCTAACTTATCTAAATGGCTAGAGTTTTTTTCTGAAAATGCTGGCATGCCTTGTGCTGTATGCCAAAAGCATGACCGACTCGCTGTCCAACGACCAACTTTCCCCCGCCGTTGCCGGGGAGGCCTTTGCCGAGCACCTGACGCACCAGGAGCGGCTTGCCGAACTTGGCCGACTGGCTGCCAGCATCGCCCATGAAATCAACAACCCTCTTTCGGTCATCGTTTATGCCATGGAGCTCATGCTGCGCGATGCCGAGCTGACTGCCTTTCAAAAAGAGATGGCGGAGCGCATCGAGCAGGAAATCGTGCGGCTGCGTACCCTGACCGGCGGCCTGCTGTCGTTTTCCAGCGATCGCAAGAAACTGCGGCGCTTGGTCAACCTCAACGAATTGATCGAGGAACTCGTTGGCCTGCTGCGTTTCGAACTGCAGAGACACGCTGTTCGCCTGGAAACGGAATTTGCCGAACTGCCGCTGGTGGCCATCGATCCGACCCAGTTCAAGCAGGTCATTATCAATCTGGTGCTCAACGCAGGGCAGGCGATCACCGGGGCAGGGGTGGTAACGCTGCGTACCCGCGGGCTTCCGGGCGAGGTTGTTCTTGAAGTCAGTGATAACGGCCCGGGGGTTCCGAGGGCGCTGCGCGAGCGGATCTTTACCCCGTTTTTCACGACCAAGCCTGAAGGGGAGGGGACCGGACTCGGGTTGTATATCTGCAGCAACATTATCACCGGGCACGGTGGGACGATCACGGTGGAGGATGCTCCCGGGGGTGGGGCGAGTTTTTCGATCAGGCTGCCTGTTCCGTGAACATCAACCCGACAGCAAGTTGCATAAAAAATAAACACATCAACTTGCCAGGTGTCGGGATTTTTTCGCAACATAATGTAATTAAACGATAATTTCGTTTGGCACGGCAGGTGCTAATGTAAATGGACAAGCGCTCGGCGCAGCCTTGACTGGCCCGACGCTGATGCAATAACCGACAGAATGACCGGCGGGACAACGACGTCCCGATTCAGGTAAACAGGCGATGGCGCCTCCTTCTCCCGCTCCCGGGAGGAAGAGGCGCCATTTTCATTTGCACCACAAACAAGGAGACAGCCATGAAAAAAGTCGAGTGCATCATCAAGCCGTTCAAACTGGATGACGTCAAGAATGCCGTCACCGCCTTGGGGATCACCGGGATGACGGTCAGCGAGGTTCGCGGTTTCGGTCGCCAGAAGGGACACACCGAGTTGTATCGCGGCGCCGAATACCAGGTCGATTTCCTGCCGAAGATCCGCATCGATCTGGTGGTTCAAGACGACCAGGTTCCGGCGCTGGTCGAGGCCATTCGCCGTGAAGCCTGTACCGGTCGCATCGGCGACGGCAAGATTTTCGTTTACGACGTTGAGCAGTCGATCCGGATCCGCACCGGCGAAACCGGCGCCGAATCCCTCTGATTCGCAGAATTATCAAACCCAAAGGAGATTGACCATGAAGAAGTTTCGCCTCCCCCTGTTGACCGGTCTGCTGGCGGCCATTCCGGCCCTGGCTCTGGCCGAAGGCGCGCCGGCGTTCGATACCGGCGACACCGCCTGGATGCTGGTTTCCTCGGCCCTGGTCCTGCTCATGATCCCGGGACTGGCCCTATTCTACGGCGGCATGGTGCGCGCCAAGAACGTCCTCTCCACCTTCATGCACTCCTTTATCGCCATGGGAATCGTCGGCGTGCAATGGGCGGTAATCGGCTATTCGCTGGCTTTTGGCCCGGATATGGGCAACGGCCTGCTCGGCGATTTCAGCAAGACCATGCTCAACGGCCTGATCAGCTTTACCGACGGCACGCCGGTCTACACCATCTTCCAGAACGTGGCCGACCAGGGTGGCATCCCCGAGTACGTCTTTGCCATGTACCAGTGCATGTTCGCCATGATCACCGTGGCCCTGATCTCCGGGGCGGTGGCCGAACGCATCAAGTTCTCCGCCTGGTGCCTGTTCGTCCTGCTGTGGACCACCCTGGTCTACGATCCGCTGGCCCACTGGGTGTGGATGGTTGATGGCTGGCTGTTCAAGAAGGGCGCCCTCGATTTCGCTGGTGGGACGGTCGTCCATCTCTCCTCCGGGATCTCGGCACTGGCGGTCTTGTTCTTCCTTGGCAAGCGCCATGGCTACCCCACCGACCGCATGGCGCCGCACAGCCTGCCGCTGACCATGCTCGGCGTCGGCCTGCTCTGGTTCGGCTGGTACGGTTTCAATGCGGGCAGCGCCGTGGTCGGGATCAATACCGTCCATGCGGCGGGCGGCTTGGCCGGCCTGGCCCTGACCACCACCACCATCGCCCCGGCAGCGGCCGGCCTCTCCTGGATGTTTGCCGAGTGGATGCACCGTGGCAAGCCGTCGGCCCTCGGCTTCGGCTCCGGCGTGGTCGCCGGTCTGGTGGTGATCACCCCGGCTGCTGGTTTCGTGCAGCCGGGAGCGTCCCTGATCATGGGGATCCTGGCCGGTCTGGTCTGCTATGGCGGCATCCTGCTCAAGGCCAAACTCAAGTACGACGACTCTCTGGATGCCTTCGGCGTGCACGGCATCGGCGGCACCTTCGGCGCCCTGGTGACCGGTGTGTTCGCAACGGTCGGCGCCACCGGTCTGCTCTCCGGCAATATGGACCAGTTCATCACCCAGGTGATCGCGGTCGTAGCTGCCGGCGCCTACGCGGTCATCGTCACCCTGATCATCGCCTTCGTGCTGCACAAGACCATTGGCCTGCGCGCGGAGAAGGAAGACGAGATCATGGGTCTCGACCAGACCCAGCATTCGGAAAGCGCCTACAACAGCTGATTAATGTCAATTTACCCGGCTGGCCGGGAGTTCCGGCCAGCCAACTTTCAACTCAATGAGGAGACTGGACATGAAGAAACTGAGCTTAATCCTTGCAGCACTGGTTTTCACCGCCACTTTCGTGGCTTCCCCGGCCCTGGCGGCCATCGAAGTGACCGGCAGTGCCTATGTCGGCATGTTCGACAAGTATCTGTGGCGCGGCTACGACCTGAGCGGCAGCGAAGCGGTAGTACAGGGTGGTGCCAACCTCAGCACCAAGGGCTTTACCCTGAGCTACTGGACCAACGTGCAGGCCAGCAGCGACGAGGGGGCGGGTCTGACCGCCGGCGAGGCGAGCGAGACCGATATCACCATCGACTACACCTATGCCATCAACGACAAGCTCTCGGTCAGTGTCGGCAACATCTACTACATGCTGGATGAGCCGCTGGTCAACACCAACGAACTGTACTTGGGACTCACCGTCAACACTCTTCTGACCCCCAGTTTCAAGGTCTATTATGACTGGGATGAAGCCGAGGAAGACGGTCTTTTCTACACGGCGTCGATCAGCCACTCGATTCCGGTCGGCGACAAGGTGACCCTCGGTTTGGGCGCTCTGGTCAGCTATAATCAGGAGAGCGATTATTCGATTCCCTGGATCGATCCGGTAACCGGCGAGAACGAGAGCTACAGTGACTGGCACAACTATGAACTGAGCGCCAAGGCCGATATCAAATTGACCGACCAGATCATCATAACGCCGTCTTTCACCTTCTCCTCGCCGATCAGCGACGAGGCCAAGGATGCGATCGACAGCGAGACCGTCGGTGGTCTGACGGTGACGATGACCTTCTGAATCTACCAGAAATTATTTTTCGTCAGCTTTGCCTCCTGACGATCCGGCCGCCATCTCCGTTCACGGATGGCGGCCTTTTTTTGCAAACAAAGGTGTCGCGCTAAGATGTTAAGGCATAAAGGGAAGCGTTGCTTTTTCGACGGCGCCGACTTTGCCGGGTAGTCCCGACGTCGGGAGAACGATGGATGAATTGGCCTTTGGTGTGCCTGCCGGCGCTTGGCCTGCGGGCATCTTGACAATCAAGAGCGTGTGTCTTACATATGAAAAACAGTGCAGATGACGTAAATATCGCAGTGGCGGCCGGCCTTCCCAAGAACCCTCCCCGGAGAGATGTCTCCACGGGGGGGGCACCCCGCGCAAAGGGTAACGGCGGATCGGTGCCGCTCAACGAATCGCCTCGGAAAATATTTTCTTTGCGAGGCGGGTTTCCCTGAGGGCACGATCGTCTATGCCGCCTGTACGCTCTGCCGACCCGTCCGAATCCCCCAAAGACATTCACCTGCTCGTCGTCGAGGATTCCGCCGCCGCCGTCGAGCTGATCCATACCGCGCTTGCCGCGCATGGTGCGGGCATCAGGCTCACGGTATGCCGCAGTCTGGCCGAAGCCAGGAGCTTTCTGGCCACGGCGCTGCCGGATCTGGCGCTGGTCGACCTGGTGCTCCCCGACGGTAGCGGTTTCGAACTGTTCCCTCCCAATCGAGAAGACGTTCCCTTCCCCATTGTCATCATGACCGGCCAGGGTGACGAGGTCACGGCGGTCGACGCCATGAAGGCCGGAGCGGTCGACTACCTGGTCAAGTCCTCGGCCTTCCTTGCCGACATCCCGGCCGTAATTGCCAGGGCCCTGCGCACCTGGCATTACATTGAGGAGCGGCGGCAGGCTGCCCGGGCCTTGCAGGCCAGCGAGGAGCGTTTTCGTGCCGTCTATGAGACGGCCCCCCTGGCGTTTGTCCTCTGGGACCTGGATGGGCGCGTGCAGGACTGGAACCGCCAGTCCGAGCGGCTTTTCGGTTGGCGGCGCGAAGAAGTGCTGGGTCGGAGATGGATGGACTTTCTGATTCCCGAGGCGGTTCGCCCGACGGTGGCCATGGTTGTCAGCAGCCTGCTGCAGGGGGATGTGCCCAACCGTTCCGTCAATGAAAATCTCACCCGGGATGGCAGGGTCATTACCTGCGACTGGAACAATTCGATCCTGCGAGACGGTTTTGGAGCCATCGTCGGCTTCATGTCCCTGGCGCTGGACATCACCGAACGCATCCGTGCCGAGGCCGCCCTGCGGGAGAGCGAGGAGCGCTTCCGGACCGTATTCAATTCGGCCGCTGCCGGGATGTTCATCATCTCTCCCGGGGGGGAGATCCTCCAGGTCAATCCGGCGCTCTGCGCCTTCTGCGGCTACAGTGCGGAGGAATTGACCGCACTCACCATCTTCGATATCACCCAGCCCGATGACCGGGAGCAAACGGTTGATCACTACCGGCGGATTGCGGCCGGTGAACAGTCGGTCGTCAACTACGAGAAGCGCTACCTGTGCAAGGACGGACGGGTTCTCTGGGGGCATGCCTCGGTGGCCTGCGTGACCGACGCGGCGAAGAAGCCTCTCTACAGTGTCGGCCTGGTCCAGGATATTACCGAAAGCAAGCGCATGGAGGAGCAACTCCGCGCCGCCAACCGGGATCTCGATGCCTTCGTGCATACCGTCTCTCACGATCTGCGCAATCCTCTTACGCCGATCATCGGCTATGCCGATTTTCTCGATAACACCTGCGGAGAGCAACTCAACAAACAGGCACGCGCTGCCCTTAACGAAATTATCAACCAGGCGCAGCGCATGATTAGTCTGCTCGAAGATCTGCTGAGCCTCTCAAAGCTCGGTTGCCTGCCCTCTCCGGCACAGATGGTTTCCTGTCGGGAGGTGGTGCAGGAAGTTCAGGTGGGGCTGGCCGGGAGCTTGGCGGAGTGCGGGGCCGAGTTTCGGGTCGGCTCACTGCCTGACGTCTACATCCCGCCGAGCCTCCTGCAGCAGCTGTTCGACAACCTGATCGGCAATGCCGTGCGCTACGCCGGCCCTCTCGGCGGCTGCATCGAGGTCGGCGGCGAGCGCCGTGGCGAGCGGGTGCTCCTGTATGTGCGCGACCACGGCCCGGGGATCGACCCGGCGGAACGAGAGCTGATCTTCGACTTGTTCTATCGCGGCAGTGTGGGGAAAAAGCAGCGCGGGACCGGTGTCGGTCTGGCCACCGTCCAGAAAATTGCCGGCCTCTACGGAGGGCGCGCCTGGGTGGAGGAGACTCCCGGCGGCGGCAGCACCTTTTTTGTCGAGATGATCGATGCCTTGCGCGACTCGCCCGCAAGTCATGCCGCTCCCCGGTTCTGACCAGCGCTTAGCGACCGAATTCCTTCCCGATGCTAGCATTCCTGTTGGCCAACGGCTATCCGGCCCTGTTTCTTCTCAGTTTCCTGGCGGCGACGCTGTTTCCCCTTGGGTCCGAATGGCTTCTGGTCGCCCTGATTGCCGGTGGTTTTGAGCCGCTGCCGGTTGTTGCGGTGGCCTCGGCCGGCAATGTCCTCGGGGCCTGCAGCAGCTACGCCATCGGTTGCTATGGAAGTGCCTTCCTGGCGACGCGGCTGCTGCGCATGGATGAGGGCGAACGTGCCCGTGCCGAGCGGTTTTTCACCCGTTACGGCAGTTGGAGTCTGCTGCTGAGCTGGCTGCCTGTGATCGGCGATCCGCTGTGCCTGGTGGCGGGGATGCTGCGGGTCGGCGTCGGCCGTTTCGTCCTGCTGGTTCTGACCGGAAAGGTCGCACGCTATGCCCTGGTCGCCTGGGCGACTGTCGAGGGGAAAGCGCTCTTCATCTAGTTTCGATCTGCGCAGTGCATGGCATTCGTCCGCGCGCTTTATTGAGTGCAGTTGTTGACTTTCAATTGAGTACCGGCACATCCAGGATGTTGGCAGTCGCGCAGGTTACCTAGAGTGAAATAATCAAGGGGAGAGCGGGTATGGGGGGCTGGTTCACGGTGCCCCCTCAGGCCGGCGTGATCTTCCCCACCGGCGCCAGGTAGACGGTGAATTCGTCCCGGCCGTCGACGCCAAGCAGTTCGTCCATCAGTTCCTGGTGGTAGGCGGCGATGGCGCAGGTCCCCGCATTGATGGCGGCACAGGCCAGATAGAGGTTCTGGCAGAGATGGCCGGCATCCATGAGCATCACCCGGTGGGCGGCCAGGCCGTAGCGCCACTCGCTGCGATAGGGGAGGGCGGTCCAGGCGAAGGTCACCGGAGCTGTCGCGACGAAGTGTTGCCCGAGGGTGGCCGGGACGAGTTTGCCCGCCAGCTGTTCGCCCGCCCGCTCCAGAACCAGAGCGTGCTCAACCGGCAGGTAGCGGTAGAGCCCCCCCTCCAATCCCTCCACGTGCGTCACCAGCAGATACGATTCGAAGGGGTGCCGGCAGCCGGCCGACGGCACGGTGCGCAGGGCATGCCCGGCATCGAGGACTTCCCTCACCCCCTGGGTGGCCCAGAGGAGGAAGGCGAGTTCGCCCAACTGCAGGGGCATCTCAAGATAATGCCGGTGACTCCGTCTCGCGGCGATGGCCGCGACCAGGTTTTTCCCGGCAAAGGCCGCGAAGGCCTCCGCGGTTGGCAGGGGGATAAGCTGTTGGCCGG
>CAZRTZ010000062.1:0-14678 GCA_964603155.1 uncultured Geobacteraceae bacterium | reverse complement strand
CTCCTCAAGGGGGTGTCCCGCAATTATCTGGAGGTTGAATTTGCCGGTCCTGAGGAACTGGTCGGTAAAGCGGTTGCGGTTCGCTCGGAGGCCGCCGTCAACGGGAAAATGCAAGCCATCCGGCTGTCGTCTGTGGTAAAGTCCCCTCATTTAGGGGATGACGGCCATTGATGATCGAATCCGCACAGCTGCGCAAGATTTTCTCCCTGCCGGTGATCGTTGCCGCGCTCGGCTACTTCGTTGATATCTACGACCTGGTGCTGTTCAGCATCGTCCGCGTACCGAGTCTCAAGGCTCTCGGGCTGGAAGGGCAGGACCTGATCGATCAGGGGGTCTTCCTGCTCAACATGCAGATGGCCGGAATGCTGGTTGGCGGCATCCTCTGGGGCGTGCTCGGCGATCGCAAGGGGCGTCTGAAAATCATGTTCGCCTCGATCTTCCTTTATTCCATCGCCAATCTCGCCAATGCCCTGGTCACTTCGCTCCCTGCCTATGCCGTACTGCGTTTCATCGCCGGAATCGGCCTGGCGGGAGAGTTGGGGGCGGGGATCACCCTGGTTGCCGAAATCCTGCATAAGAGCGTGCGTGGCTACGGCACCATGATCGTCGCATCGGTCGGTGTCTCCGGGGCAATCCTTGCCAACCTGGTCGCCAAAACTTTCGACTGGCGCACCGCTTTTGTTATCGGCGGTATGCTTGGCCTGCTGCTGTTGATCACCCGGGTCAAGGTGGCCGAATCGGGGATGTTCCGGCAGATGGAGGAAGCCACTGTCAGCAAGGGCAATTTCCTGGCGCTCTTCACCGATGCCGGCCGGTTCACTCGCTACCTGCACTCGATCCTGATCGGCATCCCGTCCTGGTTCGTCGTCGGCGTGCTGATCACTTTTTCGCCGGAGTTCGCCAAAGCCCTTGGCGTGCAGGGGGCGATCAGTGCCGGTAATGCGGTGATGTACTGCTACATCGGCCTGGTCGCCGGAGACCTGGCCAGCGGCCTGCTGAGCCAGCTGTTCAAGAGCCGGCGCAAGGCGATTCTGCTCTTTCTGGCGGTAACCGTCGCTGCCGTGGGGTGGTACTTCACGGCACACGGCGTCAATGCAGCGACCTTTTATCTCATCTGCGGCCTGCTCGGTTTCGGCATCGGCTACTGGGCAATATTTGTCACCGTTGCCGCCGAACAGTTCGGCACCAACCTGCGTGCCACGGTGGCGACGACCGTCCCCAACTTCGTGCGCGGTATGACCGTGCCGATTACCATGCTCTTCCAGCTGTTCCGCCAGTCGTTCGGTCTGGAGGGCGGGGCGCTGGTAGTCGGAGCCCTCTGCCTGGCGATCGCGCTCTTCTCTCTGTGGCAACTTGAGGAAACGTTCCACAAGGATCTCGACTACTTCGAGGAATTTCTGTGACGTTGGTACTGAGGAGCCTGCCCTGATGGAGCTGTTCGGTCTCTCCACCTGGCTGCTATTCATCCTGGTCGGTGTCCTTGCCGGCCTGCTGGCCGGTTTGTTCGGCATCGGCGGCGGTTTGGTGATGATCCCCATGTTCATCTGGGGGTTCCGCGTGGCCGGTTTTGCTCCCGAGATCATTGTCCATCTGGCCTTCGGCACCAGCCTGGCCATCATCATTCCAACCGCGGTCAGCAGTGCCCTGGGGCATCGTAAGCGCGGCAACGTCGACTGGCATCTGGTACTGCGCATGGCCTGCGGCAGCGTGGCGGGCGTGGTGCTCGGCTCGTCGCTGGCGGCCGGGCTGGCCGGCGGAACGCTCAAGGGGCTGTTCGGCGTGATGCAGATCGGGGTCGGCAGCCGCCTCTTTGCCAAGCCGCCGCAACTCCCCGCTTGCGAACCGCTGCCGGCATCATGGCCGAAGGTGTTGCTGATCGGCCTGGTGGTCGGCACCTTCTCGGCCTTCTTCGGTGTTGGCGGCGGGGTCATCGCTGTTCCGCTGATCATGGTGCTCCTCCACCACGCGATGCATCGCGCCGTTGGCAACTCCAGCGGGCTGATGGTGATCTCGGCCGTCACCGGTACCGCGTCCTACATCTGGCACGGCTGGGGGAATTCTCTTCTGCCGCCGTTTTCGCTGGGTTACGTCAACCTGCTGGTCATGATCCTGGTCGCCCCCTTCACCATCCTTATGGCCCGCGTCGGCGTGCGCATTGCCTCTCGCACCAGTCATGATAGACTGGTAAAAGCCTTCGCCGTGCTGATAATCCTCGTTGGCTTGCGCATGGCAACCAGCGCCTTTTTCGACTGATACCTTCTCGCAGCTTTTGCATGAAGAGGAGGCCGATATGTTGCGAGCCCCTGCGGTTGCTGATCAATTCTATCCTGGACGTCCGGCCATCCTGCGTGAACAATTGCAGCATCTCATCCCCACGGGGATCGAGCAGCGCGCCGCCTTCGGGGTTGTGTCGCCCCATGCCGGTTATATGTATTCGGGGGGAGTTGCCGGCAAGGTCTTTGCCGGCGTGGCGATCCCGCAAGAAGTGATTATTTTGGGGCCGAATCATCACGGGATTGGGGCTGAGATCGCTGTGGATACACGCAGTGGCTGGGCCATGCCTCTGGGGAGCGTGCCGGTCTGTTCGGAACTCGCCGCCGCTGTGCTCGCCGCATGTCCGCAGGCGAAAGCCGACACCGAGGCCCATCGTTTCGAGCACTCCCTGGAAGTGCAGGTGCCGTTTTTGCAAGCCTTGCAGAACGATCTGGGCATCGTGCCGATCTGCATCGGCCGGGTCTCCCTCGATCATCTCAAGGAGCTTGGTGACGGACTGGCCGTGGCCATGCGCACCCGTCCGGTTCTCCCCTTGCTGGTTGCCAGCAGCGATATGACCCACTACGAATCGGCCGAGGTTGCCAGGCGCAAGGACCACCTGGCGCTGCAGCATGTTCTGGATCTTGATCCGGAAGGTTTGTACCGGACGGTCCGCGATCAGCGCATCAGCATGTGCGGGGTGCTGCCGACGGTGGTCATGCTGCGTGCCGCACTGGCCCTCGGAGCCACGCGCGCCGAGTTGGTGGCTTACGCTAATTCAGGCGATGTCACCGGTGACCAGCGTGAGGTGGTCGGCTATGCAGGGGTCGTCGTCTGTTAAGAAAAATGGTGTTGACTGCTCCATTCCCTTTTGTTATAAACGCCTTCGCTTCGCGGGAATAACTCAGTGGTAGAGTGCAACCTTGCCAAGGTTGAAGTCGCGGGTTCGAATCCCGTTTCCCGCTCCAGGAAAATCAAGGGCTTGGCCAATCGGCCAAGCCCTTTTTTCTTTTCTGCTGTTTTTAAGCCCTGAATATGCATATGGGTTGTTGCCAGAATGGCGGTTGTTCCTTTGACCCTTTTTTATGTCTCTGGTGTGGGGGGCTCTTTTGCGGGAAGGGAAATTTTTGGTAAAATAAATTCTGAAAGGAGTCGCGCCATGATGATCCGGGTTATGTACAACGACGGCAGATACGATCTGGTCAAGCAGTCGATGCTTGATATGTTGCTGGCAACCTGCAAGATCACCGGTTTCCTGCGGACAAGCGGCTGGGCGATTGTTGGTCGCGACCAGATGCGCGGGGGAGAGATTCTGCAGTATAACGGCCCTGAGCGTCGCGCCGCATAGCTGCAGACCACGTGACTTGATGTTTTTCACCCTCCTCTGGAAAAGGGGGGCTTGAGTATATTATGGCATCCGGAACTTCACCCGGATGTCTTTGTGTTGTCAGGATCGATACTTCCTGCCTGTTAGAGAGTATCG
This sequence comes from uncultured Geobacteraceae bacterium, assembly GCA_964603155.1. GTDB lineage: Bacteria > Desulfobacterota > Desulfuromonadia > Desulfuromonadales > BM103 > VAUL01. The sequence continues at coordinate 10,942 of CAZRTZ010000062.1, read as the reverse complement.
TTCGAGATTTCATCTTCTGATATGCAGAATGCAAGTGCGCCAGATTTAGCCGATATTGAACCATTGTCGGTTGTGTGATCTTTTGCTAAGGTTTTCAAGATGAACATACCCGCCAGACTCAAAATGATTCCTCTCTTTGCCGGCCTCGGCGATGATGACTTGGCTGCGTTGCAGGCCCTCGCCAAGGTGCGCGAATGCCCGCGCGGCGAACTGCTTTTCTCCGATGGCGAGGAGGCCGCAGGGTTCTTCGTGGTCCTCGACGGCAAGGTCAAAGTGTTCAAGCTCTCCAGCGAAGGGAAGGAGAGGATTCTGCACATTGTCCACCCTGGCGGGACCTTCGCCGAAGCCGCCATTTTCGGCAGCGGTCTCTATCCGGCCTGTGCCGAAACACTTGCTCCCTCGAAGCTGCTGTTTCTTCCCAAGGAAGGTTTTCTCGGGCTCCTTGCCGGCAACAGTCGCATCGCCATCAACATGATTGCCGGCCTGTCGCGATTCCTGCGCCAGTTCGCCCAGCAGATCGAGGAGCTGACCTTCAAGGACGTGCCGTCCCGGCTGGCCCGCTACCTTTTGGGTCTGGCCCGCGGCCGCCGGACCACCGTCGAACTGCCGATCTCCAAAAGTCAGCTGGCCTCCAACCTCGGCACGGTCAGCGAGACGCTCTCCCGCACCTTGCGCAAACTCTCCGAAGATGACCTGATACGGGTCAGCGGCAAATGTGTTGAGATCCTCGATGTCGAGCGGCTCGAAGAGCTGGCCGAGCGCTGCAAGGAAGCCTGATCGAAGTTTTTTGACAAGGGTCAAGGTCTGTTGCAGGGGCTGTGCTATGCTTTACGCATGACCCAATATCGACACTTCCTGCCCCTAGCCATCCTGCTGTCGATTTTCCTGCTTCTTTCAGCTTGTGCCGAACTTCCTGCGCCGGTTACCCCTGCCGGTCAGTCGCTGCAATTTATCACCATCATCGATCCCCAAGGGGTCTTTGCCGGTTCACCCGATCGCAAATTGATCGCCATTGGCAAGGGCGGCTTGCAGTTGCTGGAACTTCCTTCCGGGGAGGGGCGTCGTCTCGATTCGCAAACGCCGCTGGCCTTGGGCTGGCGGCACGACGGGACTCAGCTGGCCGCGGCGTTTGTCGCCGAAGACGGAAAAGGGCGGCTGGTCATCTTTGACCGCGCCGGTAAAGCCGTCGATCAGTCGGAGCTTCCCGGGACTCCGGTTGACCTGGCCTGGAGCCGTCGTGACGATCTGCTGGTTGCCGGTTACAGCCTGCGGGCATTCTCTTTCGGCGGAAGTCTGACTCAGTGGTTGGTCAGGGTCAACGGTGCGGAGCGCGAACAGTCGATCATCGGCGACACCACTCTCAAACCAGCAACCACGAAGGCTGTACGCGACCGTTTAAGCCACTTGCTGAAAGTTGCCTTTTCCCCGGCGGGAGACGAACTGGTCGTGCTGCAGTTGCACGATCCCCCGCAGTTCCCGGCCTATTTGCAGATGACGCATCGCAACTGGCAGGGTGCTGGCGAACGCAAGCTGCTGCAGTTGCCCGTAGAGGCAGTCGCCCTCCACTGGGGGGAGACTGAAGACGTGGTGGCCTACCGGCCCGGCACTGGATCGTGGCGCGTACTCTTGCTGTGGCCGCCTTCCGGGTCGCCTGCACCTGTCACCGAACAAGCCGCCGATGTCCCGGAAACATGGGGTGTGGAAACACGTCTGCAACATTTCGATAGCGGCGACTACCTGCTCGCTGTTAATGGTCGGCTTTATGCCGGCAGCGGCATGCCCCCTCGCCTGAAGCAGACGGATGCCGAAAATGCCTGGCTGTTGCGCAAATGGCGGTTTGAGGGGTTGATTACCCCTGATGAATACCGGGAGGTGCGGCCATGAGCCGGATACTGATATTGCTGGGAGGGCTGGTCCTGGGAGGCGTCACCCAGACCTTGGCTGCCGACACTTGCCTGGGCTGTCATGAAAAGGAAACCCCGGCGGCGGTGGCTCAGTGGCGGGGGAGTGCCCATGCCGCGAGTGTCGGTTGTGCCGACTGTCACGGCAGCAATCACGACAAAATTGTGGCCGGCACGAGCAGGGTCGAGGCCAAGGTCTGTGGCCGCTGCCACGACAAGGCCTATCACGAGCATGTCACCAGCCGGCACGGCATGGGATTGCATTCAGGGTGGGGTTGTACGCGCGCGATGGAGAAGCGAGACCCGCGGGAATGCCGGTTCTGCCATGAGGAGGGGAGTACGCTCCCGAAGTCGACCGTACACTGTGCCCGTTTTCTCATGCAGAGCTCGGAGATGGGCGAGATCGGCTGCAACCGCTGCCACCAGGTGGAGAGTTCCTGCGCCGCCTGCCATGCCAACCACCTGACCAGCCTCGAACCGCTGCGGCGTTCGGAGATTTGCGCCACCTGCCACATGGGGCCGGATCACCCGCAGTGGGAGATGTGGCAAACCTCCCGGCACGGCGTGCTCAACGCGACCGTCGGCGAAGAGGCCGGCCCTTCCTGCCAGAACTGCCACATGCCCAAGGGGAGTCACGACGTTTCCTTTGGCATCACCATGACTTCGGGGATGGACCTGCTCCCCGAGTCGACCCGGAAAAGCAGACGGGCTGAAATGCTCGGCATCTGCACGCAGTGCCACAGCCGGGCTTTCAGTGAACGGGAGTTTTCCAGAAATGACGCCGTGCGTGACCAGAGTACCGCTTTGGTCGCGCGAGCCGCCGAAGTCATCCGGACGCTCGATGATCGCAAACTGCTGGAGCCTTCTCCCGAGCAGCGTCCTGCCCACCCGTTGGGTGGGAAAGCTCTGGTGCTCGACAACCAGATGCTGTACGAAAATCTCTCGCGTGCCGAACGGCTTTTTTTCAAGATGAAAAAGTACGATCTGGCCAAGGCGGTCAAGGGCGCTTATCACCAGAATCCGGCCTATACCCACTGGTACGGCAACGCCGAGCTCAAGCTGACCCTGGCCGAAATCGAGTCCGAAGCCGCCCTGCTCAACCGGGTTTCCGGCCGACAGGCCGGCACGGCAGACCGGCGGCAAGAGGACGGTTTCGTCGGTCAGGAGCAGCGCCTGCAGGAACTGAAACGCCGCTTCGAACGCGGGGGGATGAGCGCCGAAGAGTACGCGGCAGAGAAGGCGCGGGTGCTTGAACGCCTGCGGAACGAGCCCCGGAACTGAGAAGATGCCCCTGAGCCGTCGTGAACGCAAGGATTTGACGACCCTTGCCTGGTTCACCGCCGTTTACTGCCGGGAGCACCATGACGGTCCGCGCGGACCGCTTGCCGTCGCCGAGGGCGAACTGCGGATTCTGCCTCTGCAGCGCTATCCCGTCTGCAACGAATGCGCGGATTTTCTCGCCTATGCCCTTGAACGCCGCCTGCGCTGCCCTCTTGAGGAAAAGCCGTCCTGCAAACATTGCCCGGTGCACTGCTACAAACCCGGTCATCGCGAGAAGGTCAGGGAGATCATGCGCTTTTCAGGCAGACATCTGATCATGCGCGGCCGGCTTGGTCTGCTCTGGCACTATTTGTTCTGAATTTTGATCACAGTCAAGGAGTGACGGCGCATCCTCGGGGTAACCTTCACTTAACGATGCCTGAAATCAATCACCCGACAAGGAGTCCCTCCATGATCCGCAAAATCGTGAAGATCGATGAAGACAAATGCAATGGCTGCGGTCTTTGCGTCCCCTCCTGTGCTGAAGGAGCGATCCAGATTATCGACGGCAAAGCCAAACTGATTGCCGACAACCTCTGCGATGGTCTCGGGGCCTGTCTTGGTGACTGCCCGCAAAATGCCATCACCATCGAGGAGCGCGATGCCGAGGAGTTCGACGAGGTGGCGGTGGATGCCCACCTCAAGGAGATCGGGCGGCCAGCGGCTGCGCATGGGCACGCTCATGCGGCTCCGGCCCAACACGGTGGCGGCTGCCCGTCGGCGCAGGTGCGCAGCTTTTCGCCCCCTGCCGGCGGCTGCCCTTCGGCCCGTCTGATGAGTATCGAGCGCCCGGCAGTGTCTGGTGCTGCTCCGGCCGCAGCGGCCGTATCACGGCTGGCCCAGTGGCCCATTCAACTGCACCTGGTGCCGCCGAGCGCCCCGTTCCTGCAGGAAGCCGATGTGCTGCTGGCTGCAGACTGCGCCCCCTTCGCCTACGCCGGTTTTCACGAGGAACTACTCAAGGGGAAGGCGCTGCTGATCGCCTGCCCGAAACTTGACGATACCGCTCCGTATCTCGACAAACTGACGGCGATGATCAGCCACAGCCGCATTCGCAGTCTGACCGTGGTGCACATGGAAGTCCCTTGCTGCACCGGCCTGATCCATCTGGCGCGCCAGGCCATCGCCCGCAGCGGTCGGGAAATTCCTCTGGAAACAGTGTGTATCGGCATCCGCGGAGACCGCAAGTAGCACGTTCCGGTTGATCGCGATTCCCTTTGTCAGAAAGGCCTCGTTTTTATAACGAGGCCTTTCTGCTTTGTATTGAATATGATGGTGGCAATGGCATGATTATCTGGTAAATATTAGAAGTTAGGCGACGTTGGTGGTCAATTCCATTTGAGGCAGACTTCGGATGAGTGACAAAAAGAAAATTCTCATAGTCGATGAGGAAGAGACTTACCGGGAGCTTTTGCGTAACGCCCTGAGTTCTTTCTACACGATTATCGATACCGACAACTGTTCGGAAGGAATGCATCTTGCCAGCCTGAATATTCCCGACCTGATCGTCATCGACGTAGAAACTTCGGGACAACAGGGTGTCAACCTCTGTGAAATGCTTAAGGATGATGAGGAGACCAGGGATATCCCGGTCATTCTCATCACCTCCCTCACCAACAAGGAAGAGATCATCCTCGGCCTTAAGGCCGGGGCCAGCGACTACATTGTCAAGCCGATGTGCCTTCCCGAGGTGTTTGCCCGGATCGAGTCACACCTGCGCACCCAAGAGGATTATGACGAACTGGAGCAGAAGGATCTGCTGATGCTCCTTGAACTTTCGGAAACGATTTCCGTTACTCGCAGCCCCAATGCGATCTTGCGTCTTATCGTCAATAAGATGTCGAAAATCATTGATGTTGCGCGCTGTTCGGTCATCGGGATAACCGAGGGGCGCAAGGTTGTTGTCAAGGCCAGCAGCGACCTTGATCACAGGACTGAAATCCAGCTCGACCTGAATCGCTACCCGGAAATCCGCCGGGCAGTCGAGACCAAGCAGTCGGTGACGATCAATGACGCCAAGAATGATCCCTTGATGGCCCCGGTGCGCACCTACATAGAGAAACTGGACTTTAATTCCATCGTCGTCATTCCCCTGATCAAAAAAGAGAGCGTGATCGGCACCTTTTTCCTGCGAACCGTTTCCAGGGAGAAGGACTGGATCACCCCCCGGGTCCTCAAGCTTTCACAACTGGTCGCGAACATCGCCGCGAATGCTCTTGAGAACGCGGTCCTGTTCGAATCGGTGAAGACTTCCCAGGAATATTTTGAAGAGATGTCGATTCGCGACGATTTGACCAGGCTCTACAACCGGCGCCACTTCTACGACCGCCTGGAGCAGGAGTTTGCTCGTTCCACGCGTCATAATGAGCCGTTGTCGCTGCTTTTTATCGATGTTGATAATTTCAAGCATGTCAATGACACGTATGGCCACGCCATCGGGGACAAGGCCCTCAAGGGGATCGGTCAGTTGCTGAAGAGTGCCGCCCGGGTGAGTGATGTGCCGGCCCGTTGCGGTGGCGACGAGTTCGCCATGCTCCTGCCGAATACCGATGGTGACGGAGCCTATGAGCTGGCGTCACGCATTTCAAGGATGATCGGCAGTCATGTCGTTGACGGGATGGAAAAAGACCGGATATCGACAAGCATGGGGTGTTCTACCCTGATCGACAGGAATGTTTCCTCCTTCGAAGCACTGATCAAGCTCGCCGATGATGCGATGTACCAATCCAAGGCTCAAGGGAAGGGCAAGGTCGTCAGAAGCGACACGTGACTTTTTAAACGCTGTGACCTCTGCTGCGCTCATCCCTTTTTTACAGATCAGTTTGACTTCCCTCCTCTAAAGAGTAACTCGTCAAAATCGCGTTAGAATATTTTTAGTTTTGTCAACGCCATCTCATGGTGAAAGTGGTATAATTATTATGTGAAAACGACAGAGACCGTGGGCCGACAGCCCACAGGGAGGTGTGCCATGAGAGGCTACGAAATCGTCAAAGAGATGCGTGACACGGGGGGAAGCAAACGTTGCTTCATCAAGTGGTGGCGCAAGGAAAATGATTTTGCCGACTATGAACTGGTCGACACGTTCCTTGCCAATCTTCGCCCGGAGGATGAGTTCGCCGGCTATGAACTGCTGACTATGGACCAGATGTGGGTCGAACTGCGCCATCGGGCACCGAGACGGGTCGAACTCGGACGCAGTCACGGTACGCCGGTGATCCGTTGGCAGCACATGATCCCGGGGGAAGGGACCGTGCGCGAGGAGATTCTCCCTTTCGACGCTCCTTCGCTGATGGCAGTCTTCGAGGAGGAAACGCACGGCGATACGTTGTGCTGAGCACGATCGAGTCGCAAGGCATGAGACAGTCGGCGGTTATGTAAGAATTTATGGGGGAATTGCGCGATGATGGCCACCGGGGAAGGGTGGCTTTTTGTTTTGGTGCGGAGAAAAACTGCTTGAGCGGAGGTATCAACTCCACTCCCGGCAAAGATTTACAGCCGCAAGGTAGATGTTGCTGCACGCCTGGAAAGAATGTCGTGGAAAATGTTTTCGAGCATGGCTGCCTCGTGCTCGGCAGAAAAGCGCTCCGGTTCCGGGCGTGACAGGATCGTACGCAACCCGGGTTCGTCGAGCAGTCGTTGGACTGCGGCATGAAAGCCGGCCGCATCGCTGTAAAGCAGACCGTTGCGGTCATCGTGGATCACCGCGCGGTTGCCGGGGATGTCGCGGGCCACGACCGGACGGCCAAGGGAGGCAGCCTCGACCAGAGCGTTGGGCACCCCCTCGCTGAAAGAGTTGCTGACGATAATGTCGGCCTGTCGCATGGCTTCCGGCATGGCGGCCGGGGGGATGATGGCAAGGTATGTCGCCCAGGGGCGGCCGGTTATGGCCTTGAACAGTCTTTCCCCGTAGGCGGCGTCGAGGATCGGGCCGCAGAAAGCCAGTCGCAGGGGAGCGCCGGCAAGGATCAATGGTTCGACGAGTTCGATCAGTTCGACAACACCCTTGACCGGGCGGATGCCGGCCGGACAAAGAAGTACACATTCCTGTGGCGTGGCCCCAAGTTTCTGCCGCAAGGGGAATGTTTCCGATCCCAGGCTGATGCCGGCCGGCAGATGGTGGACCTTGCCGGCCAGCTCCGGGTGGTCGCTGCTCAGCGTGGCAACCGTCAGCTGGTTTTGCGAGAGGATGGCCGCAGATCGCTCCAGAACCGTGGCGATAACGGGCGCCTGCACCTTGTCGTGCAGGCCGATGTTGACGTCGGTGCCGGTGAGAAGCAATGCAAAGGGGAGGGGGGACCCCGTATCCAGCCAGGGGCGGCCGCTGCGCCAGGCGTGCAGCAGCAGCACGAGGTCGGGTTGCACGGTTGCGACAGATTTCAGCAGTTGATCGCTATCGCCATCGGTCCCGGTGACGGTCACCGTATGCCCGCGGCCTGTTAAGCCCTGTTGCAGACGCGAGGCCGTGACCCAGTTGCCCGTGGCGCGATCCTGAGCCGGGACGACGATCAGCACGCGCATCTGCAGGCTCCGAAGCTGGTCAAGCGGATGTCACGGGTTTTGATCAGATCGAGAATGGAGGGAGTCGTCAGGGCGGTCAGTTCAACTTCCCGCTCCGGTCCGCCGAAGGGATCGCCCGCATCAGCATATCCGGGATGGACCATCAACTCCCAGGTTCCCACCGGAATCTGCTTCAGAGTGGCCGTCAATGTCGTGATGTCGAGGCGGTTGAGCAGAGGCATCCCCCAGAGCCCGTCCGGAGACCACAACCTGTGCTTACGCAAGGCCCTGCAAACTGCAGGGGCGCAGGCACGGTAATAATCCAGTTCGCTGGTGAGCCCTTCCGGAACCTCGCCTGAGACTGGTTCAGCCGGAAGGGGCAGGCGCAGCGCCGTGATGCCGCTGGCTATCGCTGCCTCGATGATCGCTTCGGTTAGGTGCGGAATGAGCAGGCAGTGCTGATGGGTGTCAAGGTGGTCGGGAACAAGTCCGGCAGCGCCCACCCGCTCGATCTGGGCAAGCAACTCCCGCCGGATGCCTTTCCCATCGGGGAGACTGCTGCCAGGCAGTTGACGTAGCCCCGTTTTGCCGGGGAAGTTGCCGGAAGCATCGGTAAGGCCCCCAACAGGTCCGCTCAGAGCCTTCCCTTCGGAGAGGTTGAGGTGGACACCGACCGGCAAATTGCAGGTGCGGGCTTCGGCTGCGGCACTGGCAAAGCTCGGACCGTTCGCCAGCAGTGAGGCACTGGTTACAATCCCTTCGGCAAAGGCTTTGAAAATGCCGCGATCCCTTGACTGACTGCTGCCGAGGTCATCGGCGTTGACGATCAGTCGTATCATGCCGGCGTGGTGCTCCGGCACGAACAACCGCACTCCATCCCCTGGGCCTTGGCAAAGGCCTCACGGCCCTCCCTCCACGTCAGCCAGGAGATCAGCAGCGCGCCGATAGCATCGAGACTGCCAATCCCGGTCAACTCATAGCCGCCACTGGCCACCAGCAAAACCACAGAGAGGTAGAGACAGGCCTTTGAGCAGACGGCGTCGGCCAGGATTGCCGGAGAATTCAACGCGTTGCCGATTTTGGTCTTGTGGTGGATCAGCAGCCACATAAACGACATGGAGGCCAGGGAGACGACCACACCCCACAGCGTTGTCTCTGGTTTGTGCTGCTGTGCGAGGTTGAGTGCAGCCATGACCACCAGGCCGGTTGTAAGGGCGTAGAAGGCGCCCCCGGTAATGCGCAGGGAGCGCTGCTCGAAGGCATCGCGGCGTTCGTCGCCGTGGATACGGAGGCGGCGAAGCATGTGCCAGACTCCGACAGCCGAGATGACCTCGATGAACGAATCGACCCCGAAGCCGAACAGGGCCAGCGTCTCATCAGCGCTGCCAAGTCCCATGGAAACCAGTCCCTCGATAAAATTGTAGCCGATGGTGAGGAGGGCCAGCAGGTTGGCGCGAGCCAGAAGTTTGTCACGACTATCCTGAATCACTTCATGCTCCGAAGATGGTCATCGACAGTCAAATGCCCCTGTGAACGGACACCCTGAACGGTACACCGTTGCCACAGAGGCATTCGATACTGCACCGGACTGTGCCGGATCGTTAATTGGTGGAGGTGGCGTCCACAGAACTGATTACATAATATCTCGTTTTTACTATTATTTCAATGGTTATGCTTTTACTGGTACCGCCAAAAGTACCGCCAAATACGCAGGGATACCCTTGAACCTTTCCCGGAGTTGATCAAGTAATAAAGGTCACCCACCCCCCGTGGGGGATACGGATAGTCCCCCTCTTGACACCCCCGGTCTCCGATAATTAGGAGTCCCACCCTTTCCCGAAGTATCTCCAAAATCGCCATTCCGTTTTTTTGGAGTGCCCCCATTTCAGGAATCGGTTTTTCTGGAGGCTTCTGGGGATGTTCTCTACGGTAGATGCCAAGCAGGGGGCAGTCGCAGCTCAGTCAGATAATAAGCCAGACGAGAGGCATGACCGTATCATTCCGTCCGCTCTTGGGATTTGTTAGGCATCATCGCACTATGTACTTCGTTGTCAAAAGATATGCCGCAGCGAGGACAAAATTGTATTTTCTGGCTTATTTTGAACCCTGATGAACGGCCAAGAATACCTATTAGAGAAGCTGAACAAGATGGACAGTTCAATTGACGCATGCTCTGTATAACAATTACCAACAATACGACAGCAATGACACAAAATATTAAAATTGCTATTTTTTCGCCAATATGCCTTTCTGCTTGGCTAAATATAAATAGAGAAAGCGCTAAGATAGAAAGCGCTATGTAGCAAGTAGCGTTGGCTCTTTTAAGGCGACAATTTAGTAATTCACGATATGTCATTTCATGATGCCTAACGTTTATAGCTGAGCTGCGGGCCACCGCCGGTGCAGCAGGCAGAATGCTTTACGAGAAGCACGACCGTGTATCCCGTCAGCTCGGCGATTTGTTATATTTAAACCGGCAGCGTTAATTATTGAATAGTTTTCGTTTCGACACTATTCTCGCTTTCATATAATAAAAGCATGGATCTTTTATATTCATCTTCTGTTATGATTTGTTCGTCCATTAGCCAGCCGAACTTTCTAGCTTCCACTTCTTGTGAATTATTCTTATCATGCACATAATACCTGTTTCTAAGATAACTCCTGCGCATATCTCGTATTTTATTCAATATCACATCGTGATCTTTTCCGTGTAGTATTACTAGGTCTGAGTGAGTGTTTGTTGATAAAAGAGTAAAATTTATTTTCGTTACATGATAAAGGGCGCAAAGAGTCGCAGAGGCAAGCAGAAAGAGATAAGAATACATATTGACGCCAGAATATATTCTGTAAAATAGGAGTATGATGCCTATTACCATTGTCGATATAAACGTATTGTAGTAATAAGTATTCTTGCTTTCATGTTCTGTTGTTTCTGAGCCAATGTCCTCATATTTATATGAGTATGTATTTTGTCCAGCATTGCTTTGGTATGTGTAATTAATTCCATCTTTAAGAAATTCATAAACAACGGAAATGGAATGCTTTTTCTGTAAATATTTCACCGGTGTCTCCTTTAAATATAACGCCAAAAGCTAAGCTGCGGGCCACCGAAATTTTGAGCGGCTATGTATATTTCGAGAAGCAAGACCGTATATCCCCGTCAGCTTGAGCGTGTTGATACTAGTGCAGGCCCCCTCCGTAGATACCGGACCGTCCGGTATCCT
>CAZRTZ010000061.1:0-15787 GCA_964603155.1 uncultured Geobacteraceae bacterium | reverse complement strand
GTGGGTGGGCGTGGCGGGCCTCGAGTTCGCCCTGCTCCTGCTGGCCGGCCTGGTCATTCTGCGCCTGACTACCCTGGCACAGCAGCAGGCCCGACCGGCATAGCCGCAGGGGGCTCGGTCCCTAGTGCAACAGGTTGAGGTGAAACCTCAGGGTGAGGAACTCCTGGAACGCTTCAACCCCCTCCAGGGCCAGTTTCAGGCGCCCCTTCTCGATCCGGCTGAAATGTTCCAGGTCGATAAAGTTGGTCGGCTTGTTCCCCTCGCGAATGGCCGTGGCCTGACTGCGCAGGCGAAAGTAGACCAGGGTATTGAAGCAGGTTTCCAGGTCATCCGCACGGGAGCGGCTGAAGATCCCCGCCGCAACCAGGGCATCCAGGCGCTCGATCGTCCCGCCGCCGACCACCCCGGCTTCGAGTGCCAGCACCTTGATCCCCTCGGTGATCGCGAAGATCCCCGCCTTTTTGACATCGAGTTCGCCGCGATGCTCGCCGTCGCTCTCCGCCCGCAGGTGCCCGAACCAGCCGATCGGTGTCTTGAAGCGCACGACGTTGCCGGCTGCATGCCGCAAAAACATAGACTGAAATCCAAGCCGACGGGTGATATGCGCTTTCAGTTCCTGCTCCAGGGAGGGCTCCCCGTAGAGGGTGCGCAGGTCGAAGAACATGCTGCCGCTGAGGATATTTTCCGGCGTCGGGGTTGCCAGCCAGCCATTGATCGCCTCGATCCACTCCCCAAGACTGCGCCGCCACTGGGGATTTTTGGCCATGATGCCACCGGGACAGGGGGGGATGCCGATCGCGATCAGGCCATCGGTCAGTTCGCGGGAGAATTCCTCAATCCTGGCGAGCGCCGTGGAATCGAGATCGTCGGCATAGATGATGGCATTGTCCTGGTCGGTGGTCAGCGTCTGCTCGCGGCGCCCTTCGCTGCCGAGCACGACATAGGCAAATTTTCCAGGGAGATCAGTAAACAGGGTGGCCTTGAGCAGGACGATCAGGCGCAGCTGGATCCGATCGTTGAGATGGGCGATCAACCGCCCGAGATCCCGGGTGGAAACGCCGGTCCCCACCAGGTGAATGACCAACCCTTGCACGCGTTCGTGCAGGCTCTTGAGCTCATCGATCGTGCCGGCCTCCTCGATGTCGCGGACCATCTGCTGCGGCGACCGCGTCTGCAGGCGCAGGATATCGGAATCGGTGATGATGCCGACCAGATTGCCGGATGAATCGACAACGCCGATCCGGTGAATGCCGTGCCGGGACATCCGGTAGAGTGCCTCGAAGAGAAATTCTTCCTCCCCGACGGTTACCAGCGGAGCGTTCATGATCTCGCGAACGCTCAGGGTATTGGGATCGATCCCCCGCGAGACCACCTTGTTGCGCAAGTCGCGATCGGTGATGATCCCGACCGGTGCCGGTCCGCTACAGACGACTACGCTGGAGATGTTGCGGCTGCGCATTATCTCGGCCACGCCAACCAACGGCTCGTCGGCAGTGCAGCAAACCACCTCGCGGCGACAGAAATTACCGACCGGCATGAACAGGGTATTGGCTTCGGGCATCGGCAGCTCCTCCCGGAATTAATCTTAAGGGAGAATCCCGAAGTGGCAAGCAGAAAATCGCTTTGAACGGCTATCCGCCGGTGTGTTCCAGATAGGCGGCCAGCACCGGCAGATCGGCGGCCAGCCAGTCGAGGGAGTGGAGTTGCCGGGGAGGGAGCCAGGTCAGCTGGTCATGCTCATGCAAGGTCAGTTCAGCGGACGCCAGCGTGCAGACGAACGGGTATAGCGTGCAGGTGAAATCCGGATAGCTGTGGGTCACCGGGGAAAGCCCTGCTCCGATCTCGACCACGGCCCCCAGCTCTTCGTGAAGTTCGCGCCGCAGGCACTCCTGCGGGGATTCCCCGGCCTCGATCTTGCCGCCGGGGAATTCCCATTTCAAGGGGAGGCTCATTCTGGCACTGCGGCGGGTGGCAAGCACCCGTCCGTCCCGCTCGATGATCGCGCAGGCAACGTGGACGTGACGCCTGCTCAACTCTTGAGTTCCGAGGTGCAATGCGGACAGCGGGTCGCCTGAATGGCGATGGAAGTGCAGCAGAACGGGCAGTCCTTGGTTGTCGGCGCAGCGGGTGGTACCTCCTCCTCGCGACGTAGGCGGTTCATGGTTTTGACCAGCAAAAAGACGCAGAAGGCGACGATCACAAAGCTGATCACGCTGTTGATGAACACCCCGTAGTTGATGGTCACCGCGCCGGCGGCCTTGGCGTCGGCCAGCGAGGCGTAGGGTGCCGCAGCCTTGCTCCCGGCCTTGACCAGGAGGAAGAGATTGGAGAAATCGACATTGCCCAGGGCCAGACCGATCGGCGGCATGATGATGTCACTGACCATCGACCCGACGATCGGGCCGAAAGCGCCGCCGATGATGATACCGATGGCCATGTCGATGACGTTGCCGCGCATGGCGAATTCCTTGAATTCCTTGAACATGCCTTCCCTCCCTAACGAGTCACTTTCATACCCGTAATTTTAACCACGCGGTGCGGCATTGCAATCCCGGAAGGACAAAGCATCCTGCCCCTCCGCCGGAATGCGGCGATACAGCCATCCCCCCAGGTAGAGGGATACGCCCAGAACAGCCAGGCAACCGATACGCACCAGCGGCGAAGACCCAGAGAGGTCATAAACCAGCACTTTGACCCCGGAGAAGGCAAAGACCAGCAGCGACGACTGTGCCAGCAGGCGGTCCTGAAGGCGCAGGGCGGCGGCCAGGCAGGCTACAGCGAGGATGGCCCAGCAGGAGGAGACCGCCAGACGACTGTCAAGGAGATTGACTGCCGCCGCCATGGCCGAGAGATGCCCGGCATAGACCAGGGCGCCACGGACCAGCGGGGGGAGCCCTGCCCGTCGCGACAGGGCATAGCCCAGATAGAGCTCCAGTGCATAGGCCAGAGCCAGCCAGTCGCCGGCCGGCACCTCGTCCAGGCCGAAGGCCAGGTCGGCGCGCAGCAGGTTGATCAGGAAGATCAGTCCCAGGGCGGTCAATACCGCGCCGTTGGCAACCGGATCGAGACGCTGATTGAGCAGCCAGGCCACCATCCCCGCCCCGGCGGCCAGCCCGGCCCACGGCTGCCAGGCATCGGGGAGCGCCTGCAGGTAGCCGGCATGGAACAGCACCACCGCCGCGTACACCACCACGACCACCTGCCCTCCCGGCAGCGATTCCCCCAGCTCGTGGCGGGCCAAAAGGTATAAAGCGGCGACCAGCGCGGCGCTGGCGATCGCCAGCCAGGGAGCCCAGTCGGGGAGATAGCGGTTGAGCAGTGCATATTGCAGCAGGTAGAAGAGCAGCAGCGGCGGCAGGTGGCTGAAGGCGGCACGCCGGTCGAGGGGACTTTTGCGCAGCAGACTGAAGAGCGTGGTCGTGGTGGCGAAAATGACCCCCTGCAGCGTCTGGAAGACCAGGGCGGCACGCCAGGGCGGCAGAGACAATCCCCGCCACTGGGAGTACCAGACCACATCGAAGCCGAGCAGGGCCAGGCAGGCGGCGGTCAGATAGATGCCGCGGCGCCCGGTCCATACGGCAAACGCGCAGAAGAGCAGACTCCAGGCCGAGTAGTACAGGGCGAGTTCGCCGACTCCGGTGCGCAGGCCGTCAAGGAGCAACGGTGCGCTGTAGGAGCCGGCCACGGCGAAAAAGGCATACATCTCGCTCTGAAAGAAACGGCACAGCCACAGCGACACCAGGCAGATGAGGATGACTGCGGACACAGCGGCAGCAAACGGGATCAGCCGGTAGTAGAGGTGAGCCCCGTAGGCCGACAGGAACAGAATGGCGACCCCTCCGGCCGGCAGGAGCGCGGCATAATGACGGTCGACGCGACGCAGGGCGATGCCCGTTGCGGTGAGACCGATCCCGCCGAGGACGGCCAGGAGAACCTGGCGGGCCGGTGTCAGCCAGCCGAGGTCGATGCCGAGTTTGACCAGATAGGCGGCCGCCAGCACCAGGGCCGCCACCCCGCCCCAGCCAAGAAGCTCGGTCACCGGGAACGGCCGCGGCGCCGGAGCCAGCCAGCGCCTGGCGGGTTGCGTCGGCGCAGCCTTGGGCAGTTCCTCGAAGGTAAAGCTTGGCTCCGGCTCAGGCCGATCGAGCAACTGCTCGAGGCGTTCGAGACGCGCCTCCAGCGCCTGCAGGCGCGCTTCCAGTCGATCCTGATCGCTCATCGCCACCCTCCCCTGTTAAGGCAAAGCCACGACCTTGCCATTCCCGCACTGCGGATGCAGCCATTGCCGCCGGCGTGGCAGACGGCGCAGGCGATGGAAGACGCAACCGCACTTTTCACAAACGGCCACCGGCTTGAGACGGGCCGTGCGCAACGCGCCAAGCGCGGCACTGCGCGCCGTCCGCAGCGGGGCAATACCGAACGCCTCGGCCCACTGGCGCCAGTCGGGACCGTGCGTACAACGGTGGCGCCCCGGATTGGCCGCCGTCAGGTGTTCACAGGCATGGGCCAGTTCATGGAGCAGGGTCGTCCTGAGCAAGGCGGGTTCCTGCGCCGTTTGCAGACGGATGGCAAGCGGCTCGCCAGCGCGATGCACGTAGCTGCCGAGCAGGCCGACAGCATGGCTGCGCCGTACCGGCAAAGCTCCGAGCCGTTCGATCAGAGCAAAGGCCCGGGCAGGGTTCAGCCGCCGTGCCACCGCGTCAGAGAAAAGCTCCCAGACCCCCAGCTCTCCGGCAACCTCAGCCACGCTTCGCGTCATCCCCTCAACCTCACCCTCACCCTGCCTCAATCCTTCGCCACCACGAAGCAGGACGGAAACTCCTGGCCTTCGAAGGCACGACGCGCCTGCTCGGCGGCTTCCATGGTCTTGTACAAGCCGACCCTGACCCGATGGAACTTCTGGCCGTCTACCCACCCCTCCACCACGAAGGCCGCACCGTACTGTTCCTGCAGACGGGCGACCAGCCGGCGCGCATTGGCTTCGACGGCAAACGATCCGACCTGCACCGTGAACGGCCCTGGGGTATAGGATGCCGGCGCCCGGTAGACCACCGCGCC
The DNA here is from genome assembly GCA_964603155.1 of uncultured Geobacteraceae bacterium. Classification (GTDB taxonomy): domain Bacteria; phylum Desulfobacterota; class Desulfuromonadia; order Desulfuromonadales; family BM103; genus VAUL01. Next base: position 10,729 of record CAZRTZ010000061.1, on the reverse strand, counting down.
GTCGGCGGGGCGGACCTCGCGGTAACCGAGCGCCTGCAGCTTGACCTTGGCCGTCCCCGTCCCGACGACCTCGAGTTCACGGGCTGCCGCCTGGGAGAGATCGATGACCCGCCCGGCCACGAACGGTCCGCGGTCATTGACCCGGACCACGGTCTGGCGGTTATTGGCCAGGTTGGTGACCCGCACGAAGACATTCATCGGCAGCGTCTTGTGAGCGGCGGTCATGCCATGCATGTTGTAGACCTCGCCGTTGCTGGTCTGCTTGCCGTGAAAACCGGGCCCGTACCAGCTGGCGACGCCGATCTCGGTGAAACCGTCGGCCGTAAGCAGCGGATCGTAGCGCACCCCGTCGACTTCGTAAGGCTTCTGCGTCCCCTTCAAGCCGCTGTCCTTGGGGACATCGAGCACCTTCACCCGCGGGGACGAAGAACACCCCCCGAGAAACAGCGCCACCACAAGCAGCAGGACAAAACCCAAAGAAAAATCCCCCCGCATGAAGACAGGGGGATTCTTTCGTGGAACGTAGCGACGGCAGCTGTCGCCGGCCAGGGTCATGCGTCGGCGCCCTCGGCACGGGTCATTGCCCGGAACTTTCGATAGCGCTGTTCGACCAGCTCTTCACCGGAAAGTTTGCGCAATTCGGCGAGGTGCCGCTTGAGCGACTGCTTGACCAGTGCGGTGGCAGCGGCATGATCGTTGTGAGCCCCGCCGGGCGGCTCAGCAATGACTTCGTCAATCACATCACCCAGCTCGTCGATGTCCTGAGCCGTCAGTTTCAACGCCTCGGCAGCTTCAGGGCCGCGGGTCCCGTCGCTCCACAGGATGGCCGCGCACCCTTCCGGAGAGATGACCGAGTAAACCGAGTATTGCATCATCGACACCTTGTTGCCGACAGCGATCGCCAGCGCACCGCCGGAACCGCCTTCACCGGTGACCGTGACGATGATCGGCACGGTCAGGGCCGCCATTTCCCGCAGGTTGCGGGCAATGGCCTCCGCCTGGCCGCGCTCTTCGGCGCCGATCCCGGGAAAGGCGCCGGGCGTATCGACGAAGGTGAAGATCGGCAGATTGAACTGCTCGGCCATCTCCATCACCCGCAGTGCCTTGCGGTAACCTTCCGGATTGGGCATGCCGAAATTGCGGTACACCTTCTCCTTGGTGTCGCGCCCTTTCTGATGGCCGATGACCACGCAGGGCTCGCCGTCGAGGCGCGCCAGGCCACAGACCAGCGCCGGGTCGTCACGGAAGTTGCGGTCCCCGTGGACTTCGTTCCAGTCGGTGAAGATATGCTTCACGTAGTCCAGGGTATAGGGCCGGGCTTGATGACGGGCCAACTGGGTGCGCTGCCAGCGGCTGAGATTGGAGAAGATCTCGTCACGGAGCTTTTCCGCCTTCTTCTCCAGCTTGGCGATCTCTGCCGAGAAATCGACATTGTCGGTGGAATAATCGCGCAATTCACGAATCTTGAGCTCCAGCTCAACCAGGGGTTTTTCAAAATCGAGGAAATACTGCATTCGTTTTCTCCCGCTTCATTCGAAAGTCACGACATTATAGCCAAACAACCTCTCAACGTCATCCATCAATTCATCGCAAGCCTGAATCTTCAGTGAATCCGGAAGCTTGATGATGGTTTCGCTGCGATTTGGAATCACCAGATGTATAATCCCCTCGCATTCGCCGCGGTAACGCCCGACGATATCGCGCAGCGTGCGCAGTTGCCCCTCGTCGAGGCCGGGGGTGGTCAGGCGGAAGTGCACGCGCCTGGTCAGGCGCTCGCGCACCTCCTTAAGGGAGAGAACTTCGCTGGCGACCAGTTTGCTGCCACGACCGGCGCCGGCAGCCCTGCCGTTGCCACCGCCCCCCTCCCCTTCTTCATCCTGCTGCTCCTCGCCGGCATCGACGCTGCCGCGCACCAGCAGCGGCTCCTCGCTTTTCAGCAGATCACCGGCGGCCGCGTAGACTTTCGGAATGACGACCACCTCGACGAAACCGCTCAGGTCTTCGAGGGTGACGAAGGCCATGCGATCGCCTTTTTTGGTGGTGTGCTCCTTCAACCCGGCGACGATGCCGCAGACGCTGACCTCCTCGCGGTCGGCGCGCTCGGCAAGGCCCGCGGTGTCGCAGGTGGCAAAGCGCTTGATGGCCGCGCTGTGGCGGGCCAGGGGGTGGCCAGTGATGTAAAAGCCGAGGGCTTCCTTCTCGTTGGCGAGCAGGACGTTCTCCGGCCATTCGTCGCCGTCGGGGAGACGGCCGCCGCCGCGCGGTGCGGCGATCTGTTCGGCACCGAACAGCGACTCCTGACCGAGCTCACGCTCGCGCTGCAATTTCTGCCCGGCCGACATCGCCTCGTCGAGCACCTGCATGTACTGGGCGCGCTTGCCGCCGACAGAGTCGAAAGCCCCGCACTTGATCAGGGCCTCGAGCACCCGGCGATTGACCCTGCGCAGATCGACGCGCTCGCAGAAATCGTGCAAAGAGTGGAACGGTTCGTCCCGGCGCGCCTCTGAGATCGCCTCCAGGGCTGCATCACCGACCCCCTTGACGGCGCCGAGACCGAAGCGGATGTCGCTGCTGTGCACGGTGAAGTCGCGGCTCGACGCATTGATGTCGGGAGGGAGGATGGAGATTCCCATATTGCGAATCTCGTTGATATTCTTGATGACCTTGTCGGTATTTTCCATATCCTCGGTGAGGAGAGCAGCCATGAACTCCACCGGGTAATGGGCTTTGAGGTAGGCCGTCTGATAGGCGATCAGGGCATAGGCGGCCGAATGCGACTTGTTAAAGCCGTACTCGGCGAATTTGGCCATCAGGTCGAAAACGGCTTCGGCCTTCTTCAGGTCGAATTTGTGCTTCTTCGCCCCGTCGAGGAAGATTTCCTTCTGCTTGGCCATCTCCTCCGGCTTTTTCTTCCCCATGGCCCGGCGCAGCAGGTCGGCGCCGCCGAGGCTGTAGCCGCCAAGCACCTGGGCGATCTGCATGACCTGCTCCTGGTAGACGATGACCCCGTAGGTATCTTTGAGGATCGGCTCCAGCTCCGGGAAGTCGTAGGTGATCTCGCGCCGGCCGTGTTTGCGCTTGATGAAGTCGTCGACCATCCCCGAACCCAGGGGGCCCGGACGGTAGAGGGCGCAGACGGCGATGATGTCCTCGAAGCAGGACGGCTTGAGGCCGATCAACAGCTCCTTCATCCCCGAAGACTCCAACTGGAAGACGCCGGTGGTGTTGCCGGCCTGCAGGAGCTTGAAGGTGTCGGGATCGTCGTCGCGCAGCTGATTGATGTCGAAATCGGGATCCTTGCCAGCCCGGATCAGCTTGACGGCCTTGTCGATGACCGTCAGGTTCTTCAGCCCCAGGAAGTCGAACTTGACCAGGCCGAGCTTTTCGACATGCACCATGTCGTACTGGGTCACCTGCCCCTGCGACTTCGGATCGATGTACAGCGGCAGGTAATCGGTCAGTGGCTTGGGGGTAATCAAAACACCGGCAGCGTGCGTCGAGGCGTGACGGGTCAGCCCTTCCAGGGCCAGGGCCACATCGAACAACTGCCGGACCCTGGCCTCCTTGTCGACCAGTTCCTTGAGCTTCGGCTCCTGCTTGAGCGCCTCCTTCAGGGTGACTTTCTTGCCGGTCGGATTGGGCACCAGCTTGGCGATCTTGTCGACCTCCCCGTAGGGGATGCCCATGCCGCGGCCGACGTCGCGAATGACCGCGCGCGCCAGCATCGATCCGAAGGTGATGATCTGCGCGACCTTATCGGTGCCGTATTTCTCGCGCACGTACTGCATGACCCGCTCGCGGCCGTTGATGCAGAAGTCCACGTCGATATCCGGCATGGAGATGCGCTCGGGGTTGAGAAAGCGCTCGAACAGCAGGTTGTAGGGGAGCGGATCGAGGTCGGTGATGCGCAGCGCATAACAGACCAGGCTCCCCGCCGCGCTGCCGCGTCCGGGGCCGACCGGAATGCCGTGATCCTTGGCCCAGTTGATGAAGTCGGCGACGATGAGCAGGTAACCGGGGAAGCCCATCTGCTTGATGCAGGCGAGCTCCTGCTCCAGGCGCTCCCGATAGCCAAGCTCTTCGTCGGCACTGAAACCCGGGCGCTGCCGGCGAATGACCGCCAGGCGCTCTTCGAGTCCGGCCCGGGCCTGCTCGTTGAGAACCTGGTCCAGGGTCCGGTCAGCCGGTTTTTCATATTGCGGGAAGTGGTAGGTCTTGAGGTCGAGTTGCAGGTTGCAGCGCTCGGCGATGGTCACCGTATTGGCCAGAGCCTCGGGGTGGGCCTTGAACAGTTCGGCCATCTCGTCCGGGCTCTTGACATAAAACTCGTTATTCGAAAAGCGCATGCGCGAGTCGTCGGCCAACGTCTTGCCGGTCTGGATGCACAGCAGCACCTCGTGGGCGAAGGCATCCTCGCGGCGCAGGTAGTGACAGTCGTTGGTCGCCACCAGCGGCAGTCCAAGCTCGCGGCTCAATTCGACCAGACCGCGGTTGACCGGGGCCTGTTCGGGGAGGAAGTTTTCCTGCAACTCCAGGTAGAGCCGGTCGCGGTCGAAGACCTGGGCCATCTCCGCGGCGCGCCGGCGGGCCTGCTCCATGCGCCCCTGGCCGAGCAGGCTCGGGATCTCCCCGCCGAGACAGGAGGTCAAGGCGATCAGCCCTTCGTTGTGGTCGGCCAGCAACCCCCAGTCGATGCGCGGCTTGTAATAGAAACCTTCCTGGTAGGCCGTTGAAACCAGCTTGCAGAGGTTGCGATAGCCGATCTGGTTCTTGCAAAGCAGGATCAAATGCCCCGAGGCGTCGCCGGAGCTGGCGGCACCGGTCTTCTCGAGGCGCGAGTTGGGGGCGACGTAGACTTCGCAGCCGATGATCGGCTTGACCCCGGCCTTTTCCGCCTTCAGGTAAAACTCGATGGCCCCGAACATATTGCCGTGATCGGTGATGGCGATCGCCGGCATACGGAACTCCCTGGCCCGTTCGACCAGATCATCGATGCGGATCGCCCCGTCGAGCAGGCTGTATTGCGTATGCAGGTGTAAGTGAACGAAGGGGGCGTGGTGCATTAGGATCAGGTTGAGGTTGAGATTAAGGTTGAGGGCTAGAGGACGGCGACGTCGAACTGCCTGAGCATGTCGATGAGACGGATCAGCGGCAGACCGATGAGGGTGGTGTAGTCGGCCCCTTCCATCTTCTCCATCAGGGCGATCCCCAGTCCCTCGACCTTGAAAGATCCGGCGCAGTCGACCGGATTTTCGCGAGCGACGTAACTGCGAATCTGATTTTCTGTCAACGGCCGCAGGGTTACGGTAAAGGTCTCGCAGGTGGCCTGGTAGGCGCCGCTGGCGCTGTCAAACAGAGCCACGCCGGTATAAAAAACATGGGAGCGTCCCTGCATTTCCAACAGTTGGGCAACAGCCTGCTCACTGCTCCCCGGTTTGCCGAGCACCCGGTGCCGAGAGTCGACAAAGGCCTGATCGGCACCGATGATCAGGGCGTCGGGATACCGCTCGCCCAGGCTTTTGGCCTTTTGCAGCGCCTGATGACGCACCAGCAGCTCGGGAGATACGCTCTGGTCGAGCTGCTCCTTGAAAAGCGGCGCCGCCACATGAAACTGAAGATCCAGCTGACGCAGCAGTTTCAGGCGATAGGGGCTGGTAGAGGCCAGAACGATCGTGCGCATGGATGAAACTCCAGGGGGTCGAGGCCCTCACGTTTTAACCCACTGCCGGTTAAATTGCAATGATGGCGCAGCAGGTGCGCTGCCCGAACCACCCGACAGCGTCGAATCACTATATGTAGTATGTGATGCGAATCATGCACTATATACAGCGAACAACCGCGTCAAACATGCATTTTTTTCTTGCTCATGAAAAAATACTGTGCTAGGGTCCGCGCCGATGTTGCTGCAAAATAGAAGTGCAAAACGCAGTCCCTTCGCGGGGTTACCTTACTGGTTGGCCGGAATTCTGCTCTCCTCCGGTCTCTTGCTGGCCGGTTGTCAGCAGTCCTCCCCCCTCCCCCCCCAGAAGTCAGCAACCGCCACCGTACAGATTGTCGAACCGACCGACCTCGAAGAACTCCAGAGCTTCTTCAAATCGCACAACTACTCCTGGGAGCAGTTGGACAAGGGCGTCCCGCCGTTTATCGTCACCCGCTTTCCTGAAGACCTCAATCGACGTGTCAACGCCGAAGAGAAGAAGCAGTCGTTCCTGCTCAGCCTGCTGCCGATGGTCCTGCTGGCCAACCAGGCGATTGCCGCCGAACGGCTGGAAGCCGAGACGCTGCTCGATCGCTTTGACCGGGGTGAGCTGACCGCCTTCGAACAGCAGCGCCTGGAAGAGATTGCCGACTATTACAAGATCAGCGGCAAACCTTTGACCGACCGCCGTCTCCGGGCCCTGCTGCTGCACCGGATCGACATCCTCCCCCCCTCCCTGGTTTTGGCCCAGGCCGCCACCGAATCAGGATGGGGAACGTCACGCTTTGCGCGTGAGGGGAACAACCTGTTCGGCCAGCGCACCTATCGCACCGGCAACGGCATCGTCCCTACGCAACGAACCGCGGGGGAAACCTACGAAGTCAAGCGCTTCGGCACCCTGTTTGCCTCAGTCCGCAGCTACATGCGCAACCTCAACACTCACAATGCCTATCGGGAGTTGCGAGAAGTCCGCGCCCGCCTGCGCCGTAGCGGCAGCAAACTCGACTGTACCGCCCTGGCTGCCGGACTGGATGCCTATTCCGAACGCAACGGCCACTATATCGCCTATGTGCGCTCGATCATCCGCGACAACGACCTGGCCAAGGCCAACGCCTCCACTCTGCGCGCCACGGCCTCAACTGCCACCCCGGTCTTCATCCCCACCGTCGCCGAACTGCTGGCGAGCCGTGCCGAAGCTGCCGAAGGTTCCCTCAGAATCCGCCAGTCCACCTCATCGGCAAACCTGCGCTGAGTCCCGCCTTTTTCCTGCTTGAACAGAGTAGCAAAGAGCAGTAATTTATTGATTGGCAAACGGGAAACAGGGGGGAGAAATGTCGTTTCCAGCTCACCTTGACAGCCATGGGCTCCATTCCGGGGTTTATGGCTGTTTTCCCAGAACACAATTAACACGGCGATGAGCGCAGCGACCTCGGCGAATCACAAATTTGGCCATATCCCCGGGCTTGATGGGCTGCGCGGCATTTCGGTCCTGGTCGTCCTGCTCTATCACGCGCATCTCGAGGTGATGATCGGCGGCTATCTCGGCGTCGAGATTTTCTTTGTCATCAGTGGTTTTCTCATCACCGGACTGCTTCTCAACGAAGCGGCGCAAGCACATGGCGCCATCGATCTAGGCCGCTTCTGGCAGCGACGCTTTCTGCGCCTCCTGCCTGCGCTCTTTGCGGTGCTCATTTTCGTCGCGCTGCTGGGCGCCTTCGTGCTCGGCGATAAAGCGGCGCAGTTCCGCGGCGACATCGTCGCCTCCCTTTTTTACCTGGAGAACTGGTACCAGATCTATTCAGGCAGCTCCTACTTTGCCGACCAGGGGCTGCCGCTCCTGCGACACATCTGGTCGCTGGCCGTGGAAGAGCAATTCTATCTGGTCTGGCCGCTGCTGGTTGCCGGCACCCTACGGCTGTCACGGGGGAACTCCCGACCGCTGCTGTTGATCACGATCGTGCTCTTCGCCGCGTCACTGGCAACAGCCCAGTCCCTGGTCCTGCAGTGCGATCCGGCCCAGGATGGCTATCTCGAACGTCTCAACCGCATCTACCTGGGGACCGATACCCGCGCAGCCGGCATTCTCGTCGGGGCGATGCTGGCGATGACCGACTGGAAGACCGTATTGCACGGCTGGCGTGCCGTTCTCTCCGGCGTTGCGGGGTTCCTTGCCCTTTGCGGGCTGCTCGCGTGCTGTTCCAGGCTTGACGCGCTCGACCTGTTTCTCTACCAGCAGGGATTTCTCCTCGTCGATGTCCTGACCCTGTTGGTGATCGTCGCGCTGATCAGAACCGAACAATCGCCCTTCCAGGCCCTCCTCTCCTGGAGGCCCCTGGAGTACATCGGCCAGCGTTCCTACGGCATCTATCTCTGGCATTGGCCGGTATTCCGCCTGCTCGCCCCCGGCGAATCGGAGCCGTTCTGGATCGCGGCGCGGATCGTGGTGTCGCTGCTGGTCGCCGACATCAGCTACCGCTGTCTGGAGACGCCGATTCGCCAGGGGAAGTTGAGCGGCCTGTTCTCCGCCTGCGATGGTTTCTTCATGAAAATGCGCCGGCTGGCCTGTGTCTCAACCGCCACTGCGCTGACCGTGACCCTGGCCTGGTCCGGCGCCATCCTTGCCGGGCAGCCGCCGTACGTCGATGAGGTGGCTGAGTCGCTGCGCCTCAATGCCGTGGCCCTGGACCGCAACCGGGTCGCGCACGACATTGCCAGCATCGGTCCGCCTCCGCCGGTTGCACCGCCCGCAGTCGTCGCGAAATCCCGCAACGAGGCGGTTGCCCGTCCCGAGCCCCTCCCCGCGACCAATCCGCTCATCGGCGAGGCGGTCACGATCACGGCCGTAGGCGATTCAGTGATGAAAGGCGCCGCCATCGCACTCATGAAACAGGCACACGGCAGCGGCGACCAGGTGAGGATTCACATCGACGCCGAGGAATCCCGCTCTTTCGACCGTGGCTATGCGATCCTCGAAGAGTTGAAAAAGGCCGGATCCCTGGGCGAGGTGGTGGTCATTCACTTGGGGACCAACAACAGCCATATCGATGAAGCCAGGTTCGCCCGCCTCGCGACTCTGCTGGCGGATCGCCGCCTGGTCCTGTTTCTGACCGTCAAATCGGACAAGGCTGCGAGCTGCGATACCGTCAACTCCGCCCTCGCCCGCTACGTCGGCACCCTCGCCAACGCCCGCCTGTTCGACTGGGAGGAAATCGCTGCCGCGCATCCGGAGCTGTTCTACACCGACCGGACTCACCTCCGGCAAAGCGGCGCCGACTTCTATGCCACATCGATTTACGAGCAGATCCGCCTGGCGCTTGCCCCGCCTGTCGAGGCAGAGTACGGCCCGCCGGCAAAGCTTTCCGTCGACCAGACCGCCCCGGCGCCGGAACCCCCGCCGGCAGCGGCTCCGGTCACAACTCAGCCCACAACCCCCGCTGCCGTGGAGCAAATCCCGGTCAGGCTGACGCAGCTTCTTCCGGGTGCATCTACGACAGAACCGGAGCGCCAGGCGCCCGGGAGGGCCCAGTGAACCGCAGCGTGAGACGAGCAGTCATCGCCCTGCTCGCCAGTGCGCTGCTTGTCGGTTTGCCGGCAGGCGGCTCGCGGGAGGTCATAGCTGGCACCTCGGTTTACCGCTGCACCGACCCGTCGGGGACGTTGCTCTTCACCAACCGGCCATCGGCCGACGCCAGCTGCGAACTGTTCATGACGTCCCCGGCGGAGGCCGAGGCAAATCCACCGGCAGCGAGTGCCCCAACGGTACTGCCCTCGGAAAGTACGCGTGCGGTGCTGCTCAACAACAAGGGGTTGCAGCGCTTTTTCGACAAGCTGCATCTCCTCCAGCAGGGGGGGTTGCAGAAGGTCACGGTCTTTCACATCGGCGACTCCCATGTGCGCTCCGATTCGTTCGCGCGCACCGTCGCCGCCGGCCTGCAGAGCGAATTCGGCTCCCTCGGCGGCGCCTTCTGCTTCCCGGTGGAAAAGCCTAAGAAAAAGAAAGCTGCCAAAAAACCAGCGGCGCCGCCGGCACAGCCGCCCAAACCGTCAATCACCGTCACCCGTCGCCCCATCTTCCCGGTCAAGCCGGTCAGTGCGACGCTGGCCGGAGCAGGCAACAGCTGCTACACCATCAATGCCCTCCCCGAATCATCGGACGGCACGGGCATCCGCTATTTCTCCTATGGCGTCAACGGCAAGACCTTCAGCTGGTACGCCCAGCAGCCGGCCCTGGTCACCCAACTGCGCAACTACCAGCCTGACATCGTCATCGTCACCCTCGGCACCAACGATGCCTTTGGCAAATTGAGCTACGAGAGTGCCTTAGAGGCTATCGACAGCCTCGTGAGGGTCGTGCTCACGGCGGCTCCGGAAAGCGAAATCCTGCTGATGTCCCCCCCTGACGCCTTCATGCGCGGCACCAGCAACCCGCACATCGTCACGCTGCAGCGCGCCATCCTCGATTATGCCGACCACAACGACCTGGCAGCCTGGGATTTCCTTACGGCAATGGGCGGCACCGGCTCGATGACCGCCTGGCTGCGCGCCGGCCTGGCTCGACCCGACCGCATCCACTTCAGCTCGGACGGCTATGTGCTCATGGGTGAAAAACTGCTGACCGCCATCCTCGACAATTACCGGCAGTACCTAGCCGGCAGCCCCGCCCCCTCGCCGGCAGGACCGCGCGTTACCGCCATCTATTGAAACCGGCTGGGATAACGGCAAGCCGGCAACATATCGTGTTGTAATTTTGTGATGATAATCTTTGACAGGAAGAAAAGCCCCGGTCCATCAGACCGGGGCCTTCTCATTATTCAGGGGATTTGAGAATCAAGCGAGGGCTTGATTGCAACGTCCAGCAAGGATCTGGAAACAATATATTTGACGGGAATTGTTCTCTGGTCCGAGGGAAGGACTCCGGGGCAGGTCCGGGGCTGGGCGTCTCCGGGGATGTTTTGATTTTTCTTGACTGGGCGACCTTCCTTTTGCTAAGTGAGTGGTCACACCCATTTTGGCGGGGTTGATGAGTAAACG
>CAZRTZ010000060.1:0-16040 GCA_964603155.1 uncultured Geobacteraceae bacterium | reverse complement strand
GCCGCGCGCGCGGCTTTCCAGCCACTTACCGAAGCGCACGAAGGTCACCAGCATGGCACTGGTTTCGAAAAACATCTCGCCGTCCGGCCCGAACAGCCCGCAAAGGGCCAGCAGGGAATAGCCGTAGGCCGCCGTGATGCCCAGCGCGACCAGGACATCCATGTTCGCCGCCCGGTTGCGCAAGGAGACGAAGGCCCCGCGGTAGAAGGTCCAGCCGGCCGTGAACTGGACGATGCCGGCCAGCAGCGCCTCCAGCCAATGCGCATCGTGACCGAAGGGCATCCACCACATCAGGGGCATGAGCGGCACGGACAGGGTGGCGGCGAAGATCAGCCACAGCAGTTCCCGGCGCGCCTCGCGCTGCTCTTCCGCTTCGTCGCGCACTGCCAGCGGCCGGAATCCGGAGGACTCCACCGCTGCAAAAATCCGGATATTGTCGATTTGCGCGGGATCGAAATGGAGCGTGGCCGATTCGTCGGCAAAATTGACCCGGGCCGAGGCGACGCCGGGGAGAGAGGACAACTTTTTCTCGAGGGTTTGCGCACAGTTGGCGCAGTGCATGCCGCGCACGACGAAAACCAGTTGTTGATGGGCGGGTACGGACATGAGCAGAATTTTCTGAAGCGGATAGATTCCCGGGAGTCTTCACCCCGGCCACTGAAAGCTTACCATGCCCAGGCACAATCGGAAAGATCACGTTAATTACAGCGCTTTTGCTTGCATTTGCACGGCAGATCAGTATGATGAGCGGCCCATAAAATCGGTGAGACATGAGGAGAGAGGAGTGAGGCGGACCCTGCCTTGTCTCTTCTCCTCACCCCTTACCCCTTACTCCTCACGAATTTCAGGAAAAAGCCATGGCTGAAAACATCAGAAATATTGCAATCATCGCCCACGTCGACCACGGCAAGACCACCCTGGTCGACGCCATGCTCCGCCAGTCCGGGGTCTTTCGCGAAAACCAGCTGATCACCGAGCGGGTGATGGACAGCAACGACCTGGAGAAGGAGCGCGGCATCACCATCCTCTCCAAGAATCTGTCGATCCACGTCGACGGCCTGAAGATCAACATCGTCGACACCCCCGGTCATGCCGACTTCGGCGGCGAGGTCGAGCGCGTGCTGAAGATGGTCGACTCGGTGCTGCTTCTGGTCGATGCCTTCGACGGGCCGATGCCGCAGACCCGCTTCGTCCTCAAGAAATCCCTCGATCTCGGCATCAGGCCGATCGTGGTGATCAACAAGATCGACCGCCCCGGCGCCCGCCCCGAGTGGGCCGTCGACCAGGTTTTTGATCTCTTTTGCGAACTCAACGCCGACGAGGAGCAGCTCGACTTCCCGGTGGTCTACACCAGCGCCAAGCAGGGGTACGCCAAGCGCACCCTCGATGAACCGGCAACCGGCATGCAGCCGCTCTTCGCCATGATCCGCGAGCGGGTGGCCCCGCCGGTGGTCGACCCGAACGGGCCGTTCCAGATGCTGGTCGCCAGCATCGCCTACAACGACTACATCGGCCGCATCGCCACCGGCAAGGTCTTCTCCGGCAAGGTCAGGGCCGGCGAGACCGTGGCCCTGGTGCAGCGCGACGGCACGGTCAACCGGGGCCGCATCAGCAAGCTGCTCGGCTACGAGGGGCTCAAACAGGTCGAGGTGACCGAGGCCATCGCCGGCGACATCGTCACCGTGGCCGGCTTCGACGATGTCGGCATCGGCGAAACCTTCGCCGACGCCGCCAACCCGGTGGCGATCCCCTACGTCTCCATCGACGAGCCGACCCTGTCGATGAATTTCATGGTCAACTCCTCCCCTTTCGCCGGGCGCGAGGGGAAGCTGGTCACCTCGCGCAACATCCGCGAGCGCCTGCAAAAGGAGCTGCGCACCAACGTCTCGCTGCGCGTCGAGGACACCGACAACACCGACACCTTCAAGGTCTCCGGGCGCGGCGAGCTGCACCTGTCGATCCTCATCGAGAACATGCGCCGCGAAGGGTATGAGCTGGCGGTCTCCAAGCCGGAGGTCATCAGCCGCGAAATCGACGGCGTCAAGTGCGAACCGATGGAGTATCTGGTCATCGACGTCCCCGAAGAGCACCAGGGGACGGTGATCGAAAAGCTCGGACCCCGCCGTGCCGAGATGGTCTCTCTGCACCCGATGGACGGCGTCAACCGCCTCGAGTTTCTCATCCCGGCGCGCGGACTGATCGGCTTCCGCACCGAGTTCTTGACCGACACCCGCGGCACCGGGGTGATGACCCACACCTTCCACGACTACGCCCCCTGGAAGGGTCCGATCCCGGGGCGCAAGAACGGCGTGCTCATCGCCATGGAGGCGTGCGAAACGGTGGCCTACGCCATCTTCGGCCTGCAGGAGCGGGGGATTTTCTTCGTCGGGCCGGGGGTCGAAGTCTACGAGGGGATGATCGTCGGCCAGCACGCCAAGGAGAACGACCTGATCGTCAATGTCGGCAAGGGGAAGAAGCTGACCAATATCCGCGCCTCCGGCTCCGACGACGCCGTACGCCTGACCCCGGCGCGCATCCTGACGCTGGAGCAGGCCCTGGAGTTCATCGACGACGACGAACTGGTCGAGGTGACGCCCAAATCGATCCGCCTGCGCAAGCGCTTCCTCGATGAGAACGAGCGCAAGCGCGCGGAGAAGAAAAAGGTCTGAAGCTGTCAGCCGGCAGTAAATCTGTGCTTTAATTGGAATCGGCCTTGCGAATTTTCCGCAAGGCCGGTTTTTTTGCACGGAGGAGCAACGCCGCCAGCCGGTAGAATCCGCCCCCACCCCGCTTGACAAGTCGAGCAGACCGCGCCACTATTCAAATGGAAACGATTTCTATTTATTCAAGCGACGCCATGACCGAAAACTTTACCGAGAGACTGCGGGCACTCAACCTCAAGGTCACGCCGCAGCGCCTGGCGATTCTCGACATCATGCGGCAGGAGAGGATCTTCCTTGCCCCCGATGAAATCCACGAGCGGCTGCGCCAGCGTTGTGGCCGCGCCGGACTGCCGACCATTTACCGCAACCTCGAGGAGCTGGCACACAAGGGGGTGCTGACCAAGATCCTTCATCCCAACCGGCAGCTCTACTATTACTTCTGCCCCAACACCCATCATCACCATCACTTCGTCTGCCTCGACTGCCGGGCCGTGGCCGACATCGACCACTGCAGTTTCGCCGAAATGGCCCACCACGTGGACGGCGAAGTCTCCAGCCATATCGTGCAACTGCTCGGCCGCTGCCGTGACTGCCTCGGCAACGCCAGAAAGCCGGCGGCATGAACAGATTGCTCCCTGCCCTGATCTGCCTGGCTCTGCTGGTGACGGCCGCGTGCTCGAAAGACGAGTCGATCCCGGCGCCGCAGCCGAAGCGCCTGCAGGTCGTCACCACCCTTTTCCCGCTGTACGATTTCGCCCGCAGCATCGGCGGCGACTTCGCCGAGGTCAGCCTGCTCCTGCCGCCCGGCGTCGAACCGCACAGCTTCGACCCGCAACCGGACGACCTCCTGCGCATCAACCGGTCCGACCTGTTCGTCTACACCCATCCGGCCATGGAGCCGTGGGCCGTGCGGGTCGCCGGGAGCATCGATGCCGCACGGGTGAAGGTTGTCGATGCCAGTGCCGGCACCCGCCTGCTCACGACGAATAACGATCACGACGACCATGACCACGAACGTTCCGGGGCGGTCGACCCGCACCTCTGGCTCGACTTCGAAAATGCCGCCGTCATGGTGAACACCCTGGCCGCGGCGATGGCCGCGGCCGACCCAGGCCACCGTGAGACCTACCTGGCCAACGCCGCAGGCTACCGTCAGCAACTCGCCCGCCTCGATGAAAAGTACCGCGCCACGCTGGGCCGATGTCCCGGCAAGGTACTGCTGCACGGCGGGCACTTCGCCTTCGGTTACCTCGCCGCGCGCTATGGCCTCGATTACCGGGCGGCCGCCGCAGTCAGCCCCGATGCCGAGCCAACACCAAGCAGGATGGCCGACCTGGTGCGGCAAATGCGTAGCCACAGGTTGAACTATGTATTCAGCGAGGAACTGGTTGCACCGCGCCTGGCCGAAGCCCTGGCCCGCGAGACCGGCGCCGTCATTCTGCCGCTCACCGCGGCGCACAACATCGGCCGCGAAGAGTTTGCCAACGGGGTGACCTTCCTCGCCCTGATGGAGCGCAACCTCGCCAACCTCGCCACCGGGATGGGGTGCCAATGACCATTCTTGAAGCCAAAGAGATAGGGGTCAGCTACGGCAGCACCGAGGTGCTTTGCGAAGTGTCGTTCTCCCTCCGGGCCGGCGACTACCTCGGCATCGTCGGCCCCAACGGCTGCGGCAAGAGCACCCTGGTCAAAACACTGCTCGGCTTGATCCCGCCCGGCAGCGGCGAGGTGACCCTGTTCGGCGCCCCTGCCCAGAATTTCCAAGAATGGCAGCGTATCGGCTTTCTCCCCCAGCGCCTGGGCACCCTGGCCTGCCACTTCCCGGCCACGGTGGAAGAGGTCGTAGCACTCGGCCTGCTCGGCGGCAAACGCTTTCCGAAGCAGCTGACCACCGGCGACCGGCAGCAAGTCGCCGACATCTGCGAGCGGATGGGACTCGGCGGGCTCGGCCGGCGGCTGGTGTCGGAACTCTCCGGCGGTCAGCAGCAGCGGGTTCTGCTGGCACGCGCCTTGGTCAACGGACCGGAGTTGCTGATCCTCGACGAGCCGACCACCGCCCTCGACCCGGAGACCCGCGAGAGCTTCTACGCCCTGCTGCGCGAAATCAACCTGGAGCGGCAGACCACGGTGGTCATGGTCACCCATGACACCTGGAACATCGGCCGCTATGCCGCGCGCCTGCTTTATCTCGACCGGCGGGTGATCTTCGACGGGACCTTCGCGGAGTTCTGCCATGACCCGGACATGGCCCGCTTCTTCGGCGAGCACGCCGGCAGCACCATCTACCACGAGCATTGAGAGGAGCTATGGACTTCCTGGAAATGCTCAGTTTCGGTTTCATCCAGAGGGCTCTGCTGGCGGGGATCCTGATCGGCCTGCTCTGCTCGGTGCTGGGGGTCTTCCTGGTGCTGCGGCGCTTTTCGCTGATCGGCGACGGCCTGGCCCACTTCACCTTCGGCAGCGTCGCCCTGGCACTGCTTTTGGGGGTGGCGCCGCAGCATGTGACGCTGGCCGCCCTCCCCCTGGTGCTGCTCGCCGCCGTCGGCATCCTCTGGCTCGGCGGCAACGCGCGCCTGGCCGGCGATACAGCCATCGGCATCGTTTCGGCGGTCGGTATCGCCGGCGGCGTGATTCTCGCCAGTCTGGCCGGCGGCTTCAACGTCGACCTGCTCAGCTACCTGTTCGGCAACATCCTGGCCATCGGCAGCGAAGAGCTGCTCCTGGCGGCGGCGCTGTGCGCCGTGGTCCTGCTGGCGGTGGCGCTGTGCTACCGCGACCTGTTTGCCGTGACCTTCGACGAGGAACTCGCCCGCACTACCGGCATCAATTCCCGCACGGTCAACCTCCTGCTGGCGATCCTGGCGGCGCTGACCGTGGTGCTGGCCATGAAACTGGTCGGCATCATGCTGATCTCTGCCCTGCTCATTCTCCCCCCGGCGGCCGCCCTGCAGGTGGCGCGCAGCTTCCGGGGCGCCCTGCTCTGCTCCGCCATCCTCGGCACCCTGGCCGTGGCCGGGGGGATTCTCGCCTCCATCGTTCTCAACCTCCCCACCGGCGGCACCATCATCATCACCTGCTTCGGGGTCTTTACGGTCACCGTCGTTCTGCGGCGTTTTTTGCGCTGACCCCTTCCCCTCCCGGGCCCAAAAGTTCCGCCAGCATCTGGCGCCGATAGGCGAAGATTCCCGCCACGCGCCGCTCCACCAGGGCTCCGGCCAGCAGGTCGCCAAGGGCCCCGAACGGCAGCTGGTAATGCACCAGGTCAGTCATCTCCGTGCCGCCAGCGACAGCCTGGAAGTGGTGCTGGTGATGCCAGAAGCGGTAGGGGCCGCTGCGCTGCTCGTCGACGAAGAACTCCGGCTCGCGCACGTGGGTGATCTCCGTCACCCAGGGGACGGACAGCCCGCCAAACGGGGTGACCCGATAGCTGACGATCATCCCGGCGTACATCCGCTGCGGCAATAGCGCGGTGACGGCGAAACCGAGATCGGGCGGGGTGATGCGCGCCAGGTTTTCCGGGCGGGAGAAGAACTCCCAGGCCGCGGCCGGATCGAGCGGCAGCGTCTGCCGGCATTCCAGGCGGCGCAACGGTGCGATCATGACATGCCGCGCCCGCTGTCCAGCCGCTCCGGACCGGCCAGGATCCTCCCCCCGTTGGCGCGCGCCATGCCGCGCAGCATCCCGGCGAAAACCAGGTTGTGAAACGGCAGGACCGCATACCAGTAAAGGAGCCCGGACAGGCCGCGCGGCTTGAAGCGCGCACTCTGGCGAATCTCGGTCGTGCCGTCGGCACCTTCCGTCAGGATTATTTCGAGCACCGCCTCGCCGGGGACCTTCATCTCCGCCACCAGCTTGAGGCGCTGCTCCGGCTCCACCGCCAGGACCCGCCAGAAATCGAGGGCGTCGCCAGCGTGCACGCTGTCCGGATCACGCCGGCCGCGCCCGAGGCCGGGGCCGCCGACCAGACGATCCATGGCCCCGCGCAGATGCCAGAGCCAATCGGCGTAGTACCAGCCGGTTTTGCCGCCGATGCCGACCACAGCCGGCCAGCACTGCCGAGCCGGGGCCGCCACCAGCAGGCGGCGGTCGTCGGTGAAGACCGTGCCACCCGCCCACTCCGGATCGTCACCGGTACTCCACTCCACCGGCGGCACGCGGCCGGCATCCATCCACGAGCTCTCCACCTGCTGCAGACGCAGTTTCTCCAGCGCCAGCCGGATCGCCATCCGGCAGGAGAGGAGCGGTTGCGGCAGCACCTCGCGGATCTCCCTGTCGCGGCACAGCACCGGGTTGCGCAGCCCTTCGGCCAGGGGACGGGCGATACTGGCCGGCACCGGCGTCACCAGGTGAATCCAGTAGGAGGAGAGCCGCGGCGTGAGCACCGGCACCGGGATGATCCAGCGCCGCGCCAGGCGGGCCTCCTCGGCGTAGATGCGCATCAGCTGGCGGTAGCTGGTCACCTCGTCGGTGCCAATGTCGAAGCCCTCGCCGACGGTTCCCGGGCAGTCAAGGCAGGTGACCAGGTAGTGCAGCACGTTGCGCACGGCGATCGGCTGGCAGGGGGTGTCGATCCAGCGCGGCGTGACCATGACCGGCAGGCGCTCCACCAGGTAGCGCAGAATTTCGAAGGAGGCGCTCCCCGAACCGATGATCATCGCCGCCCGCAAGATCGTTACCGGCACGCTGCCGGAGCGCAGGATGTCGCCGACCTCATGGCGCGAGCGCAGGTGATGGCTGAGCTGCGCGTTATCTTCACCCAGCCCGCCGAGGTAGATGATGCGCCCGACGCCGGCAGACGCCGCGGCCGCCGCCATGTTTTCCGCACCGGTCCGGTCGGCGGCGGCAAAGTCCGCCGCCTGGGGATTCATCGAATGCACCAGGTAGAAGGCCGCCTGGCACCCCTTCAGCGCCTGCTCCAGGCTGTTCTTCTCGAGAACGTCGCCGGCCACGACCTCGACCCTGGGGTCGGCGGCCCAAGGGCGGCCGGCAAGTTTCAGCGGATTGCGGCCGATGGCCCGCACCCGCCAGCCGGCGGCCAAAAGGCGCGGCACCAGCCTGGCGCCGATATAGCCGGTGGCACCGAGGACGGCGATCGGCCCCGATGCGGTACGGTCCATGAGGGGAAGGTTCGCCGGCTCAGGCATGGTTGCGCAGCTGCAGTTCGACAGGGTGGGGGTGCAGGTAGTGCTGGCGGCTCAGGTAAGGCTCCTGATACTTGCGCACATAGTGATTGACCAGGGTAACGGGCACGATCAGCGGCACACTCCCCGTGCGGTAGAGTTCGATCAATTCGAGTATCTCCTGTTTTTCGTCGGCGCTGAGCTGACGCTTGAAGTAGCCGAGCAGATGCTGCATGACGTTGACATGCTTGCGTGTGGTCGCATGCAGGCGCATGGCCTTCATCAACAAGGGGTGGTAGTCGCTGACCAGGCGGTCGAGCGGCAGCCGGCCGGCCTGCGCCACCAGCTTGCCCATCGCCCGGTAGAGTTCCGGGCTGTGGCTGAGCAGGAGCAGCTTGTGGCGGGTGTGAAAGTCGATCAGGGCCGCGGCATTCATCCCTACGGCCACAAGGTCGCGCCAGCGCTTGAAGACGAACACGCTCTCGATGAAATTCTCACGCAGGTGGGGATCGTGCATCCGGCCGTCCTCCTCCACCGGCAGTTGGGGGAAGTGGCGCATGAAGGTCCAGGCAAAGAGGCCGACCCCCTTCTTTGCCGGGACGCCGTTGCGGTCGTACAGCTTGACCCGCTCCATGCCGCTCGACGGCGACTTGGCCTTGAAGATGAAACCGCAGAGGTTCTCCGCTTCCAGTTCCCTGACCCGCTTATCCGCCCAGGCCAGCATCCGTTCGGTGATATCCTCGCCGGAGCGGGAAAAGACCAGGCGATGGCCCTGGTCGCTCTCGACGAGACGCAGCGTTTCCCGCGGTGTCGGCAACCCCAGCTCCACCTCCGGGCAGACCGGCACGTAGTCGAACCAGGTGCCAAGCGTATCGCGCAGATAACGGTCAAGCTGGTGACCGCCATCGTAACGGACCATGTTGCCGAGCAGGCAGCTGCTGATGCCGATGCGGATTTTTTCGCTCATTGGCCATCCTTCACGAAGTTTCTCTGCACTCCTTGCTCCTCACTCCTCACGCGATCCGGTATAGTGTAGCAGAGTCACACCCCAGACCAACTCCGGAATCCGCCCATGCCCGTCACGACCACGCCGAAAGTCATAAATCACAAAGGGGTGCGACTGCTGCTGATCGGTGCGGGATTTCTCTTTACCGGGTTGGGTGTACTGGGGATTTTCCTGCCGCTGCTGCCGACGGTGCCTTTGCTGCTTTTGGCCGCAGCCTGCTTCGCCAGGGGTTCTGAGCGCTGTCATCGCTGGCTGCTTGAACACCGCCATCTCGGGCCGATGATTCGCAGCTACCTGTACGGCCAGGGGATTCCTCGCCGGGCGCGCTGGACCGCCATCGGACTGGTCTGGCTGACCATCCCGTTGACCGTGTTCCTCGCCACCCTCCCCGTATGGGTCAAGGTCGTGCTGATCGGCATCGGCCTGGGAATCACCGCTTACCTGCTGCGGCTGCCAGCCTGGCAGCCGGCAGATAGACGCTGATCCTTTTCCTGCCGTTTTACTCTTCAGGGAGACCGACCCCGCAACTGCTGTCACAGAACGGCTGAGTTGCGCTTTTCCCGCAAGCGCACAGGTAGACCTTGCGCCGCTCCGTGATTTCGAAACGGATCGGTCCGCCCGCACCGCGGTGGGATTCGTCACAGAAAGGCAGATGCTGGGATTTGCCACACGTACACCGATAGTAGACCCCGGGTTCGAGGGTGATGGCGATCGGCATGCCGATCGCACCCTTTGGCTTGGTCATTTGGCCTCCCGCTCCGGAGCCGGAGCGCGATTGATGTCATGATGCTTGATTGTAGCAGAGGTTGCAGCGAATGCCGCTGAGGAAAGGTAAAAAAGAGGGGTCTGCTTCACGCTCCGTCGAGATCGAACATCTTCTCCAGGTCCCAGACGGCGGAGAACCCCTCCGGGCGAAAAGCGCCGGCAGCCAGCATGCCGCAAAAGGCAAAACCTGCCGCCAGGGAGGGCAACTCCATGAAACCGGTGATGCGCACAATTCTCCCTTTGGGGATGACGAACCGGCCGTCCTCGTTGGTGATGTTATCGGTGGCAATCACCTTTTCCCCGGGCTTCAGCTGGGTTTCGAAGAGTCGGACGCCGCAGTGGGAGCAGCGGTGGGCGGCAAGATAGCAGCTGACATCATGCCGACGCAGCGAGGTAATGATCGGGAAACCGTTCTCGCAGGAACAATTGAGCATCTGTCTTCCCCTACCTTCACCGTAGCCCGATGGAGGACAACAAAAAATCTAACAAATATCTAAAATTATCTTTTAAAATCAATGTGTTAACTAAATAAACCACACAGGTGGCGGCTGTCAATCAAAAGCGTCCGGGCAGAACGTTTTTTCCAGGCCACTGGATAAAAATACCACGCAAAAATAAGTGCTTTACCGCGCTAGACCAGGTTGTTATTATCACCGGAAATCTCATCATTGCCCGGAGAGGTGACGATGACCGCGAATTTCCTCAAAATTGCGTTGTCCGTTGCAGTCATGTGGGTCACGTTGCTGCCGGTCGCGGCTCCCGCCGCCGGACTGGAACTGGTGAGCCGCTCGCTCGCCGGCACGCCGGCCAACGGGCCGAGCGTCGACCCGGCCGTCAGTGCCGACGGCCGCTACGTCGCCTTCACCTCCGACGCTAGCAATCTGGTCGACAACGATCCCGGCTCATGGTACTGGAAGACCGATCCCGACGTATTCATTCTCGACCGGGAGAACGGGACCCTCGAAAATGCCAGCCGCTCGCTCAACTCGGCCGGCTACTGGTTCCTCAAGACCGTCTGCCAGAAACCAACTCTCGACGGCAGCGGCGCCCTGGCCGCCTTCGAGTGCTTCAGCGGCTACCATCTCGCCCACCGCATGCAGTTCGACATCTACCTTTACGACCGGCAGAATGCGGGGATGTTCATCGTCACCCTGGGGCTGACCGGCAAAGCCAACGGCGGTAGCAGAGATCCGGCCCTGAGCGCTGACGGCAGCGCCCTGGCCTTCACCTCGATGGCCAGCAACCTGCTGGGCGAAGATCGCGACGCGGTCGCCGACATCTACCTGTTCGATCGCAACGCCGGGACTCTGGAACTGGTTAGCGTCAACGCCAGCGGCCTCAAGGGGAACGGCGCCAGCAGCACGGCTGCCGTAAGCGCCGACGGTCGCCTGGTTGCCTTCGCCTCGGCGGCTGACAACCTGGTGGCCGGCGATATCAACGGCGCACCCGACATCTTCGTCCGGGACCGCCAAACCGGTACGGTGCAGCGCCATACGGCACCGAACGGGGCGGCCTGTGGCGAGCCGGCCATAAGCGGTGACGGCACCAGGCTAGCCTTCTCCGCCCTCGGCACGGACGGCATGCGCCGGATTTACCTGGTGACGAACGGTGATGCGCCTCAGTTTGTCGCTAACGGCAATGCACCGGCACTGAGTGCCGACGGGCGCTTCCTGGCTTTCATGGCCCCGCTAACCGGCACTCCCGCCGACACGACCGGGGTTTTCAGGCAGGATCTCGCCAGCGGCCGCAGCGAACTGGTGAGCCTGACTCCGCAGGGCACCACCGGCAGCGGCACGGTCGGTGCGCCGACACTGAGCGCACACGGAGCCGAAGTGGTCTTCGCCTCGACAGCCGCCGACCTGATTGCCGGCGACGGCAATGACGCCAGCGATGTTTTCCTCGCTGAGGCAATCGCCGACACCACGCCACCGGTTGTCAATCTGGAATTGAGCAGCCGGCTGTTGTGGCCGCCGAACAAGAAGCTCGTGCCGATCCAGGTGAACGGCCTGGCGACGGACGAAACCGAACTGGCCGGCGTGGAGATTACGCTAAGCGATGAGTATGGCAGCATGATCGGGCAGGTTGTGCCGGGATTCGGCAGCACCATCTGGCTGGAAGCCTGGCGCGACGGCAACGACATGGACGGTCGTGTCTACACCGTTACGGCGGTTGCCACCGACACTGCCGGCAACCGCAGCGAACAGAGCGCCACGGTCGTGGTCCCGCACGACATGCGGGACAAAAAGAAATAGTCGCAGGCTTTCGAGCAAAGATGACGACGGCCGCCTGTACACCAGGCGGCCGTCGCTTTTTAAACAGTCCCGATAAAGCCGTCAGACAATCCCGCTAGGGGTTGAAAGTGAGCAGCCACCGCTCCAACTGCTCCCCCGCTTGCTGCGAAAGATCGAGGAAGCGCAGTCCCATCCCCGGCTCATATTTCCCGTCACGCTCGTAGCAACGGCGCCAAACCACCTCGCAGCGACACTCCAGGGTGAACCCAGCAGCCGGCGGCAACGTGATCTGCAGGTTGAACTGTTCTCCCGGCTGGCGCGGGTTGACCGTGGGGATGAATACACCGCCGCGACTCAAATTGCGCGCGTAACCGAAAAATGTTTTGCGGCCGTCACCACACGGCAGTTTCTCGACAATCAGCGGCACCCGCAGGGCGCGGCGCTGGTCCTTCTGCTCCGCAGAATAGTTTTCCTCATTCATATCGAGCGCCTGAATCCTCTCCCCTGCCCTCCACGAAACAACTCCATCATAACAGCATCACGCGGCACGACAACAGCGAACTTTTGGCGAAGATGGCCGGGAGAACCGGGAAGAACATCAGCGGTGCAGCCGCCATCCGGCAAGCAACTCACCGAACCAACCTGCCGGGTCATTCGGGATCATAGCGACAACCAGTTCACGTTCAGATCCCTCTCGAAAACATCATCGCTTCGGGATCAGCACCAGGTCGAAGACCGCCCCGGTCGTGCCCGGCGTCAGGTAATGCTGGGTGATCAGTTCCTGATAGCCGGGGGCATTGGCAATCAGGTGAATGTGCGGCGGGCGGCTGCCGTACTGCCCGGGGAAGTGACTGGAAAACCAGTAGCGGCCGTTGGGGTTGGAAAAGACGGTGGCGCGCCAGGCGTCACCGTAGATGCCATCAGGCCCGGCCAACCAGATTTCGAGCTTCGCGTTTCCGATCAGGCGGCAGTCCACGGCCGACCTGACCTCGCCGGTCAGCCCGTAGCCGCTGCCGATGCGGTTGCGTACCGGCGCTCCCGGACGATAGAACGGCCCGTCGGCATCAGGCGGGGTGGGCGGGCACTGGTAGGGCTGCGCGCAAAGCTCGCCTGCACCGAAGACCAGCACCAGCAACAGCACTGGAAAAAGATATCCTTTCATTGCAGGTACCTGCCGATCAGTTCGGCGGCCAGCAATCGCGGCTTGATGGACTCCCCCTCGCGTCGCGCCAGGTCGCCCAACTCCCGCAGGTAGAAGCCCTGCATCAAACGGCCTTGCCGGAGATAGTCGAGGAGCAGGAAAACCGGCCGAATGGCCGGGAAGACCCTCAACTCGTGCAGCATGATCAACTCCTTAGCCTCTTCGCCAGGGTGAGCAGCAACGGGGTTACGAGACCCCAGCCGACGGCAAGAATCACCAGCCCCGCCATCTGCGGGAGGGCATCGGCGGCGCCCAGCCTGGCCCCGCCGAGATAGGTGAGCGGGCCGCCGACCGCACCGAGCAGGGCGGCCAGCAGGAGACGGCCGTGCAACCAGCCGAGAGACTGGTTGAGGGTCGCGGCGAAACCGATCCACAGGCCGACCATCCACGGCGGGCTGAGCGGATAGGGAAAGAGGTGGCGCTTGGGAGCGAACAACCCGGCGGAGACCAGTGCCGTGTCAAACAGCAGGCCGATCATGCCGGCAGCGACCCACAGCTTCACCTCGCCCCGGCGCTCCGGGGTCATCGCCAGGTTGACCGCGAGCACCGGCAGCAGGACGAGCGGGCCGAGCCACGTTCTGCCCCCGGCGGCTCCGAGCACCGCAGCGAACCACGCCACCTGGAACAATGCGGCATTCACAAGCATTTTGAGCATGTTACACCCTGATCCCCGCCTGATCGATGGCATGCAGCTCGGCCATGAAGGTCTCCCGTGCAATTCCATCGTGCCGCGGATCGAAATCCGGGGCGATGAACTCATGACCGGGCCTCTTGCTGAAGCTGTTGTTAAAGTGTAGCAAAGCCTGCTCAAATGTCCTGCTCCCGGCGTGAAACGGTCCCCGTTCCACACCACCCAGACAGCTCTTGACACCGGCCAGAGGGATCTCCTATATTGATCGTGTAAAGGGGAGTAGTTATCGGCCGGAGACATGGCCGACCCGGTTTCGTCACTACGGTCGCAAGGCCCGGAACCGGGGCAGAAGCTGTCAACAAGACCTTTATTCCAGGCAAACACGTCGGGGGTAAAGGTCTTTTCCATTACCCCCGACGATAAAAAACAGATCGTCGGAGGTCACCATGATCAACAGACTCAAAACCACCCTGCTGCTCTCCCTCCTCACCGTACTGATGGTGCTGCTGGGGAGCGCCATCGGCGGCCAGGCCGGCATGTTCTTCGCCTTTGCCCTGGCCCTGGCCATGAACTTCTTCTCCTACTGGTTCTCGGACAAGATCGTCCTGAAGATGTACGGGGCGCAGGAGGTCGGCGAGCACGACCACCCGGCCTTCTACGGCATGGTGCGACGCCTGGCCATCCAGGCCGGCCTGCCGATGCCGCGGGTCTACATCATCCCGTCGGAGAGCCCCAACGCCTTCGCAACCGGCCGCAACCCGCAGCACGCCGCGGTCGCCGCCACCGAAGGGATCCTGCGTATCCTCACCACCGACGAACTCGAGGGGGTGATGGCCCACGAACTGGCCCACGTGCAGAACCGCGACATCCTGGTTGGCACCATTGCCGCCACCTTCGCCGGGGCGATCTCCATGCTCGGCAGCATGCTGCAGTGGGGGGCGATCCTCGGCACCAGCCGCAGCGACGACGAGGAAGGCACCGGCGGCCTGATCGGTTCGCTGGCGATGGCGATCATCGCCCCGCTGGCGGCCATGCTCATCCAGATGGCGGTTTCCCGCTCGCGCGAGTACCTGGCCGACGAAACCGGGGCGCGCATCTGCGGCCGCCCGCTGGCCCTGGCCAATGCGCTGCGCAAGCTGCATTCGGCCTCGCATATGCTGCCGATGCAGGAGGCCCGGCCGGCCTCGGCGCACCTGTTCATCGTCAACCCCTTGAGCGGGGGGAGCCTGCTCAAACTCTTCTCCACCCATCCGCCGATGGAGGAACGGATCGCCCGGCTCGAAGCAATGGCGCGCGGCGGCTTCTGACCGACGGAATCTGATAAAGGAGATCATTTTAAATGGGTACTCTCTGGATGTGGGTTGGCTTCAACCTCTTTGTCCTGGTGCTGCTGGCCCTCGACCTCGGGATTCTCCACCGCAAGGATCACGCGGTGGGGATTCGCGAGGCGCTGCTGCTGAGCCTCGGCTACTTCGTGATGGCCCTGCTCTTCGGCGCCGGGGTCTATCACTTCATGGGCGCCGACGCCGGCGTCCAGTTCTTCACCGGCTACCTGATCGAGAAGACCCTGAGCGTCGACAACATCTTCGTCTTCGTCCTGATCTTCAGCTTCTTCGCCGTACCCCAGGAGTACCAGCATCGCGTGCTCTTCTGGGGGATCCTCGGCGCCCTGGTCATGCGCGCCACCATGATCCTGATCGGCGCCGCCGTGATCCAGGCGTTCCACTGGGTCCTTTACCTGTTCGGCGCCTTCCTGATCTTCACCGGGATCAAGATGCTGATCACCATCAACGCCAAACCCGACCTGCAGAACAACCGGGTGGTCCTGTTCCTGCGCCGGCGTTTCCGCGTCACCGAGGATTTCGTCGGCAACCGCTTCTTCATCCGGCGCGACGGTCTGCTCTACATGACGCCGCTGATGCTGGTGCTGATCCTGGTGGAGGTGACCGACCTGGTTTTCGCCGTCGACTCGATCCCGGCGATCTTCGCCATCACCACCGACCCGTTCATCGTCTATACCTCCAACGTCTTCGCCATCCTCGGCCTGCGCGCCCTGTACTTCGCCCTGGTCGGCATCATCCACCGTTTCCACTATCTCAAGTACGGCCTGTCGCTGGTGCTGATGGTGGTCGGCGGCAAAATGCTGCTCAACACCTGGTTCGCGGCCAAGGTGGTGCCGACCGACGTGGCGCTGCTGATCACCGCAGCCCTGATCGGCGGCTCGATGCTCTACTCGGTCTATAAGACGCGGGGACTGCCGAAGGAGACTGCGGCTCAGGAAGCTCTGCAGGGGTGGGTCCCGGGGGATAAACGCGAAGCCCAAGACCATGAATCGGGGGTGAAAAACAGAGAGCTCAACCGATGACGCAAGCCGACCTTGAAAACCACCGCTCCTTCCTCAAGGACACTCTGCGCCTTAAGAT
>CAZRTZ010000059.1:0-16544 GCA_964603155.1 uncultured Geobacteraceae bacterium | reverse complement strand
CCAGGGATCTGATCTGGTTGACCACCTCGCGAACGACCGACCGGCTGCTGGCGGCGTTCCCGGCCGGACCGGCGTGGCGGGGGGAGCGGTAGGCGGAGACGGTGGTCAGCCGGCCTCGCTGGCGGTTTGGGGTTCCGCCGTCGCTTTCTTTTTGCCGAAGAAGAAGGCCAGCCAGATGCCAAGTTCGTAGAGGATGAACATCGGCACCGCCAGGACCGTCTGCGACACCACATCGGGGGGCGAGAAAATCGCACCGAGAATGAAGCAGATCAGCAGGGCGTACTTGCGGTTGCGGGCCAGGAAGTCGTAACCCACCACGCCCATCCGTGCCAGGAAGAAGATTACGATCGGCAGCTCGAAAGTGATGCCGAAAGCCAGCAGCATCTGGCTGGCCAGCGAGAGATAGCTGCCCATGGAGAGCATCGGCACCACCTCGCCGCCGGCGGTGCCGGCCTCGACCAGGAAGCCGAACATCAGCGGGAAGGCCACAAAAAAACCGAACAGGGTCCCGGCGATGAAGCACCCCGAGCTGAGCACGACGAAGGGGATCACGTAGCGCTTTTCGTGTGAGTACAGGCCGGGGGCGATGAATCCCCACACCTGTAGGAAGATGTAGGGGAGGGAAACCAGCAGTGCGGCGAAGGCGCCGATCTTCAGGTAGGCGAAAAACGGTTCGGTGGCTGAGATGAAGACCAGTTTGGTGCCGGGGGGGAGTGCCTCGCGCAGCGGCCGCGAGATCAGCAGGTACATCTGCTCGGCATAATTGTAGCAGACCATGAACGCCACCAGCCAGGCAATCCCGGCCCGGACGATGCGCTTGCGCAGCTCCTCGAGGTGCTGCATCAGCGACATGCGCGTGTCATCCACGGGGCGGCTCCTGCGCCGGAGCGGGCTCCGGGACGGCGGGTTTGGCGCTGGCCGGCAGGGTGTCGGGGGCCTCGGCCTGGATGGTCGTCGCCGCAGGTTCCTCGCCGGCATCAACTTCCTGGGGGTAGGGGTCGGCGGCGCCCGGCGGACGAATCTTCCCGTCTTCCAGAAGTTTCTGCCGCAGTTCCTCGGCCCGTGCGGCACGGGTTTCCTCCTCGAAAGTCCGTTTGAGTTCGTCGCTGGCCCGGCGGAACTCGGCGAAACCGCGCCCCATGGCGCGGGCCAGGTCGGGGAGACGTTTCGGCCCGATGACCACCAGGGCGATCACCGCGATCAAGAGGAGTTCCGGAAAGCCGATACCAAACATCTGCAGTCCCTTCGAGGGTGACGGTTTTGTTCTGGAGCTGGTGCGCAGAGGATAGCGCCCGGCCGGCCGGCTGTCAAGGAATTCACCGGATAACCGTTTGACATTTCTATGCTTTTACCATAAGATTAACTATTTACGCCTGACAAGGATGTACGGAATGATGCCTCATGTTGAACTGATGCAGGAGATTCGCCGCCTGGCTGCCGAGCGCGATGCCCTGATTTTGGCCCACAACTATCAGCGCGATGAAGTCCAGGCCGTGGCCGATATCTGCGGTGATTCACTGGGCCTTTCCCAGGAGGCGGCGCGCACCGACAAACAGGTGATCGTCTTCTGCGGTGTGCACTTCATGGCGGAAAGCGCGGCGATCCTCGCCCCGCAGAAAACCGTGCTGATCCCCCGTGCTGATGCCGGCTGCCCGATGGCCGATATGATCACCCCCGACGGCATCCGCATGATGCGCGAGAAATTCCCCGCCGCGCCGGTGGTCACCTACGTTAACTCCACCGCCGCGGTCAAGGCCGAGAGCGATATCTGCTGTACCAGCGCCAACGCCGTGCGCGTGGTCAACTCCCTGGATGCGGACGAAGTGATTCTCACCCCCGACCGCAACCTGGCCATGTACATCGCTCGCCATACCGCCAAGCGCTGCCACTGGTGGGATGGTTACTGCCCGACTCACGACCGGCTGAGCGTTGCCGAGGTGCAGGCGGCCAAGGCCGACTATCCGGACGCGCTCTTCGTCGCCCACCCGGAATGCCCGCCGGAAATCCTCGACATCGCCGACCACATCTGTTCGACCAGCGGCATGTACGTCTTTGCCCGGCAAAGCCCGGCGAAGCGTTTCATCATCGGCACCGAGGCCGGGATTCTCTATCGGCTGCGCCTGGAAAACCCGGAGAAGGAATTCATCCTGCCGACCACCCGGCTGATCTGCCCGAACATGAAGCTGACCTCCCTCGAGGATATCCGTGAGGCTCTCGTCTCCCTGCGCCCGCGCATTACCGTCCCCGAGGAGATCCGCGAGCGGGCGAAGCGGGCGCTGGACCGGATGCTGGCGGTGCCGCGCGACTGACGGTCCGCGACAGACGTAATCCGTGATCCGTGATCAGCTAAGATTCTTTCGCATCACGGATTACGGATCACGGCCTTTCCTGCGTTACGGGCAGTCCCTGAGACATTTGTCAGCAGATGTTTTTCCGAGTTTGCTATGACCACCCCTGCTGATCCGTCCATCCACCATCGCACCCTCTCGGCTCTGATCGCCGAACTGCCGCCCTTGCGGCGCGCCGAGCTGCTCGGTCTGACCGGGAGCAGCGGCGCCTACCTTGCCGCCGGCCTGCTGGCCGCAGGCGAGCCGCGCCTGGCGGTGCTGGCCGCCGATGCGCTGGCTGCCCAGCAATTCGCCGACGCGCTCGCCTTCTATCACGGCAACCCGGAGGAAGTGGCCCTCTTTCCTGGTTGGGAACTCGATCCTTACACCCCGCTTTCCCCGCACCCCGAGGTCGAGGCCCAGCGCCTCGCGACGCTGACGGCGTTGGCCGCCGGTTGTTTGCGGGCCGTAGTGACCACGGTGCGGGCCGTGCAACAGCGTCTCCTGCCACGCCAGGTTTTGGCTGACCTCTGTGTTGATCTGCAAGCCGGCCGCGAATACTCCCGCGACACTCTGCTGGCCAAACTGGTGGCGCTCGGTTACCAGCGTGTCCCCCTGGTCGAGGAGCGCGGCAGCTTCGCGGTGCGTGGCGACCTGGTCGATCTCTTCCCGCCGACCTCGGCCTCCCCGGTGCGGCTGCTCTTCTTCGGTGACGAACTCGAGGAGTTGCGGCCCTTCGAAGCCCTCACCCAGCGGACCGGCGAGCAACGACTGGAGCGGCTGCAGCTCTCCCCGGCCCGCGAGATGATCCTGGCCGGCGACCATCTGACCACCTACTGTGCCCGGGTGCGTGCGCGCTGTGATGAGCTGGAACTGCCGCGCAGCGTGCGCGAGGCCCTGTTGAGCGAGGCCCGTGAGGGGCTGCTGGCGCCGGGGCGCGAACAGCTGCTGCCGTACAACTATCCGCAACTCGACACCCTGTTCGACCATTTCGGCCCGGGTCTCTGGCTGGTCCTCGATCCCCCGGCCGTGTCCGCTGCCGCTGACGAACTGGCGGCGCTGGTCAGGGTTGGCGAACAGCGCCAGCAGGAACGCGGCGATCTCTACGCCCCGGCCGCGGTGTTCTACCTGAGCCCCGCGGAAGTGGAAGCCGAACTGCACCGTCAGCGGCGCTTCGACCTCGCCGCGTTGCAGGTTTACCGTCTGCATGACGGAGTGCCGGTCTTCAGGGTGCCGGTGCAGGGGAACGCGGAGTTGCGCCCTGATCACCAGCTCCACGACGGGACCCTGGCCCCCTTGGTCAACTCTCTGCGCGCCTGGCAGGATGACGGCTGGCGGGTGCTGCTGGTCTGTCACCAGGAGGGCCAGGGCGAGCGCCTGCGGGATCTGCTCGAGCCGAGCCGGCTGGCCCTGCGCTGGGCCCCGGAGTTGCCGGCAGGGAGGCTGATCCCGCCGGGGGTGACGATTACGGTTGGCGGACTCCCCGCCGGTTTCCGGCACCCCGAAGAGAAGCTGGCGATCGTCACCGATGACGAGGTTTTCGGCCCACGCACCCACCGCAGGGTACGGCGCCGCGACCGGCGGGTCTTCGAGTCAACCCTGGCCGATTTGCGCCCCGGCCATTTCGTCGTGCATGCCGACTACGGCATCGCCCGTTACCATGGGCTGCTGCACCTCAAGGCCGGAGCGGTCGAGGGGGACTTCCTGCACCTCGAGTATGCCGGCGATGACCGGCTCTATCTGCCGGTGGAACGCATCGAGAAGGTGCAGAAGTACGTGGCCGATGGCGGCGAGCCGCGTCTCGACCGGATGGGGAGCGGCTCCTGGGAGAAGGCCAAGCTCAAGGCGCGTGCGGCCGTCGAGGAACTGGCCCGCGACCTGCTCCACCTGCAGGCCAAGCGCCAGCTGGCGCAAGGGTTCCGTTACACGCCGCCCGATAAACTTTACCGCGAATTCGAGGCGGCCTTCCCCTACGAGGAGACCCCCGATCAGCTCGAGGCGATCGAGGCGGTTATCGCCGACCTGCAGTCGGGAAAACCGGTCGACCGGCTGATCTGCGGCGATGTCGGCTACGGCAAGACCGAGGTGGCGATTCGCGCGGCCTTCAAGGTGGTGCTCGACGGCCGTCAGGTGGCGGTGCTGGTGCCGACGACAGTGCTGGCCCGCCAGCACCTGGAAACCTTCCGCCAGCGCCTGGCCGATTTCCCGGTCACCATCGAGATGGTCTCGCGCTTCCGGACCCCGGCCGAGCAGAAAAACATCCTGGCCCGTGCCGCCGAAGGGCGGGTCGACATTCTCATCGGCACCCATCGGCTGCTGCAGTCAGATGTGCGTTTCAAGAATCTCGGCCTGGTGGTGGTCGACGAGGAGCAGCGCTTCGGCGTGGCCCACAAGGAGCGCCTCAAGAAGCTGCGCGCCGAGGTCGACCTGATCACCCTGTCGGCCACGCCGATCCCCCGCACCCTACACCTGAGCCTGACCGGCATCCGCGACCTGTCGATCATCGACACGCCGCCGGTTGATCGCCAGGTGATCCGCACCTACGTGACCCGTTTCGACGACGATCTGGTACGCGATGCCATCCTGCGCGAACTCAAGCGCGGCGGCCAGGTCTATTTCGTCCACAACCGGGTGCAGACCATCGACGCCATGGCCGAGTTCCTGGGAACGCTGCTCCCCGGCGTGCGTATCGGCATCGGCCACGGCCAGATGAATGAGGCGGCGCTGGAACAGACCATGGTCGACTTCATCGAGGGGCGCACGGATGTGCTGCTCTGCACCGCGATCATCGAGAACGGCCTCGACATCCCGCGCGCCAACACCATCATCGTCGATCGCGCCGATACCTTCGGTCTGGCCCAGCTCTACCAGCTGCGCGGTCGGGTTGGCCGTTCCCATGTGCGCGCCTACGCCTACCTGTTGATCCCCGGCGAAGGGACACTGACCCACGATGCCCGCGAGCGCCTGCGGGTTTTGCAGGAGCAGACCGAACTCGGTGCCGGCTTCCGCATCGCCCGTCACGACCTGGAGTTGCGCGGCGCCGGCGATCTGCTCGGCGCCCGCCAGGCCGGCCAGATCAACGCCGTCGGCTTTGAACTCTACACCGAATTGCTCGAGGAGACGGTCAGGGAACTGCAGGGGCAGGCGCATGAGGCACGCATCGATCCCGAGGTGCGCCTCGGCCTGTCGGCCTATCTGCCGGAAGACTACGTGGCCGACCCGAACCAGCGCCTGGTGCTGTACCGGCGCATGGCGGCGGCCCAGGACGAGGAGGAGCTCTACGCGGCCGGTGATGAGCTGCGCGACCGCTTCGGCGACCTGCCGGAACCGGCGCAATTGCTCCTGGAGGTTATGCGGCTGCGGGTGCTGATGAAACAGCTGCGCATCGAGCAGGCCGAATACGATGGCCATCAGCTGGTTCTGGCCTTCCCGCCGACCACGCGCGTTACCCCGGAGCAGATCATGCAACTGCTGGCGCGCCCGGAACGCTATCGCTTTTCGCCCGACTACCGCCTGTCCGTCAGGCTCGGGAGGATGTCGGCGACCGAGGTCCTGGCCGTGGCCAAAAAGGAATTGCGTGCCCTTTGCACGGCGTGCTAGCTTGATTTTTTTACGCAGAGGAGCCGGCTTGAACACCACGCTACGCAGCCTCCTGACCCTGCTATTGACCCTGCTTCTGGCCGGGTGCGGCGGCGAACAGGCGGTTGCATCGAAACCGCTGCTCAAAGTGGCCGATCGCCAGGTCAGCAAGGACGAATTCCTGGCCGCTTTTGCCAAGACCCTCAAGACCGGTCAGGAGTTGAGCGGTAGCGAGCGCCAGGATCTGCAGCGGGCCTTCCTGACCCAGCTCATCGACCGCGAGCTGACGCTGGCCGAGGCCCGCCGCCGGGGGATCTCCGTGGCCCCGGCGGAAGTCACGGCAGCCATCGACGAATACCGGCGCGATTTCCCTCAGGGAGGGCTGGAAGCTTTCCTTGGCGAGCGCGGGCTGAGCCTGGCCGAATGGCAGGCCGAACTGGCGACCAGTCTTACCCAGCAGAAGCTGATCGATCAGGTGGTCGGCGATCGCCACCGGGTTGCGGAAACGGATATCGAAAGCTATTACCAGCAGCACCGCGAAGAGTTCGACCGCCCCGCGCAGGTCCGTGCCCGGCAGATCGTGGTCGCCGAACAGGCCGCCGGCGAGCGCCTGCTGGCGCAGTTGCGAAAAGGCGCCGATTTTGCCGCTCTGGCCAGGGAACACTCGACCTCCCCCGACGCGGCCCAAGGGGGAGACCTCGGCTTTTTTGGCCGCGAGGAGATGCCGCCTTTTTTCGAAGCGGTCTTTACCTTGCCGCCCGGCAAGCCCAGCGCCCTGATCAAGAGCGAGTACGGTTACCATATCTTCCTGGTCGAGGAGCAGCGCCCGGCCCAGCGGCTCAGTCGCCGCGAGGCGGAGCGGCAGATTCGTTCCCAGCTCGAGGCGGAGCGTCGGGAGCGCCTTTACCAGGAATGGCTGCAGGTTCTGCGCGGGCAGACCAGCATCGTCGTGGATTGGGGCCAGTTGGCCCAGACGCCCTAAAGTAAGCGCCAAGGAGGATTCAGGACGAATGAATCTGCAACGGGTATTGTATTTACTGGTTTTGCTGCCGCTGCTGGCGGCCGCGCCGGTGCGTGCCGAAATGGTCAGCCGGATCGCGGCGGTGGTCAACGGTGATATCATCACCACCTATGCGCTTGATCAGGCGCTGGCGAGCCACCTGGCCAAGAGTGAGCGCCAGCCGTCCCCGGAGCAGCTCAAGGCGCTGCGCAAGGAGTTGCTGACGCGCCTGATCGAGGAGCAGCTGGTACAGCAGCGGATTCGTGCCCTCAAGATCCAGGTGACCGATGAGGAAGTGGAAAACGCCATCATCGATGTCCAGCGGCAGAACAAGCTGAGTCGCCAGGAACTGGAGCAGGCGGTGCAGACCCAGGGGCAGACCTTCGCGGCCTATCGCGAGAACCTGCGCAAGCAGATCCTGCGCTACAAGCTGGTCGGTCAGGAAGTGCGCAGCCGGGTCGATGTCCCGGAGCGCGAGGTGGTCGAATATTACAAGGCCCACCTGGAGGAATATCGTCTCCCCAGCACCGTCACCCTGAGTGCGGTGACCTTCCCGGTGCCGGAGCGTGCCAGCAGCACCGAGCGTGAACTGCTCCTGACGGCGGCCCGCGATGCCCAGGCTCTGATTGAGCGGGGGACGCCGCCGGCCCAGGCCGCGTCGACCTTCTGGGAGCAGTTCGGCGCAACCTACAACGCCCTGGGCACCTTCGCCGATGGCGAATTGAGCCCGGCTTTCCAGGAGTCGCTGCGCGGGGTGGAGAAGGGGAAATGGGGGACGGTTGCCGATACCCCGCGCGCCATCTATCTGCTGCATGTCGATGACCGCAGCCCCGGCGGGCTGCGCCAGTTCGAGGCGGTGCGCCCGGAGATCACCCAGTTGCTCATCGACCAGAAGACCGATGGCCGCATCAAGGAATGGACGCAGGGGTTGAAGCAGAAGGCCTTCATCGATATTCGCCTGTAGGCGGCGATGATCCTGTCAGGCAAGACAAAGCCCGCGCCGGTGACGGTGCGGGCTTTGTCGTCCGGGGGGACTCCTAGTCGTTGAACTGCTGCTGCAACGTCTCGAGATGCTGCCGGTAAACGGTGTGGTCCTCCTCGGAAAAGGAGAGGAAGCATACCCCGGCGCTGTAGAGAGCGGCGGCATTCTCCCCGGAGTGGGCGACCCGGCCGGTGATCTGCACCAGTTCGTCACGCAGCCCCAGGGTGATGCGCAGGGTCTGGCCGGGGGCGAACGGCTGGCTGGTTTCGAGAAGCAGCCCGGTGGCGCTGACGTTCAGGGTCCGGGCCAGGCCGCGGCCGAGCACCGTGCCTTCCGCGGAGAGGATCTCGTAATCAAGAAAGTTCTGGTCGTTGCTACGCGCGGCACGGCGCTGCTCGACGGAGTTGTCGGCCATGGTCGACTCCCTTGCGGGGTAAAAGTACAGCTATTATAGCGTCGAATCTGCAATTGAAAAACACCTGAATGCATTGAGTCCCGCAATGCTGCCCGTTATACTGTGCGGACGCACTTCTTCTCTGGCAGGTGATCATGTCCAAACCGCTTATCATGACCATGGGGGATCCCACCGGCATCGGCCCGGAACTGATTGTCAAGGCGCTGCAATCCGGTGCGTTCGATCAACTGGCCCGGCCCCTGGTGGTGGCCGGCGACATTGGCGTGCTGCGCCGGGCGGCCCGCCAGAACGGGGTGATCACCCGGCTGGAGACGCAGGAGGACCGGGGGCTTGGCACCCATCGCCTGTTCCTCGACGAGCGTCCGCTGACGGTGCAGCCGCTGACCGTCCTCGATGCCGAGCGGCTGGTGGCGGGCAAGCCCGACGTCGCCTGCGGGCGGGCCATGCTCGACTACGTGCTGTGGGCCTGCCAGTGCTGTCGGACCGGTCTGGCCGCCGGCATGGTGACGGGGCCGATCAGCAAGGCGGCCATCCAGCAGGCCGGCTGCGAGTTCCCCGGGCATACCGAACTGTTGGCCAAGTGCTGCGGGGTCGGGAAGGTCGTGATGATGCTCGGCGGTGACCGGCTCAAGGTCTGCCTGGTGACGACCCATCTGCCCTTGCGCGACGTGCCCGAAGCCCTGACGCGGGCGGAGATACTGGAAACCATCCTCATCACCAACGCCGCCTTCCGCACCCAGTTCGGCATCGCCCGTCCGCGCCTGGCGGTCCTCGGCCTCAACCCGCATGCCGGCGAGGGAGGACTGTTCGGTGACGAGGAGTCCCGGCTGATCACCCCGGCGATTGACGAGGCCAAGACTCTGGGGATCGACGCCAGCGGGCCGCACAGCGCCGATACGCTCTTCTACTTTGCCGCCAGGGGGCAGTACGACGCGGTCATCGCCATGTACCACGACCAGGGGCTCGGACCGTTGAAGCTGCTGCATTTCGAGGACGGCGTCAACGTCACCCTCGGCTTGCCGATCGTGCGCACCAGCGTCGATCACGGCACCGCCTACGATCTGGTCGGCACCGGCCTGGCCAGCGAAAAGAGCCTGGTGGCGGCGGTCCGCATGGCGGAGCAGATGGCTGGAAAGGCATAGGGAACGAGGAACGAGATCCATGGCTCGAGATAAAGCTTCAACCCCGAACCCCGAGCCTCTTAACCCGACCCAGATTTTATGACCGATAAAATCATCATCAAAGGTGCCTGCGAGCACAATCTCAAGTGCATCGACGTCGAGATTCCCCGCGACCGGCTGGTGGTGATTACCGGGGTTTCCGGTTCGGGGAAGTCGACGCTGGCCTTCGACACCATCTACGCGGAAGGGCAGCGCCGCTACGTCGAAAGCCTCTCCGCCTACGCCCGCCAGTTCCTGGAGCAGATGGACAAGCCGGATGTGGAGAGCATCGAGGGGCTCTCGCCGGCCATCGCCATCGAGCAGAAGACCACCAGCAAAAACCCGCGCTCCACGGTCGGCACCGTCACCGAGATCTACGACTACCTGCGCCTGCTCTTCGCCCGGGCCGGGCAGGTGCACTGCCCGCAGTGTGACCGGGCGATCACCGCCCAGACTGTCGAACAGATGGTCGACCGCATCCTCGCCCTGCCGGCAGGGACGCGCCTGCTGCTGCTGGCGCCGTTGGTGCGCGGGCGCAAGGGGGAGTATCGCAAGGAGCTGAAACAGCTGCAGGCCGACGGCTTCGCCCGGGTGCGCATCGACGGCACGGTTTACGAACTCCCCGACACCCCGGAGTTGGACAAGCAGAAGAAGCACACCCTTGAGGTGGTGGTCGACCGGCTGGTGGTCAAGGAGGGGATGGCCACCCGTCTGGCGGAGTCGCTGGAGATGGCCCTGCGCCTGGCGGACGGACTGGTGCAGGTCGAGGTCGTCGTGACGGTCGATGGCGCGACCGGCGTCGCAGGGGAACGGCGCGCCATGCCCCAAGAAGACGCGCTCCTCTTCTCCTCCCGGCACGCCTGTGTGGAGTGCGGCATCTCGTTGCCGGAGATCGCCCCGCGCACCTTCTCCTTCAACAGCCCGCACGGCGCCTGCCCGGCCTGCACCGGGCTCGGCACCCGGCGCTACTTCGATATCGAGCTGATCGTCCCCGACCCGACCCTGTCGCTGCGCGGTGGCGCCCTGGCGCCCTGGAGTACCCGAACCGGTTTTTTCTATCTCCCCCTGCTCGACGCCCTCGGCGACCATTACGGCTTTTCACTCGACGTCCCCTACCGCGAGTTGCCGGTGGCTGTGCGCGAGGTGCTGCTGCACGGTTCGGGCGATGAAACGATCCGTTTCTATTACGACCAGAGTGGGCAGCGCATCTATTATCAGCGCCCCTTCGAGGGGGTGATCCCCAATCTGGAGCGGCGCCTGAAGGAGAGTGAATCGGAGCAGCAGCAGGAACGTTTCGAGCCGTTCATGGCCAGCCAGCCCTGTCCGGTCTGCCAGGGGGCGCGCCTCAAACCGGCCGCCCTGTCGGTCCGTATCGGCGGGCGCAACATTCGCGAGCTGTGCGCCTTGAGCGTGGCGGAGGCGCAACGCTTCTTCGGCGCATTGCAACTGCCGCCGCGGGAAGCCGAGATCGCCCGCCGGGTTCTCAAGGAGGTGCGCGAGCGGCTGGCCTTTCTGAGCGGGGTCGGCCTCGACTACCTGACCCTTGATCGGGCCGCCGGCACCCTCTCCGGCGGCGAGGGGCAACGCATCCGCCTGGCCACCCAGATCGGCTCATCGCTGGTCGGCGTCCTCTATATCCTCGACGAACCGTCGATCGGCCTGCACCAGCGCGACAACCGCCGCCTGCTCGACACCTTGAAGCGCCTGCGCGACCTGGGGAATACCGTGCTGGTGGTCGAACACGACGAGGAGACGATTCTGGAAGCCGACCATGTCATCGACATGGGGCCGGGCGCCGGGGTGCACGGCGGCGAGATTGTCGCCCAGGGGCCACCGTCGGCCCTCGTGGCGGCGGCCGAATCGTTGACCGGCGACTATCTGGCCGGACGCAGGTCGATTCCGCTCCCCGAAGCGCGGCGCAGCGCCAGGGGGGAACTGGTCGTGCGCGGTGCGTCGGCCAACAACCTGCAAAACATCGACGTGGCCATCCCCTTGGGGGTGATGACCTGCGTCACCGGTGTCTCCGGCTCGGGGAAGTCGACGCTGATCATCGACACCCTCTACCGGGCCCTGGCCCAGCGTCTCCATCAGGGGGGGGAGAAGCCCGGCACGGTCGCCGCCATCGAAGGGCTGGAGCAGCTCGACAAGGTGATCGACATCGACCAGTCGCCGATCGGGCGCACGCCGCGCTCCAATCCGGCCACCTACACCGGGCTGTTCACCGATATCCGCGACCTCTTCGCCCAGCTCCCCGAGGCCAGGGTGCGCGGCTACCAGCCCGGGCGCTTCTCCTTCAACGTCAAGGGGGGGCGCTGCGAGGCCTGCCAGGGGGACGGCATCATCAAGATCGAGATGCACTTTCTCCCCGATGTCTACGTCCAGTGCGAAATCTGCAAGGGGGCGCGCTACAACCGCGAGACGCTGGAGGTTCGCTACAAGGGGCGCAGCATCGCCGAGGTTCTCGATCTGACCGCGGAGCAGGCGCTGGAGTTCCTCGGCAACGTTCCGGTTCTGCGCCGCAAACTGGAAACGCTGGTGGCGGTGGGCTTGGGCTACATCAAGCTCGGCCAGAGCGCCACCACCCTTTCCGGCGGCGAAGCCCAGCGTGTCAAGCTGGCCAGGGAACTGGGGAAGCGCGCCACCGGCAAGACCATCTACATCCTCGATGAGCCGACTACCGGCCTGCACTTCGACGACATCCGCAAACTGCTCGAGGTGTTGCAGCGCCTGGTCGATGCCGGCAACAGCGTGCTGATCATCGAGCACAACCTCGATGTCATCAAGAGCGCCGACTGGCTCATCGATCTCGGCCCGGAGGGGGGGAGCGGCGGCGGCCGGGTGATCGCCACCGGGACTCCGGAGCAGGTCGCGCAATCCGGCGTCTCGCATACCGGCCACTATCTGCACAGACTGTTGTCATCTCACCAGGAAAGGTCCACCTAATGTCTCTTGCCATATTGCTGATGGGGCACGGCTCGCGGGTTGCCGAGGCCAACCGGGCCCTCTATGACATCGCCGCCATGGTCGCCAGCCAGGGGGAATTCGAGATTGTCGAAGTCGCCTTCCGCGAGCAGCATCCGCCCGATATCCAGGCCGGAATCGACGCCTGCGTGGCCCGCGGCGCCCGGCGCATCCTCCTTTATCCCTATTTTCTCTTTGCCGGTGCCCACGTGCTCGAGGATCTCCCGACCGAGATGGAAGCAGCCCGCCGGCGCCACCCCGGACTGGAGCTGACCATGGGGGAGCATCTGGGCGCCCATCCGAAGCTGGCTGAGATCGTCTGCGAGCGGGCCGGCAAGACGCTGCGCGAAGCAGGCTGGCGCTCGTGAACAGCCTTCTCCTCGATCCGCAGGAGATAGAGCGGCGCAGTTTCGCCATCATCGACGCCGAGGCCGGCGCGCACGCCTTCGACGCCCGGCAGTGGCCGATCGTCCGGCGCATCATCCACACCACGGGTGACTTCGAATTCACCACGACCACCTGTTTCTCTCCGGGCGCGGTGGCGGCCGGGGTCGCCGCCCTGCGGCGCGGGGAGAAGGTGCTGTGCGACACCAACATGGTTCTGGCCGGGGTCAACAAGGCGCGCCTGGCGGCGTTCGGCAGCGCGATCGCCTGCCACGTGGCCGACCCGGAGATCGCCAGGATGGCGCGCGAACAGGGGGTGACCCGCTCGCTGCTGGCCATGCGCAAGGGGGTGGCGGAAGGGTGTGGGATATTCCTGGTCGGCAACGCGCCGACCGCCCTCTTCGAACTGCTGGAACTGGCCCGCTGCGGAACGGTGCGCCCCTCCCTGGTGGTGGGCGTCCCGGTGGGCTTCGTCGGCGCGGCCGAGTCGAAGGAGGCGCTGCTCGCGTCCGGGCTGCCGTTCATGACCTGCCGCGGCCGCAAGGGGGGGTCGGCGATCGCTGCGGCCATTCTCAATGCCCTGCTGCTCCTGGCGGAGGAGGGCTGAGTCCGTGCGTCGGCCACTGCGCTTTGGCTACACCACCGGTGCCTGCGCCGCAGCGGCGGCCAAGGGGGCGGCGCTGATGCTGCGCGACCAGCGGCCGGTCGAGGCGGTGGAGCTGACCCTGCCGGCGGGGATGACGGTGACGTTCCCTCTGCACGGGCAGCGCTTTGACAGGGCGTCGGCCGCCTGCGGCGTGATCAAGGATGCCGGAGACGACCCCGACGTGACCAACGGCTGCGAAGTCCGGGCCGAAGTAAGACAAGGGAAGCGCCCCTTTGAGAATCCGGGACAGTCCCCGGTGGTTATCTCCGGCGGGACCGGTATCGGCCGGGTCACCAAGCCGGGGCTGGCGGTGCCGGTCGGCGCATGGGCCATCAACCCCGTCCCCCGCCGCATGATCACCGAGGCCGTCCTGGAGGTTTTCACGGCTCACGACGCACTCCTCACGCCTCACGTGATCATCAGCATCCCCGATGGCGTGGAGCGCGCCGGACGTACCCTCAACGCCCGCCTCGGCATTATCGGCGGGCTGTCGATCCTCGGCACGACCGGCATCGTCACCCCGGTCTCCCACCAGGCCTGGACCGACACCATCGATACGGCCCTGCAGGTGGCTCTGGCGGCCGGCTGCCGGCAGGTGGTGGCCAGCACCGGACGCAGCAGCGAGGCGATCGCCGAGCGCCACTTGGCCTGGGCGGAAGAGGCCTTCATCCTGATGGGCGACCATGTCGGGCACCTGGCCGCCGCCTGCGCCCGGCACGGCGTGCGGGAGCTGATCGTCGCCGCGCAGTTCGCCAAGCTGGTCAAGATCGCCTGCGGCCATCCGCAGACCCATGCGGCGGTCGCCGACCTTGATCTGGCGACTCTGTGCGGGTGGGGACGTGCGGCCGGCCTTGACGCTGCCTTGATCAAGCGGCTAGAGTTGGCGCACACGGCCCGCGAGTTGTATCAGCAACTGGGCCCCCGTCATCCGTTCATTGCCCTGGTGGCGGCGCGCGCCATCGCTTGTTTGCAGGAGTGGGCCCCCGGCGTGCGCTGCGGGGTGCTGCTGGCCGGCTATGCCGGCGAACCCGCCGTCACCTTCGGCACATCGTTCGAGTGAGGAAGCCATGAGCAAGATTTACGTCATCGGGGCAGGGGTGAGAGGGCATGAAGAGTTCGGCCAGCGCGCCCTGGAGTTGATTCGCGGGGCCGACCTGCTGATCGGCAGCGAGCGGCAGCTGGCGCTCTTCCCCGAATTTGCCGGGGACAAGCTGGTGGTCGGCAGCAATCTCGGCACCGTTGTCGAGCGTCTCCGCAGCCACCCCGGCCAGCCGGTGGTGATCGCTTCCGGCGACCCGCTCTTTTTCGGCATCGGCCGCTACCTGCTGCGCAACCTCCCGGAAGCCGACCTCGAATTTCTCCCCAACGTCAGCTCCGTCCAGTATGCTTTCGCCAAAATCCGCGAGCCGTGGGACGATGCGGTCTTCATCTCCACCCATGGCCGGGGGCTGAAGGAGGCGGTCGATCGCATCGTCGCCAATGACAAGGCGGCGATCCTCACCGACGAGCAGAACACCCCGGCGGTCATTGCCCGCGAACTGCTTGATCGCGGCCGCGACGGTTACTGCGCCTGGCTGTGCGAAAACCTCGGCGGCAGTGCGGAGCGGATCGTGCGTACCGATGTGCGCGGACTGTTCGATATGCCGGCGGCGGCGCTGAACGTGCTGATCCTGATCAAGGAGTACGAGGCGAGTGGTGAGGGGGTGCGTGCCACGCTGGGAATCCCCGACGAGGAGTTCGCCACGGTCAAGAAGCTGATCACCAAGGAGGAGGTGCGTGCGGTCAGTCTGGCCAAGCTGCGCCTGCGCCACGACATGACCCTCTGGGACATCGGCGCCGGTTCCGGCTCGGTCAGCATCGAGGCCGACCAGCTCCTTCCCAACGGCGAGGTCTATGCCATCGAGCGCAACCCGCAGTGTCTGGCGTTCCTCAAGGAAAATCTCGGCAAGTTCCGGTCGCGTCATGTCACCGTGGTTGCCGGCGAGGCGCCCGCCTGTTTCGAGGATCTTCCCGATCCGGACCGGGTTTTCATCGGCGGTTCGGGGGGCAACCTGTGGGAAATTCTCAAGCGCATCGACGAGCGGCTGCCGGCTGCCGGACGGGTGGTGCTCAACGCCGTGACCCTCGATACCCTCACGGCCGCCAGCGAGTTTTTTGAAAACGCCGGCTACCAGCTGGAGGTGGTCACGGTCAACATCGCCCGCACCCGGCCATTGACCGACTACAAGCTGTTTGAAGCCCACAACCCGGTCTTCGTGATTACGGCGGTGAAGGAGTAGAACCGGGCACGCGGTTCGAGGCACAGGGCACGCGGTCGTTTCCCTCAACCTCAACCTCAACCTCAACCTTATGAATTCCCATCTTTACGCCGTGGGCGTCGGTCCCGGCGATCCCGAACTGCTGACCCTCAAGGCGGTGCGCGTGCTGCGTGCCGCCGATGTCGTCATCGCCCCGACC
Source organism: uncultured Geobacteraceae bacterium (assembly GCA_964603155.1). Classification (GTDB taxonomy): domain Bacteria; phylum Desulfobacterota; class Desulfuromonadia; order Desulfuromonadales; family BM103; genus VAUL01. The sequence goes on along the minus strand of CAZRTZ010000059.1, from coordinate 633 downwards.
GGGCAGGCGGAAGCCGCCAGCTACGCCCTGGGGATCGTCTCCGAGCACCTTGACCGCGAGAGGCAACTGGTGCTGGAGAGGGTCTTCCCGATGAGTCGCGACGAGGAGGAGTTGCGCCCGCACTGGGAAGCGACCGCTCAGGAGGTGGCCGGGCACGTCCTTGCCGGGCGGACGGTGGCTTTCGTCACCATCGGTGACCCGCTGCTCTACTCGACCTTCCTTTATCTCCTGCGTATCCTGCGGGAACGTTATCCCGAAGTTGCCATCGAAATCGTCCCCGGCATCACCAGCGTCGGTGCGGCGGCCGCGGCGGCCGGGGTGCCGCTGGCGATGGCGGCGGAGCGGGTGGCGACCCTTCCGGCGACCTATGAGGAGGAGAAATTGCGCCGGACGTTGCTCGATTTCGACTGCACGGTGCTGCTCAAGGTGAGCCGGGTCTTCGACCGGGTCTACGCCCTGCTCTGCGAACTGGGGTTGGAGCGGCAGGGGGTCTTCGTCCGCCGGGTCGGGTCCGGCGAGCAGGAGGTGGTCACCGATCTGGCCGCCCTGGTCGGCAAAAAGCTGGACTACCTGTCGCTGCTGATCGTCAGAAAATCAGGCACGGGGAGCGGGGTCCAAGGTCCGGGGTTGACA
>CAZRTZ010000058.1:0-16698 GCA_964603155.1 uncultured Geobacteraceae bacterium | reverse complement strand
GAAGCGGGCGTTGGGGTGGGCGGCCGGGCGGCCGCAGTCCGGGGTCCAGGCGTTCCCCTGCCAGTCGGTCAGCTGTGCCGGCGGTTGGTCGGTCATCCCCTCCCACCACACGTCCCCTTCCGGGGTCAGCGCGACGTTGGTGAAGATCGAGTTGGCCGCACAGGAGGCCATGGCGTTGGGGTTGGTCTTGACGTTGGTGCCGGGGGCGACGCCGAAGTAACCGTACTCGGGGTTGATGGCATAGACCTGGCCGTCGGGACCGGGCTTGATCCAGGCGATGTCGTCGCCGAGGGTGGTCACCTTCCAGCCCTTGTCCTGGAGCGGCTTGGGCGGGATGAGCATGGCGAAGTTGGTCTTGCCGCAGGCGCTCGGGAAGGCCGCGCCGACGTAGGTCTTGTCACCGGCCGGCGACTCGACGCCGAGGATCAGCATGTGTTCGGCCAGCCAGCCCTCGTCCTTCCCCTGCTTGGAGGCGATGCGCAGGGCCAGGCACTTCTTGCCGAGCAGGGCGTTGCCGCCGTAACCCGAGCCGAACGACCAGATCGCCCGCTCCTCGGGGAAATGCACGATGTACTTCTCCTTGTTGCACGGCCAGGGGGAATCCTTCTGCCCCGGCGCCAGCGGCGCGCCGACGGTGTGCAGGCAGGGGACGAATTCACCGTCACCGAGGGCCTCGAGGACCTTCTTGCCCATGCGCGTCATGATCTTCATGTTGACCACGACATACGGGGAGTCGGAGATCTCCACGCCGATCTTGGCGATGGGCGAGCCGAGGGGCCCCATGCTGAAGGGGATGACGTACATGGTGCGCCCCTTCATGCACCCCTTGAACAAGCCCTTGAGCTTGTCCTTCATCTCCTTGGGGTTCATCCAGTTGTTGGTCGGGCCGGCATCCTGCTTGGAGAGGCTGCAGATAAAGGTGCGATCCTCGACACGGGCGACATCGATCGGGTCGGACCAGGCGAGGTAGCTGTTGGGGCGCAGCTGTTCGTTGAGCTTGCGGAAGGTACCGCTGGCCACCAGCTGGCGGCACATGTCGTCGTACTCCTCCTGGGAGCCGTCGCACCAGTGGATCCGCTCCGGCTGGCACAATTCGGCGACCTCCTCGACCCACTTCAACAGCTTTTCGTTTTTCGGCACATCAAAACTCATCGCTATCGCCTCCCCATTGAGTTGTTAAGAAGTCACTGCGGAACAATTCGTTTTTTCTGCAAATTTAAAAAATTCAATTTACATAAAACAGCCTGCCCGGACAAGCGTTAATCGGTCCGGCCGGATTATTTTCACGCAAAAACCGTCTTTCCCCCGCGGGGCATTCCCCTGGCCGCTCTTTGCCGCTAGAATAGCGGTAGGGCGCTGTCGCCAGAACCTCGGCAGCGTAGGCCGCCGCTTAGGGGCGGCACCGAATTCATCTGCCCCGCCAACGGGTGACTCTTTGCGCTTAAGAAGCCTTTTCGCTCTCCTGCTGCTCTTCACCGTCTGTGCCTGCGACAAGGCGCCGACCATCAGGCCCCTGTCCGAAAGCGCCGTGATCCTGGCCTTCGGTGACAGCCTCACCCATGGCAACGGTGCCCCGCCGGGGGAGGCCTACCCGGACGTTCTGGCCGGGCTGCTCAAGCGCACGGTGATCAATGCCGGCGTCCCCGGCGAAGTCTCCGCCGCCGGGCTGGAGCGCCTGCCGCACCTGCTCGCGGAGCACCGCCCGCAGCTGGTGATCCTCTGTCACGGCGGCAACGACTTCCTGCAGCGCCTCGACCGCGAGCGGACCGCCGCCAACCTCGCCGCCATGATCGAGCGCTGCCGGGCGAGCGGCGCCGACGTCATCCTGGTCGGCGTCCCGGAATTCGGCTTTGTCCTCAAGCCGCCGAAATTCTACCGCGAGCTCGCCGAGCGCTTCGCCCTCCCTTACGATGCGGAGATCGTCAGCGACCTGCTCGGCGACCGCGACTACAAGAGCGACACTATCCATCCCAACGCCGCCGGCTACCGGCGCCTGGCCGAAGCCGTCCACCGGCAGATCAAGGCCGCCCATGGCCTCTAGCCGCACCGCCCCGGGCTGCGCCTTCCTCCCCACCTGCCGGGCCGAGATGGCGGCGCGCGGCTGGGCGGAGCTCGACGTGCTGTTCGTCAGCGGCGACGCCTACGTCGACCACCCGGCCTTCGGCGTGCCGCTCCTGGCCCGCCTGCTGGAGGCCGAAGGCTACCGGGTCGGCATCCTCGCCCAGCCCGACTGGCGTAACCCGGCAGCACTGCAGGTCATGGGCCGGCCGCGCCTGTTCGCCGCCATCTCCGCCGGGGCGATGGACTCCATGGTCAATCGCTACACCGCGGCGAAGAAGGTGCGCAACGACGACGCCTATACCCCGGGGGGGATGGCCGGCGCCCGCCCCGACCGGGCCACCATCGCCTACACCGCCACGGTCAAGGGGGCCTTCAAGGGGCTGCCGACGGTGATCGGCGGCATCGAGGCGAGCCTGCGCCGTCTGGCGCACTACGACTACTGGGACGACAGGGTGCGCCGCTCGCTGCTGGTCGACAGCAAGGCCGACCTGCTCCTCTACGGCATGGCGGAAAGCGCCCTGCTCGAGGTGGCCCGGCGCCTGGCCGGCGGCGAGCCCATCGCCAGCCTGCACGGGATCCGCGGCACGGCTTATCTGGTCGCCACCCCGCCGCCGGCCGCCCTGACCCTGCCGACCTACGAGGAAGTGACCTCGAATCCCGCCGCCTACAACACGGCTTTTCGCCTCGCCGCCCAGGAGTCCAACCCCGCCAATGCCCGGCCGCTCGCCCAGGCGCACGGCGACCGGGTCGTCGTTGTCAACCCGCCGGCACTGCCGCTGAGCGAGGCGCAGCTCGACCGGCTCTACGCCCTGCCGTTCTGCCGGCGCCCGCATCCGGCCTACACGGAAACGATCCCGGCGTACGAGCAGATCAAGTTCTCCCTGACCGCCCATCGCGGCTGCTTTGGCGGCTGCGCCTTCTGCGCCATCACCCACCACCAGGGGAAGACCATCCAGTCCCGCTCGGTGGCTTCGCTGCGCGCCGAGGTCGACCGCCTGAGCACGCATCCCGAGTTCCGCGGCACGATCAGCGACGTCGGCGGGCCAACGGCCAACATGTACGGGCTGGCGTGCGGCAATCCGCCGGCGCAGGTGGCCTGTCGCCGCCCGAGCTGCCTGTATCCCGAGGTCTGTCCCCATCTGGTGACCGCCGAGCACAAGGCCGTGGCGCTGTTGCGTGCCTTGCGCGCCCACCCGGCGGTGAAACACCTGTTCGTCTCCTCGGGGGTGCGCTTCGACCTGCTCGCCCGCCAGCCCGGCTACTTTGCCGACCTGCTCGCCCACCACGTGAGCGGACGGCTCAAGGTCGCCCCTGAGACGGTCAGCCCGACGGTGGCCAGGATCATGCGCAAGCCGGGCCCCGCCAGCTTCTCGGAATTCCTGACCGCCTTCCGCAGCCGCAGCCGGCAGCTCGGCCGCCGCCAGACGGTGATCCCCTACTTCATCAGCGGCCACCCCGGCTGCACCCTCGCCGACATGGTCGAGGTGGCCCTGTTTCTCAAGCGCCACGACCTGCGGGTCGAGCAGGTGCAGGAATTCACCCCCACGCCGGGGAGCCTCGCCACCTGCCTTTGGCATACCGGCCGCGACCCGTTCAGCGGCGAAGCGGTGTACGTGGCGAAATCGCTCCGCGAGCGGCGCCTGCAAAAAGCCCTGCTCCTTTGGCACCTGCCGGAGCAGCGCGACGACGTGCTGGCGGCGCTGCGCCAGGCCGGCCGCATGGAACTGGCCGCCGAACTGCTCGGGAGCGCCGGCACGCCGGGGACGCACCCTGACAGCCGGCGGCCGCGCACAACGCGGCCGGGGCCAAAGGATTAAGTTATGGTAACATCATGATAACACTTTTTCTTTGAGGTTTTTTGCCGGGCGTGGTAAGAACCGGGGAATTTTCCCCGGAGGATCGACGTGCCGCTTTTCCCCCTGGCCGTTCTGCTCTTTGCCCTGAGCCTCTCTCCCGTTTCACGCGCCTTGGCCACCGCGCTGGACAACCCGCAGCTCCGCGCGGGGGAAGCCCTTTATGCCGAACACTGCGCGCGCTGCCACCAAACCCTTTCGCACACCACCAAGGCCCAGCGCTCCGCAAGCCGCATCCGCTCCGCCAATCGCCAGTTTCCGGCCATGACCACTCTTGACCGGCTCTCCGACGCCGAGCTCGAGGCCATTGCCGCCGCCCTGCGCACCATTTCGCTGTAACCTTGCCGGCACCGCGCCTTCAGCGCGCGGGGATCATCCCCAGCAGCCTCTCGAGTGAGGGCCGGTCGGCCGGACCCGCGCCCACATGGTGCAGACGTACGATCCCTGCGGGGTCGATGAGCACGTCGCCGCCGCGCTGGTAGACGTCGTCCGAGGTCGGTTTTTGCGGGCGCCGCCCCTGGCGCAGCTCGTTCAGGTAGGCGAGCCAGGTCGCACCCCCCCAGACATCCCACCACGACGCCTGCAGCATGCCGTAGCCTTGATAGAGCTCGCGCCCGGCATCGATGAGCAGCGGCCAGTCCAGGCCGGTCTCGGCCACGTATTGGCGGGCGAAGACATCGTGCTCGAAGGTGACCACCGCCACCCGCACATCACGCCGCCTGAGTTCGTCCTCCGCCTCGCGCAACTGCGCGAGATGCCCCCGGCAGGGGAGTCAACCGAGGTGGCGATGGAAGACCAGCAGCAGCCAGTGGCCGCGAAAGTCCGCCAGCAGATGCTCTCTGCCGCAGCTGTCCTTGAGTTGAAAGGGGAGGGCGGGTTTGCCGGTGAGTTGGCTCATAGGGTCGGCTCCTGTGGCGAGGGTGTGCTATAACCATAGCGGCTGGCGCGCCGAATGCAAAAAGGGCGGCCCTTAGGGGTAAGCCGGTTGCCTAAAGTGTACGAAGCAAAACCAGTGCCACCAGACAAGCAACACATTATCTGGTGGCACTGGTTTTTTTGTTGTCAATATATGGTGGAATGCTCTTGGTAAAAAAAATGAAAGGGCCACACAGACTAGCGAAAGAAATTTTCCGACAGGTTGTGTGGTATCTATCTCGATAGGCGCATTTTATTCTGCACCCTAGGCCATTCGGAGCTTGTTACCCTCCGAGATAAGCTTCACGGAATTTTACAAAAACAGCCCCAGATGCCGTCCGATACGGCGCCTGGGGCTGTTAGTTTATGCTGACTAATTGGGGCGGTCATTTCAAGGCTACATCACGCGACCGTGAAAATGGGAGGTGAAGAAGCCTTGTTCAGATCGAGTATTTCAATCCGTTGCCCTGCTGGCGCCCCCCGAAAGAATCCTGTCGATTTCAGCACCGTTGACAATGGTCAACTGTTGTTCTTCTGGTTTTCCAGCGTTCGTACAGTCAAGCCCAAGGTTCTTAATGAAATAAAATAACAACGCCTCTCTGACCGAGATAGTTCGTTTGCCCCCAGCCATGCCGTAGTCGCATTCGATTACATCTTTTTGTTCTGGTGATAAGCCAGGGTGCGGGGCAATTATCACGTCAACGAAACTGTTCCATTTTATGTCCGCTATACTTGTAAGCGACCCTTCCCGAGTATCACCAAGCCCTATGATTCTCGCTAACAAAAAATCCTTAAACATCCCATCCGTGTGGCAAAATGCCCGTATATGCCAACGTCGGCCGTCAGAGCTTAAAGCATGCGGAGTAATCCACCTCCAGGTAGGTCTAGGTCTCGACATCGACTGGTACATCAATTGGATATCGAGAGATTCACGCATCACCGCAAGAACTTTACGCAAAACATTTGGGTCGATACACCGTTGGGGGGTCTCAACAACGCTTATCACCGGCCCCCCATCTCCTTTGGAAATCTCAACTAATTGGGCGAGGTAGCTTTCAGCGTCAGGGTTAACCAATATTGGTGAAAACTCAGGCGTCGGGATGTAACATTTGCGGCTAGCGTCATAAGCTACGTTCAGGGGCGCCAGCTCCTGATACCGTGCAATGTCTCCAGATGCCTGGATGGCCGATACCTCAAAGAAATCAGTCAGGTCTGAGCGGTTAACTCTCCCTTCCCAAAATAGTCGATTTTCTATGAATTTGAGGCGCTGTCGAACCTCCCACCTACGAATGGCCATCTTCGTCACCCATAAAGTTTCTTTATTGACACAGTCGACATGGGTCAATATACTATGCGCACGATTTTATTACAACCACCTTCGAGATGCGTCTAATGATCGACAGTGAGCAAACTCCCAAAACTACGGTCGAAGAGGCCGTTACGAGCGCTTACGAAAACAATATCTGTTTGAGTCTAGATCGCGAGACGATGGCCTTTTTAATTGGCATTTACGTCTACGCGCGAAGGCCTGACAGCGAACCAACCATGTCGGCCTCTGACTTGAAGGAAGTTTTTCGTTTGATCAACCTGCTCACATCTGGTGAGGACGAGACCTTTGAGCGCCGTAGTAATAACGCAATCAATCGTCTCAAAGAACAGGGCATGATTGCTCGACTTGATTTGATTGGTGGCGCGTCTTACGTCGTTACACCTTTAGGCCGAGCAGTAGGTGAACACTGGGCCTCAATCGAAAATATCTCAGAGCGTACTTTGATCCACTATGCGACAGAGTTGCGGTTGCGTCTTGAGCAGGTACTTGAGGCGGCAAACAATGGTGGCGACGAACAGCACTGGCAAGACAATGTCGTGATTCCGTTACGCGAAACAATATCTGAACTGGTGAGTAGCCTTGACCGTCGCCAGCACACGATGGCGGCTGCTCAGAAAAAAATCCAGCGGACAATCAGTGAGCGTATATCGGCGGATTGGTTATCAGGAATTGAGGCTTGTGAAAAGATGCTGGGCACTACTGGCTCTGCCCTAGAAGAGCTTCATTCTATCATTTTGCGTGAAACAAACAGTATCCAGGAAAAGCTAGGTCAAATAACTGATTGCAGTCTTACCGCCCACATGGTTGATGCCGTTGAGGCGGCCGAGACCGTCCAGGGGCAAATGGAGGCTGTTCGCAATTGGGCAGACTGTTCGTTTGAACAGTGGTCGCAATATTTTCATCGTGTTCACGACTTCATCCGCATAAGCGTCCGCACAGACCCAAATCGTCACCGCGCAGACCGAATCAAGCGGGCAATCTTATTCTACGATCAAAGACCCTGGACCATCGCTGTGCCAGATATACCTTGTTATGTGCACATACGGGAAGAGTCGTTTGTTCAGCCAACCGAGGAGATCGAGGTTACTGGCCACGTGAACAGACCACTCATCGAGCCTGCTGTTCCGCCAAACAAAACGCTCTTGAATAAAGTAAAAGCAGAAACAGCCTTGCGCCTCGAACGTGACGGCGGTGCTCGTCTCTCGGAGATTTTCAATGACCTTGCACCAGGTCTCAGTCGGGACGAGGCGTTTAGTGTTGCCGGTGAACTCGTATCGGTATTGGCATCTTCTGGCCGCATACCAATAAATATGGAACGTGAGTGGAAGAGTGTTGTTGGCGGTTATGACTTACAAGAATTTGTTGTCGTTACAACGCCAGGGGGCGCTGATGGCTAACGAAGGCGTATACGGTAGTTTGCAAGATGTCTGGCAGGACGAGGTTTTTCCGCGGGTAGATTGCCAGCTTCGTCAAGGCCGACATATTGGCCGCGAGGATTTGTCTGCTTATACCTTTCTTCTTGAGGCATTTCGGTTGCTTAATCAGTATTACCGTCCCTATAGCTGCGAACTCGTACACGCTAAGGAAGACGTTGGCGATTATTTTTATCTCAGTTCGTATGGCCAATTGCTCGGGCAACGCAAGCTACCAGTGCAAGCCATGAAAGTTGGGATGGCGCTGGGATATATGGTGTCTGACCCTGAATACATCGAACGGAGTATCCCCGTCGAACGCCTCGTCTCCACCTTGAAAATGCTCCTCGGGGAAGAACGCTTCCAGGAAGATTTTGCCAAAAGGTTCAGGTCCCGCAACGTTGATAGGGATGAGGAAAAAGCTCTGAAGGCCGTGGAGGCTGCCGTTAGGCAGTTGGCCGACTTGGGTTTTGTTAATTTTTCAAGACGCGGCAGCAAAACAATCCGGGTGCTCTCGCCAATATTCCGCTTCCTTGAGCCGATACGCGGAGTTGGCCGTATGGAAGAGGCTATTGAGTCCTTAATAAAAAATGGTGTTGTGACGGAAGTCGACGAAGAAGATTACTGTGAAGACGAGGGGGACTCTGACGAATGAAACCTGGCCGTGCCCACATAAAAAGCTTGGCAATTGTCAACTGGAAGGGAATTCCCTTCCAAATCATCGAGATGGATCGGCGCCTAACGGCTCTTGAGGGTGAAAATGGTGCCGGGAAAACTACCTGTATGACAGCGGCGTATCTGTTACTGATGCCTGACATATCGATGTTGCGCGTTGTTAATGTCGGTGCCGTAGACGACGATAGCCAGAAAAATAATGGTCTCCACGGGAAACTTGGAAGCAGTGGTGCCTGTTATGCTGCTTTCGAAATAATCAATCCCCGACATGAGCGCTGTATAGTTGGAGCCAAGATTACTCCCAAGCCAAACCAGCAGGTTGAGGTTTTGCCATTTTTTGTAATCAGGCAACTGCCTTCGCAAGTTCCCCTTGAAAACATTTTGCTTTGCCGGGACGACGGTAAAGACATCGTCCCTGTTGATGCCAAAATCATCACGGAGCGTGCTGGGCAATATGGGGCGACGGCTGATCTGTACCGAGACGTCAAAGAGTACGGTGACGCACTGTTTGAATTAGGAGTTCTCCCCATTCGCCTCGGGGATAACAAAAAGCGGTCTTTGTTCAATAAAATTTTGCAAACCGGTCTCCAAGGCAACTTTTCTAGCGCGTTACAGAAACGCATTAAAGATTATCTGTTACCCGAGGGTAAGGATATCGGTGGCCATATTACCGAAATGCAGGAGCACATGCGGCTGTGTCGTAGTAGCAGGCTTGCCGTTCAGCGTCTCGACGAAAAAATCCAGACAGTGGAAGACCTTTACAAGAAAACAATGGCGATGATTGGTCGGGCTGCCGCAACAGTTCGGCTCTGCGCCGACGAACTGCGTCGTAAATATGCAGAGACTCTTAAAATTGTTAGTGATTTGCGTGGTGACAAGCAAAGGCATGAGATTGCCCTGACTCAGGTTCGCAATGATACTGCGGGTGCAAAGCTTGACCTTGAGCAGAGAGATAAGACGAAGTCTGCCGCGATAGCTGCCCGAGAAAAGGCAGAGCGATCTCATTCGTTGTCCATAGAGATTGCAGGCCTTTCCAGCGAATTCGAGATCGCCGACTCGGCTTTGTCTACAGCAAAAGCCAAACGTGATCGTGCTTTGGCGCAAAGGGAGCTGGTCACTAAAAACCGCAATGGGCTTTCTGAGCAACATGCTGACATCTGTGGGCGCTTAGCTGATGCTCAACAGCACTGGCAGAAAGTTTCGATGGAGGCTGGCTTATTCGAAGGAGCCACAAACGCGCTTGGTGAGGCTAAAATGGCCATGCGCGACCACGATGTCAGCCAAGTGAACGCGCAGGCGTTATTGGAGGAAAGTACCTCTCGTGAGCGCAACCTGGCCAAAGAGTTGACGATTTTGCGTCGAGAAACCGAAAATGCAGAAAGTGAACGAGGGCGTTTTTATGCTGTTCTCGACCTCGTTGCCAAATTAGCAGAACGCTCAATCGACCCCGCTGACGGCCAGCGCGTGGCCGCAGAAATTATAGGAGCGCATGAAACGAGAACCCGAGAAATTATAGCTACGGAAGGCTTAGACGAAAAGCTGCGCGAGCTGAAGCTTCTGGCTACTCGTCAAGAAAACTTGAAGCTAGCGCTCAAGACAGTTGAATCGCATGGCGTCGTTGTGACCCAAGAGCGCCATCTTTCTCAGGCGCACGAAAAATTCACGCAAGAGCACAAATCGTTTGAGGCTGACCTGCAAGCCGCCGAAAACGAACTCCTATCGCTTCGCGTCAAGCAAAAAGAACTTGCCAGCAATAAAGCCAACCTTGAGCTAACTGTTGCGAACTATGAAGGAGTCTTGCGCCAGCGCGCTAAATTTGAGCAGAGATATGGTTGTCAATTGGCCTCCACCGAAGCCATTGATGAGTTGCTGAAAGAGATGGACGGTCGCCGCGGCCAGGCGAGCCGCAATCAATATGAGTCAGAGTGTGAAGCTGGGCGTTTGCGTGAAGAAATCAAGAAGGTCCATGCTGTCCATGATGTCGCCGAGGAGGGGGTGTCGAAGGCAATCAACGGCCGCCGTCTCATATCGGCTATCGAAGAGATTGAGATTGACGACCCGGCGGACTATCAAGCCATGTTGGGGCCATTGGTTGATGCGTATATTGTCGAAGATATTGATGCGGCCCTGCAATCACTTGATGTCATCACCGAGGCTCCCGATGAGATTTGGTTGCTTGATAGAGCCAAGTTCAAATTGAAGGATTTGCGCGGTCAGCGCTTGAAGAACTACGTCGCGGTTGCCACGGAGACAGGGGTACGTGCAACCAAGCTACCGCAGTTCCCGAGGATTGGGCATAAATCCCGAAAGGCCTACGCTGAGCACCTGCAAAAGCTCCGCCGCAATGCGGAGACGCGAGTAACAGAGGCTAGAATCGAGGCCAACGAACTATCAAGGGATATGAGTGAGCTGCAAAAACTCAGTGGCCAGCTCGCTGCTCTGCCGGCCGGCGACCTGCGCCTAGAGATTGACACGGTTAAACACAAAATACACGAGAATGAAAGCGCAATCAAAGCGGCTGAAGATAAGATCAGGCCCCTTCGTGGCGTCGTTAATAAGCTAGGGGAACTTGTTGATCACTTAGTTAAATTGTTGCCGGAGGGGCACCTGCTCGACCGTGGAGACCTGCAACAGGAATGCGAAGGTGTTGCGGCACAAATCGAGTCCGGCAAATTGCTACGCAAACTGCACGATTTGAAAGCTCCGTTAGTTCAGGAACTGGAAAAGAAGCGCGACTCTTTGCGCTACCTCCCCTTGACGGATGCAGATATTGCCAGGATGAATGGACGGCTAGCTCAACTTGAGGTCGAGTTGGCTTACTGGAGCACGGCGAGACAATCGCTTACTACTCTTGTAGATCGACTTGAACACTTCAAGTACGAGGAAAGCCATCACTCGTATCTCACGAGAGAAGACCCAACGAAGGGCCTTAAAGACCTACTTACAACCATTGCACAACAAGTTGAAGAGGTCGACAAGGAGCTAAAAACTACGGAAGAATTGCTCGAAGCCCACAATGGCGACCTGAACACCTGCGATGCAAAACTGAAGGAGATTCAGGCACATCTTGACAGCAAGAAGCAGCAACTCGTCCTGCTTGGTGTCCCCGGGACTGATGAGTTTCTTGCTGAGGCGAAATCGAGCGAGTTCGAAGCTACCGATGCTTACGAACGTAGTCATGAAACGCTCGTAAAACTTGAGGAGTCAGCCAAGCAGATCGAGAAGGAGCTTGAAGAAACAAACCGTAAGCTGAACGAAGCAGAAAAAAACTTTACGCAATGTCGTGCCAACTGGAAGCCGGCATCTGTTGCGAGGCGCCGCGTTGAGCATCTCCGTAAAACCAACAAATCACTGGCCGACCTAAATGTCCACATTGATGACCTGTGCGAAAAGTACGGTGAGGCATTTCTGGCGAGTGATTTAGCCAAGGAGTCGTGGGTAGAGCTTCGTAATACCGTAGAATCTGTCGAGCATGATGGAACCCATCCACTACGAGTCGCCCTTGCATCCTCTCCGCGCTGGAATCTCCACATAGCCGGGAAGGATTCGCGCGTTGAGACTGTGTGGGCAGAATATTGCGATGCCTGGAGTCTGGCACAGGATTACGTTGCCCATATCATCCCCCAGGATATTGTCGCAAGCGGTAACCCAGGTCATGCGGTGGAAGAAATGCGGCGCAAGCACAGGGCATTAATGGATACGCTGGCTGATGCTGAGCAGCGTTTTCAAACGAGCGCACAAAATGTTGCCAAGTCGATCCGGCAACAAATCGCCGAGGAAAGACGTGGCGTTAACAAGAACAATGCTCAGCTTGAGTCGATTAGCTTCGGTGGCCTCAGCGGCATCAAAATATTCTTCAGCCCACGCGAAGACATGATGCGGCTCTTGGACTACATGGAAAATAAAGAACAGTGGGACCTGTTCGCCAGGGACGAAATAGACCGGAACTCAGAGGACGGCGACCAGGCGCTTGGTAAGCTAATGGAGAAACTTTACAGTCGAATAACAGGCGGAAAAACAGAAGCCCACCTGTTGCTTGACTACCGCAATTACATCGACATGCAGGTTCAGGTGCGAAGGAAGGGTTCTGATAAATGGACGGTTGCCTCGAATCTGTCGACGGGCGAGGCAATGGGGACGGGTACGGCAATACTGATGGTGGTGTTGCAAACGTGGGAAAAGCAAGTTTTTAGCAGGGACAACGATCTTCAAAGCAACCTGCGTTTTTTATTCGTCGACGAGGCGTCGAGACTCGATCCGAAGTCAATTCAAACGCTCCTTGAGTTTTGCCGCATCATGGACGTTCAGCTCTTGGTGGCTGGCCCGAATTTCTCGGCGAACGAAACGGGAAGCGGCATTACCTATAGGCTTGTTCGCAAGTTCGAACAGGGCGGCGAGTTGGTCGTGATTCGCGGCCGCAAAGGATTCGGCGACACCACCGAAGACGAGGTGGCTTAAAGTGAGCGAACAGGTCGTTTCGATCCAAAAGGCCATCCCCTTTCTCCGTCTTTATGCAAGCGGCACATTAACCCGCACGGCCGCTAATTCAGACGCTTACGCCATCGCCACCAAACAACAATGGGCAATGTTGTCTAGGCGGTCCAACACTATTCTTCTGACAGAATTCGGCAAAACCAAGCTTGAAGACTACCTTAACAACACATGGCCTGATTGGAGAGAATATCTCGCCGAACTTCAAGAGTCTGAATTGCCAATTAGTTTGGAAGGCGTAAAAGAACTCGCGCGCCGCAAGCGCGCTGTGGACGTTTCTTTGCCGGAACGCGCCCATCACAAAACAATATGCGCCGCACTCGGCACACATTCAAAGACCGGTATTGGTCAGCGAATGAGCGCCTTAGTGGGAGCAACGGAAGTTACGACAGACCAGGTACTTAGAATCCGGGCCAATACTGGCCTCATTATCCGCAGCCGTGGCTACGAAATATCTGCTGACCTTCTCATGGCCGTGTTTGGCGAGGTGGTTCTACCGGAGCGTGTTTTTCTCGATGGGCTTGAGTTTGCCGGCGTGTTACCGAAGGCCGCTCTTACTGTAGAGAACCTTGGCAGTTATGTTGATCTGCCACCGCTGCCTAGCCACGCAATCGTTATTCATGTGCCCGGGCGGAACACAGCCCTTACTATTAAGGCCCTCGATCTTTTGCCAGAAGCCATGCCGATACTCCACTTTGGAGATTTAGACCCGAAAGGCCTTGAGGTTGCAGACTATTTGGTCGCGGCTTGTAAGCAGCAAACACGTCTGTTCGTGCCTACGTTCTGGGAGGAGTCTATCAACCTGCTTACAGGCTTCAAAGAGTGGCCGGAGCAGGTATCAATCTTTGAAGATATACCGGTCATTGCGAGGTTGAAAAAGGAAGGGCGCTGGTTGGAACAGGAGAGAATCGCCCTAGATGGCCGTCTCGCCGAAGAGCTTCGGTGCGAACTGAGCCATATTGTAACTATAATCCGATAGACTATTGAGATTTCGAGAAATCACCATACTATGTGCTGACCATCGAGAACCTCACCTCATTCGACCGCCACATTCGTGGAATCAGAGACAATGGACTGACTATTTTTTCACATAATTGTTGAGACAGTGGTCTGTATTTACGTTCACGCAAAAGACCCTTGTCAGCAAGGTTGCACGACAGATACAGCACAATATTTTTCAGCAGACTAAAGTGCGTTTACGTCACTCTTCTGGAGAGAAGCTGACGGGGGCTTGGTTTGTAGTAGAGGATGTCCTCAATGGTGACAGGCCTCTTCGCTACACCAAGACGCATAGCTGGTGTTTTGCCGTCGTCACCCACCTTCACGTAGTTGTAGTAAACCCGGTATATCTCCACTTCCATTTCAACCACCGCAGGATTGTAGGGGTCGTATGCATACCAAGTGCGTCCTGCGGAGCTTGAAGTCTTTATCGGCCTCTCAAGAAGCGACGTTTTCCGCCGCAACTGCATGAAGAACCTGTCGACGCTATGGAGCGACGCATATAGAAACAGCTTGGCCAGCTTGATGTTTGTGATCGACCTGTCGCCAATGTCGGTCAGCCAGCAAACAGCCTTCCTCGGTTCGCTCATGTCTGGGAATGGGTATGGGAGATAATGGTCTTTCCATGGTCCAAGTGGCGTAAGATTATTCAGTTCCTTCTCAATGCAAAGTAGCTGGATACTTTGAAGGCTTGGCTCATCATCCGCACACAGCTCAGCCAACCAACTGCTGTTTGCGTCACGAAACTCGTCTTCTTGCCTCTTCACTTTCAGGCACAAGCGCCTTTTCTGGTCGATGGTCAAGTTCTTGTCGACCCTCACAAAGAACGCATCAACTCGCTTGGAAAGCACATCCTCCCAAAAGGCCGATAAACAGGCCGCGCGTATACCAGATTCGCGGTCGAGGTAGAAGACTATTCTGTCGGTGCTGGCCAGCATCTTTTTCAAATACTGAAAGTGGCCGTACAGCGTGTATTCCGTGTGAACCAACATGCCCTTTGCCGGAAGTTTTCTGTGCCGAAAGTCTTCGGGTGACACCTCGACGTCAGCGCGCACCTCGGTGTCGGCATATTCTTGTTTGATTTGGGTGAAGATGGGTGGTTCGTTCTCGGTCGGTTCAATGACCTTGGCCTCCCCCGTTTGTTCAGGTTGCTCCTGCGTGACCCACAAGCGCGCATACCGTCGAAAAGGAGGCTTCAAATTGTGGTCGCCGACATCGCGGGCGCTCTCCTCAATTTCCTCGCGTACTAAGTTCCGGTCATAGTTAAGGTGGCTTGCGAAGATGTAGCCAGATCGAGTTTCAGCGCAGGATAGGTTTTGGATGACGACATTCCGACGGTCATTCTTGTCAGGCCAGTTCAAGCGATATTCTTGACGGTCGACGGCAATGCTGATTTTGCCAAAATTGCGATTCGGAAACTCCCTTTCGCGGTTTGAGGCAAACAACAAACACTGCCGGTGGAAAAACTCGATTTTGTCGTAGACGGTTCGCATCGAAATGCCATGCTTGCTGGCAATTCCTCGAAAAGGCGATTTCTCAACAAGGTCCTTGAAGATCGATTTGTTCAGGTGGCTCTGGGGAGCCTTGCGCGTCAAGGGCGGCTGGTTATATCTGACAGTAAACGTCTTCCCACAAACCCGGCAACGAAAGCGAGGGTTTCCTGCCGTCGTTTCCTTGTATGGTATGAACCGAGCCGGTGCTGTCAGAACAGAGAAACGGCCATTGTCACATCCGGGAACTGGACATGTGAGTTGCACGTGGGGCGGCTTCAGATATGTAGACATCCTGGCCAACTCCTCGGAGATGCCAAGATTGCTCTTGATAGTTGGATACTCGCCGCAGAATTTGCATTTCAAAAATGGAACGCCGTCGCCGGAACCGACGATGATATAAGTGTCTGTCTCCACCGGCTCTTTTCTTCGGCCACGCGGCTGCGGCAGCATGCTTGCAGGTCGGCCAAAGTTAGGGCATAGCGGGTTTTTGCAGAAATTGACTTGGATGCCGTCTACCTCGGGCGGAATTCTCGGGGTGACTGGTATAGTGGGTGTCTCCATAAAAAAATCCCCTCTGGATATCCAGAGGGGATTGTACCATGAAACTTTAAAATTTCTAACACACTTTGGGCAACCGGCTTACCTTAGGGGCCGCCCTGTGTAAGCTTGTAGCGGAAATCGCTGCTAGCGGGCCGACTTGTGCCCGGCCACCTGGACGCGGATCAGGGCCCGCTCCAGAGCGGCTTCCATGACCTTGAATTCCTTGTCCTCCGGGGTCAGCCCCTTCAGGGCCTCCTGCGCCCTGCCCAGGGCCGCCTGGGCCCGGGCCATGTCGATCTGATCGGCCGGCTCGGCGGTCTCCACCAGCACCGTCACCACATCGTTCTCGACCTCGACGTAGCCCCAGTTGACGGCGACATGGAACACATCGTGGCCCTGCTTGTAGGTCAGCTCGCCGATTCTCAAGGTCGTCAGCAGCGGCGTATGCCCGGGGAGGACGCCGAACTCGCCGAGGCTTCCCGGGGCCGTGACTTCGTCAACCTCCTGCGACAGGACGTGCCGGTAGGGGGTGACCAGATCCAGTTTGAGCTTTTCAGCCATTGATCAATCCTTCAAAGATATGAGGCTCGCGGGTTGCGCTCAACCTGAACCTCAACCTTGCTCCTGATGTTAGGCGGCCAGCTGCTTGGCCTTCTCCAGAGCTTCCTCGATGGTGCCGACCATGTAGAAGGCCTGCTCGGGGATGTCGTCGTACTGGCCGTCGACGATGCCGCGGAAGCCCTTGATGGTGTCCTTGAGTTCCACGTACTTGCCCGGGGTGCCGGTGAAGGTCTCGGCCACGTGGAACGGCTGGGAGAGGAAGCGCTGGATCTTGCGGGCACGGGCCACGACCAGCTTGTCCTCCTCGGAGAGCTCGTCCATACCGAGGATGGCGATGATGTCCTGGAGGTCCTTGTAGCGCTGCAGGA
>CAZRTZ010000057.1:0-16905 GCA_964603155.1 uncultured Geobacteraceae bacterium | reverse complement strand
GTATAAGAGACAGCCCCCCGCCGCGCCCCGTTGCGCCGCAGCACGTCGAGGAGGTGCAGGACGATGCGGGCGCCGCTGGTGCCGACCGGGTGGCCGACGGCGACGGCGCCGCCATCGACATTCAGCCGCTCCAGGGGGATCGGGGCAAAGGGCTGTTCCAGGCCGAGTTCACTGCGGCAGTATGCGGCACTTTGCCAGGCTTCCAGGCAGGCCAGGACCTGGGCGGCGAAGGCCTCGTTGATCTCCCAGGCGTCGATGGTATCGACCGTCAGCCCCTGGCGCTTGAGAAGCGGAGCCATGGCGTGTACCGGGCCGAGCCCCATCTGGCTCGGTTCGACCCCGGCCCATGCGCAGTCGGTGATTCGCCCCAGCACCTTGAGGCCATGGCGCTCGACGGCCTCGGCACTGGCCAGCAGCAGCAGGGCCGCGCCGTCGGAGACCTGGGCGCTGTTGCCGGCGGTTACCAGGCCGTAGGGGCGGTCGAAGGCCGGCTTGAGCTGGGCCAGTTTCTCCACGGAGGTGTCGGCACGTACGCCGTCGTCCTGGGCGTAGACCCGGCCGTCAGGGGCGTAAAGGGGGGTGATCTCGGTCAGCCGCCCCTCGCTCTGGGCCTGCGCCAGGCGCTGGTGGCTCTGCGCGGCGAAGGCGTCCATCCGCTCGCGGCTGATGGCAAAGCGCCGGGCGAGAATCTCCGCCGTCTGCCCCATGGAGAGGTTGACGATATGGTCGGTCAACCCCTCGAGCAGGCTGAAGACCGGGCGGAAGTGCCGGCCCCGCAGGCGGCCGAGCAGCTGCAGTCGCTCCCCCAGGCTTTTCGCGCGCAGCCAGGCGCCGAGCAGCTCGACGGTCATCGGCGGCAGCAGCACCGGGGCATGGCTCATCGCTTCCGTCCCCCCCGCCAGGACCAGGTCGGCGCGGCCATAGGCGATCGCCTGGGCGGCACTGTCGATGGCCTGCATTCCGGAGCCGCAGTTGCGCTGCACCGTCCAGGCCGGCACCGTGTTGCCGCAGCCGAGCCGCAGCGCGACGATCCGGGCGATGTTGGCCTCCTTCGGGCCGGGGATGATGCAGCCGAGGATCACCTCGTCCAGCTCCGCCGGGGCAAAAGGCTGCCTGGCCAGCAAGGCCTTGCCGGCCCCCACGGCAAGGTCGGCCGCCGAGAACGGTCCGGCCTTGTCGCGGGCCTTGAGGCAGGGCGTCCGCAACCCGTCGACCACGTAGACCGGCCGGCCGCCGGTGTAGCTCCCCTGGTTACGCATGGCCGCCCCCCTTTTGCCAGTAGTCGGCAGGGAAGTCGTCGACCCGGATGACCGCCCGCCGGGCGGCGTCGGCGGCCGTGACCAACCGCGCCTCGTCGGCCGTGATCACCCCGGCCCGCAGCGCCGCGTCGAGCAGCGCAGCGCCTTCCCCGTCGGCAAGGCGCCTGGCCTTGAGGGCCTCGCGCAGCTTCTTCTCGACCGCTTCGGCGGCGATCACCCTGACCAGGGCGTCCTCGATGCGGCCGAGCGGCTCGTCCAGGGAGGCCGGCACGAAGATGTTGGCGGTGAGGCGGTCCCGGGCGGACGACGGTGCCATCAGCAGGGCGGCCACGCGATGGCCGAGCCGGTCGGACGGGGCCGCCGGGCGAATCCCCAAGGGGAAGGCGAGCAGGCGCAGCAGCCAGGCCACCGGCCGGTTCGGGAAGTTGCGGAAGAACTCGGCGAAAGCCGCCTCGATGACGTGGAAGCTCTCGGCGCAGGCCCAGGCCGCCAGCGGCCGCTCCTCCTCCGGCCGGCCATGATCCTCGAACTGCTTGACCACCGCGGAGACCAGGTAAAGGTTGGAGAGGATGTCGGCCATCCTGCCGGAAAGGCGTTCCTTGCGCTTCAAGTTGCCGCCCAGCACCAGCATCGCGGCATCGGCGGTCAGCACGAAGGCGCTGCTGTAGCGGCTGGCCCGCTGCAGCTCGCGCCGGCACGGCCCGGCTGGGACCGCCACCAGGCGCCCACCGGTGACCCCCCGCCAGAAGGCGCGGACCGCAGTGCTGACGGTGAAGCCGACGTGGGCGAAGAAGTGCCGGTCGAAGGCCCGCAGCCCGGAGGCAGGATCAGGGTCGGCCACCGCCCGCATCTCCTTGAGCACGTGCGGATGGCTGCGGATCGCCCCCTGGCCGAAGACGATCAGGGTGCGGGTCAGGATGTTGGCCCCCTCGACGGTGATGCCGATCGGGATCGCCTGGTAGGGGCGGCCGAGGAAATTGGCCGGGCCGAGGCAGATGGCGCTGCCGCCCTGGACGTCCATGGCATCGTTGAGCACCCGCCGCATGCGTTCGGTCAGGTTGTACTTGACCACCGCCGAGAGGACGGCCGGCTTCTCGCCGCGATCGACGGCGGCACAGGCCATGGCGCGGGCCGCCTCCATCTGGCAGGTCAGCCCGGCGATGCGCGCCAGCGCCTCCTCGACCCCTTCCATCTGGCCGATCGGTACGCGGAACTGGCGGCGGATGCGGGCGTAGGCGCCGGTGCCGCGGCAGGCCAACTTCCCCGCGCCGGTGCTTAAGGCCGGCAGGGAGATGGAGCGCCCCACGCCGAGACATTCCATGAGCATCCGCCACCCCTGCCCGACCCGGTCGGCCCCGCCGACGATCCAGTCGAGGGGGATGAAGACATCCTTCCCCCAGTTCGGCCCGTTCATGAACGGGATGTCGAGCGGCACGTGCCGGCTGCCGATGGTGATCCCCGGCGTATCGGTCGGAATCAGCGCCAGGGTGATGCCGACGTCTTCCTTCTCGCCGAGCAGGTGCTCCGGGTCGTAGAGCTTGAAGGCCAGACCGAGCAGGGTCGCCACCGGGCCGAGGGTGATGTAGCGTTTCTCCCAGTTGAGACGCACGCCGACGATCTCCCTGCCGGCGAAGAGCCCTTTGCAGACGACCCCGCGATCGGGGATCGAGGCCGCGTCGCTGCCGGCCTCCGGCCCGGTCAGGGCGAAGCAGGGGATCTCCGTCCCGCTGGCCAGGCGCGGCAGGTAGAGGCTTTTCTGCTCTTCAGTGCCGTAGTGCAGCAGCAGTTCCGCCGGGCCGAGGGAGTTGGGGACCATCACGGTGACCGCGGCGGCGATGCTGCGGCTGGCGATCTTCATGATCACCGTGGAGTGGGCATAGGCGGAGAAGCCGAGCCCCCCGTATTCGGGGGGGATGATCATGCCGAAGAAGCGCTGCGCCTTGATGAACTGCCAGACCTCCGGGGGGAGGTCGCGATCGTGTTCGACGCTTTGCCAGTCGTCGAGCATCCGGCACAGCGCTTCGACCGGGCCGTCGAGAAACGCCTGCTCGGCCGGTGTCAGGGCCGGGGCCGGCAGCGCCAGCAGCTTGCGCCAGTTTGGGTCGCCGCTGAACAGTTCGCCGTCCCACCCCACGCTCCCCGCTTCCAGTGCCTCGCGCTCGGTTGCCGACAGGGGGGGGAGCATGCGTTTGAACAGGCGGAAAATCGGGGGGGTGACCAGGACGCGGCGCAGCGGGGGGAAAAAGAGCATCCCGGCCACGGCCAGCCCTGCGCCAGCCAAGCCGAGCGTCACCCCGCCCGGAGCGCCGGCGGCATGACCGAGCGTCCCCGCAGCGACCGGCAGCGCAGCGGCAAACAGCCAGGCCGGGGCGCGAAGATAGGCCAGCAGCAGGAAGAGGGCAAGGAGTGCGGCAAGGATCGGGAGCAGGGTCATGGCGGCCTCTTTTCGGAGGTGTTCTACTAATTATTATACTTGATAAAAACGCTTTGATATAATTGTGAAAAAGGAAATTCACCGGATTGAGGCCTCCCCCCTATGCCTGACGCCCGTTCCAAGACCGCGCTCATCCTCACCGGAGGCGGCATCATGGGCGCGGCCTACGAAATCGGTGCGCTGACCGCTTTGGATCGGCTGTTTTCGCGCAATTTCTCGACCAGTCGCTTCGATATCTATCTGGGGATCAGTGCCGGTTCGGTCATTGCCGCGCTCATGGCCGCGCGCATCCCCGCCCACGGGCTTTTTGCCGCGATCGCCAACGAGCAGCGCAGCGTCTTCAATTGGCACCGGCACAACATCTACCAGCCCGACTGGCGGATACTGTTTCGAACCGTTGCGCAGTTGCCGCGCAAATTCCTGCAGGTCCGCCGCAACTATCGCCAAAACCGCTGGGTCTTCAATCCGCGCGACCTGCCGCATCTGCTTCTGGAACAATTCCCCGCCGGGATCTTTTCCCTGGAGCCGATGCGCAACTACCTGTGCGAGGCCTTCCGGGCCGAAGGGATCTGCGACAGCTTCAAAGAGCTGAAAAGCGAACTCTACATCCCTGCCTATGATCTCGATCGCGGCTGCCGGGTGGTTTTCGGCACCGAAGGCTTCAACGACATGCATGTCTGCCAGGCGATCACCGCATCGTGCGCGATTCCGCTCTTTTTCCGCCCTTACGAGATCAATGGCAGCAGCTATGTCGACGGTTCGTCCGGCCTGGTCACCCATCTGGATATTGCCATCGAGCGCGGCGCCCGTCTGATCGTCATCGTCAACCCGCGTGTCCCCTTTGAAAACCACCCGGAGCAAGCCTGTCTGCCAGCACTTTCCGACGGGCACTGCTCAAGGGTCGCCGATCTGGGCGTCTTCTTCTCCTGGGAGCAGACCCAGCGCATCGAAGCCCGCGAGAAGCTGCGTCTGGCCATCGACTGTTGCCGGAGCCGATATCCCGACACGGACATCCTCCTCATCGAGCCTGGAAGCGACGAATCCCTGCTCTTTTTCCAGGGGCCGATGTCGAGCCTTGCCCGAACCCAGGTCATGCAGCATGGCTACACCCTGACCCTGGACAAACTGCGGCACAATTACCAGACCTTCTCCCGGACCTTTGCCCGGCACGGGGTCGCCACCACGTCGAAGCGGCTCACCGCTCCTCCCCCCTGACCAGAGTCTGAAGAAGCCGCCGGGCAGATTCGACCCTTCTGCGGCGGCCATCTCGCGTGCGGGCTTATCCGTACGGGACGGTTTGCGCAGGCGTGCCGAGGCAGCGAAGACAAAGGCCGGATTCAGGGCCAGCGCGGACATGGCCGGGTTGGCGTGCGCGCCAGAACGCCGCCGGCGCAGTCAAGCTAAGGTGGGTGTGTTTGAGGGGATGCTCCAGATGGGGGGTGGCGGGATAGCGTGCATCGGCGTCCCTGAGCCGGCTTCGCGGTCCTGAGGCTCTGGGGGCGTTCGCGGTTTTTGTTACGGCCTGATTTCCACGGTTGTGCCATCGGGGACCAGGCGCTCAATCTCCTCGATTTCCTCATCCGTCACGGCGATGCAGCCCCGGGTCCAGTCCACCTC
Source organism: uncultured Geobacteraceae bacterium (assembly GCA_964603155.1). GTDB lineage: Bacteria > Desulfobacterota > Desulfuromonadia > Desulfuromonadales > BM103 > VAUL01. The sequence goes on along the minus strand of CAZRTZ010000057.1, from coordinate 11,595 downwards.
GGCATGCGCCTCGCCGACCCATGCGAAACCGTCCTTGATGCCGTGGATCATGATGTCGCCGCCCGGCGGGACCCCCAGGGCCCTGGCTCGCCGCCGGTCGTCCTCGTTCGGATAGGAGATGTGCAGGGACCGGTGATAGCGGCTGTCGCGGTTGCGCGCATCGATGAGGTAGGTTCCCTCCGGGGTCTTGTTGTCGCCCTGCCGCTCCTTCGGCCCGACCGGGTTTCCCCCCAGGGCGATGCGGTAGCTTTTGAGGGCCTCGCCTTTTGCGAACAGCGTCAGCCGCCGGGCGGCCTTTTCGATCACGATCCTGTCAGCCGAGCCCTTTTCCAGCACCAGCGCGAAATACTTGCGGTCCAGCGCCTCGAACCGGCTCTGCAGGGCGGCATTTTCGTCTCCCCTGGCCTTGAGCCGTTCCTGCAGCGCCGCGGTGTTTGCCTGCAGCGCGGCGATGGTGGCGTCCTTGATGGCGCCATGCTGGAGCGTGAAGATCATGGCCTGGCTGTTCTGCCGGTAGACACTGTCCGGGTACTGCGTTATGAGCTGCTCGAAGGACTCGACGGCCTTGAGGTCGTTGCGCTGAGCGTTTTTGGGGTAGGCGTGAACGATCCCCATCTCGAACAGCGCCCGGTCCCGGGTGAGCGGATGCTCTTCGGCAATCCGCGCATAGCGGTCCAGTGCGGCCTGGTACTGCCCCTGGCCAAACAGGGCACTCGCCTCCTCGAAGGCCGACCTGGCCTGGAAAGCGCCTTGGCCAGGAGTGCAGCCGTTGGCCACAAGGGCCGTCAGGGCAATGCCGGCGAAGATCAGGACGAGCGGCCTTCCCGGGGAGGGCCGTTGCTCAGCCATCGGGTGCATGCGTGCCGTTTCGGGGGTGTGGGCGTGATCCCGCCCGTCCCGCATGGTCGTCGAATCGCTTTCGGGCAGGGTTTGGGGGAGGGGGAGGGGGAGGGGACAGGATGCGCCTCCTGCCTCCTCCCCGTCTCCCGCTCGATAACAGTCCGACGGCCCGCGCGGGGGGCTATTTGCGCATCGACTTCTGGAAAGTGGCTTCAGCCGCCTGGGCCTTTTCTGCGGCGATCCGCTCCCGTTCCTGGGCAGCCTTTTCCGCACTCTCGGCGCGGGCCGTGGCCTCTTCCGCCTTGAACTTGGCGGCATCCGCCGAGGCCTTGGCGGCCTGGGCATCCTGCAGGGCCTGCTGAACCTTGGCATCGAGCAGCTTTTGCTCGGCCTGAACCTGCGCCATCTCCTGCGAGGTTGCGCAGGCTGTCAGCGTGGCCGCCAGGATCACCATCATCAAAGTTGCCATCAGTCTGTTGTTCATGCTGCGTTTCTCCTTGTGGTTGAGTTTGTCGTCGCCATCACCGGTGATGCCCTTGCCGGGCAAACTCCCGCCGTTGCCTGACGCCGACCGCCTAGAGCTTCCCGACCGGTTCGATTACGATACCGTCCAGGTCCAAATCGATTTTCAGGCGTCTGGCCGCACCCCTGGCTGCGCCGGCATCATTGAAGGGCCCGGCGACGACGCGGTAGCCGGAACTCCTGGTCAGCCTGGCCATGACCCGCGCCGGGATCGGCGGCCCCTGGTGATTGATGATGGCGGCCATCCGCTTCGCCTCCATTTCGTCTTCCAACTCGCCGGCCAGAACATACCAGGCATCCAGCCTCAGTGCGGGCAGATCGGGCTTGCCGTACAGGGTGTCCGGGTGCGCGATCTCCATGGCCGGTGGCAGCGCTTTGGCAGCGCCCCGGCGCAACTCCAGGAGGGGGACGGGAATCCCCCGCGCCTCGGCCAGCACCTGCCGGACCTTGGTCCAGTCGAGCGCACGTCCCGACGCACGCTCGAATTCCATCAGGCGGCCCGTGAGGCTGGTCGCCTGGCCGGAGTTGGAACCCTCCGCGGGGGCATGCGCCTCCAGGTAAAGCACGCCGTCCCGCTCCCCGACGAGGTAAGGCTGGTTGACGATGAGCACCGGCGTATTGACCGGCGTGTCCCGATAGAGTGTCTCGATGCTCTCCGGGTAAAGGCGCAGGCAGCCGTTGGAGGCGTTCAGGCCGATGCTGGCCGGTTTGTTGGTCCCGTGGATCAGGTAGCCCGGCTTGCTCAAGTAGAGCGCGTATTCTCCGAGGGGATTTTCCGGACCCGGGGGGACCTGCGCAGGGAGCGGCTCCCCTTTCTTGCGATGGTCCTCAGCGATCGAGGCCGGCACATACCAGGTCGGCAGATAGGCTTTGCGGGCGACGTGCATCTGGCCGGTCGGTGTGGGCCGTTCTTTGGTGCCGACCCCGACCGGGTAGGTCGTCACCGTCACCGCGCCGTTCGCTTCCTTGAAGTGAAAGAGCCGCATGGTGGCGAGGTTGACGACAATCCCGCTTCTCGGGGCGTCCGGCAGGATGAAGGTCAAGGGGAGGGTGATGCGCTCGCCCTCCTTTGGCCCCCACAGGTCGACCCCCGGATTGGCGGCACGGATGGCGTTGATGCCAAGGCTGAAGTGCCGCGCCAGATCCGGAAGCGTGTCACCCTCTGTCGCCCTGACGATGGCCAGCCGGCCAATCACGTCATCGCTGTCGCCCATCGCGAAGCGCTGGCGTTCGATCGCCTGTTCAGGATAAACCGGGGAAAGCCACCCCCCCTTCGTCGCGGCGCAGCCGGTAAGGGCCAGAAGGGCAACTCCCAGCAGGAGGAGCAGGAGGCTGTTGATCAAAAATGGCGGGATCACACGGTGACGCATCGATTGCGAGGTTCCCTTGGCCAAGCCGGAAATAGAAAAGCCGGGTCCGAATATCCTAGATATTTCGGCAACCCGGCTGTCTCAGAGAGACCCTGTAGGCTTTCCGCCCCACTCTTGCGAATGGTTGAGTATTGTCGTCTATCGTGTCAACGGATGTTTTTCGTGGATATCACCCCGCTGCCGTCTTTGTCAACCTTTTCCGGCGCCGGCCGAGCCGGCCTGGCGCAGCTTCGCGCAGAGCGTGCTGCCGGAAGCCCGCCGTCGCGGCCTGGGAGTCATCGGCATGAAGGTGCTCTGCCGCGGCTTCGGCCTGCAGGTGCCGGGGTGCAATGAAGCCAGCGACTGGATTCGCTACGCCCTCGCCCACGAGGTGTCCACCGTGGTGATCGGCTGCGACGACCCGACCCAGGTGGCTGAGAACGCGGCCGCTGCCCGGCAGACACCGTTGATGGCGGAGGAGTGCCGGGCTTTGGAGCACCGGGTCGCCCCGTATGCCCGCCGGCTGATGTACTACAAACCGGGGTAACCCGTCCGGGAGAAGCGGGTAAATTCGGAGAGTTCCTTGCGCGAGGCCGCCTCGGGCTCTGGCCGAGGCCGACCGCGAATTGCCGTCACTCTTTCGCCAGGATCCGGAGGATACCGGCATGCTGCCACGGGTGGGGGAGAGTGTCGGCGGGGGCCAGGGTCCGGAAGGCCTCGATCAGTTCCTGCTGCAGTTCGACGATGCGTCTCCCGGCGCGCAGCCGCAAGCGCAGTTCATTGTTCTTGAAGGGTTTGGTGATGTAGTCGTCCGCACCAACCTCCATGCCGATGGCAAGATCTTCGTCCCGCTGCTGGGATGTCAGCAGGATGATGTAGGTATAGGGCTGGCCGGGTTTTTCCCGAAGTTTCCGACAGACCTCCACCCCCTCCATCCCCGGCATCATCCAGTCAAGCAAGGCGATGCAGGGGGCTCCTTCGGCTTGCAAGATCTGCAGAGCCTCCGTACCATCGGCGACGACGATGACCTCGAATCCCCACCTGCCCAGCTTCTCCTGCAACAGCCGCCGGAAACTGGGATCGTCTTCAGCAACAAGAATTTTCATCACAGCCCTCTCTTCTCCTGTCGAGCCGATCATCAGCCGAACCGGTATACGCACTCACCATGCTCATGCAAAGTTATCGGCCCATCCTCGGAGACCTTTATGACTTTGCCGAACATCGAGGCCGCGATTGCCGCCGTGGTACGGCCGCCCCCCGTCACCAGGCTCGGTGTCGTACAGGTATTGATGATAATCCCGGCATCGATCAGCTCGCCGTCCTTGTTGAACAAGGACAGGCCGTCCGCCGACAGGATGTTGATCAGTTCGCCCGAATGTTTCAGGCTGGAGATAGTCCTGGATTTGAAAAAGCCGATAATCAGCTGGGCGAGATCATCCTTGCCGCCGACGGCACCTTTTTGCAGGTTTCCCGACGTCAGGACGTTCTCGTCGGCGATGAGGATCAGTGTGCCAAGCCGGAGCTTCGAGAGTGAATAGACGGTGGTGATCAGGGCTTCCAGTTCCTTGGGTGCAAGCCGTCCCCTGAGAAAGCCGCGAAAGACGTCCGGGGCGAACAGGCTCCAATTGCCCTTTTTCCAGACGAAAAGATTATCCGGGCAGGTCATTACCTCCAGTTCGGAGGCAAGAGTGATAGTCGTGGCAAAAGCTCCTTTGCCGGCCTTGTCGATCAGGGAGAGGATGTCGCGGTGGCTGAGTCGTTCGACGGCATCCCGGTACCCGTAATTCATAAATTTGATCATGCCGGTCGACCGCAGGTTGATGTTGCACATGTAATAGGTGCCCAAGCCATTCACCAGCCGATAGGTCAGCGGGTTTTTGAAAAAATCGGCCGAAATGCCGATGGCGGGGTCGAAATCATGTCTGAGACAATCCGCCAGGCTGCTGGCAATCCGGAAATCCTCGAGCCGGTTGCGGTAGACAATGACCCCGCTGGTGGCCGGGGCTCCCTCGTACCGCTGGAAGGAGAGGTTTTTCAAGAGTTGCAGGAGCTTCTGGATCGACCAGTAAGTGCGCTGGCGATTGTGGCTCAGGTAGCGGCACACCGAAACGTCCAGAAAAGACGAGAACAGCGCCGTGCGGAAATAAACCAGTTCGGTCTTGCTGGTACGGTTGGCAATGAAGATCGGCAAGACTTCCGTCAGTTCATGGGCAAGGGCCTGTTCCGTTGCCGTGAATGGCAACGGTCTCCTCTCCAGAACGAGGTGATACGTGCCCGCTTCCGTCGTAAAGTTTTTGACCAGGAGGTTATCCCCCTGCGCATTCCTGTCGGGCGCGGCTTCTCCCCGGAAAAGGCCGAAGCTTGCCCCGCCGAAAAAATCTTCGACCGGCTTTCTTATCGATTCGGCAACGCTTTCCAGCATCGGGCTGTTCCTCGGCAAAGCCGCGCTTCCTGCAAGCCGTGGGAGGGGGGGTCGTCAAGAGCTTGGCCCATCGGCCAGCGTAAAATAGAAGGTCGCCCCTTTCCCCGGCTCCCCTTGGGCCCACACCCGCCCGCCGTGTCGTCTGATGATGCGTTCCACCGTGGCCAGACCGATGCCGAATCCGTCAAATTTTTCGTTGCCCGGCAAGCGCAGGAACGGGGCAAAGAGCTTGTGTGCGTGGGTCATGTCGAATCCGGCGCCATTGTCGCGCACAAAACAAGCGGGACTTCCCCCAATGTCGACGATCCCGAACTCGATGATGCCCTCATCCGCCATGCCGCTGTATTTCCAGGCATTGCCGAAGAGGTTGTCCAGGACCACGCGCAACAGGCTTGCATCCCCGTCGACAATGATCCCGTCATCGATGTGGAATGTGACCCGGCGCTCCGGCTCGGTCTGCTGCAACTCCATCGCCACTTGGTGCGCCATGGCGGAGAGATCGACCTTGGTCCGGCAGGGTTCGGCGTGGCCCATCCGGGATAAATCGAGCAGGGCGTTGATGAGTTGATTCATGCGCCAGGTGCCGTTGTACGCTTCATCCAGAAAGCTCCGGCACTGCTCGTCGAGCTTATGGCCGCACAGCTCCTGAAGTACCTGGCAGTAACCGTTGATCACCGTCAGTGGTTTGCGCAGATCGTGGGCAACCGTGTAGTTAAAGGCCTCGAGCTCCCGATTGGCGACTTCCAGTTCGGCGGCTCGTGCGGCCAACTCCCGGTTCAGCCGCTCAATCTCAGCCTCCACCTGCTTGTGCTCGGTGATGTCGCGCACGGTGATAACCGCAAGGATCACCTCCCCCGAACGGGTCTGCACCGGCGTACCGCCATAGCTGCCGATGCGCACGGTTCCGGTATCCTTGTGCCTGACGCGCAGTTCACAGTCGACAAACCGCTCGCCGCGCAGCACCCGTGCCAGCGGCCATTTTCTGAACGGAACGAGCCGGCCGTCGAGATCGTACACTTCGAAGGTATCCAGTAGCTGGTGCAATTGCTGCCGGACCTGCTCGACACTGTCGTATTCGTAGAAGGCCAGGGCCGACGGATTCATCGTCAGGATATTGCCCGAAAGGTCGGCGATCACGACCCCCTCGTTGATGCTGTTCAGGACGGCGTCGAGCTGCACCAGCAGCTGTTCCCGTTCCTCCTCGGCCTGTTTGCGCCTGGTGATGTCACGCGTCACCTTGGAAAAGCCACTCAACTTCCCGCTTTCGTCGTAGAGCGCCGTTATGATCACATCGGCCCAGAACCGACTGCCGTCCTTGCGGATTCGCCAGCCCTCGACTTCTATGCGCCCCTCGGTGACGGCTTGCTTCAGTATCCGTTCCGGGAGGCCCGCCTGCTGGTCTTCCTGGGAGTAGAACCGGGAAAAATGACGGCCGACGATCTCCGCTTCCAGATACCCTTTCAATTGCTCGGCCCCTCTGTTCCAGTTCAGAACGTTCCCCTGGGGATCGAGCAGAAAGATCGCATAATTCCTGACGCCTTCCAGAAGGGCTTGAAGTAGATTCTCGTTTTCATGCAGGCGGATCTCGAACTGTTTGCGCAGGGTGATGTTGCTGACGAACGCCAGTACGAGTACCCCCATGGCCGTCTGGATGAAACTCAGGCTGACTTCGATGGGAAATTCGCTTCCATCCCGACGCCGGCCGAACAGATCGAGAACCTGGCCCATGGGCCTGGCTTTGGGTTCCGCGAAGAAGCGGGACTCATGTGCTGTATGCAGTTTTTGGTGGCGTTCGGGGATGAGAATTGCGTGGGGTTTGCCGACAAGGTCTTTGCCCGAATATCCGAACATCTGCTCGGCAGCGGCATTCACCAGCAGAATGGTTCCGGAACCGTTGACGACGACAACGCCTTCGGCAAGCGCTTCCAGAAAGGTGCGGAACGTGATATCGCCCTGGAAGATCCCGGTGGCAAAAGCGATTTGCCGCTGGATCCGCTGCTCCCGTTCCGAGCGGGTTCTCTCCCGCTTGGTGTCGGAGGTAGCCATCGAAGCCCCCTCTGGTCCAGTACCGCTTATCATGCCGGCCCATAGTGGCCGACCGGCGGTGGCGCTGCTATCGACACGGAATTTTCCGCAAGAAGGCGGTCTCCCCCGGACCGATAAACGGTGGTGTTTCAACAGCTTAACAGGCAGGACTCCGAGCGCAAGTGCTGGCTCGCCCCTTTCCAGTCGCCGCTGTGCTTTCGCGCAGGCGTTTGCCGTGGGACCTCCCATCAATTCGAGCGGGACAACACATGATGCGGCCCTTCGTTCTGGCTATAATAGGCCCAACAGTTTGCCTGCTTCCAGTTAACCCGAAAAAAGCTTGCGCCACGATCTCGCCGCCTGATTTCTCAATACCGAGCCCTTTTTCACCCGACCCCACGGTCAATTATCTTGCCAGACTGCATTCCGCCAACGGAATGCCTTAGGAGCTATGTCCCATGAATCAGAAAATCCACAATATGGCCGTCTTCATCGAATTTCTCGCCGGCGCCCTGCTGGCCGTATTTTTCCACCTGGTCCTCGATCACGCCGAGGTGGCCTATACCGTCTTCGGCGTCGGCATCCTCCTCTCCCTGGCCACCTGGCTGCTGCGCGAAGATATCGACAAGACCAAGACCGAACTCTCGGCCCAATACTACCAGGCCCATGAACTGACCTTTGCCCTCAACGGCATCAGCGATCCGGAGTGCACCGCCAAGGCCGGCGAATTGCTCGAAGGGATGAAAAAAACCGTCACCATGCTGCAGCAGGGGTATGTCCCCCTCGACGAGAGCGAGTTTTATCTGAGGGGAGCCAAGTATGCCGACGAGAGCCGGTTTCAGATCAAGGCGGTGGACCCGGTTACGGCCGGATGGGACAGCCGCGGGGCTCTGGTCAACTGTTACCAGGCCAACCTGCGGGCCGTGGAGCGCGGCGTGCAGGTCAAGCGCATTTTTGTCTTGAACCGTGACGAACTGGGGAACGGCGAGGTTCAGAAACTTCTCGCCAGCCAACGGCGTGACGGCATCGAAGTCCGGATCGTCTTTCGCGACGAACTCCCCGCGGTCAGCGACATCGGCGGGCGCGACGTCTACCGATCCTGTGATTTTGCCATTTACGACGACAAGGTGATCACCGAGGTCTTCCCCCAGCCCGGCCGGTTCTTTGGCCGCAAAACCCGCACCCCGGCCGAGGTGACCAAGTATTTGCGCATGTTCGAGTTGATCGAGCACGATTCCCATGCAGTGACCGAGGACGACGGACTCATCGTGCCGGTCTAGTGTCCTGTGCAGGGAACTAACCGCACAGGACACTAGTCGCGAGCGATCGGCGGGTCGCCGTCGCGGGGTTCATGGTAAAATAAGACAGGTGGAGGGGAGGAGACTATGATCTACATCCGCTGTTCCCAATGCCGCCGGCTTTACGAGGAAAGCCAACTGGTGCCGCGCGAGGACGACGGCCAGTTGGTTTGTCCCGAATGCTCGGGGTTGCTGGCCGACGAAGACCTCGACTGCCGCTACGATGAAACGGGCTGAGCCGGAGAGATGACTTGCAGGTAGCAGAAGGGGACAGGCTGCGGCCTGTCCCCTTCTGCTACCTCGGCCCGCTCGGCTGGAGTTAGCGGCTGTTTTCCATGATGTAGGCGACCGCCGCGCGCAGTTCGGCATCGCTGAGTTGGGGGTTGCCGCCGCGTGGCGGCATGGCGCCCGTGCCGCGGATGGCGGCCTCGACCAGATGGTCGAGGCCTTCCTTGATATGCCCCTTCCAGGCCACCTTGTCGCCAAATTTCGGGGCACCGGCTGCCCCGGTCGCATGACAGGCGGCACAGGACTTCTCGTAGATCGCCTTGCCCTGGGTCAGCATGGTGGGTGTGACTTTACCGGCGGTCGCTTTCCCGTCACCCCCGCAGGATGATGACAGGGCCGCAAAGGGGGTCATCAAGAGCAGAACGGCCAACATGACGAATGAAACACGAATCTTGTGCATGGCTGCCTCCTTGAATAAATGATGTCACAGGATAGCAGATGATGACGCCGTTGCAGGGGATGAATACCGCAGTATCCCCGTGCCGGGTCAATGCCCCGCCTTCTCCCCCCAGAGCTCCTTGAGCCGCCGGTCGCGGCCGCACCCCCAGCGGTAGTACTGGTAACGGACCGGGTTGTTTCGAGCGTAGTCCTGGTGATAGCTCTCCTCGCCCTTGATCGGGTAGAAGGTCGTGGCGTCGAGGACCGGCGTGACCACGGTCAGCTTCGGGAACCGGGCGGCCATCTGCCGTTTTGACTCCTCCGCGATCGTCCGCTCGGCGGCGCTGGCGACGAAGATGGCCGCCCGGTAGCTGGGGCCGCGATCGCAGAACTGCCCACCGTCGTCGAACGGGTCGATGTGCCGCCAGTAGTAGTCGAGCAGCTCGCGGTAGCTGACTTTCTGCGGGTCGTAGGTGATCTCTACCGCTTCCAGGTGCCCCTCGTGATTGCCGTTGTAGGTCGGGTCCCTGAGCGTGCCGCCGGTGAAGCCGGAGACCACGTCGGTGACTCCGGGGAGTTTCTCGAAGTCGGCCTCCATGCACCAGAAGCAGCCACCGGCCAGAACCGCCTTGGCGGCCATGGCGTTGCCGCTGCCGGTAGCGGCAAGGAGCAGGGGGAGCAGGGTCAGGATGCGCAGGCTTTGCATAAACCACCTCCTGCCGAACGATGCTGGTTTCCTTGGGGGGAATGGGCTCATAGCCCTATTCTGCCACAGTTGCCTGCCGGGAATGAACTCCACGGCTGCGGTCCCGCTGCCGGGCGCCGACGGGCGGCTCAGCCGCTGCGGAAAAAGCGGCCCATCTCTTCGATAAGCTGGTCAGCGGGGAGCGTGGCGATCGGCACGTCGGGGAGCGAGGCGAGGAAGGTGCGGCCGTAGCCGCGCCTGACCACGCGGCTGTCGAGAATCAGCACCACGCCGCGGTCGGTGCGGTTGCGGATCAGCCGGCCGAAGCCCTGGCGGAAGCGGATGACCGCCTGCGGCACGGTGTAGTCGATGAACGGGTCGCCGCCGGCGCGCTCGATCGCCTCGGCGCGCGCCTCCAGCACCGGCTCGGTCGGCACCTTGAAAGGCAGGCGGGTGATGATCACCTGCTCCAGCGCCCGTCCCGGCACATCCACCCCCTCCCAGAACGAATCGGTGGCGAAGAGCACGCTGGTCGGATCGATGCTGAACTGTTCCAGCAGGCGGTGACGGGCCATCTCCCCCTGGCGCAGCACGTGATAGCCGCGGGCGTTGAGCAGGGGCGCCAGTTCGCCGTGCACGCGCTTGAGCAGGGAGTAGGCGGTGAAGAGCACGAAGCTGCGGCCGTCGGCGCAGAGGATCGCCCGTTCGGTGAGGTCGCGTACCGCCTCGGCGTAGCCGCTCTTCCCCGGTTCGGGGATGTCGGTGGGGACGGCGAGTAGCGCCTGCCCGGCATAGTCGAAGGGGGAGGCCAGGCGTAACTCCAGGACCCGGCCGCCTTCGGCGTTGCCCAGCCCCACCCGGGCACGCAGGTAGCGAAAACTGGTGGCCACGGTCAGGGTGGCGCTGGTCAGGACCACGGTGCGCAGGCGGGCAAAGAGGTTGTCGCGCAGCAAAAGCGCCACGTCCAGCGGCGCGGTGCACAGCCGGACGATGCAGCCGTCGCCGCGCCCGCTGCGCTGACGGGCGATCTCGAACCAGGCGCAGCTGTCGGCAGCGTTGGCGACGAAGGCGCGCAGCTGCAGGCCGAGGGCGTTGAGGCGCAGCGCGATGCCGCCGAGGTCGGTGGCCACCGACCTCACGCTGTCGGCGACCGGGTCGGGGAGGGTTTCCAGGCCGCGCAGCAGGGCTTCCAGCTGCTCCCCCAGTTGCTCGGCGGCGGCGGCGAGGGCCCGCACCCGCTCGCGGATTTCGCTCCAGCCGGGAGCGGCAAGCAGCTCCGCCGTCAGCCGTTGGCGCAGCTCCTCGTGGCCCGGAAATTCTTTCCCGCACAGCTCCGCCAGCCCCTTGCCGATCTCCTCCAGTTCCGCCGCCGAACGGGTGAGCAGTTCCTGGCTGCCGCCCAGAAGCCCCTCGATCAGGCTGTGCAGATGCCTGAACAGCAGATCCTCGCGATCGGGGAGATCACGGGCAATGATGGCCAACAGGCGGGGCAAGAGACCGAACTGCGGCTTGCGCGGATGGCGCAGGCGATTGAGCTGGCGGGCGAAGCCGAAGCGGGTCGCCTGGGTGCTGAAGTAACGGGTGGCGACATCCTCGAGGTGATGGGCCTCGTCCAGCACCAGCCGGTCGAAGGGGGGGAGGACCGCCGCTGCCGTGTAGTTGTCGGTCTGCTGGCGCAGGGAGAGGTCGGCCAGCAGCAGGGCGTGATTGACCACCAGCACGTTGGCCTGGGCGGCCCGCCGGCGGGCCTGGTGGAAGAAGCAGGTGGTGAAGTGCGGGCACTGGGCA
>CAZRTZ010000056.1:0-16914 GCA_964603155.1 uncultured Geobacteraceae bacterium | reverse complement strand
GTACGGTCTCGTGGGCTCGGAGATGTGTATAAGAGACAGGGGATGTTGGCGAAGCCGCCGCCCATGCCGATCACCGTGTACAGCCCCCCCAGCAGCCAATAGGTCGAGGTCCGGCTGATGACGATCAGGCACAGGCCGATCACCAGCAGGCTGCCGGTGATCAGCTTGCGCGGCGTCGCGTAGCGCAGCGCCAGCGGTGCCAGCCCCACCGCCACCAGGTAGCCGGCGAAGTTGCCGGCACTTAAAAAACCCATGTCGTCGATGGAGAGCTGCAGCCCGGCGCGCATCCCGGGGAGGAGCATGCCGAAGGAGAAGCGTGCCAGGCCGAAGCACGAGAAGATGGTCAGCGCGCCGGCCAGGACGATGATCCAGCCGTAGTGTATGCCTTTTGTCGCGGTTGGTGTCATGGCGGCCATGTTAATCGGCTGGTTTTTCGTGGCAAGTAAAAACGCGTCCGGCTTGCCAGTTTGTGTTCAGTTAGGCTAAAATCGCTTTATCCAGATTAAATGCGCTTTGTTGACATCGAGACATCTTTCCATTAAATTCGTTTTTTTGTAAAACCTCTTTTTATTCCCTTCGAGAACCGGCATGGACTTCAATATCGGTGGCAAAATCAAGAAACTGCGCAAGGCCCGCAAGCTGACCCTGCAGGACGTGGCGAGGGAAACCGGCTTCTCCCCGGCGCTGATCTCGCAGATCGAGAACAACAACGTCTCTCCGCCTATCGCCACCCTCTCCAAGCTGGCGCGCTTCTTCGACGTCAAGATCGGCATGTTTTTCGACGAGGAGGAGGCTGAGCGCAAGTACGAGGTGGTGCGCAGGGGGGAGCGGCGCGTGGTCAGCCGGGTGATCTCCAAGGCCGGCACCGGTCACGGCTACACCTACGAAGCCCTCTCCTTCCGCAAACGCAACAAGAAGATGGAGCCGTTCGTGCTGACCGTCAGCGAGCGGGCCAAGGAGGAGGAACTCTACAACCACGACGGCGAGGAGTTCCTGCTCATCCTCTCCGGCCGCGCCGAGGTCATCCTTGAGGACGAGCGCATCATTCTCGAGGAAGGCGACGCCGTCTACTTCGACGCTTCCCTCAAACATCGCCTGCTCGCCTGCGAAGGCACCGTGGTGCAGGTGCTGGCAGTGGTGACGCGGTAGGAAAGCTGAATCCAGAAGCCAGAGGTCAGAATTCAGAAGCCTTCGGGACGGGCACGTTCGCGGTTTCTATTCTGACTTCTGTATTCTGAATTCTGTATTCTCGATTTTTTGAAAGGATTTTCACCATGTCCACCCCCAAGAAACCGACCCTCACCGAGTGGGAAGCTGCAGCGAAGAAGGAGTGCAAGAGCGACTCCCTCGACCGCTTCAACTGGGAGACCCCGGAGGGGATCACGGTCAAGCCGCTCTATACCGCCGCCGACCTCGAAGGGCTCGAGACCCTCGGCACTCTCCCCGGGTTGCCGCCCTTCACCCGCGGGCCGATGGCCACCATGTACGCCGGCAAGCCGTGGACCGTGCGCCAGTACGCCGGCTTCTCCACCGCCGAGGAGTCCAACGCCTTCTACCGCCGCAACCTGGCCGCCGGCCAGCAGGGGCTGTCGGTGGCCTTCGACCTGGCCACCCACCGCGGCTACGACTCCGACCACCCGCGCGTGGTCGGTGATGTCGGCAAGGCCGGGGTGGCCATCGACTCGGTCGAGGACATGAAGATTCTCTTCGACAGCATCCCGCTGCAGGATGTCTCGGTTTCCATGACCATGAACGGGGCGGTCCTGCCGATCATGGCCATGTACATCGTGGCCGCCGAGGAGCAGGGGGTGAAGCAGGAGCAGCTGGCCGGGACCATTCAGAACGACATCCTCAAGGAGTTCATGGTCCGCAACACCTACATCTACCCGCCGGCCCCCTCGATGCGCATCATCGCCGACATCATCGAGTACACCAGCAAATTCATGCCGCGCTTCAACTCGATCTCGATCTCCGGCTACCACATCCAGGAAGCCGGGGCCAACAACGCCCTGGAGCTGGCCTTCACCTTGGCCGACGGCCTCGAGTACGTCAAGACCGCCGTCAACCGCGGCCTCGATGTCGACGCCTTCGCCCCGCGCCTGTCGTTCTTCTTCGCCATCGGCATGAACTTCTTCATGGAGGCCGCCAAGCTGCGCGCCGCGCGCCTGCTCTGGGCCGAGCTCATGCAGCGCTTCGAGCCGAAGAGCGCCAAGTCGCTGGCCCTGCGCACCCACTGCCAGACCTCGGGCTGGTCGCTCACCGAGCAGGATCCCTACAACAACGTCATCCGCACCACCATCGAGGCGCTGGCCGCGGTGCTGGGCGGCACCCAGTCGCTGCACACCAACGCCCTCGACGAGGCGATTGCGCTCCCCACCGATCACTCGGCGCGCATCGCCCGCAACACCCAGCTGGTGATTCAGGAGGAGACCGGCATCTGCAAGGTGGTCGACCCGCTGGCCGGCTCCTATTACGTCGAGTCGCTGACCGCCGCCCTGGTGGCTGAGGCGCGCAAGATCATCGAAGAGGTCGAGGCTCTGGGTGGCATGACCAAGGCGATCGAATCCGGCATGCCCAAGCTGCGCATCGAGGAGTCGGCGGCGCGCAAGCAGGCGGCCATCGATTCCGGGCGCGACGTCATCGTCGGCGTCAACAAGTACCGCCTCAAGGAAGAGGCCCCCATCGAGGTCCTCGATGTCGACAACACCGCGGTGCGCAAGGCGCAGATCGCCCGCCTGGAGAAGATGCGCGCCAGCCGTGACGAGGCCGCCTGCCAGCAGGCCCTTGCCGCCATCACCGGCGCGTGCCAGAATGAGGCGCAGAACCTCCTCGGCCTGTGCGTCGAAGCCGCCCGCCTGCGCGCCAGCGTCGGCGAGATTTCCGACGCCATGGAGAAGGTCTTCGGCCGGCACAAGGCCGACATCAAGCTGGTTTCGGGAGCCTACGGAGCCGTGGTCGAAAGCGACAAGGATTTCGCTGAACTGAAGCAGCGCATCGCTGCCTTTGCCGCCCGCGAGGGACGCCGGCCGCGCATCCTCATCGCCAAGATGGGGCAGGACGGCCATGACCGCGGCGCCAAGGTGGTGGCCACCGCCTATGCCGACGCCGGCTTCGACGTCGATGTCGGTCCGCTCTTCCAGACCCCCGAGGAAGCCGCGAAGATGGCGGTGGAGAACGATGTCCACGTGGTCGGCGTCTCCAGCCTCGCCGCCGGGCACAAGACCCTGGTGCCGCAGCTGGCAGCGGAGCTCAAGCGCCTCGGCGCCGCCGACATCGCCGTGGTCTGCGGCGGCGTCATCCCGCGCCAGGATTACGATGAGCTGCATAAAGCCGGCGCCGCCCGCATCTTCGGCCCCGGCACCCCGATCATCACCTCCGCCACCCAGACGCTGGATGCGATCGAGGAGAAGCGGCGGTAGGGGTTTTGCTTTTGTCTGTCCCCTCCTGTGAAACAGGGGGGGTGCCCGTAGGGCGGGGGGGTGCTTGGATGGTTGTGACCCCCCTGGTTCGTTCCACTCACCATCCCCCCTGCCTTGCAGGGGGGAACAGATAGAACCGCTGCTTGCATGACCATCCTCCACGATCTCGCCGCCGGCGTGCGTGCCGGCAACATCCGCGCCCTGGCCAAGGCCATCACCCTGGTCGAAAGTCGCAACCTCGACCACTCCCTCGCCGCCACCACTCTCCTCGACGATCTTCTTCCCGATACCGGCAACGCCATCCGCATCGGCATCTCCGGTGTACCGGGGGCGGGGAAGAGCACCTTCATCGAGGCCTTCGGCCTGTATCTGACCGCGCAAGGGCACAAGGTCGCGGTCCTGGCCGTCGACCCCTCATCGCAGCGTTCGGGTGGCAGCATCCTCGGCGACAAGACCCGTATGGAGGAACTCTCCCGCGATCCCAAGGCCTTCATCCGCCCGTCGCCGGCCGGCGACACCCTCGGCGGGGTGGCGCGCAAGACCCGCGAGACCATGCTGATCTGCGAAGCGGCCGGTTTCGACGTGATCATCGTCGAGACCGTCGGTGTCGGTCAGTCGGAGATCACGGTCGCCTCCATGGTCGACTTCTTTCTCCTGCTGCAGCTCCCCAATGCCGGCGACGAGCTGCAGGGGATCAAGCGCGGGGTGATGGAGATCGCCGACGCCATCCTGGTCAACAAGGCCGAAGGGGAGAACCGCCCGCGTGCCGACCTGGCCCGCCAGCAATGCGCCAACGCCCTGCACATGACCGCGCCCAAGAGCGCCAACTGGCAGGTGCCGGTCCTGCTGTGCAGCGCCCTGCACAGTGAGGGGATCGCCGAGGTCTGGCAGACCGTCGAGGCGTTCCGCGCCGCCATGCAGCAAGGCGGCGAGTTCGTCGCCAAGCGCGCCCTGCAGAACAGCGACTGGATGTGGACCCTATTGATGGACGATCTCAAGGAGACCTTCCTGCGCCACCCCAAAGTCGAAGCCCTTCTGCCGCAGCTGCAGGAAAGCGTCGCGGCGGGAGTGACGACCCCGGGTGCTGCGGCGCGGCGATTGATGGAGGTGTTCCGGAGAAGCTAAAGGCGAATCCAGAATTCAGAAGTCAGAATTCAGAATGATATGAAATTGCTGAAATGATGGGAGGGAGAGATGACAGCAAGAAACTTTCAGGATTTGATCGTATGGCAGAAGGCACATGGTTTTGTCTTGCAGGTTTATGGCTGGACCGAGGAGTTTCCAAAGCGTGAGATTTACGGGCTGAGATCTCAGCTGAGACGAGCGGCCGTTTCTATTCCGGCAAATATTGCAGAAGGATTCAAAAAGAAGGGGTTGAAGGACAAGGCCAGATTCCTGAATATTGCCCAAGGATCGCTCGAAGAAACCAGATATTACCTGATTCTGGCAAATGATCTTGGCTATGGCTGTAGCAAGTCGCTGGCTGTAATGCTTGAAGAGATCAGCAAACTGCTGGAAAGCTACGCGGCAAAGATTCTAGATTCGGTTCCCTGATTTTATCCTGACTTCTGTATTCTGAATCCTGTATTCTTATCAACATGCTCACACGTCTCTAACAAACGAGGTCCAACATGCCCAAAAAGATCAGCCACATCGGCATTGCCGTTGAAAGTATCGCAGCCGCGCTGCCATTCTACCGCGAGGTCCTCGGCCTGGAATACGAGGGCGAAGAGGTGGTGGAGGAGCAGAAGGTCAAGGTGGCCTTCCTGGTGATCGGCGAAAGCCGCATCGAACTGCTCGAGCCGACCGCCCCCGATTCCCCGGTCGCCAAGTTCCTGGAGAAGAACGGTCCCGGCATCCACCACCTGGCCTATCAGGTCGAGGGGCTGCAGGGACGTCTCGACGCCCTCAAGGGGCAGGGGGTGCGGTTGATCGATGAGACCCCGCGCACCGGCGCCCATCACACACGCATCGCCTTCCTCCACCCCAAGGCCAGCGGCGGCGTGCTGACGGAATTGTGCGAGCCGGGGCATTGAGGAGTGAGGCGTAGATTCCTGTGATCCGGTAGGGGCGCACTGCATGCGCCTGGCCTGTTCGGGGCGTAGGTGCGAGGCGTTGCCTCGCCCGTGGACCGCTTGGCGCAATACCAATAAATATTATATAATAGCGTCAGCCTTAACAAAGAGGGGTTCAAATGCCGAAAAACACCAGCGTAACGCTCGGGCCGCATTTCGAAAGTTTTATAGCAGAGCAAATTTCTCAAGGCCATTTTGGTACGACAAGCGAAGCAATCCGGGCGGGCTTGAAGCTTCTCGAAGAGCGTGAGACCAGATTGGAGACCTTGCGGCGCGCTCTCCGAGAAGGCGAGGACAGTGGGCCTGACCAGGAATACTCGCTTGCAGAATTGATTCGTGAACTGGATTCTGAAGGCCTTGGTGGATGAAAAGGGTCGTTCTGACCCCAAAGGCCAGGGCTGATCTGAAAAGCATTGCACGATTTACCTGGGCGCGTTGGGGTCGTGAACAGGCGATCAGATATCTTTCCATGTTTGACGACTGTTTTCACCGCCTGGGGGAAGCTCCGGGCCTCGGCAGGGAATGCAGTGAAATTCGTCCAGGCTATCGCAAGCTCCCCCTGGGGGGGCACGTAATTTTTTATCGCAGCATAGCTGACAACCGGGTTCAGGTCGTGCGTATCCTGCACGGCCGCATGGATGTGGACGATCATTTGTAGGGGCGCCTGGCGTGCGCCCGGAGATTTTTATAAAAACGTTATAAAATTAATTTTATCACAGAATGCCAGGCTTTATGCGGCTTCAGAGGTTTTTTCGTTGACAAGCATCGACCCTCTAAATATATTTAGCACGGTGTTTTAAAATGATCAAAAAAAGCCTCGCGTTCTTTTTCATCCTGACCGTTCTGCTCTTCGCCCCCGTGTATGCCGGGGCGGTGGAGGCCGGCCAGCCGGCGCCGGGATTCACGGCGCAGACCGTCGACGGCAAAAGCGTCAGCCTTGCCGATTTCAAGGGGAGGGTGGTGGTCCTCAAGTTGGCGACCACCTGGTGCCCGTCGTGCAAGGTCCTCTCCAAGGAACTGGCCTCGCTCGGGGACTTCTTCAAGGAGAAGGAGGTGGCGCTGCTCGAGGTGTTCGTGCAGGACACCCCGGAGATGGTGACGCGCTACTTTGCCGGGCAGAACGTGTCGGTGACGCACCAGGCGCTGCTCGATGACGACATGCAGGCCTACAGGGGCTACGGCGTCTACCTGATCCCGCGCCTTTTGGTGATCGACCGCGAGCAGAAGGTGCGCTTCGACAACGGCAACTCCGCCAACGTCATCCCCGCGGCGGAGATTAAAAAGCTGGTTGAGGCCGCACTGTAACCTTAACCTTAACCTGATTCACAGTGTGCTTTTGCACAGATGTTGTTGCCGGTTTGCCACAGCGGCTGTGGCGTGTCTGCAACGGTTGGATGGTTGGAATGTGGTGCTGATTCTCTGTGGATGTTTGGTTTTCGTGAGAAAACACTAGCGATTCCGGTGGGTTTCTGATGGTTTCTGGCAGAACGTGGTTTTGGCACCGTTGTTGTAGAAGTAAAGTTTCGCCGAAGTAGTGTTTTCCCGTGTGCCTCGCGGCCCGCGGATGGTTTAAGGAGTCCACTACAACGGAAGGAGGTGACTGGATGAAGAAGCTGGTTTCCTTGCTGATGGTGGCGGTTCTCGCCCTCTCCCTGATGGCCTGTGCGGCCGGGGGCAAGGATAAGGTCCGGACCAAGTGCCCGGCCTGCGGCTACGAATTCGACGCACCGATCCAAAAGTGAGCTTGAAGAGTTGCTAGAAGGTGCCGGATAGGCCGGCATCCGAACGCCAACCCAATGATATTTAGGAGGCAAAACGTGAACAAAACGGCAAAAACAATTTTGGCGGCGGGTTTGGCTCTGGCCGTTGCCACCCCGGCTCTCGCCGAGCTCAAGGTGACGGGCAACTATCGCCTGATGGGCTACAACAACGAGCTGAAGAACAAGAATTACGAAGACGGCGATTCCCAGTCCTGGGTCGACCAGCGTCTGCGCCTCGGCGTGGTCAACACCCTCAACGACAACGTCTCGATCACCTACCTGGCCGAAATCGACACCGACTGGGGTAATGGTACCTCCACCAAGTATCCCGGTGGCCAGGGTGGCGGCTTCGACGGCGACGGCGTCAACGTCGAGTCCAAGTGGATCTTCCTCGACATCAAGTCCGGCGACACCAGCGCCCGCCTCGGTCTGCAGAACTACGCCGACGAGTTCGAAGGCCTGGTCGTCAACGGCGACATGACCGGCGCCGCCGTCAAGCACAAGATCGGCAACACTTCCATCGGCCTTCTCTATGCCAAGTGGGACGAGAACGACGGCGACAGTGTTCAGAATGGTGTTTACACGGCTGGTCAATCCCGTGCGAACGCTGCCCGCAGCAACTGGGACGACACCGACTTCTACGGTGTGACCGTTTCCCAGAAATTCTCCGATACCTTCAAGGCCGGCGCTGCTATCTATTATCTTGACGCAAATGATGTCCAGGATCCCCGCTCGAACGTTGCCGGCTCCTCGGCGTACATCTTGGGTGTTTCGGGTTCAAACAACGGTTTTGGTGAGTGGGGTAATCAAGCTATCGCTACCACCCTCGCCGACAAGCTTGATGCGGAAGTGTTCTTCTACGGCTTGAACGCTGCCGCCACCTTCGGCGACTTCAGCATCGACGGCTTCGCGATTCTGCAGGACGGCAAGCTGAATATCGACGTTGCCGGGGCCGATGATGAGGACAGCAAGGCCTGGGCCGCTTCGGTCAAGGGCAAGATGAAGCTCAGCAACGGCGACATCGGCCTGCGCGCCATCTACATCAGCGAAGACGACGATGCCGACGACAACGGCTACTGGATGGGCAGCTTCGGCGAGTACGATTTCGTCGGCGAGAACCAGATGATCTTCCTCACCGACAAGTTCGTCTGCAACGCCACCAAGGAGCGCTACGCGATGGACGACGCCGCCCGCCAGGGCTTCGGCCTGATGGCCTTCGTCCTCAGCGGCAACCACACCCTCCCGGACAACATGTATGTCAACTGGGGTGCCGGTTACTACCTGGCGGTGGACGACGAGCGCAACGACAAAGACACCCCGTATGTCAGCGGCAACTACCTCAACACCGACGAGCGCGACGGCAAGACCCTCGGCTACGAACTCGCCCTGCGCGTCGGCAAGAAGTTCTTCGAGAAGGTCGATGTCAGCCTGAACGCCGCCTTCGCCGACTTCGGCAGCTTCTACGACGACACCGTGACCGACGTCAACGGTGGCGGCCTGTCCGATCCGGACAGCATCTACAAGACCTACCTGATGGTCAACGTGCCGTTCTAAGCAACGCGCGTTACTGGTAGTACCGGAAAGGCCGGGTCGCAAGACCCGGCCTTTTCATTTGCCCAAGATCGGGCGACGCATGCGTCGCCCCTACGTGGATGGCGGCGGTGTAGGGGCGATGCATGCATCGCCCGGATGATGGTCGCCAAGGAAATCTGGCGTCTCAAGTGTGCGCCCCTACGCGGATCAGATTGTAAACGCCGGATTTTGTGCTATCCTCCACCCCATTGATGTCATGCATTGTTATCGTCGGGGCGGGGTCTCCCCGCCCGTCCCCAGGAGGGCTCCATGCCTGTACCATCCCGCCGTCCCATCCGTCTGTCCAATTTCGATGACTCCACCCCCGGCGCGTATTTCGTCACCATTTGCACGCATGAGCGCGAATGTCTGTTTGGCGATGTGGTCGATGAGGTGGTGCGGTTGAATGGGTTGGGGGAGGTTGTTCAACAAACGTGGGACGCATTGCCGGACCATTTCGCGCACGTAGAATCGGACCAATTCGTCATCATGCCCAACCATGTACATGGGGTCGTCGTGTTGATGGATGATTTCCCCGGTGTAGGGGCGACGCATGCGTCGCCCGTTGTTGGCGTGCCCGGTCCTGCCCGGGCGACGCATGCGTCGCCCCTACGAAATGGACCCAAACCAAATTCAATCGGCACAATCGTTGGTTCGTTCAAATCCGCTGTTACCAAACACATCAACCACCTCCGCCTCACCCTCGGCCACCCCGTCTGGCAACGGAACTACTACGAACACGTGATCCGCGACGACCGTGACCTGGCGGCGATCCGCGACTACATCGCCGGTAATCCGGCGCGGTGGCTGGTAGATGAACATTATCCGGGCGGTATCAAACGGACGGCGAAACGCCGCCCCTACTTGACGTGAAACCGTTCTGATACCATTATGAAACCAAAGGAGATCGCTATGCCCGCCCTGACCGTAAAAAACATTCCGCAGCATCTCTACGATAAACTGAAACTCGTTGCCGAAAGCCACCACCGCAGCCTGAACAGCGAAATTGTTCATTGCCTGGAAACGGTGTTGATGCCGCAAAAGATTACCCCCGTGGAGAGAATCCGCCTGGCCAGAGCCGTGCGCCCGCAGTTTGATGAGAACATCGTCAGCCGCGAGGAAATCACGCAGGCCATCGATGAGGGTCGTCCATGATTGTTGTGGACACCAACATCATCGCTTATCTGTACCTCCCGACTGACCTCACCAGAGATGCCGAGCGGTTGGTCGAATGCGATCCCGAATGGGCCGTGCCGATTCTCTGGCGCAGCGAGTTCAGAAATGTTCTGGCTTTGTATTTGAGGAAGGGACTGATTTCCCTTGGGGAGGCCGTACGCATCCAGGAGGAGGCCGAGTCGTTTCTTAAAGAGAACGAGTATGGAAGCGTCTCGCAAGATGTGCTCAAACTGGTCAGCGTCAGTTCGTGTTCAGCCTACGATTGCGAATTCGTCGCCCTGGCGCAAAGTCAGGGGGTCAGGCTGGTGACCATGGATCGCAAAATCCTCACAGATTTTCCTGATATGGCCATTAGCCTCCAGGACGCTTGTAGGGGCGATGCACCGCATCGCCCGTGACAATGCTGGCTTGCCCCTGCTTGAAGATAGAGTCCCCGAGCGTGCAATAGCACAGCGGAGAATCCGTGAAATTCCTCTCGGTTTCTCTCCCCTTTTAGAGTATTATGCCGGCACAATCCCGGGCATGGCATGCCATGCCCCTACGTCATCAACCCGGTGAGGTTCTGCATGATTAATCAATGGTCTGGCCCAATGAAATACATGGCGTTAATCCTGGCCGCGTCCCTGCTCTGCGCCCTCCCCGCCTTCGCCGGCTTCAAGGAGGATGTCGCCCGCGATCTCGGCCCGAAGAATGCCAGCCTGATCGCCCCGGCGCCGACTGGCGCGGAGTGGCTGATCGATGCCGATGCCAGCCAGGGGGTGCAGGCCGGCGACCTCTTCTCGGTCATCGTCAAGGGCGCGCCGGTGGTCAACCCGGTGACCAAGAAGACCATCGGCAACCTGGAGACGGTCAAGGCGGTGCTGCGTGTCACCAAGGTCAAGAACGGCTACTCCTACGCCGAAGTCATCAGCGGCAAAGGCGATCTGAAGGCCGGCGAAGAAGCCCGGCGTTTCTCCGGGCTGCCGGCGATTTTCTGGGATTACGCCGGCGACGGCGAGGCGGTCTTCACCCAATTGCAGGGGGCCCTCCCCGATCTCAACTGGCAGAGCTACGCCGTCGCCCAAGCGAAGAGGCCGGAACAGCCACGCCCGGTGCCGAACATGGAGCCGACCCTGGTCTTCGTCTACAACGACAAGGGGCTCGGTATCAAGGACCAGGCCTTCCAGCCGGTGCGCTTCTACCGCCCGGAGCAGGTGGCCGGCAAGGTGGCGATCGCCGCTCCGGCCGTTCCGGCGGGTGTGGCCCCGGCCGGCGCCAGCATCGTCGCCCCCGGCAGCCCGGCGGCTGCCCCGGCGCCCGGTGCGCTCCCCGGGGGGAGTGGTTCTCAGGGGTTGTTCTCGGGGGTCACGAAAATTTTTGGCGGTGGCAGCAGTTCCCCGGCCGGCCCCGGAGGGGCTCTCCCCGGCAGCGGCAGTGCCACCCGCGGCGGGTTGATCATGAGTCAGATGGACAACCGCGAGGGGGTCTGGTACGGGCCGCGCATGGAAGGGCATCCGGTCGGGGTCGAAGTTGGCGACATCGACGGCGATGGCAAGAACGAAATCGTCCTCGGCTTCAAGGATCGCATCGTGGTGGCCAGGGTTGTCGCCGGCAAATTCGAGCCGGTTGCCGATTATCCGTTCGGTACCGGCGGCTCGGCGATGACCCTCGATGGTCTCGACCTCGACGGCGATGGTCGCATGGAATTGTACGTTTCGATGGCGGGGCAGAACTCGCTGCGCTCAATTGCGCTGGAAATGCAGAACGGCAAGCTGGTTCAGATCATCAAAAGCATCCCTTACCTGCTGCGCAAGGTCAATCTCCCCGGCGAGGGTTACCAGCTGCTCGGCCAGGAAATCAACCCGGATGTGCGCGACCAGACTTCCGATTTCAGCGGGCCGATCTTTCGCCTGACCCGCAGTGGCGACAAACTTCAGCGCGGCGCGGCCGTCGATCTGCCGAGCCGGGTGCAGGTCAGCGGGTTCCAGAAATTCGAAAGCGCTGGCGGAACGCTGATTGCCAACCTCAACGTCAACGACAAACTGCAGGTTCTGGATGTAACCGGCGATATCCTCTGGGAAAGTTCGGATTACTTCGGCGGCTCGGAAACCTCCTTCGAACGACCGGACGGCGCGTCCGGGGCCTCGATTCGTTATGCCTTCATCGAGCCGCGCCTGGAGCCGGGGCCGGAGGGGACCGTGCTGGTGCCGGTCAACGAAGGGAGCCGGACCTTCAGCGCCTTCCGCCAATTCAACAGCAGTCACCTCAAGGCCGTGACCTACGACGGTTATTCGTTGGTCGAACGCTGGCGCACCAAGCCGCAGGGCGGCTACCTTGGCGACTTCCGCATGGCCGATGCGGACAACGACGGCGTCAACGAGATCGTCATGCTGGTCATGTTCTCGCGCGGCGGCATGATCGGAACCTACGGCAACTCCGCCCTGCTGATTTACGAGATGCAGTAGGGGCGACGCATGCGTCGCCCGTAATCGGTCAACGGTAATTCGTGATTCGTGATTCGTGATTCGTGATTCGTGATTCGTGATCCGTGATCCGTGATCCGTGATCCGTGATCCGTGATCCGTAGGGGCGCAATTCGTTGCGCCCAGGGGGTGATGAATCACGCCCCTACAAAACCCTTTACAAAACAGCGGGGCGCCCTTCCGGACGCCCCGCTGCCTTTTATCCTCCAGTGTTTCTAGACTCTCAACCTAAGCCTTAACCTGAGCCTGAGCCTCAACCTGCCCTAGACAAACTCGATCAGCGTGATCTCGAAATTCAGCGTCTTGCCGGCCAGGGGGTGGTTGCCGTCGAGGCGCACATGGCTGTCGGTCAGCCCGGCGATGCGCACCTCGAAGCTGGCGCCGTTGGGGGCGTTGACCTCCAGATAGTTGCCGACCTCGAGCAGGTGGTCATCGGGAATCTGCCGGCGCTCGACCTCCGCCACCATCTCCGGCAGGTGCAGGCCGTAGCCCTCCTCCGGGGGGATGGCCACGGTGCGGCTCTCGCCGGACTTCAACCCGGTTACCGCGCTGTCGAAGCCGGAGATGACCTCGCCGGCACCGATGGTGAACTCCAGGGGCGGGTTGCCCTCGGAGCTGTCGAAGATGCTGCCGTCGTCGAAGCGGCCGGTATAGGCGACCCGCACCCGGTCGCCGCTTTTTGCTGCGCGCTCCATGCGGTCTACTCCAGTTTGGCGGCGGCCGAAAGCAACTCGACCTCGAAGAGCAGGGTGGCGTTCGGGCCGATCACCGGCGGGGCGCCGTCCTCGCCGTAAGCCAGATCCGAGGGGATGAAGAGCTGCCACTTGGAGCCTTCCTTCATCATGGCCAGCGCCTCGGTCCAGCCGGGGATGACGCCGCCGACCGGCAGGGTCAGCGGCTCCTTGCGGTCGTAGGAGCTGTCGAACACGGTGCCGTCGATCAGCGTGCCGCGGTAGTGGACCTTGACGATGGCATCTTTGGCGGGGAGGGGCCCCGTCCCCTCCTTGAGCACCTTGTACTGCAGGCCGCTCTGGGTGACTTTGACCCCTTCGGCCTTGGCATTCTTGGCCAGGAACTCGGCGCCGTCCTTCTTGTTCTTTTCACCGAGGGATTTCTGCTTGGCTTCCTGCTGGGCGATCATCCCTTCACGGAAGGTTTTGATCTCGTTCTTCATCTGCTCTTCGGTCAGGCGCGGGGCGGTGCCGGCCATGCCGTCGCGAACGCCGGCCATCAGCGCGGCGGTGTCGATGGCGACGTCCTGGGTCTTGAAATCCTTGCCGATGTTCAGGCCGATGGTGTAGCTGATGCGCTGCTTGGCATCGTCCAGCTTGACGACGGCTTCTTCGGCGGTGCAGCCGGCGGCAATCGCCACCAGCAGCATGGTGGCGCCAATCACGTGCAATGTTTTGGACATGAGAGTTCCTTCCTGTGGGGGTTGACGAACACGACAAAATACCCGCGGCGAAAAGCCGCTGTCAACCGCGCAGTTTGCGCAACGGCTTTGACCGCCACGGCGTTTCGCGCTAACATGTCCTAATTTCCGAAAAACGGCCCGATCATGACCGAACCAGCCCGTAAAACGTTTCTTGCCGAGCATGTCAAAAAGGAGATCATCGGCCTGCTCTGGCTGGCGGCCGGCCTCTTTTTGCTGCTCAGCCTGGCCTCCTTCCACAGCGGCGACCCGTCGTTCAACAACAACCTCGCCCCGACGACAATCCACAACATCTGCGGCAAGGTCGGGGCATATGTCGCCGACCTGTTTTTCCAGGTGTTCGGGCTGCCGGCCCTGCTCATTCCGCTGGCCTGCCTGCTCGCCGCCTGGCGTCTCCTCAAGTTCCGCGACCTGCATCCGCGCTTCTACAAGCTCCTCTCCTTCCTGATGCTGATCGCCTGCCTCGGCGGGCTGATCGCCCTGCGCTTCGATCAGATCGACTGGTTCGGGCAGACCATCGTGCGCGGCGGCGGCGTCACCGGCGACTTTCTGGCCGATACCCTCAAGGGGTGGTTCAACACCATCGGCGCGGCCCTCTTTCTCCTCATCGGCCTGGCGGTTTCGACGATCCTGGTCATGCGCTTCTCGCTGGTGCTCTTCCTCGAAGGGCTGTTCGGCCGGGCCAGCGACCGCATGGAACGCTACCGCGAGGCCCGCGCCGCCCGCCGCGAACTGGAGGAGCACGACAAGCCCGACAGGGAACGCGGCGTGGTGATCCGCCCCCCGGAACCGCGGCCGGCCATGGCCGAGGTCGTGCCGTTGCTTGAGCGCAAGGGGCGCGGCAAGAAGGGGAAGGACGAACTCGCCCAGGAAACCTTCGATTTCCTCCCGGCGTCCGGCACCTACCACCAGCCGCCGATCTCCCTGCTCGACCACGACGGCGAAAAGACCAAGCCGGTCGACAAGGAAACGCTGATGATGAACGCCCGGCTGCTGGAGAAGAAGCTGCAGGATTTCGGCGTCGAGGGGGAGGTCTCCGAGATCAAGCCGGGGCCGGTGGTGACCATGTACGAGTTCGCCCCGGCGCCGGGGGTCAAGGTCAGCAAGATCGCCGGCCTCTCCGACGACCTGTCGATGGCGCTCAAGGCGCAGTCGATCCGCATCGTGGCGCCAATCCCCGGGCGGGGCGTGGTCGGTATCGAGATCCCCAACCGCGACCGCGAGATGGTCTTCCTCAAAGAGATCATCGCCGCCGAGGAGTTCCAGAAGAACGGCGGCCGCCTGCCGCTGGCCCTGGGGAAGGACATCTTCGGCCATACCGTGGTCAGCGACCTGGCGCGCATGCCCCATCTTCTGGTCGCCGGCTCCACCGGCACCGGCAAGTCGGTGTCGATCAACGCCATGATCCTCTCCCTGCTCCTTCGGGCCGATCCGCGCGACGTGCGGCTGATCATGATCGACCCGAAGATGCTGGAACTGTCGATGTACGACGGCATCCCCCACCTGCTCCTGCCGGTGGTGACCAACCCGAAGAAGGCCACCCTGGCGCTGAACTGGGCGGTGCGCGAAATGGAGCGCCGCTACAAGCTGATGGCCGACAAGGGGGTGCGCAACATCGACGGCTACAACCGCAAGCTGGCCAAGGAGGCGGAGGAGCCGAAGGGGAAACGCACCAAGGCGACGCTGTTCGACACAGAGTTGGGGGAGGATGCGCTGCCCGAGATCGAGACGATCGAAGGTGAGGTTCTCGACCACGCCCACCTGCCGTATATCGTGGTGATTGTCGACGAGCTGGCCGACCTGATGATGGTGGCCGGCCGCGAGGTCGAGGAGGCGATCGCCCGCCTCGCCCAGATGGCCCGCGCCGCCGGCATCCACCTGATCCTCGCCACCCAGCGGCCGAGCGTCGATGTCATCACCGGTCTGATCAAGGCCAACCTGCCGACGCGTATCTCCTTCCGGGTCTTCTCGCGCATCGACTCGCGCACCATCCTCGACTCGATGGGGGCGGAAACCCTGCTCGGCAACGGCGACATGCTCTTCATCCCGCCGGGGAGCGGCGTGCTGCAGCGCGCCCACGGTGCCTTCGTCTCGGACCTCGAGGTCCAGCGCGTGGTCGATTTCCTTAAAAAGCAGGGGAGCCCCGACTACGACAAGTCGATTCTGGAGACTCCGGCGGCGAGCGCCGGGAGCGGCAGCGACGAGGACGAGGACGGTTACGACGAGAAGTGGGATGAGGCGCTGGCGATCATTGCCGAAACCCGCCAGGCCTCGATCTCCATGCTGCAGCGCCGGCTGCGCCTTGGCTACAACCGCGCGGCCCGCATGATCGAAAAGATGGAGGCCGAGGGGATCGTCGGCCCCTCCGACGGCACCAGCCGGCCGCGGGAAGTGTTCATCCCGCGGAACAGTTCGGAGTAGCCCCTGATGAATGCAGCCGAACTGAAAACCCTCCTCGAAGCCATTCAAGCCGGTAACATCTCCCCGGAAGAGGGGGTGGAGCGGCTGCGCGACCTCCCCTTTGAGGATGCCGGAGTGGCGCTGATCGATCATCACCGTGCTCTCAGACAGGGGGTCCCGGAGACGATTCTCGGCGAGGGGAAGACTGCGGCGCAGGTGGCCACCATCGTCGGCCGCATGGCCGCCCGGGGCGGCAACGTCCTGGTCACCCGCCTCTCCGCGGAAAAGGCCGAAGCGCTGGTGCAGGCCCATCCCGGCGGCATCTACGATTCCCTGGCGCGGACTTTTGCCCTGGAGCAGCAGCCGCTGGAAGATCTCGGCCGCGGCACGGTGGCGGTGGTCTGTGCCGGCACCTCCGATCTACCGGTGGCGCGCGAAGCAGCCGTGACAGCAAAGATGTTCCAGAACCGGGTGGTGGAGATCAGCGATGTCGGCGTCGCCGGTCTGCACCGCCTGTTGGCCCACTCGCGGCAGCTGCGCGAGGCGGCGGTGATCATCGTGGTGGCCGGCATGGAGGGCGCGCTGGCGAGCGTGGTGGGCGGACTGGTCAAGTCGCCG
>CAZRTZ010000055.1:0-17099 GCA_964603155.1 uncultured Geobacteraceae bacterium | reverse complement strand
TGCTTATAGAGGCGTGTCTGCAAGGGGCTAGAGCATAAAAATTTTCCCCGAAAAAATAGTGAGTACTCACGCATTTTACTGGCGGGTACACGGATATTTTCTCGTCGCTGAGGTGAAGTTCAGAAGCCTGTGCTGCGTGATGGGAGTTGGGAGGCTAACATGTCCTGGGAAGTAAAATTCGACGCCGAGCAAAAAATCGTTGAAGCGATTTGTCGCGGGGCAACTAGCGGCCAGGATATGCGAGAAATGACCTCAAAATGTATTTCCCTTGCGGATAAAAAAGGCACTCTTGGGTTTCTTATTGATGCGCGCGATGTGGAGTTTTTGGCTTCTCTGACGGAAATTTACAATATTCCTGCAAAACAATTTTTGAACGAAGGCTTGTGCCGCTCCAGTCGAATAGCCCTGATCCAGCCTGGGTCGGAAAAGTCCAGATTTGCGGCAAGATTTTTTGAAAATGCCTGTAGAAACAGAAACTGGAACGTACGGTTGTTTCCGTGTCGAGAAGATGCGATTGAATGGTTATGTTGATAAGAAAGTTGCTTATACTTGAAAGTTTTGACCGAATTGAGATTTTAACATGAAACTAGACATTATTGTTATTGACAATGACACAGAGATGCAAGGGTTGCTACAAGCATATCTGACGAGGCTTGGTCACAGTGTTTTAACATTTAAAGACCCAACATTTTGCCCGCTTTTTCGTAATCTCTTAGACGAAGACTGTCGATGTTCTCGAGAAAAACCTTGCAGCGACATTGTTATAATCGACATGGAAATGCCGAAAGTCTGCGCTTTCGATTTTTTGCAGTTGCAAAAACGACGTGGGTGCAAAGTTTTAGTTAAAAACAAGGCCGTGATGAGCACAGGTGTTGCTAAAGAAGTAAAAGATGCAATGATGATTTTTGGCTGCCATCACATTGTTAAGCCATTTCGTTTATCAGAAATCGGAAAATGGGTAGAAGAATGCTCTGAAAGAATAAAGGAATCCGTTCGATTTGTATCAGGAACATGACAATCTTAAAATTGTTAAAGTTGGTTAAGATAGGCTTAATGCCTTATTTGTCACGGGTTCTGAGGCAGAAACCGGCGTCTAACTGACCGCCATATTTACGACATCGAAAACTGCGGCCACCTGGAGACCCAGGTGGCCGTCTTGCATGGCAACGGCACTGCCAAAAACACCCCGAAGGTCTTTGTTGGTACCGTTAAATATTGGGAAACAACATATGACTATGGAGTGGGGTCGCAAATGGAAAGGCCGAGGTGGGAGCCCCGGCCTTGGGTTGCAACTTCGTTTTGTCTGCTTATTTGGGTGGGAAGTTTGCCGGGTCAACCACGTACCAGACGCTGTTAACGCCCTGGCCATTCGTGTCGCCCGCTTTGGCGTCATTGATCCAGTAGTAGAGGGGATAGCCGCGGAAGGTCGTCTGCGACTTGCCGTCTGCACGAGTGATGGTGGAGAAATCCTTAAGATCGGCCCCCTCTGGCGCCGCTACTGCTTCACGGAAATATAGTGGCCACTTCTCTACACACGGTCCAGCGCAGGCACTCTGACCCGGAGAGTCTTTCTTGAACCAGTATAGCGTTTTCCCCTCAGCGTCGGTGATGTAGTTTCCGACTCCTTCCTTTTTCGAAATTTTGACCGCGTGGTGGTTGGCCAATGCTGCCGTTGGAAGTGCCAGTAATGCTGCAACTATCAGCGTCACGAATACTTTCATGGCCTTACTCCTTGAGTTTAAACCTCACCCATAACGTGAATCCGGAAGCCCTACTTTCCCACTCGGCCATTGTAGCGCATGTCTTTCATGATGCAATTCGAGTCAAGCAAAATCGTGTCAAGGACTACTGCTTTTTGAGCACAGAAATCCCGCCTGCCATCCGGGCAGGCTTTCTCATGACCCAGGAAAAATGAGAAACCGCGGATAACAAGAAAATCGAGGCGACCGGGCATAAGCTGGCGGGTTTATTCAGAGGTGGTTGCCCGGCGCCTCATTTAAGTCGTTGGATGCAAGAAAAAGAAACCCGAATGACAATACATATCGACAAGCCGACGGTCATCAAAGCGCACGGAGCCCCGCCCAAAGAGATCTCGGAATTCGTCGGGCGGGTCAATTAAGGAACAACGAGTGTAAGCATCGCGAAGATGGTTAGCCCGGCGGGATGGTCTGAACCAGGCCAAACACCAGAATTCGACGAATACACGGTTGTCATTGCCGGTGCCCTACACGTCAAGTTGCGCGATCGCGAATTTACTGTAAAGGCCGGTCAGGCCGTCATAGTCGAAAAAGGGTCGTGGGTCCAATACAGCACACCCCAAGGGGCAGAATATGTCGCGGTCTGTTCGCCTGCCTTTTCTCCCTCGATGGTCCATCGCGACAAGTAGGACGAGCAACAACATGAAGAGCATCCAACCAGGCGTTGTAGCCGACGGATCACGCTTGTATTTCGGCCCTACCGTGATAAGTATGGGGAAGAAGCAAAGGCGAGGGCGGGCCGGCAAGCGCGCCCGCGGCTAAACGCTACGTAATGAATATAGGCATGATGAAAGGACATGGCCTACTCAGCTCGAATGCTATTTCTGTCATGACAAATTAGGCGAAAGCGGGCAAAACAAAAAAGGAGAAAATTACCATGAAGAATATGAAGAAGCTGATTATCAGTGTTATCGTATTTAGTTTGGCCTTTCTGTTTCTCGCCAACGCATCCTCAGGAGAGGTGAAAAAACCAATGGTTAAATATCCTGAAGGCTACCGCAATTGGGGCCATGTCAAATCCATGGTGATTCAGCAGGGACATCCTCTCTATGAGTCCTTCGGCGGCATTCACCATATTTACGCCAATGATAAAGCTCTAAAAGCAATGAAGAGCGGTAAGCTTTATCCTGACGGAGCTGTGTTGGTTTTTGACCTCTTGGAGGCTAAAAGCGACAACAATGCAACCGTTGAAGACAAGCGCAAGATTGTAGGTGTGATGGAAAAAAATACCAAGAAATTTGCGGAAACGGGCGGATGGGGCTTCGAGGGATTTAAGGGCGATACAAAAGAACGGGCTGTCACAGACCCGAAGAATGCCTGTTTCTCCTGCCATGAACCGCAAAAAGCGACTGATTTCACTTTTAGCAAATACCGCAATTAGAGGATGGAATAGTAAGCACGAGAAAATGTCCGCCTTCGCCTTACAGGAGGATAAAAGACATTCCCACGGTGAGGAAAAGAATGGTGCGTTTAATATTTGCAATCACCCTCTCATCGATAATTTTTAGCCTTTCTGCCTGTACCGTGTCTCATCAAGGCAACGCTAAATTTGTGCCCCCCGGGAAGGTTTTCGCCGGCCCCCTCCTCAATGTCTCCGCGCCAAATTCAGAGGGGTGGCAACAGTTAGAATCGTCACCATCTGGCATGACCTTCGCCCGAAAGGGCGAAGCTCCCGGCGAGAGCTTCGCAGCACGCGTCACAAGGTTTGACCCACCCCAAACCGATTCGCCCGAAGAATTCGAGAACCTCATAGTTCAGGGGGCAATACGTGATGCAGAAACCGAAAGATTCAGCACTAAACAATTTTCCCACCAATATATTTCTACTCGTGGCTACCCATGCGTTCAAATGAAGAATATTTCTGAGGACAGGCTGGCACAGATTGGCTCAAACAATACTACATCCCTCATTCTTGAAAATGAACACCTCTATTGCAGACATCCAACGAAAAAAGATCTTGGCTTCGCAATCACTTTTTCTCATAGGGGGAAAAATTTGTACTCTGCATTTGCAACCGAAGCGCAGTCCTTTATTGACGGTGTGCAGGTACCTTCCGCTTCGCTGTCAAAATAACCGACTGCATAAGAATGCCTAACAAGTCGCTGAGCTGACGGGATATACGGTCTTGCTTCTCGAGAAGTACACAGCCGCTCGCAGTTTCGGTGGCCCGTAGCTTAGCTTTCCACGTTATTAATGTCTCAGTAATCACACCATTCATGACACAAAATGACACAAAGCAGCCCAGCCTGATATCAATTGGTTGGGCTGTCTCATATTTTGTCCTGTAATTAGGTCTTAAATCACCTGGGACTTATGTGCCAATCAAAAATCCTCTTGGCCATACTGTGCTGATACGACACAGCTTTTCCTCACAAAATCGATAATATGGCCCCTGACCCGGCAAAACAGGAGCTAGTCATCAACACGGCATATTACCAGCTTGGAATAACGGACGGGGGCCCTGACTAACTTGCCGTCACGGCCCCCGCAATTCGTGCAACCTGCGCTCAAGAGTGATCAACGCTGCTGTACGACAGCGCCGTTTTCGGGGCGAACCCACAACTGGCTGTACCAGTACCACTGACCGGAACGATCGGTGCCGGTCAGTGTATATTTGCCGCGCCTTTCGGACAACGCACCGCGCGCTTTTATGAGATATTCCCCCCGGGCCGCGTCAACCGTCCTGACAACCGCCGCCTGTCCCCCGGCATAGCAGCGCAGGGTGCGCGGATCGATCAAATCCGTATCGATTCTTATCCGCCATTCCGGGGGGTTGCCCTCAAGCAGGGGCGCCGTCCCCGGGGCCAGAACCTGCAGCGGCAACGGCTTGAAGCGCAGGCGATCCTGAAAGTCGGCTAACGAGCCATAATTCCCCGCTGCCGGAAAACGCGGCAAGGCAAAGAGATCCTGGCCACGGCCGAGGGGTCCCGACTGCTGGCCGACGGCTCCGGCAAAACCCAACTCCTTGACCAGCTCGACCAACTCCCGGCTAAACTCTCCGTATGGATAGGCAAACAGGCGCGCCGTCATGCCGAGATGAGTACGTAGCTCTTCCTGGGCCTGGAGAATCTCGCCCTTGACACGACTTCGCCATAGCTCCGGCGGTTCACCGCTGCGGCGGTCGAGGAGATAACCGTGGGCGGCCGAATGATTGCCGATTTCGATGCCGTCACTCGCCAATTGGCGCAGCTCCGCCCAGCTCAAACAGTCCGGGGCGCCCACTTCACTGGTGTTGACAAAGAGCGTCGCCGGATAATCGAACTCGCGCAGCAAGGGGACCGCGCCGCGCAAAAAAGATCGATAGGCATCGTCGACGGTGAGCGCCACGCAACGCTCGGGCAGGGGGCGGCCGTCGCGCAACCGGTCGATGATTTCGCTCAAGGGGAGAACGGCGTAGTTGCCTCGCCGTAACGTTTCCAGATGGGCGCGGAATTCGGCCACGCTGGTATTGGTGGAGGGATAACGGCCATCACCGAAGCGATGGTAGATGAAAACCGTGGCGTGGTCGGCCGCCAGCACGGCGGGCGGGAGGCACAGCAGCAGCGCCAGCGGCAGCAACAGCCAGCGCAGCAGGAGGCTATTCATTGGCAGGCTGTTCTGCGGCCCGTGTCTGCTTGACCCGGGTGCGCAGGTAGCGGCGCATACAGTTGCGGGCCCGCGGCGTCACCGCCCACTCCAGCCACTTGGGGAGCACCACCGGCTTGTCGACGGTCTCGATCGCCACTTGATCGCCATCCAGCAGCCGGGCCTTCAACTGGCGGATCTTGCCGTTGATCCTGGCCCGACAGGCGTGCAGCCCGAGTTTTTCGTGGATGGCGAAGGCGAAGTCGAGGGCGCTGCTCCCCTCCGGCAGCGTACGCACCTCCCCTTTCGGCGTGAATACCTGGATAGTGGCCGAGGCCAGACGCAGACTCTCGGTATCGAAGGCCGACTCGCCTTCGGCCAGGGAACGCATCAACTCCTCGAAGCCGGCCCGGCGGAACTCGAAACCGGGCGCCAGCACCCCGGCCTGGTTGAAACGGGCCAGCTTGCGGGTGGTGATTTCGACGCGCAAGCGCAATTCGCGGGCTTGTACCGTGGTCTTGAGCGCCTGGTAGCCGAACTGCGAAGGGGCGTTGAGGTGGTCGCGCAACTTCCCGGGGATGGGCGAAAAGAGCCGGTGCAAAAGCCCCAGGGCCAGGTAGGCATCCATCGTTCGGTCGACCTGGATGTCGAGCGTGTAAAGCGAACTGAGTCCACGTCCGGTCATGCGGGCGGCCGCAATCGAAAATGGCCGCCAGCGGTCGGTGACCTGGGCACTGAGTTTGTGATGTTCCAGAACGTTGTGGATCTCGGAGCGTATCCGACCGAGATTCGCCTCGTGGCGGGAGCGCACCTCGTTGATTGCCGCCTGGTAGCGGCGGGCACGCAGGGGATAGATGATTTTCAGGGAGAGCGCATCGAGTTCGTGAGCAACCTTACCCATCCCCAGGTGCAGGGCCAGCGGCACGTAGATGGTCCGGGTTTCTTCAGCGATCAAAGACTGCTTCTGGGGAGACAGGGCGCCGATGGTCTGCAGGTTGTCGATGCGGTCCCAGAACTTGAGGCAGAGGACGCGGATGTCGCGGACCGCCAGCAGCAGCTGCTTGCGGTAGGTCTGCTCCTTGAGAGCCTCACGGCTGAGCAGCTTGTCGTCGACCTTGGTCAGTCCGTCGACCAGCAGGGCCACTTCGTCACCGAAATCGTCACGGATCGTTTCCAGGGAAGTGGGGGTATCCTCGACCACGTCGTGCAGCAGGGCCGCCATGATCGAGGCGAAATCCATCCAGTGGCGAGCGGCCAGATGAGCTACGCGCAGCGGGTGGAAGAAGTACGGTTCGCCGGATTTGCGCACTTGGTGGCGGTGCGCATCGCGGGCCGTCTGCAGGGCATGGTTCAGGGTATCGATCGAACGGTCGAGAACGTCTTCACTGTAGCTGCCGCCGTGATGGGTCACCAGCAGCTCCATGATCTCGTTGATCAGGCGCTGTTCTCGGCGCTCGTCGTACGATTCGGGTGTCGGTCTAGTCATTGGCGAGATGAAACGTCATCGTCATGTGGACACGTGATCCGTGATGCGTGATGCGTAACTACCCAAACCGCTTGCCGAAGGGACGGATACTGTTTACGGATACGGATCACGACAAACATTTACCCCGGCGGCCAGGTCAGGTCTCGCCCACCAAGCAGGTGAAAATGAATGTGCCAGACCGTCTGCCCGGCGGCTGCGTTGCAATTGTTCACCAGACGGAACCCGTCCTCGGCAAAGCCCAGATCATGGGCGATGCGCCCAGCCACCTGGTGAACATGACCGATCAGGGCATTGTCCGCAGTAGTGAGATCAAGCGTGGTGCGGATGTGCTTGCGCGGAACGATGAGCAGATGAAAAGGCGCCTGCGGGTTGATGTCCTCGATCACCACCAGTTGTTCGTCCTGGTAGACAAGCTTGCCGGGGATGGCGCCGGCGATGATCTTACAGAAGATGCAGTTGTCCGGCATGGCTCTCCTCCCCGCCTTGAGCCGGCACAGCCTGGGCCGACTGGTTGAGATCGATGTGCGGCCAGTGCTCACGCACGGCCCGCTTGGCCAGTTCCTCGTCGCTGCAGGCCAGAAGCAGCTGGTGCTCGACGGCAAAGCGCTCAAGGGCTCGCAGCGCAATCTGCAGGCGGCGCGGATCAAGGCTGGCCGCAAGGTCGTCGACCGGCAACGGCAGACGCGCAGCGGTCAACTGACACAAGGCCATGCGCAGGGCCAGGGAGAGGGTCTCGGCCGTGCCCCGGCCGCAGGCGGCTGGCGCTGCCCAGCGGCCGGCGGCCGCCTCGAGGCGCAGCAGTCCTTCTTCCAGGCGCAGCTCCCGGTAACGCCCCGCAGTCAACCGGTCCAAATGCTGGCAAACCACCTGCAGCAGCAGCTTCTGGCGTTGCAAAGCATCAGCCGGCAACGCCGGCGGGGCAGACGTCAGCGGTGCTCCGGCCTTCAGAGCCCGCAGGCGTTCCTCACGCTGGCGCAGGCTTGCGCCAAGCGCCGCCAGCTTGGCCTCGGCGTCAGGCAGATCCTCGGGACGCAGGTGGCCGTCATCGGATTCGACCGGCACGGCAGCCACGGGAGCGGCTCCGCCCCCCAGTTGGCCACACAGCATTTGATAGAGTTGAATCAGGCCGGCATGACGCTGGCAAAGCTGCTGCAGCTTGACCATTTCGACGGGGACCGACGGCAGGTCATAGGCGGCGAAGCGCTCGGCCAGCTCCTCCTGGCGTGCCAGGGCATCGGCCCGCCTGAGCTCCACCTTGGCGATCTGCTCGTCGAAATTCGCAATGATCCCCTTGGCTTTGCCGCGACGA
This sequence comes from uncultured Geobacteraceae bacterium, assembly GCA_964603155.1. GTDB lineage: Bacteria > Desulfobacterota > Desulfuromonadia > Desulfuromonadales > BM103 > VAUL01. The sequence goes on along the minus strand of CAZRTZ010000055.1, from coordinate 8,983 downwards.
ACCAGGAAGATCCCCCAGGACAGGACCAGGAGCGTCAGAGCGCCGGCGACTGCCGCTATCATCCACGGGGCTTTGAGCCAGAACACCAGCGCCGGCGGAACGGCCGCCGCCAGCGTCAGCAGCAAAGGCCAGATCACGCCGGGAAGTTTCACACCCTGACGGTTGCGCTGCAGCGGCGTCAGCTCGAGCTGCAATCCGGCCAGTTCCTGGCGCAGCCCTTCGGCGGTCGCAAAAAGCTTGTCGAGATCGGCGGGCAGTCGCAGCGGCACCCCGAACCTGGTCAACTGCCGGGCCAGTTCATCGCGCTGCTGCTCCTTCGACGAGGAATCCTTCTGCTTTTCGGTTTTTTCGACGGTCTTTTTCTTTGCCTGTCCTGGAGCGGCGGCGTCCTTCTCCCAGCGCCTGCGGATCCAGATCAGGTACTCCTCGCCCTGTTGATACTGTTCGGAATCGGCCTCGATCTCCGCTTCGAGCGCGGCAATCTCCTGGCGACGGCGATCCTGATCATCCGCGCTCACTTCGGCCGCGGAGGGTTGGTCGCTATCGACAAACAAACCGTCGGCCAGGCGCCCGTCGTCGTCGCACAGGCTCTGGCGCGCCGCCGGGTCGAGCAGACAGTGCAGCAAGGTTTCTCCGCCGACGCCGAACAAGCGCCGCAAATGGGAAAAATACTGCTGCCGCGGCGGTGAAGCGCCGCCGGCAGGGACGGGCCCACAGAAACGCTCCTGCCATTTGCCATCGCCGCTGCGCTCCTCGAGGCGCACCAGGTCGCTTTCGAGATCACGCTGAATGCGTACCTGCCGCACCCCCTCCTCGAAGAGCAGCGTCCCCCGGCAGCTCAGGGAATCGCCCCATGAACGGAGCCGCACGCCGTGAGGAACGCCAAGCAACACGGCCGGCAGGACCTTGAGTAGCAGGCTCTTGCCGCTGTCGTTGCTGCCGCTGATCAGGTTCAGGCCGCGCCGGAATTCAAAATCGGACGTACCGAAACAGCCATACCGTTCCACCGAAACACGTCGCAATATCATGAATGGCCCCTTGTTCGACGAAAAGACCAGAGAGTCAGCCCGGGTTAAAGGTCGGAATCCAACAGTTCCGGATAATAGCAGATATTCTGGTGACATCCAGCGCCAAATCGTCGCCGGTGGGCAATTCTGGCCTGTCGCCGGTATTCTGCGAAATCATTTATCGATTCAGCCAGTTGCAGGAATTCTCCGGCCAGCACCAGGTTGCGCACTTTCTGGGCCGCCGGTGCGCCGCGCCCGACTAGCTTCAAGCCGTCGATCCCCCCCTGGCGCAGCAGGGGAATGGCACAGAGCCCGCAACCGTGGCGACGATCGGTGGCCGACCAGCTGGCCTGGCGGGCCATGGCCGCAGTCAGTGCCGCCGAAGGCGGCTGCAGCGGCTCGATCCGGTACGGCAACTCGCATGCCCAGACCCGCTCCGGGCTGACATGATGAAACGTGCACAACCCCTCGGTGTTCGGGCACTTGCCGACCAGCAGAAAGGCATCGCAGCGCACTTCGGGGACGGCGGCGGCGATGGCGCTCATCTCGGCCACGGTCAGATGCCGCTCCAGAATGGCCCGCTTCACCCCGAGTTGCGCGTAAAAACGCAGGGCACCGCTGTTGCCGATGTGCGCCATGGTGCTGGCATGCAGTTCGACCTGCGGGTGGCGCCCCCGCAGCAGACGCAGCAGGCCGAGATCGGCCAGAATGAGCCCGTCGACGCCGAGCCCGACCATGGTGTCGACATAGTCGAGCAATAGCGGCAGCTGCTCATCGCTGTAAAACGGCGCGTTGAGGGTCAGGGCGAAGGTTTTGCCGGAGCCATGGGTCAGCTTGATGATCTCCGCCAGCTCGGCTTCGCTGGCGATCTGGGCACTGGCGAAGGTGCGCTGGTTGAGCGATGCCAGCAGGCTGTAGCGCTCGGTCCACTCCGGCGGCACATAGCCGCCGTAAAGCTCGTCGGCGCCTGCTTGCAGGAGACCCGGGGTTTCCGCCAGGTTGTCGACCGGGGAGAGAAGGCGCATCTATTCTCCTCCCCTGAACTTCCAGATGTGCTCGCGCCGATGGTCCCACCAACTGCCGTCGGCCACCGTGCGCAGGCTGTCGCCGACCAGCACCAGGGTCAGGGCCGGTCGCCTGTCGGGACTGTTGAGATTGAAAAAATCCCGGTCACCGACTCTGGCAACAATGTCGTCGAGCGTCCCCTCCACCACCTCCTCGCCGGGGAGGCCGAGGCGGTGAAGAAGGGCGATCGCCACGTTGCTGCCGTAACCGCGGCGCAGTTGCGCCACCAGTTCATCCAGCGGGACATTGTTCATGTAGATCAGCAGCGTGACCCCCGGTGCAGCCAGATCGCCCATGGTCGGGGCGCCCGGGCTGTCGCCGAGGGTGCGTGGCGAGGCGAGAACGGCCCGGCTGCAGACCCCGGGGAGATCGAGGGTCTTTTTCAGATGGGCGGCTGCCGCGTTGGCCGTGCCCACACCGGGGACGACCACGGCTTTCTCCCCCAACGCATCGACCAGCGCCTGAAACGGAGAGTAGAAGGTCAGATCGCCGGGGACCAGGAAAGCCACCGGACCAGAGGCAAGCTGGTGCTCGATGAGGTCGAGCAGTTCGCGGAAGTAATAGTCGAAGGGGATCAACACCGTTTTGCCGGGCAGATGCGCAGCGAAGGTCTGCTCGAAGGGCACCGGGGCAAAAACGGTTGCAGACTCGGCGAGCAGGCGGGCGGCGCGCAGCGTGAGGAGATCGGGATCGCCCGGACCGGCGCCGAGAAAGTAGACCCGGTTCATGCCACGCCCCCCTTGCGAAGATGGATGAGGAACTCCCGGTTCCCCTTCTGCCCCAGAAGCGGGCTCTCGGTAACGCCGAGCACCGTGCACCCCAGGGACTCGGCTTCCATGCGCACACGTTCGACCACGGCTTCGTGCTGGCCGGGATCGCGCACCACGCCGCCCTTCCCCACCTGCCCCCGGCCGACTTCGAACTGCGGCTTGATCAGGGCGACCACTTCACCACCGGCGGGAAGAAGGGCCAGCGTCGGCGGCAGGATTTTGTCGAGGGAGATGAACGAGGCATCGATCACCGCCAGATCGGGAACAGCGCTTAAGCGGTCAGGGGTCAGCTGGCGGATGTTGGTGCGTTCCAGCGAAACAACCCGCGAATCCTCGCGCAGCTTCCAGGCCAGCTGGCCGTAGCCGACATCGACGGCGAAGACCTTCGCCGCGCCGCGCTGCAGCAGGCAGTCGGTGAAACCGCCAGTGGAGGCGCCGACATCGATGGCCGTCCGCCCGGCGACCTCCAGGGCAAACGCCTCGAGAGCGTGGGCCAGCTTGACCCCGCCGCGCGACACGAAAGGGAGGTCCTCCCCTTTGAGGCGCAGCGGGACATCGCAATCGACTTTCACTCCGGCCTTGTCGACGGCATGCTCGCCGACCACCACCTGCCCGGCCAGGATCAGTGCCCGGGCCCGCTCACGGGAGGCGGCCAGGCCGCGATCAACCAGCAGTTTGTCGAGGCGTTCCTTGACAGGCATCCGTGCAAACCGTCCTACAAGGCGGCAACCAGTTCACGCTCCGGGCGCGACTCGATGCGCCCGAGACAGTCGGCAAGGAAATCGGCGAACAGCCGGGCGATGCGATCGAGTTCCTGCTGCAGGATGTGATCGTCAGGAAGAACGTGCAACACGGCGCGATGGGCCGCAGCAAAGGCCTGCACATTGACCAGCGGCACGATGTGGTCGTCCCACCCGTGCACGATGGCAAGATGCGGCACGGCAAATTCGGGATCGGCAACCCGGTATCCGGGAAGCCCGATGGCGGGTGCCAGCAGAAAGAGCCCGGCCGGCTGCAACTCCGCTGCCGCCACCGCCGCGACATACCCCCCCATGCTGGAACCGACCAGGATCAGCGGGCTGCCAAGCTCATCGCGTCTGGCCACCAGGCGTCGGACCCGCTCGTCGGCGTCCTGGGTGTCGCGGTCATCGACGCTGAGCACACGCGCACCGAAGCGCTCGGCGACCAGGGCCAGGCGACGGATCTTGGTCCCCCACGGGCCACTCTCGCGACCATGGCAAAAGCAGACGGTAACGCTCATCTCTCCCCCTGTGGGTTGATGGCGCACCATATCATGAATTCATGCAACAGGGGAATGGCGTCAATCGCCGGTCAGCGAACACCACGGGGGGATCTCGGCACCGGGCGGAAGCGGATCGGTACTGCTCCTGAGGCGAGTCTGCAACTTCAGGTAGGCGCGCAATTCGCCTTGCTCCAGTTGCCGTAGAAATTCGTGCATCTGCACAATGCAGGCGCTCTCCTCATAAGCCGTTTGCCGTGGGTGGTCGACGAGGATGCTTTCATCGACGGCGGCAAACAGGCCGTTCGCATAGCAGCAGGCAACCGCAGCCCAGTCGATCCCCCAGCCGTAGGTATTGCTGCGGTAGTCGAAGCGCTTCATCCTCGTCATGACCGGCCGGCTCACGGCAAACACGATCGAATCGGTCTGTGCCACCTTGCACAGCGAGGAATCCGCCAGCCGCTCGAGGCAGGTCTGCGCCAGTTTCCATGAGGAATGATCGATCAGCGGCGCCCAGAGACCCAGCCGGTCAAAAGACCCGAAATCCGCCCGACACTTGTCCGCCAGTTGCGCCCAGTCGTTACAGGAGACGTCGCCGGTGATGACCAGCATCACGTCTGCCGTGCAGGCATCCAGACAGGCCTTGAATTTGCCGGCGAAAAAGCAGGCATCCGGCGTCCTGATTGCCGGATAATCCGTCTCCAGGACGAAACCGGTGTCACGATCGCTGTATACGAGGGTCAGGCAGTCGACATGACAGGCAAGAGCCCGGGCGATTGCCAGGCTGTTTTGATGCACGCCCGACCAGGAGAGAATAAACGCCTCGATGGTCACGAAAAAACCTCGATTACCAGTACAACCGCCAGGTGCATCACTGCGACCGGATCAGGAACGGGCATCCTGCCAGGCCCTGATTTTCTCCCGGATCTCGGGCAGCGCCTGCTGCGTGGCCTCGATCCCGGCCTGCATGCAGCGCTTCTTCTGGGTGAAGTCAAGCATGCCGAGGTCGCCGACGTTCGGGGCGATCAGCACATCGGCGGCGACCTTCTTGGTCCTGGCGTTTTCGGCCCCCATGATGGTGATCGCTTGCAGCATCACGTCGATAATGTTGTCGATGTTGAAATTGCTGACCTGCTTGCCGATATCCACGGCTATCACGATATCGGCCCCCAGCTGTCGGGCGACCGAAACCGGCACGTTGTCGATGATGCCACCATCGACCAACAGTTTCCCCTGATGTTCCACCGGTTGAAACACCCCGGGAATGGCACTGCTGGCGCGCACCGCCCGCCCGACCGGCCCGGAATTCAGCACCACCAGCGACCCGCGGTTCAGGTCCGCAGCCACCGCCGCGAAGGGGATCTTCAACTCCTCGATGTTCGCGACCGGAATCCGGCTCCTGACAAAACCCTCGAGCTTCTCCCCCTTGGCCACCCCCATCCCGGCAAGGGCATTGAACAACCCGTAGTCGAACAGGTCATCCTTCGCCAGCGTGAAGGCCGTCCACTCCAGCTCGAAGCTGTTGCGGTCGGCGGCGTAGATCGCCCCGATCAGGCTGCCGACGCTGGTCCCCACCACCAGATCGATCGGAATCTTTTCCTGCTCCAGCGCCCGGATCACGCCGATGTGCGCAAATCCGCGCGCCGCGCCGCCGCCCAGGACCAAGGCGACTTTCGGTCGTGGCTCCGCGGCGGATTTTGCCGTTACGCCGCTGACCGGGGCACAGGAAACCAGCAGGGGGAAAGACGACAGCAGCAACAGTGCGACAAGACGAAGCATTGGGGCCCTCACGGCACACGAAATCAATCGAGGCGGGATTTTCGCCTGTCTCCCCGCCACAATCAACCCATTTCCACCAGGTACTCCCAATATTTTACCGGCATGAACCTGCGCTGGCGACAACGGCTGGCGCGCTCGGGAATGGCGATGTGCCGATGGAATCCCCGCCACAGCCGTTGCCAGCTCTCCTCCTCGGCAGACCAGCGCATCTCGTCCCGGCACTCCAGCGTACCGAGCACGAAGCGGCCGTCCCGGCCAAGGGCGCCGATCCCGCGACCGACATCGTGCAAAAGCCACGGCCGATCGAGTCGCCGGGCAAAATGCCGGGCCAGCAGCGGCACTACGTTGGCATCCGGGCGCACCGGTGCGTACCAGGTGCCGTCAGCCGTCTCGCGAAAGCGCGCCAATCCCTGCAGGCGATGGGCCTCATGTGCGGTGCGCCGTGCCCAGCAGTGTACGGCATGCACATCAGCCTGAGCGAGGTGACAGTCGAGTTGCGCACCGACCTTCCAGCCGAAGGCCAGATAACGGGAAATTGACAACTCGATCCCCGGTTGCTCGGAAAGGAAGGCCTGACGCAGATAACCAAAGCTGCGCGGCGAGATATCCCGGCAGACCCTGGCGCACAGCTGCGCAGCCGTTGCGGAATCGGCTTCGACCGGGACGACCGCGTCGAACAGCCCGGCATCAGGATAGGGAGGACGCTGAATCCCCTCCGGCTCCGGCAGCGAACCGGAGGCCACCCGGCCGCAGACCGTCAGCAATCCGGCCAGTGTGCCATCGTAGCGCACGATCATCTTACAACTCCCCGGTGATCACGGAAGACGGCGGAAAGAGCGACAGTTGTGCGCTCGGCATGGCTGTCGATGGCGCCGGCGGCGGTTCGAGCAGCAGGCGACGCACCCGCTCCGGTCGCCAGGCTTCATCGCCGAGAGAGCGTCCTTTCGCTGTCAGGAACCAGCGGGCGCGCTTCAGTACCACGCCGAGGCGGCACAGCCCTTCGGCATCGAGGCGCCCGTGGCGGCGCGCGGTGACGATGCGCCGTGCCGAACGCACGCCGATCCCCGGCACCCTGAACAGCAGGTGCAGATCGGCCTGCTGGACGTCGACCGGGAAGAGCTCCGGGTGGGCCAGCGCCCAGGCCGCCTTGGGATCGAGATGCAAATCGAGCTGCGGTCGTTCCGCATCGAGCAGTTCCTCGACCCGGAAGCCGTAGAAGCGCAGCAACCAGTCGGCCTGGTAGAGCCGGTGCTCGCGCAGCAGCGGCGGCGTCGCCGGAGCCGGCAGGCGGTTCCCGGCACCGACCGGCACGTAGGCCGAATAGTAGACGCGCTTCATCTGCACGTGCCGGTAGAGGGCCGCGCTCAGCGTCAGAATCTCGCGGTCGCTCTCGGGGGTGGCGCCGACGATCAGCTGGGTGCTCTGCCCGGCCGGGGCGAAAACCGGAGGCGGCCGCTTCCCCTTGCGCCCGGCACGGGCCGCCGCAATCCCTGCGGCCGCCTGGCGCATGGGCGCAAGGATCGCCTCGCGGTCCTTGTCCGGAGCGAGCCGCTGCAGGCTTGCTGCGGTCGGCAGTTCGATGTTGACGCTGACCCGGTCGGCCAGTCGGCCGGCACGCTCGACCAGCAGCGGACTGGCTCCGGGGACCAGCTTGAGATGGATGTAGCCGTGGAAGCAGTACTCCTCGCGCAGCAGCCGCACCGCCTCGACCATCCGTTCCATGGTCTCGTCAGGCGTGGTGAAGACACCGGTACTGAGGAACAATCCCTCGATGTAGTTGCGGCGGTAGAAGTTGACGGTCAGTTCCGCGACTTCGCGGGCACTCAGTGTCGCACGCGGGCCGTCGTTGCTGCAGCGGTTGACGCAGTAGGCGCAATCGTAGGCGCAGGCATTGGAGAGGAGCAGCTTGAGCAGGGAGATGCAGCGGCCGTCCGCCGACCAGCTGTGACAGACCCCGGCAGGCAGTCCGCTGCCAAGGCCGCTTTGCCGGGGGCGCCGGCTGCCGCTCGACGCACAGGAAACGTCGTAACGGGCGGCGGCCGCCAGAATTTCGGTTTTGGCCAGCAGCTTCTGGAAGTCGACCATGGCGTCCCCGCAGTATCGGTTTCACCATGATCGTGCCTTCACCGTGCGTCAGAAAATGTCACAGACTAGCGCTTTCTGAACAAGCGCTTGAGCGACTCGTCGAGAAGCTGCTGGGTCGGGCTGCCCGGTGGTGGGTTGGCCGGCTCGAATGCCTGCTGCGGTGCCGGAGGCGGCTCCTGCTGCGGAGGCGATTTGGGCTTGAGGAGCTTCTCCAGCCCGCGCTGCAGCTCCTGCTGCAGGACCTTGCCGGCCTGGGCCTGCACCCCTTTCGGGTCGAGGCCGTAGCGGGGCGCCTGCACGGTGCCCGAGAGGAGCAAGGGGATTTGCGTCCAGCCGTCGGCATCGGTCAGGTAGCGGGTCAGCTTGCCGCGCTGGTCGATGCGCGCGGTCAGTTCGGGAGCCAGGCGCGTATCGACGGAGAGGTTCAGGCTGCCGTCGAGCCCCAGAGTGCCGCGCGGAAAGAGGCGGATCCGGTCGCTGATGAGCAGACTGTCGACCTCGGCCTTGCCGTTGACCAGATGCGCCTTGCCGCGGAGATCACGGAACGCGATCACGTCGAGGCCGGGAATCTGCAGGAAGTTGGCAAAGCCCTTGACCAGCGCCGGGCTGACCAGCTTGCCGTCGGCTAGGGCCAGGGCCAGATCGCCGCTCAGATTGCGGCTGACATTGTTCCAGCGGGTGCCGCGCCCGGTCACCTGGCCGTTCAAGTCGAGGCGGCCGTAAAGGCTGTTCGCGGCGGCCGTAGAGAGCGCCGGCAGCAGACTCTGCATCTCGACCCCTCTTAAGGTGACGACGACACTGTAGGCCAGACCCGGCTGGCGCAGGTCGATGCTGGCCGTATTGCTGAACGAACCGCCGGCAAAATCGCCGGTCATGCGACGGATATCCAGGCGGTTGTCGCGCAGCTCATAGTCGGCGAGAAAATTCCTGACCGTCAGCCCTTTCCACCCGCCCTCGCCGATGCGGATCGAGCCGGCAGCCTGCACCGGCAGATCGAAGGGGCCGGGCTCTGCGGTGGAAACCGTATCGGCAGGCAC
>CAZRTZ010000054.1:0-17439 GCA_964603155.1 uncultured Geobacteraceae bacterium | reverse complement strand
CCTGCGAGCAGTTCCCGACGCAGCGAGTCGACAGCATGCTCACGAAACGGACGGTAAATGAAGCCGGCCGCACAGAAGCGGCAGGCCCGGGGACAGCCGCGCGAAACCTCGACCAGCTGCATGTCGCTGAACTCGGTCTCGGCCGTGACCAGGCAGGTGCGGGCCTGGAAATCGTCAAGCCGTTGCAGCCATTGCCGCCTGACACGGGGTGGCACGCCGCTCAGGGGGGTCATTTCCTGCAGCGTCCCGTCCTGGTGATAAACGACCTGATACAGCGAGGGCACATAGATGCCCGGCAGAACGGCCAGGGCCGCCAGAAGGTCGGCCCGCTCGAGGCCGTCGGCCTGATTCAGCGCCGCGAGCAGCGGCGAAAGCAGGATTTCAGCTTCGCCGACGGCAAACAGGTCCATGATTTCGGCAAGCGGCTCGGGATTGAGAAACGCACAGACCCCGCCGGCCAGTACCAGCGGATGACGGGCATCTCGCTCGGTGCGCCAGAACGGCAGCTGCCCGAGTTCGAACAGCACGGGGAGGTTGACGTAATCGTTCTCAAAGGAGATCGAGAAGGCGATCAGGTCGAAATCGCACAACGGCCGGCGGGTTTCCAGCGACACCAGCGGGAAGCCGGTGCGACGGTGCTCGGCCAGCTCTTCGGTATCGGGGAGGAAGAAGCGCTCGCAGCGGGTGTCGTCACGACTGTTGAGCAGACGGTAAACCGTCTGCACACCGAGGTTGCTCATCCCCTGGTGGTAGGTGTTCGGATAAACCAGGGCCACGCTCAGCCGCCCCCCCCAGGGAGGCGGCTGAACCCCCGATTCGGTAGCCAGGCGCTGGCGATAACGCTCGAGCAGGTGATGGGACATGCAGAGTGTCTATCTCGGCGCCGCGCCGGGGAGAATGGTCATCCCCCGAATCGCCCGGTAGAAACGGCCGTCCTCGACATCGGCGCGCTCCTCGCCCGGCTGCAGCGAGGTAATCACCAACCGGCCGATGACGACGCGACCCTCACGACCCTCCGCATCCGTGGTGCGCACGCCCCAGAGGTTATGCAGCAGCATCGGCTCGCCGCTGAGCGGATCAGGGCCAAGGTAGAGGCCGATGTGCCCTTTCAGCCAGAGCAAGGTGTAGAACGGCACCCCCTGGTCGAGCAGACGCCGGCGTTTCTCCTCGATATCGAGACCGGCCAGGTCAACAAAGGTACCGCCGCTTTTCGCCTGTTCGGACGAATTACGCGGCAGCCAGAGGCCGAACGGCGTCAACAGGTCGCGCAGCGTTGCCGAGCAGTCACGATTTTCGAAGAGGCCACCCCAGCCGTAGGGCTGGCCGATGATGCGATTGACCAGTTCGGCAATCCGGGCCGGCTGCAACGGCAGCGGTTTGACGGCGGCGTCCTCCGGGGCGAGCCGGGCGACTCTGGCCGTGGCCTGGCCGTCGGCCTCGCGTACCGGCACCAGCACCTGCAACCCGTCTGCCTCCTCCGCCAGCAGCGGGAAGAGCGCACCCAGGTGGGTCTGCGTCAGGAACGTTCCGCTCTCTTCGCGCAGGGTGACATCGTCGCGCAGCAGCGCCACGTAACGCCCGGTCTGATAGGCCGTGATAAAGATGTCGTCGGCAAAGGCCAGATCCTGGGCCGGCAGCCAGCCGGCGACCATGCCGGCCTCGGCGAAGAGCCAGGCGCCATCGCTGGAGGTGTGGGTGACCAGCAGTGGCGTTCCTGCCCACAGCGCGGAGTTCTGGAAATAATCAAAGGGGAAGCCCTCGCCGGCCCTGGCCGGGTCGAGGAAGAACGGTCGCCGGGTCGGGAAGACCCGGCAGGCGGTGTTGCGCACGGTGATGGCCGGACGTGCCAGGGATGGGTAGTTTTCCTGCTGTAAGGACGCCACCAGTTGCTCCCAGCGCGCCTTCTCGAGCGGCTGCAGGTTCTCGCCGAAGCCTTGGCGGTTGCCGTAGGAGGCGACCCCCCAGAACGCTTCGCGGGCTGGCAGACTCGCCTTCTGCAGACGCCAGGGGGCGAAGAAGCGCTGGTTGTAGCGGGCATCGAGCCCCCCCTGGACGTCCGCCGCCACTAGCGCCGCCGAATCGGCCGGGAGGTAGCGGGTCGCATCCTGCGGAAACCGCTCCAGGTCGGCCACTCCCACCGGGCGCACGGCGCAACCGGCCAGGGTCAGCAGCAGAAATGAGACGAGAACGATGATGCCGAACCGGCTCTTTTGTCTGGAGGCACAGACAGCTGTTGTCATGGGTTCCATCGTTTGCATCTTACCGGCAGTCAAGTATCATTTCCATAAATTCCGATGCGCCGAACAGCGCTGTGGAGGGGGAAATGGTTAAAGGCTTGGAGAAGTTCCTCCCGTTCCTGTTGAAAGCCAGCCTCTGTGCAGCGCTGACTGCCTGCAGCACAACTCCGGAGAGCCCCCCGGCAATCGATGCCGAACGTGTCTGGCCAGCCCCCCCTTATCAACCGATCCTGAAATTCCTGGGGGTTTTTACCTCCGCGAATAATTTCGCCGAAGGCCCTTGCGAAGGCTCCCTTGGCGTTGGATTTGAAAAGCTCAAGTATCCCATCAGCAGCTGCCTTATCGGGGGGGACAAAATCCTGGTTGTGGAAAGGACTCCCCCGGACATCAAGCTCATCGATTTCACCCAGAGGGATGTCTCCCCGCTATTTGACCAAGAACGCCCCTTCACAGAACCCGTCGATCTTGCCGTTGATGGAGACGACAATATCTATGTCGCGGACCGAAAACAGCAGCAGGTTCTGGTCTTCACTGAGAGGCTCAAACCCGTTCGCAAGATCGGGGCACCTCTCGAGTTGAAATCACTGGAAAAGATCGTCCTCAACAAAGAAACCGGCGTTCTCTACCTGACGGATTCGTTCCTCAACGAGGGGTTTGCCTTCGACCTCGAAGGGACTCTACTCTTCCGCTTTGGTGCGGGCATCCTGAAGGACCCGCATGGGCTGGCGATCCACCCGAACGGCGATCTCTACCTTGCCGACACCGGCAGTGCCAAAATCCGGATTTTCAGCCCCAAGGGGGAGTTTCTCGAGGATTTTCCCATCGGCCAGCAAAGGTTTCCTTCCCCTCTGAAAAAACCGTGGGACCTTGCCTTCGATTCCCAGGGGCTGCTGCACATTATTGACCAGGATCTGGACGTATTTCTCACCTGTCGTGACGATGGCGAGATTCTGCTTGCCACCGGCACCAGCAAGGGCAAAGACAATCATCTCCTGGGCTTCCACGGCCCGGCAGACATCCAAATCGATGAGTCAGGACAGGTGTTCATTGCCGACCGGAACAACTTCCGGCTGAGCGTCTGGCAACTGATCTCGAATGCACCCACCCTGGGGTTTTTCAACCGCTTCGGGCAGAACTTTGCACTCTCCTGCCAGGAGTATGTCGCCAAACAGCCCGGCGACAAAAACGCCAGGCGTCCCAGTGCGTTCAATGTCGGCGAGGGGCAGAGTATCACCCTGGAACGGGTGGTGAACAAAGACCTCGAGGAAACGCGCGATGCCTACAAGGAAGTGCTATGTCTCGGCACGGTGAAATGCAAGGGCTGCATGAGCTTCAACAATATCGCCGTCGATACTGAACACATTGAATATGTTCTGGCCAAGATACATCGAGAGGAAGGACGATCCAAGGCGGAGGAGACAGTTTTCCCTGGAGCGGCCAGTGCTCCATGCAAAAAATGCCAAGCCCCCCTTGATCTGAGCAAGCTGTTCCAGGACAAAACAATACGTTTCTGCCTGGAGCCACGGGAGATCTGCCCATCCAAACCTTGAGTCTGCTCCTATTTGCCGTGGCAGTACTGGCAGAGTTGTGACCCCGTATTTTCCATCCTCAAGAGGGCGGACTTGTTGCTGTGCGGGTCATGGCAGGTGGTACACAGAAGCAGCCCCATCTCCTCGGTGTTTCCGTTGCCGAAATCAACCGCCATTTTGACGAACATGGGGTGGTTGTGCAAGGGCTCCGACTGGGTCGGATGGCATTCCTTGCAGATTTTGTGCAGGGCCGGAAGTGCCTCCCAGTTCTGTTCGGGAGTATTGGAACTGCTCAGCGGTCGGCTTGAAACATTCGGGTACAACCCAGGATAGACCATATCAGTCCATAACATTTCCGGGTTCTGCGACTGCCCCTCGATTATTCTACCGGCAACCAATTTCCTTGTGACAACCGGGCTCTTGCCGTTTTTTAACGAAACTGCCACGTCAGAGACACTGCCAGTGGGGTTGACTTTGAACGTCCAGGTCGATGCATCAAGCTGCAACAGGCTCCCCGCCACAAGTTCACCGCCGGCAATATTCAGGTCAGCAGCGCTCAGGCTGGCAACCGCCTCATTGAAAGCCAGGGTGTAAGATAGGGTAAAGCTGACGGCAGCATCACCGGAGGTCACGGTTTCCCCCGCGTGACACACTTTACAGACGGCATCGCAGTCTGCCGGATCATCGGCAAAGATCATCTCCGGGTTACCTAAACAGGCGAACGCCCTTTGATGCGGGGTCTCGTAATCTTCTGCAGCCGCAGCCGCCGCCAGCAGCAACAGTGAAGACAGCAAAGACAACGTCGACCAAAAGATTCGCATATTCCCTCGAACGCACCGTTAAACCGACAAATTCCCTTTAATAATCCAGCGTCACCATTTTGGCCTTGCGACTCACCGCATCCTCGGCCTCGACGCAGAGCTGTGCTGCCGGAGGCCATCTTTCATTATCGGCAACCGCCGGATCGTTGAGTTCACGCCACAAGGTCTCCAGATCACGGAGCACCCCTCGATGCCCGGCATATTGGAGCGCACGATAGATGGCCCCATAGGTATTGGCACGGTCTTTCAGCCGCGCATGAACCAGCGCCATATGGTAGAGCACCACCCCCTTCTGTTCGTCAGTGTGTGAACGGGCCATGGACTTTTCCAAAAGTTCCAGGGCTTTTTCATGCTGACCGGACTGGTAGAGCAGGAACGCGACCGTATCGGACTGCTCCATAGTCCCTGCGGTCATCGCATGGACCAATCTTTCCGCAGTTTCCAGCTCAAACTGGTTCTTGGCGTCCAGCAGGGAATAACGGTGCATGAGCTGCAGATGTGCGGGGGTGAAGCGGGGGACGGTCAGGATCGCGTGGCGATAAGTTTTGCGCGCGGCGGCATCATCACCAAGCGCTTCCAGCATCTCGCCGTAGCGCAGGTAGTGTTGTCCGACCGTTGGTTCGCGAGAGGTCAGTACCGCATAAAGATGGGCCGCCGTGGAGTAATCGCCTGCAGTTCGCAACGCCTCGGCCTCGCCGGAGAGTTGCTCAACAGAGAGTGACTCAAGGAGGGGGGGCGTACTGGCACAGCCTGACAGGAGCAGCAGGGCAAGTAATCCAAGCGTGAGCAGAGCTTTCCTGGCCATAGGCATGCCGGCTTGTTTCAGTGTGGTCAAAAAGACGGAAACAAACGAACTCGACAAACAGTTGTGGCAAGTATGGCAGAAAAATCTTCGCTCGCAACCGTTCTCCCTTCGCGCCACCGGCCAGATTGCAAACCCGCTAGCGCGGCGGGCGCTTCGCCTCGCGGAACCATGGCCGGTACTCGTCCATGCGCTGGCGCTGGTCGGCAGGGGCCTGGCGCCGGCAGGTGCCGTAATCCGGGGCGCCGGGAGTCGCCCCCCAGCGGCGCTCCACGCATTCGTTGGGGTTGTAGGCGACCTCAAGTCCAGGCCGTCGCGCATAGATGTCCGCCAGACTCAACCGAAAGGAGGAACCGTCGGTGCGGGTGTAGGTGATAAAGTTCTCGCGGATGCGCCGGGCGTGCAGCTGTTCGATGCGCGCGGCGGCATCCGCCGCGCTTTCCAGCTTGAGGCCGAGCAGCTGTTTGAAAACATAAAGCTCCGGATGTTTGCGGATGCGCGCCGGTAGATTCTCCAGCACCTTGAGGGCAATGAGCAGCCGCATGTCACGCGAGGGCGTGGCATAGTCCTCCCACGGCCCGACGGTCTCGAAGATCGCCGGCCCCTTCGGCATGGACATCACCGTCCCCGGATGGGTGCGCATGTACTGTTCGCCATTATCCACCGACTTCACACGCGTCTCCAATTGCTCCATGAGCGCCGCCAGCATTGCCTCGTAGGCGTCCTCGGGTTCGAGACCCCGCGGGTTGATGAGCTTTTCCATGCGGGCGTAGAACGCCTCGGCATCGAGGCCGGCCTGGTCACCGGAATACGGCGGAAGCCCGGAATGAGCGGCGATGGCCGTATTGCCCGGGGTCGCCAGACCGCCCCGCCCCTTGTCCGGGAGCGGCGGCCGGTAGGCCTTGAAACCGGGGCCGGCACTCGGCGTCCGGGCGAAGAGAAAGGTCCCTTCCCAGAAACGCTTGCGCGCCACCGAGTTGTCCGGCTGGGCATCGACCGCCAGCAGCAGACCGCCGCGACCGACCGTCTGCGGTACCCACTTGACGATCATCAGCGTATGCCCGTAGGGGTCGGCGTAGACCGTGCCTGGCCACAGGGCGTTGCGCTCCAGCGGCACCGGGTAAAAGTCACTGGCCTCGTCGTCGAGAGCCGTACGTCCGCCGCCGGAGGTGACCCGGTCGATGACCCGGCGGCTGACCCGGCGGAAGGTTTCTGCGGAAGCCATGGTATCGATGAAGGAACGGTCGATTTCAGGCTGATCGCAGCGCGGAGCGCGGGTGGCCGTACCACGGTCGCAGGCGCGCCACGCCACCGGCAGCCCGATTTTCCAGGCGAAATAGGCGCGCAGGAAAAAGGAGAGGTCGGCGCAGTCCGGCTCGGCCGCGACCTTCAGGTCTTCCCCGTTACGCAAGTAGTCATAAAGGAAGTTGCGCTGCGGGTCGCGCAGCACCGGCTCGAGAGAAGCAAAGCTGAGTGCCTGTTCGGGGGGGGCATCGAACAGGTGCTCGACCCACGCCGCGAACAGCGCCTGGGTTGGCAGGTCCCAGTTGCCGTTGCCACGCTTCCCCGCAGCTCCGCCCACCTGGATTTCGCTGCAGGCGACCACGCCCCCCGCCCGCCGAGCCTCGATCCGGTACAGCCCACGCACCGGTGCCGGCAAGATGGCACGCAGGCTCCAGGGCGGCCCACCCCCCCTGACGGCGGCAAGCGTGCTGCGCCGGCCGGCCGGATCGACGGCCGCCAGTTCGGTCAGCTCCCCGTCGGTGGCAACGGCCAGCAGCTGCAGCGGCTCTCCCGGGCGGGCGAGAAGAGGGGAACTCCAGACCTGCACCTGATCCCCGTCGCTGCATGCGGCGGAGACCACGCCGACCCCCTGCACCAGGAGCAGCAGCATGAAA
Organism: uncultured Geobacteraceae bacterium; assembly: GCA_964603155.1. GTDB lineage: Bacteria > Desulfobacterota > Desulfuromonadia > Desulfuromonadales > BM103 > VAUL01. The sequence goes on along the minus strand of CAZRTZ010000054.1, from coordinate 10,152 downwards.
AGAAGAGTGAAAAAAGTCGGACGGATGCACATGTTGCGGGACTCCCTGAGCGGAACGGACTCAAAGTGTCATTGAAGCCCAGCCGGGACGGCAGGTCAAGTTTTTAACCGCTGCCCGCCGGCCTTTCATCCGCGCGGCGCGTTTGCTTTGCCGGCAAGGATGAGGTATTCTTAAGGTGTTGGTCTGACTATCACTGTCATGGAAGGAGTGGCGCATGAAATGCCCGATGTGCAAAAGCCGAAACCAGGTGGAGATTGATCTGCACGCTGAAGGTTTTTCCCAGGATGCCCGGGAATGCGGTGTGTGCGGGGCGGTGTGGACCTTCTCCGGCAGCACCCTGAAGATCATCAAGAAACAGGCGCTGCCCCAGCAGAAGGTCTGCACCGATTTTGTCTGCCCGACCTGCAATTCCATGGTCAGCCACGAAACCGATCTGACGGCCTTCCAGTTCCACGAAGAGCTCTACGAATGCACCGTGTGCGGCACCGTCTGCGCCGTGAACCACGACAGGCTGGAGATCGTCAAGGATTCCCAGAAAGGATCATTTCTCAGCTCTTCCAGCGAGAAGGTCGAGGCCGACGACTACAACTCCCTCTAGGCGCCTGCCGGAACGCTTCAGAACCGGCTTTAACCCGCATCGAAACTTTGCTTCGCTAACGAAAAAAACCGCCCCGTAAAGGCTAGGCGTTCGAAAAAGGTGTTGAACAATTTCGGGCTAATCGTAAAACATGTCGTTAGGAGAAAAAAATCGGCTCACCTCAATTGGTGAGCCGATTTTTTTAACTGATTTGTTAGATTGATCGTGCTTTCAAGTCTGCTGCAAGCGAGCGGCCCGCCCCTTATTCGGGGGCGGGCCGCATTGAGAATCTGCGGCTACTTCTTGTGGATGACGATGCTGCCACCGCCCAAGAGCGTACCTTCAGTGTTGGTGCCGATGAGCGACGTGTCAAGCTGGTTGTCGTAGTCGACCACGTCCTGCTGCGCATCTGCATCGTAGTGCCAAATCTTGATGCGGAAGCGATCCTTGCCGCCGGTGCCGAGCAGCGCACCGTCCACCGCCGTGAGCAGGAACTTGTAGTTTCCCAAGCCGTTGATGGTGCCGACCCCCTTGTACTGGGCGCGGGCGCCACTGACCACCAACCAGTCATAGGTGTCGCTGTGGAAGTTGAGGTTGGCGGCCTGGAACTGGAACTCGGTCTTCCCGGTCGGCACCTTCGCCCCTTTGAGGTACTTGGAGACAAAGCCGAAGGTCGCCCGGCCGCCCAGGGTCGGCTCTTCCAGGTAGGCTCCCGGCGGAGAAATGAACCAGCCGCCGCCGGTGACGAAGCCGGCCGACGGATCGTAGACCACGATGTTGCGGCTGACCTGGCTGCTCAGGCCGCTGTTGTCGGTGACCGTCAGGGTGATCGGGTAGATGCCGGCCGCGGTAAAGCTGTGTGCGCCGCTGGCCGTGCCGGCGCCGCCGCTCTCGGTGACCGCGCCCGCTGCCGCAGGGCTGGCGTCGCCGAAGGTGAAGCTCGCCGTGTGGATGTCCGCCGCGTCGGCGTCGGTGAAGCCGGCGCTGGCGGTGACCACGGTGTTGACCGCCACTGGGTCATTGTCGAGGGCAATGGGGCCGAGGGACGGGGCGTGGGCGCTGGCTGTCAGCAGGACCAGGCCGACGTTTGCTTGGGCCGCGATCGTGCCGTTATTGCTGATGGCAAACGCGTCGTACAACTCCAGCCCGGGGGGCGGGTTGCTGAGCAGGTTGTTGAGGTCGTACAGGGAGTTGTTCTCATACAGGAAGGCATGATTCATGTAACTGGGCGTGTAGGAACCCCCGACCACCTGTCCCGCGTCGTTGATGGCGCCAACATAGGAGTAATTGGCATTGGGGGGGGCATTCAAGCTGCCAAGATCGACCATTCCCCCACTCTGTGTCCATGAGAAGGGGTGTTGAATAATCCAGGGATTGTTGTTGTAAGTGTTGGCGCTGTTGCCGATCACCTGTCCCGCATTGTTGATGCTTAGAGCAACAGATTGGCCATAATTAGGGGGATTTCCATCGATATCGTTGCCAAAAGCGAGGGTGCCGAGATCGATCATCCCTCCCGCCTGCGTCCAGCTAAAGGCATGCCATGCGCTGTTGCCGGCGGTGAGAGAATAACCAACTACCTGCCCGGCGTCGTTGATGCTCAAGGCGTAGGAGCTGCTACCACCGAGGGTGCCGAGGTCGACCAACCCGCCTCCCGATGTCCAAGAGAAGGCACGGTAGGAACTGTTGCCGGTGTTGTATGAGTTGCCGGCCACCTGCCCGGCGTCGTTGATGCTGATGGCATAGGAATAACTGCCACCGAGGGTGCCGCCGAGGTCGACCATCCCATCCGCCTGGGTCCAGAGGAAAGCATGCGCTGCGCTGTTGCCGGCGGTGGAAGAGTAGCCGACCACCTGCCCGGCGTCGTTAATGGCGAAAGCATAGGAAAGACTGCCGCCGAGTGTGCCGAGATCGACCATCCCCCCTCCCTGCGTCCACGAAAAAGCGTGTATCCTAGTCGATGGCGCTGCGTTGAAATAGCTGACGCTGTAGCCGGCGACCTGCCCCGCATTGTTGAGGCCCTGAACGACAGATTCGGAATAGTAAGGGGGGTTGCCATTGATATCGGTCCCAGGTGGAAGGATGCCGAGATCGATGACTGTGGCGCCGTCGTAGAAAAATGCATGAGTTTGACCAGAGAAATGGGCATAACCCGCCACCTGACCCAGGTCGTTGATGCCGTTTGCCGGCACCTGGCCGTTGACCCCCAGGTTGGTCACGGCGTAGGGCTGGGCATGGGCGGTCAGCGCCCCGGCCAGCAGGAAGACGGCGGCGACGGCGGCGTGGCGGACGCGCCGCCAGGCGCCGTGCCAGCGGTTGACGAGAGAGGGTGTCTTGGTCAGAGCGGGGTCACCCGCTGCGTGATAGCTGTCCGCGTCTTGCATGTTGCCTCCTTTGCCCCTCTGCCGGCCCGTTCTGCCGGGCGGCTGCTGTTTCGGGGGCTCCCCGCACGCGGCGCCGCAGGGCTCGCGGCGCTCAACGCGCCGGCCGCCACCGCACGCAAAAAGGCCGGGCGAACCGGATGTTGCATCCTGGTTGCCCGGCCCTTGATAAGTGCGGCATCCCGGCCATCTGACTGTGGCTGGCGGCTAGCATGGCCAGGGCCTCCGCCCTGTCGCCCATGTCGCACGCCCTGCCCTGAAGAGTCCTCGTTTCATTTGCCATGTACCCCGTATCGAACGACGTAGCGTGTAAACTTCTCTTCCCGCCTACGTGCTCATGTTAGCGCCAAATCATAACCAGTCAAGTAAGGTATTAAATTATATTCCGTTTACTATTCGGCAAGTGCTTCCATGCTTGTAGCCAGTCGAATATTACACATCGCGACTTCTGACTGCCGGCGGGACTCCTACGAGTTTGCCAAAGGGATATCGTACGCTGCTCGATGGTTCAAGTCTGGGATTGGGGCAGGCAGGTAACGGTGGCAGTTGCAGGTAGGCGCTGAATCTCTCCAGTTCCTCGTTGATGCCTTGGTTGCTCTTCAGCGGGGCCTGCCATCCACACGACAGGCATTCAAGCCGCGGCTTATCCTTGCCGTGTGCCGAAATCAGATAGTCGTCCCGCTCTGGTCGGTTCTGCGCCCCTGGTCCTTTGGGCTGTTTAGCTGTACTGGCCGGGCGACCGAAATTACGGCAGACAGGATTCTTGCAGAAATTGACCTGAAGTCCTCGGTCTGGCTTAGAAATACGCGGCCTTTCTGGCTTGTTCTCACTCATGCGGGCCACCTCCCCACTGACGATAATGGCCTTTCACCGCGATAATTTTCAACACGAAAATGTAACGCCATAAGTTGTAACTATTCAATCTAACAGATTTGTTAGGCGTTTACGCCATTTCTTGTCACAAACTCTCCCGGAAAATATATTTTGCAAAAGAAAAACCCCATAAGCCGTTATGACTTATGGGGTTTTTCTGGTTTAAGCAGGGTTTTTCAACACCTTTTTCGAACGCCTAGCCGTAAAGGGGTGGTTTGCTTTCCACGGCAGCGGCATCAGCTCAGAGTCTCTCCCTCACGCTCCTTACCTTGTCCTCCATGCTCTGCGCACGATCGGTGCGGGTTCCCGCCTTGATGGTGGTGGTGACGCGCGGGGCGCCCATCGCGTGCACCACCTCGTGGCAACGCTTCACGGCGGCAAAGACTGCATCCCACTCCCCTTCGACGTTGGTGCCGTAAGCGTGCAGGGAGGTCTTGAGGCCGGCATCGGCCAGCACCTTTTCGCACGCGGCGACATAAGGCGACAGGGACACCCCGACACCGAGGGGGACGATGCACAGATCGATCATCACTTTCATGGGCGGTCTCCTTCCAAAGTGGCGTTTGCGTCATGATCGGCAGCCAGGTATTTCTTCGCCGCCCTGCGGCCGCGACTCGCCTTACGACGACGCACACGCTCCGCCGCCGCGTCAGCGCCGGTCGGCAGTCCAAGGCTCGCGGCGATGCGTTCCAACAGCAGCCGGCGGGCAGAGAAGCGGTTCAGCGACTGGCTCCGGCCGGTGGAACACTTGACCTCGATCCCGCTTGGCCGGTGTCGCAGCTGCACGCAGGTGGAACTTTTGTTGACGTGCTGACCGCCCTTGCCGGAGGAGCGCACGAAGCGTTCCTCCAGATCCTCCTCGCACACGCCCAGCGCCGCCATCTGGCGGTGCAGTTCGGCATTTTTCTCCGGTGAGACGGCAAAGGTCAGGGTCATGAGCACTGCATAGCACATATCGGCTATAATGTCAGCGAGAGCATCCCACCCAGGAGGCCAAGCATGAGACCGCTAGTGCTGACGTTGCTGTTCGCCCTGCTCGTCCCCGCCTGTGCCGGCGCCGGCGAGGTCTTCACCTACACCCCGATCAAGCATGCCACCTTCGTGCTACAGGCCGGCCCGACAACCGTCTACGTCGACCCGGTCGGCGCCGCGGCGGATTTCGCCGCCTTCCCCCCGCCTGACCTGATCCTGATCACCCACATCCACAATGATCATCTCGCCCCGGAACTGGTCGCGAGCGTCAGGGCGGCGCAAACCAGCATTATCGGCGCACCCACGGTGATCGAGCAACTCGGTTACGGCACGTCGCTGCGCAACGGCGAGTCAGCCAAGGTCGCCGACCTGGTGATCGAAGCCATCCCGGCCTACAACACCACGGCCGAGCGGCTCAGCTTCCACCCCAAAGGGCGCGACAACGGTTATCTGCTCAGCAGGGACGGTCGCCGGCTCTACATTTCCGGCGACACCGAGGACATCCCCGAAATGCGAGCCCTGCGTGATATCGACATTGCCTTCCTGTGCATGAACCTGCCTTTCACCATGACCGTTGCGCAGGCGGCTGATGCCGTCAACGCCTTCAGACCGGGGAAGGTGATCCCCTATCACTACCGGGGGAAAGACGGGATGAGTGATCTCGACGCATTCGAAAAGCAGGTGGCAGGCATCAAGGTGGAGCGGCTGAAGTGGTATTAGGCGGGAGATGGCCGCGACCGGGCCGCTTGCTGGCGGAGATATAAAAAAACCGGGGACGGAAGCAATGTCCGTCCCCGGTCGGTTTTGGCTGCACCTGTGAGGCGCCGGATCAGTCGACCCGGCGGCGCAGGAATGCCGGCACCTCGTAGTTATCGCCCTCTTCGGCCAACCCCGGGCGGGCGGCGCGGGTGCGGTTGCCTTCGCGCTGCTGGCGGATAAAGGTCGGCACCTCGACGTCGCTGGTATTGACCGGACCGGTCCCGGCGATGGTGGTCAGAGTCGGGCGTACCGGCTCACGCACCCCCTGACGCTGCTTGTCGAAGGACTCGCCGAAGCCGGTGGCAATCGCCGTAACCTTGATGCGGTCGCCGAGGGACTCGTCGATGACCAGCCCGATGAAGATGTTGGCGTCCTCGTCGTTGACCTTCTCGTGGATGATCCGCGAAACTTCCTGGAAGTCGTCCATGGTCATGCTCGAAGAGCCGGCTACGTTGACCAGTACCCCCTTGGCACCGGTGATGTCGATATCTTCGAGGAGCGGACTGCAGATCGCCTGACGGGCCGCCTCAACGGCGCGATTCTCGCCGGAGGCCATACCGATCCCCATCATTCCCATGCCGCGCTCGCTCATGGCTCGCTTCACGTCGGCAAAGTCGACGTTGATCAGGCCGTGGTTGGTAATCAGGTCGGAAATCCCCTGAACCGCCTGACGCAGGACGTCGTCGGCCGGCTTGAAGGCATCGAGGATGCCGAGATTTTTTCCGGCCAGACCGCTGAGCCGGTCGTTGGGGATAAGGATCAGCGAGTCGACCACCTTCTTCAACTCTTTGACGCCGTGCTCGGCCTGCTTCTGACGCTTGGCCCCCTCGAAGGCGAAGGGCTTGGTGGCAATGGCCACGGTGAGCGCCCCGATTTCCTTGGCGACGTCGGCAATCACCGGCGCGGCACCGGTCCCGGTGCCGCCGCCCAGCCCGGCGGCGATAAACACCATGTCGGCACCCTGCAGCAGCTCCGCCAGGCGCCCGCGATCTTCCACGGCGGCCTCGCGGCCGACCTCCGGGTTGGCTCCGGCCCCCAGCCCCTTGGTCAGGTGGCTGCCGAGTTGAACCCGCATCGGCGCGTTGCTGGCCTTGAGCGCCTGCGCATCGGTATTGGCAACAATGAATTCGACCCCCTCGACCTCTGCGGCGATCATGGCGTTGACCGCGTTGCTCCCCCCGCCGCCAACTCCGACGACCTTGATTTTGGCGACCTGATCCTTGCTGTCATCGAATTCGAACATCTGCTTTTCCTCCCCGACTGGCTGTAACCGGTTGGCACTCCGACAGACTAAATAACACGTGGGGGATACAATATCTTGTGGGCGACTTCAGGTCAAGACGCTATATGAGCAAATTCAAGCGATCACAAAAAAGATTCGGAAGATCAACCGGATGTCAGAAAACTTCGCGAGGTAGGCCAGCACGGAGCGCAACACCACGGGCCCGTTCCTGATTAGAAAGGAGGGATTTTTCGTCCTGGCCAGGAAATCAAGGGATGCCGCGGAGGCGTACCCGTTGGTACGCCGCACAAGAAATCCCGCAGATTGACACCGACAGGGCGGAAAAGAACCCTTTCCTAGAAAAACTCCCCGAACCACTCCTTCATGCGCCGCACCACCTTGTCGAACACATTCTCCTGGCCGATCGCGAAGTTCTTGCTTTGCATGTTGCGGCTGCCGTACTTGACCAGGCCGACCCCGGTGGCATAGATGGGTGAGTTGACCACGTCGGCCAGCCCGCCGATCCCCTGTGGCGTGCCACGACGCACTGGCAGGTTGAAGATCTGCTCGGCCAGTTCCGGCATCCCCGGCAGGATCGCCGAGCCGCCGGTAATCACCAGCCCGGAGCTGATGCGATTTTCATAGCCGCTCTTGATCAGCTCGCGGTTGACCAGGGTGAAGATCTCCTCGACACGCGGCTCGAGAATCTCGGCCAGCAGCTGGCGTGACAGAACGCGCGGCTCGCGGCCGCCAACCGACGGCACTTCGATGGTCTCATCCTTGCCGACCATCGAGGCCAGGCAGCATCCCCACTTCTGCTTGATCCGCTCGGCCTCCTGGGTCGGGGTACGCAGGCCGACGGCGATGTCGTTGGTCAGGTGATTGCCGCCCAGAGAGAGCACCGACGTGTGCTTGATGGCACCGTCGACGAAGATGGCGATGTCGGTGGTGCCACCGCCGATATCGATCAGCGCCACACCGAGATCCTTCTCGTCCTGGGTCAACACCGCTTCTGCCGAGGCCAATTGCTCGAGGACGATGTCGCCGACCGCCACCCCGGCCTTCTGGCAGCTCTTGATGATATTCTGGGCGCTGGCGACCGCCCCGGTGACGATGTGCACCCGTACTTCCAGCCGGACACCATTCATCCCCAGCGGCTCGCGGATACCGTCCTGGTCATCGACGATGAATTCCTGAGGCAGGATGTGGATCACCTCGCGGTCCATCGGGATGGCGATCGCCTTGGCGGCATCAATGACCCGGCGCACATCCTCGGCGGTCACCTCGCGGCTTTTGATGGCGATCACCCCCTGCGAGTTGATCCCGGCGATGTGTCCGCCGGCGATCCCGGCGAAGACCGAGTTGATCTCGCAACCGGCCATCAGTTCGGCTTCCTGGATGGCTTTGCGGATCGCGGTCACGGTCCCCTCGATGTTGATCACCACCCCCTTGCGCATGCCACGGGAGGGGCTGGTCCCGATGCCGACGATGTCGAGACCGCTCTCAGTCATGGTGCCGACGATCGCGCAGATCTTGGTGGTGCCGATATCGAGACCGACGATCAGGTTCTCACCCTTCTTGCTCATGACAATCCCTTTCCTCGCTGCTTTTCGTTGCGCCCGGCCGCATATTTCGGATCGACCTTGACGACGACCCGGTCCGGCACATTCAAGTCGATATAGTACAATGCCGTCAGGCGTGGCTCCAGTTCGGCGTAAATCCGCTCCAACTGATCGAGCTTGCGCCCGAAATCATCCCGGCCGAACACCACCGGCACGCCATGTTCACGGGTATGTACCACCAATCCGGTCTCGAGGTCGATACGTATTTCCGAAACGTCGTCAAGATTGAACTGGCTCCTCCCGCGCAGGCCTTCGGCCAGCAACAGGGCCTGCTGCAGCCAGGCGCGCCCCTCGTCGGGGTGGTCAAGCAGGTACTGGCGGTCGATGCCGGTGAAAATCGGCAGGTCAAGACGGTCGCTGGCGTCAAGCAGCTTGAACACCTCTCCGTCGGCGTTCACATAATAGAGGTAGTCGAGTTGCACGATGGCGCACGGCTGGTGTTCTGTGACCCGGATCACCACTTCATCGGGGAGGGAGCGGACCACTTCGGCCCGGGCGATCCACGGGTTTTCCTCGATCTTGCGGCCGATCTCCGCCAGGTCGAGATCGAAGATACCCACGCCGTTGCGAATCTCCGAGGACGCCGCAATCTCCTCGGCACTGACCCGCTGCTGGGCGTGCACGGTCACGTTGCGCACCGTGAAGTAGTCGGATTCGCGCAGGAACTGCAGGCCGATCATCACCGCCGCCACCAGCAACGTCGCCCCGCCGGCAAAAAGGCTGACCCGCAGCAGGCGCAACAGCAGCTTGCGCCAGTCGCGCGGCGGACGATTCTCCTCCTTGCGCTTGTTGCCCTTGACCTTCGGCGGCTTGTGCCTTTTGAGGTTGTGCTTGTAGTCGACCATCCCCGGCCCCCTTGGCAGCCTACTTGTTCAACCCGGCATCAGCAAGAATACGCAGCACCAGTTCGCGGAAGCTGATGCCGGCTGCCGCAGCGGCTTTGGGCAGCAGGCTGGTCTCAGTCATCCCCGGGATGGTGTTGACTTCAAGGCAGAACAACTCTTCGCCGCGGACCATGAAATCGACCCGCGCCGCACCGCGGCAGCCCAGCGCCCGGCAGGCAGCCACCGCCGCCTGCTGCAGACGGCAGAGAATCGCTTCCGGCAACGGCGCCGGCAACAGGTATTCGGTCTGTCCCGGCGTGTACTTCGACTGGTAATCGTAGAAGCCCCCTTTGGGGACAACCTGAATGACCGGCAGCGGCTGATCGCCGAGCACCCCGACCGTCACCTCGGCGCCGGCAATGAACTCCTCGACCAGCACCAGGCTGTCATGCCGCAGGGCCTCGGCGAGCCCGGCCTGCAGTCCGGCGGCATCCTGCACGATGCTGACCCCGATGGTCGAACCCTCGCGGGCCGGCTTGACCACCAGAGGGTAGCTGCGCCGCGCGGCAACGAAGGCCGCCTGATCGTTACCGGCCCGGTAGACGGCACCCTCTGCGGTCGGCACACCATGCTGACACAGCAGTTGCTTGGCGACCACCTTGTTCATCGCCACGCTGGAAGCCAGCACGCCGCTGCCAGTATACGGGATTTGCAGCAGTTCCAAAAGCCCCTGTACGGTCCCGTCCTCCCCGAAGCGTCCGTGCAGGGAGATGAAAACCTTCTCCGCCCCCAGTTCCATCAGACGTGCCGGCAGATCGGTGCCGGCATCGAGACCGATTGCGTCATGTCCGCTTTCCTGCAAGGCTTTCAGTACGGCACTGCCGGTACGCAGCGATACGTCACGCTCGGCGGACAGCCCGCCCAT
>CAZRTZ010000053.1:0-17865 GCA_964603155.1 uncultured Geobacteraceae bacterium | reverse complement strand
AGCGCTTTTTCTCGCCTCTCTCTCGCAAAATTCCTGGGCACTCGATATCGAGTGCAAATTCAGCGGGGAGCGAAATACGACGGTTTTCACGGAGCTCGTGTCCGGCGAAAATATCGCCTACGTTGGCGGCAAAGACGATGCCGTTCGCAAGAAAGAGATCTACTGGGGCGATGACTACCTGACCATTATTGTCGAGGCCACGGGGATGGCGACGCTGGTCGTCATTAACCGGAACGACTTGAGTGCCACCAAGAGAGTGACCCGGGCCGGCATCTCCAGAGGTGAGGCCAGGGGGTGGTGCAGGACCCTGTCGCAGAATGAGACGCAGGGGAAAAAGCTCCTTGATCCCCTGCGTGGAAGGCTCGGGGAGGCAATCCAGGGGGGGGCGCGGAGTGCCGGAGCGGGGCGAGAGACGGGGCAAGACAATAATTCGGGGCCCACGCTCCCGCTGAGGGTGGATGGCCATGATGAGGAATAGTCTGGGAGGCAGGGATTTGATGAGGCGGCTGCTGGTTTTATCACTTCTGCTCACCGGCTGTGCGCAGTGGTTGCCAGAAGACCAGTTGCACCGGCTTACCAGGAAGGAACAAGCCAAGGCCCACCAGATCAAGGCCTACATGATCAGAGATGACTCGCACCCTCCGGTTGAGAGGGAGTTTGGGGTCATTGAGGGGATTTCCTGTCAATTGACACCGGGCGAACGTGAGGCGACGACGGAAGAGGCGATAGAGAAATTGTGCCTGAAATCCATGGCTCTTGGCGGAGACGGTGTGATCGGCATTCATCACATCAAGCAGCCGGAGGGGGAGTCCGTCGGCAATTGCAGGAGCATCTCGATGCTGCGTGGAATCGCAGTCAAGTTCAGGCAGGAGCCGTAATCTTTTTCCGCATAAATCCTTTAATTGATTGCGTGAAAAGTCGCTGTCAGCACAAACCCCAGTAAAAAAGGGTTGGCAAAAAATTGCCAACCCTTTGATTTTCTTGGTGGAGTTGATGGGGATCGAACCCACGACCTATGCGTTGCGAACGCATCGCTCTCCCAGCTGAGCTACAACCCCGAAGTGCGGCACAATGTAGCGGAAAGCCCCCGGCTTGTCAACGCATAGACTCATCTTTGGAGCTGCGCAATCAGCACGTAGGTCAGGGCGACGATGGTGAACCAGACCATGGCAATATCGGCATGCCGGGCCGGTGGCGCGGCGGCCAGCTGCCTGGTCTCCTCGGAGACTGTCGCCGGAGGGACCCGCTCCAATAGGGTGTTGATCAGGCCGGCAAAGTCGGCGTAGCCGTTGGAGATGATCAGGAACTCGTCTTCGCCGGCCGAGAGGGTGAAAAAAACCCGGCTGCGCACTCGCACACTATCCACGGCGGTGATTTGCGAGAATTCCAGACGCTTGCTGCCAAATAGTGTCGTGGCCGTGACGCCTCCGGCATCGACGTTCAGGTGCCGGAAGGTGCTGGCGAGGAACAGCACCAGCAAAGGGATGGCGAAGATGATCAGGAAGGCGATCTTCGCCACCGGTTGGCCATGCACGATGGTGACTCCCAGCAGGGCCGCGATGAGCAGCAGTGCCAGCCCCAGGGGGACGACGAAGGCGCGGCGGATCACGTAGCGGTGCGACTCAGCCATGGGCGGGCTCCCCCGGCCGCACGAAATGCCCGCTCTTGCCCCCTTCCTTCTCGACCAGGCGCACCGCCTCGATGGTCATGGTTTTGTCGATGGCCTTGCACATGTCGATCACGGTCAGTGCGGCGACCGTCACCGCGGTCAGCGCCTCCATCTCCACGCCGGTCTGACCCGTAACCGAGACCGTCGCCTCGATCTCTACCCAGCCGAGTTGCGGCTTGGGGGTGAAGTGGATGCTGACGCTCGACAGCAGCAGCGGATGGCACAAGGGGATCAGCTGCGGCGTTTGCTTGGCGGCCATGATTCCGGCCAGGCGGGCGACGGTGAAGACATCGCCCTTTTCTATCTTCCGGTCGACGATCCGCTGCAGAGTCTCTGCCTGCATGGTCACAGCGCCGCGCGCCACCGCCCGCCGCCGGGTTGCGGCCTTGGCGCCGACATCGACCATGATCGCCTGGCCGTCGGCATCGAAATGAGAGAGTTGGTTGGGCATAAACAGACTCCTTACTAACTGCGGATACAGAATACAGAAGTCAGAATTCAGAAGAACAATCGAGTTCAGACAGCTCCAACTCACACCGAAGGCTTCTGAATTCTGCATTCTGACTTCTGAATTCGCCTTTATTCGAACAGATGCCCCATCGCCTCGTCCGCCGTCCGGACTCCGACCAGTTTGAGCCCTTTGGGTTTGTCGAGGTTCTTAAGATTGCCGGCAGGGAGCAGGCAACGGTCGAAACCGAGGCGGGCCGCCTCCTTGACGCGCAGTTCCGGGCGTGACACCGCCCGCACTTCGCCGGCCAGGCCGACCTCGCCAAAGAGCACGGTGCGGGCCGGCACCGGACGATTGAGATGGCTGGAGGCCAGTGCGGCAACGATGCCCAGGTCGATGGCCGGCTCGTTGAGTTTCACTCCGCCGGCGACGTTGAGAAAGATGTCCTGGGCCAAGAGGGTATAGCCGACCTTCTTCTCCAGCACCGCGACCAGCAGGGAGACGCGGTTGGCGTCGATCCCCATGGCGGTGCGACGGGGATTGCCAAAGGCCGTGCCCGAGACCAGCGCCTGAATTTCCACCAGGATCGGCCGGGTCCCCTCGATGCTGGCGACGACAATGCTCCCCGGCGCCTCCTGGGGCCGCTCGGCCAGGAACAGTTCGGAAGGGTTGGGAACCTCGGCCAGACCAACCTCCTGCATCTCGAAGACGCCGATCTCGTTGGTCGAGCCGAAGCGGTTCTTGACCGCGCGCAGGATCCGGTAGGGGTGCCCGGCGTCCCCCTCGAAGTAGAGGACCGTATCGACCATGTGCTCGAGCATGCGCGGCCCGGCGATCGCCCCATCCTTGGTGACGTGGCCGACCAGGAAGGTCGCCACCCCCTCGCCCTTGGCCAGTTGCATCAGCTTGCCGGCGCACTCGCGCACCTGGCTGACGCTCCCCGGCGCCGATTCCAGGGCATTGGTGAATACCGTCTGGATCGAGTCGATGACCAGGAAGGCCGGCTTGAGATCGCGCACCCGCTCAAGGACTGTCTCCAGGGAGTTTTCGGCCAGAAGGTACAGGTCGCCCGCACCGACGCCGAGCCGTTCGGCACGCAGTTTGACCTGGCGGGTCGACTCCTCGGCGGTGACGTAGAGGACCGGGCCAAGTTTCGCCCATCGATCGGCGGCCTGCAGCAGCAGGGTGCTCTTGCCGATGCCGGGGTCGCCGCCGATGAGGATGAAAGAGCCGGGGACCGTGCCGCCGCCGAGAACCCGGTCGAACTCGCCGAAGCCGCTCGGCCGGCGATCTTCACCGACGACACTGACCTCATGCAACCGTTGCGGCAACGCACCACCCGGTGCCGGGAGACTCTTCCCCCCCTTGGTGACGGTGACGGTCTCTTCAATCAGGCCGCCCCATTGCCCGCAATCCGGACAGCGTCCCAGCCATTTCGGGCTCTGCAGGCCGCACTGCTGACAGGTATAGACGGTTTTCTGTTTCAAAAAGACCTCGGAAATTCTGCAAAATTGCGCTATTCTAGGTCGCTATGCCGGGCCTGTCAACGACACGCCCTTGCCAGAAGCCCTCCTTCCGGCCTAATATCAAAAGATGACTCGAACAGTAACTATTTTGCGGAGATAGAAGAACCCATGCTTGACAACCGCATCCTTCGCGAACTGGAAACCCTTGTCGGCAAAGACAACGTCTTTGCCGACAAGGCCGACCTGATCTGCTACTCCTACGACGCCACCCAGCAGCGCTACCTCCCCGAGGCGGTCGTGCACCCGGCCTCCGCTGCGGAGATCAGCCGCATCATGCAGCTGGCCAACCGCGAGAAGATTCCGGTCTTCCCGCGCGGCGCCGGCAGTGGTTTCTCCGGCGGCTCCCTGCCGACCAAGGGAGGGGTCGTCCTGACCACCGAGCGGATGGACCGAATCCTGGAGATCGATCAGGAGAACCTGGTGGCGACCGTCGAGCCGGGGGTGGTCACCGAGCAGTTCCAGCAGGCGGTGGAAAAGGTCGGGCTCTTTTACCCGCCCGACCCGGCTTCGCTCAAGTTTTCGACCCTGGGCGGCAACGTCGCCGAATGTGCCGGCGGCCCGCGCTGTGTCAAGTACGGGGTCACCAAGGACTACATCCTCGGCCTCGAAGTCGTCACCCCCACCGGCGACATCATCACCACCGGCGGACCGACCATGAAGGGGGTGGTCGGCTACGACCTCACCAAACTGCTGTGCGGCTCGGAAGGGACGCTCGGGATCATCACCAAAATCGTGATCAAGCTGCTGCCGCTGCCCGAAGCCAAGAAAACCATGCTGGTGCTGTTCGACTCGATCGACGGGGCGGCGCGGGCGGTCTCAAGCATCGTCGGCGCCAAGATCATCCCCACCACCCTTGAGTTCATGGACGGCCGCACCCTCGACTGCGTGAAGCAGGCCACCGGCCTGCAGGTTCCCGAGGCGGCCCGGGCGGTGCTGATCATCGAGGTCGACGGTGACCAGGAATTTCTCGACAAGCAGGCGGAAAAGATCGCCGCGATCATCCAGCCGCTGGGCGTGGTGGAGACGCGTATCGCCGCGACGCCGGCGGAAAGCGAGGCGCTGTGGGCGATCCGCCGTGCGGTTTCGCCGTCGTTGCGCAAGGTCAATCCCGACAAGTTCAACGAGGACATCTGCGTGCCGCGCAGCAAGGTGCCGGAGATGATCCGCAAAGTCGACGCCATCAGCGAGAAATACGGCATCCCCATCGTCAACTTCGGCCACGCCGGCGACGGCAACATCCACGTCAACGTGATGATCGACAAGAAAGTGCCCGGGGAGTTGGAGAAGGCCGAAAAAGCCATCGAAGAGGTCTTCCGGGGGGCGCTGGAGCTCGGCGGCACGATGAGCGGCGAGCACGGCGTCGGCATTGCCAAGGCCCCCTACATCCCGCTGGAAATCACTCCGCAGACGGCAGCCTACATGAAGGCTCTGAAGAAGGCGCTGGATCCCAACAACATCCTCAATCCAGGGAAAATCTTCCTGGACAACTGATCAGGAAAGGCGAATTCAGAATACAAGAATGCAGAAGTCAGAACCCTTCGGCCGGGGGCAGCCGCTTTTGGGGGTTGCTTTTATGCTGAATTTTGACTTCTGACTCCTGAATTCCATACCGACTATGGCCAAACTCAAAGATTTGGAACAACTCCGCGAGGAGATCGAACAGTGCGTCAAGTGTGGTGCCTGCCGTGCCCACTGCCCGGCTTTCGGCGCCGAGCACCGCGAAGGGCGGGTGGCACGCGGCAAGATCGCCCTGGCCAAAGCGGTGCTCGATGGCGAGGTCGGCTTCGAGAAGAAGGTGATCGAGGATCTGAGCCAGTGCCTGCTCTGCGGCAGCTGCTGCGCCAGTTGCCCGAACAAGGTGCCGACCGAGGAGATCGTCGCCGCAGCGCGCCGGCGCCTGGCTGAAGAGCAGGGGCTCTCGACCTTCGGCCAGGGGGTGGCCACCGTACTCGGCCACCCGCAGTTGATGAACACCCTGGCCAAGACCGGCGGAGCCCTTGCCGGGGTCCTCTTCAAAAAACTCCCCGACAACAGCGGTCTGCGCCTGCGCTTCCCGGTCCCCTACCTGAAGTCTGATCGCACCATGCCGCCGCTGACCGACCGGCCGTTCCGCGAACGGGTTCCCGAGGTGATCGAAGGGCAGCCCGGGCAGCCGACCGTGGCCTTTTTCACCGGCTGCGGCATCAACTACATGTATCCGGCGATCGGCGAGGCCTTCCTCAAGGTCCTGCAGTTTCTCGGTGTAACCGTCATCATCCCCAAAGACCAGGCCTGCTGTGGCCTGCCGGCGGTGAGCGCCGGGGCCGGCGCCACCGTGGAGAAGCTCGCCGAGCAGAATCTGGCGGCACTGAGCCGTCGCCCGGTCGACTTCGTCGTCACCGCCTGTGCTTCGTGCAACGCCGGGCTGGGGAAGATTTATGCCGAGATGGGGGAGGAGTTCGAGCCGCTGGCGAAGAAGACCAAGGATATCTTCGTCTTTCTTGCCGAGCATGGCCTGCCGGAGAAGCTTGCCGCCTTGCCGAAGCCGGCGCAACGCGTCAAGGTGACCTACCACGATCCCTGCCATCTGCGTACCCGCGGGATCACCAAAGAGCCGCGCCTGATTCTCAAGAGCCTGCCGCAGGTGGAGTTCGTCGAGATGGAGAACGCCGGCACCTGCTGCGGCCTCGGCGGCACCTACTCGGTCTACCATTACGAGCACAGCAAGCGGATCGGTGCCAAGAAGGCCGGCTTCATCGCCGCCAGCGGCGCCGAACTGGTGGCGACCGACTGCCCGGGGTGCATCATGCAACTGCAGGACAGCATCAACCACGCGGGAGGCGGCGCGCGCGCCGTGCACATCCTCGAACTGCTGGCAGATGCCTTGCCGTAGACCGGTGGAACGGCATCCGGCATCCGTTATTTCCTCAGTCGCATTGTTCCTTTCCTGCTCTGGTCCGCAACTCACACTCTCCCTTTTGACGATTACGCTCTCGTTGCCCAAAAATTCTTTGCCCCAGGAAGTCCCCAAATAAATTACTCTGCCAACGTGTGCAGAAAAATGAGTTCGGATAGCGGCCTTGCGGTTACCTTCTCTGGCCGGCCTTTAGGCGAATTGTAGAAATTTTTCCACACCGTTGTCTCCTGTTAGCAATCCAAAACTTGACCTAATTGGTCAAATAACGAATTCCGGTTCGTGATTCAACGAGAGTCCCCCAAAGTGCACTGTTCAAAACCACAGTCGTCGGCTGTGGTGCAGGTCCAGCCCCCTCTGTGCGCACTACTGAAAATGGAATGGTCGACCATTGCCAGAATTTCTTCGCTAATGTCCGGCAGACAAATTTGCAGCCGACGGCCGACCTCGACAAGAGCTTGAAATCAATCATTAAAATTCAAAACATACCGAAATATAATGGTTATCTATCTGTGTTGTGGCCGTGCGTTATGCTGACCCAAGTGGTCAAGAATTGGCATTTCGATTGCACTTGTGTGGAGCGAGCACGGGTGAACGGCTGCGTTGACAGATAACGCCCGTGGCAAAGGGACAACAAAGAACCATCCGTTCGCAGCACCAACAAAAGGAGATTAGTATGAAAAAGCATCCCTGGTACCTTATCATCATGGCCTTTGCCTTCATTGTCATGGGCTCGGTCGGTACGGCTCAGGCCAAGGGTTCCTACATGACCTCGTTCAACAGCACTTATCCGGCCGCCCCGACGGCAATCAAGACCTGCAATCTGTGCCACCCCGGCGGCGACACCGGGGCATTCAACTTTTATGCGGACGCTTACGCAGGAGCAGGTCATCAGTTTGCTCCGATTGAATCGCTGGATTCCGATGGCGACGGGTTCACCAATATCACCGAAATCAACGCCGGGTCTTTTCCGGGCGATGCCGCCAGCAAGCCGGTGGCATCACCGCCCCCGGTAGCCGCTACCCTGGTGAGCATCGCTATCAGTGGCCCGGCGTCGGTGAATGAGAGCACCACGGCGACCTATACGGCAACGGCAACCATGAGTGACAACACGACCAAGGCGGTGACCGCGACGTGGAGCGAGAACTCGACCTTCACCACCATCAGTGCCGCGGGTTTGCTGACCGCTTCGGCGGTGACGGCCAACCAGGCGGTGACCGTTTCGGCCAGCTACACCGAGGGTGGCATCACCAAGACCGCCAGCTACGCGGTGACCGTGGTTGACGTGCCGGTGACCCCGCCCCCGGCAACCGTGACCCTGGCGAGCATTGCCATCAGCGGGCCGGCTTCGGTGAACGAAAGCGCCACCGGGACCTATACCGCCACGGCGACTATGAGCAACGGTACGACCAAGGCGGTAACCGCGAAGTGGAGCGAGAACTCGACCTTTACCACCATCAGCGCGGGCGGCGTCCTGACCGCGTCGGCGGTCACCGCCAACCAGGCGGTCGTCGTGTCGGCCAGCTATAGCGAAGGTGGCATCACCAAGACTGCCACTTATGCGGTCACCGTGGTGGACGTGCCGGTGACTCCGCCCAGTACGGCCGATAGCGACGGCGATGGCATGCCCAACGGTTTTGAGCAGGCTTACGGGCTCAATCCCAACGATCCGACCGACGCCGGTCTCGATCCGGATGGCGACGGTCTGACCAACCTTGAAGAATTCAAAAAGGGAACTCACCCCAAAAGCCCCGACAGCGACGGCGATGGCTTCTGGGACGGCGCCGATCTGGTCCCCAATGACAAAGCACGTCCTCTTATCGATGAAAAAGGCCAACACCGCTACGGTGCCTGGTTTATGGACGATGGCAACAAACAGTGGAATGGGGACAAGGATCTTGTCGTAACCAACTTCGGAGCACCGAAAGATCTCCCGGTCGTGGGGGACTGGAACGGTGACGGTATTGACAAGATAGGTGTTTTCCGCAACGGCCAGTGGTATCTCGACAGCAATGCCAACGACAGTTGGGACCCGGGCGTGGATATCGTCGCAGTTTTCGGCGCCCCGACTGACCTCCCGGTGGCCGGCGATTGGAATGGTGACGGCAAGGCCAAGATTGGTGTGTACCGCGGCGGCACGTGGTATCTTGACAACGGCAACGGTCAGTGGGACGCAGGGATTGACTCAGTAGCGGTCTTCGGTGCACCGACCGACCTGCCGGTGGCCGGGGATATTAATGGTGATGGCAAGGCTGAAATCGGTGTCTATCGCCCGTCAACCGGCATGTGGTATTTCGACCGCGACAACAACGGCTTCTGGAGCGGGTGCGACGTTGATTTGTGCGCCGGTCCGTTTGGTGGCCCGTCGGATCTTCCGGTCATAGGTGACTGGGATGGGAACGGCACGTACGAAGTCGGTGTCTACCGCCAGGGCGTTTGGTATCTTGACAACGGCAACATCAAGTGGGATCCGCAACTCGATAAAACCTATAACGCCTTCGGTGCCTCATATGATGTGCCGGTCATCGGCGACTGGAACAACGACGGCAAGAGCGATATCGGAACTTTCCGGTAAGACTCAGGGCTTCAGAGAAAAATCATGACGCATCTTCAACTTGCCGACAAAATCGGTTATAATGAAAGAAAAATTCAGGGCCCTCCCGGAAAGGAGTCGCGCCATGTGGACCAGCACATATAAGCTTCGCCCGGTTACCCGCTGCAAGGAAGGTTGCCGACGTAAGCCCCCGGGGAAACCCGGGGGCTTTTTCATTTATCTCTTTGGTTTTGCTCCGATTGTCTGCAGCCAGTCGTTTGCTATAATGGGAGAGCTTCGCACTTCAAATCCAGGAGGACAGGTTCATGCGCAAGATGCTTACCCTCGCCGTTTCCATGCTGTTGGTTGCCAGCAGTTTCGCCCTCGCCGTTCCGGGAGGGAAAGTGCTCGAGTACAAGAATAGCCCGATGGGCACGGTGAAATTCGACGGGGAGCTTCACAAGAAGGCGGGGGCCACCTGCAAGGAGTGCCACACCGACGGGATGTTTCCGCAGAAAAAGCAGGGGGCGGTGAAGATCAGCATGGAGCAGATCTATGCCGGCAAACTGTGCGGGGCCTGCCACAACGGCAAAAAAGCTTTCGAGGCCAAGGCGAACTGCCAACGTTGCCACAAAAAATAAGCGACGTTCTCCACAACGAAGGAACAGGCCCGCCGGGTTTCCGGCGGGCCTGTTTTTATCCTCCTATCCCGTGCATCCCACGGTTCGGCGCCTTGAATCCCGGTGAGCCGATCACGTGCTTTTCGGGCTTGGCACCAACCGCCTCCCTAAGCAGATCGGCGAGCGCCTGATCATCTCCCTCCCCGCGCAATACCGTCTTCAGGTCAACCTCCTGGTTGCCGAACAGGCAGCCGCGTACCCGCCCGTCGGCAGTGACGCGCAACCGATTGCACTCGGGACAGAAATGCCCGGAAACCGCCGGGATCAGGCCGATGCAGCCGCGTGCCCCCAGCAGGCGATAGCGCTTGGCCGGACCGGCCGATTCGCGGGGTGGCAGGGGCTCCAGGGAGCCGAGCGGCATGAGCAGCTGTTCGACATCCGCCATCGGAATGCGGTTGGCAGGAGAAAACTCCAGGTCCGGGCTGATTGGCATGAATTCGATGAAACGCACCTCCCAAGGGTGCTCCAGCGTCAACCGGGCAAAGTCCAGCAGCTCATCGGCATTGACACCTTTGAGCGGAATGACGTTGACCTTGACCGGGGTCAGCCCGGCCTGCTCGGCAGCGGTCAGTCCGGCCAGCACCTGCTCCAGGCCGTCGCGCCGGGTGAGCTGCCGGAAGCGCTCGGGGCGCAGCGTATCGAGACTGACATTGACGCGCTGCAGGCCGGCGGCCTTGAGCGGGACAGCCAGCTCGGCCAAGCGCAGGCCATTGGTGGTCAGCACGATCTCGGGACGCCCGGGAAGTGTGGCCAGTTGGGCGATGAAGTCGACCACCCCACGGCGGATCAGGGGCTCGCCGCCGGTGACGCGGATCTTGCGAATGCCCAGAGCGACGGCCACACGGGCAATTCGCATCAGCTCCTCGTAGGAGAGGATGTCGCCATGGGCCAAAGACGGCACGCCTTCTTCCGGCATGCAGTAACGGCAGCGCAGGTTGCAGCGGTCGGTAATGGAGAGGCGCAGATACTGGATGGAGCGCCCGAAGGGGTCTAGCACAGGTACAGTCCCGGAAGAGATAAGTCCAATCTTATCTTACCCTAGCACTTTCTCCCCCGATCGGGCAAATCAGGGTTGCGGGCGGCGTGCCTGCTGGGGGAGAAACTGTTCGAAAAACTTTTTGTCCATGGCACAGCGGTAGGCCTCTTCGGCAGTAACGTGTTTCCCTTTGAGAAGCTCCTGCAGGTGCTGATCCATCAGCTGCATGCCGTCCCCCTTGGCGGTTTGCATGATGGAGGGGATCTGGAAGGTTTTCCCTTCGCGGATCAGGTTGGCGATGGCGGGGTTGCAGATCATGATCTCCAGCGCGGCTACGCGCCCCTTGCCGTCAGCCTTGCGCAGCAGCTGCTGGCAGATGACCCCCTTGAGGCTTTCGCCGAGCATGGTGCGGACCTGTTCCTGGGTATCCTTGGGGAAGGCGTCGATGATGCGGTCGATGGTCTTGGCCGCGGAGTTGGTGTGCAGGGTGCCGAAGACCAGATGCCCGGTCTCGGCGGCGGTCATCGCCAGGGAGATCGTCTCCAGGTCGCGCATCTCGCCCACCAGGATAACGTCGGGATCCTCGCGCAGCGCCGCGCGCAGGGCATTGGCAAACGATTGCGAGTGCTGGCCGATCTGGCGCTGGTTGACCAGGGAGCTCTGGTTCTCGTGGACGAACTCGAGCGGGTCCTCGAGGGTCAGGATGTGCTCACGGCGACTCTTGTTGATCAGATCGATCATCGCCGCCAGGGTGGTCGATTTCCCCGAGCCGGTCGGGCCGGTGACCAGCACCAGCCCTTTCTTGAGCATGGTCAGTTTGCGCAATCCGGCCGGCAGCCCCAACTGATCGGCGGTAAGGATTTTGCTGGGGATGATGCGGAACACGCCGGCGATCCCCCGATGGGTTTCCATGAGGTTGCCGCGGAAGCGGGCCACTTCGGGAAGAGCATAGGCGAAATCGATGTCGCGGCGGCCTTCGAAGCCGGCGCGCTGTTCGTCGGTGAGGATCTCGAACAGCAGCGCGCGTGCCTGCTGATCGGTCAGCGGCGGGTAGTTCAGTTTTTCCATCTCGCCATTCAGACGGAAGATCGGCGGAGCGCCGCTGGAGATGTGCAGGTCGCTGGCCCCCTGTTGCTTCATCAGCTTGAATAGCGCGTCTATCTTGGCCATGGCAACCCCCGCCACCCTGTCAGGGCAAAGTTAAAGGAAGCTGCATTCTGACAAAGGGGAGGGGGCGAGTCAACCTGCTTCGGGCTCTTGCGGCGGCGTCCGATTCCATGCTAGTCGTTGCGAAAAAATCCCTGTTTCGGAGTCTCCATGAGTAAGGCCCTCGGCCTCCTTTCCGGAGGATTGGACAGCAGTCTCGCCGCCCTGTGCCTCAATCGCCAGGGGGTCGATGTGACCTGCATCGCCTTTGTCACCCCGTTTTTCGGCGCCCAAAAAGCGCGGCGTGCCGCCGAACAGCTCGGCATTCCTCTCTTGGTGCGGGACATCGGCGCCATGCATCTGGAGATGGTCAAGTCTCCCCGCTACGGTTATGGCAAGAACATGAATCCCTGCATCGACTGCCATGCCATGATGTTCCGGATGGCCGGCGAGATCATGGGCGCTGAAAGGTTTGACTTTCTCTTCTCCGGGGAGGTTCTCGGCCAGAGGCCGATGAGTCAGAATCTCTCCGCGTTGCGGGCGGTTGCCAACTATTCTGGCTGTCCGGAGCGCATTCTGCGGCCGATGAGTGCCAAATTGCTGCCGATAACGGCGATGGAAGAGCAGGGGCTGGTCGATCGCTCACAGCTCCTCGACATCCAGGGGCGCAGCCGCCGGCGTCAGGAGGAACTGGCCAAGGAGTGGGGGCTGACCGAATACCCTTCGTCGGGGGGCGGGTGCCTTCTCACCGAAAAACATTTTTCCGACCGGTTGCGCGACCTGGTGAACCATGAGCCGGAGTGTACGGTCGGCGATGTCGAGTTGCTTAAAACCGGGCGGCAGTTTCGCCTGTCGCCCCGGGCGCGGCTGGCGGTCGGACGCAACCAGCAGGACAATGAAAGTCTGCACGGACTGGCCGGGGAGCGGGATCTGCTGGTGCGGGTCATCGGCTTCAGCGGCCCGTTGGGAGTGCTCAGCGGCTCGCCGGACGAGGCCGATGTGGCCAGCGCCGCTGCAGTTGTGGCCGGCTACGGCAAGGGGAGCGGGGAAGGGGAGGTCGAGGTGCTGGTCAGCGGTGGAGGCAGCGAACGCCGGGTGCAGGTGGTCCCCTGCCCGTTGGAGCGAAGTCGCAACTGGTTACTCTAAGCGAAGCGGTCTTTGCCCCGGGCTTGCCTTTGCAACGGCCTTAGGGTTGCCATACTCCGAGCACGGGTTTATCGGTGGGAGCACCGAAGGCCGGCACACAGAGATCGGTGCCACCATCAGCCAGGCACATTGTCCAGCCATTGTTCTCCAGGTCGAAGTACCACAAGCCGGTCGACGGACGGTAGACGCCAACTTCTGCACAGCCGTCGTCGTCAACATCTCCCGCGACCGGCAGATCGGTCGCGGCCCCAAAACTGCCGATTACCATGTCGATGCCGGCATCCCAGCGGCCGTTGCCGTTGTCGAGATACCAGGTGCCCTGGCGGTAAACCCCGATTTCGTCCTTGCCGTCACCATTCCAGTCGCCGGCCACCGGCAGATCGGAGGGGGCGCCGAACGCCTGCTTGAAGGCATCAATGGCAGGATTCCACGTGCCGTTGCCATCCATGTCGAAGTACCACTGGCCCTGACGGTAGACGCCGACTTCGTCTCTGCCGTTGCCGTCCCAGTCGCCGACCACCGGCAGGTCCGTGGGGGCGCCAAACGCCGTCAGACAGAGATCGAGGCCACAACCGCTCCAGGCTCCATTGCCATCGAGATCGAAATACCAGGCACCGGTAGCCGGACGATAAACGCCTACCTCGCTGACGCCATCACCGTTCATGTCGCCTGCAACCGGGATGTCCGTTGCAGCACCGAAGCCGGGAGCGGGATAGACTGTGTCAGTGTTCTGCCACCCTAAATCTCCCTTGTCGAGGAACCACTGCCCAGCACGGAATACCCCTACCCGCACTTCTCTATTGCCGGCGAGAGTGATGGCTGCGAAAGGTGTATCCGGATCGTTGGAAGGGATCTGCAATGTGGCTGTTTTATAGCCAGGTGTCTGCGGCGTGAAAGCGCCCATGAAGGAGCAACTTGCGTTTGGTGCCAAGCTGCGCAAAGAACAGCTGTCGCTGCCTAAAGAGAACTCGGCAAGGTTCGCTCCTGACAGAGCCATATCGCCGATCAGCAGGTCGGTGACGCCGACATTGGTTATGGTAAAGGACTGAGAAGACGAGCCGTTCACCGGAACCCTGCCGAAGTTGAAGTAGCTTGCTGAAGGAAGGATCGCGATATTCGGAGCGTGGTCGGCAAGATAGGAGTAAGCCGCGAGGAGATTGATGAGTCCGGATCCGGAACTGTTATCGGCGCCCGTTTGGCCGATATCGGCAGCCGTCTGTCTCAATGCGACTTCCAACTGGCCAACTGACTGGCCTGGTTGGGCCGAGAGCAACAGGGCCATGGCCCCGGCCACATGGGGCGAGGCAAAAGAGGTCCCCTCGACCACGGCGTAAGCAGCGGGAAAGACTCCTCCCAGGGTCAGGTCAGCAACTTTGATGTGGACGCCCGGTGCCACGACTTCGGGATAGAGTGCCCCGTCGCAACTGGAAGGACCACGGGCACTGAAGAGAGGGATAGCCAGAGACTGGTCGATAGCTCCGACGGCGAAAGACTCCGGATAATTGGCCGGGCTGATGTCGCTACCGGCAGCCCCGCCGGTGTTGCCGCCCGCAAAAGTCATGGCGATACCCGCGGCCCGTAGTGCCTGAACGTCGGCGCGAAATTCCTCTAAACATGCACCGGGAAAGAGATCGAGCCCCCAGGAGTTGTTGACGATATCCGGGCTGTCGTCGGTCCCAGGGTTGCCATCGGGATCAAGTAGCCACTGAAATGCCTGGTGAATGCGAGAATTTTCCGCTACGCCCACATCATTGAAGATCTTGGCGGCAATCCAGCGGGCACCGGGAGCCACCCCAATGGGAGTTCCGTCTGCGCTTCCTCCTACGAGGATTCCGGTAACGGCGGTCCCGTGACCATCAGCATCGAAGGGGAGAGCAGGGTGCTCACCATAGGGATCGAACCAGCTGTTTGAGCCCCCCCGCCATTTCGCTCCCAACGCCACATGGTTAAGGTCCACGCCGGAATCGAGGGTAGCGATCACCACCCCCTGACCGGTGAAGCCGAGACCCCACAGTTCCGGCGCGTGGATAGCCAACAGATTCCACTCCGGGCCGGTTGTCTGACTGACGGTGTAGACCGGCAACTGTAGCGTTCCATTCAGTCTGACCTCTGCAACCTCCGGCCTGACCGCCAACTCTTCGATGAGCGCGCGACTGGCCGTAACCGTCAGACCATTGAAAATCCATAGGGATTCTATTTGCCTGGCGCCTCTTCCGTGCAGAAAGTTGCTGAGCGGCCCCTGCGTAGCCGTTGCCTTGTCTTTGAGGGCCGTGATCAGCTCCTGTCTGTGCTGTCGTCGGCCTGCGGCGGAAAGGCTGCGAAGTTTACGGGTGTTGTTCAGGAAGCGGTCGAGTGTGACCTGGTTGGCCAAGGTGACAACAACCGAGATTTCCTCTCCCGGCAGGAGCTTCTCAAGCTTTGACTGGAGTTGCGGTTCGAGCGCCGCCGCGGCCGGGAGGATCGGCCAAGCAAAAACGATCAGCAGTGTGGCCGCGAGCAGGCGCATGGTTCTAGACCCATTCACCTTCACCGTTATTCGACAACCAGATGCTCCAGGCGTTCTTCGCCGACCACCACGGTCACCAGACTGCCCGGCTTGATATATCTGGCAGGATTGGCGAAGAGCAGCCAGTAGGCCCGGCCGGCCTCCGGCTCAAGGGTCGTCTGCCGCATGGCCCCGACCTTGGGTGCACTGGGGATCAGGAATTTGGCGCCGCTGGCCTCGTCGATGATATAGGGTTTGATGGAACGTGTCAGGATGGGTCGGGCCTTTTCAGGATCGACGACCCGGTAGCGGAAATCGAGCATGTAGCCATCGGCGGACCAGCGCAGGGCTTCCACCCGAATACCAAGCCGCTCCTCGGCGCTCTGCAGGGAAACGGCAGCAGGCGACGTGTCAGGAGTCTGTCTGTTTATCGCCGAACAGCCGGCAAGACCGAAACAGGCCAGCCCCAATAGCCCGATGACAAAAGATTTTGCTGCCAAGGTCTGTATCGTCACACCCTTCCGAACAACCAACATCAATATTTCTCCTGGTTCCGGATCCTGTGATCCCGTTTCCCTTACAGGTAAAACAAGGGGGTGCATCAAGTTTAGCACGATGCACCCCCTTGCTGGTATTAAAACAAACTAGAATGATTAAACGCTCATCGCCAGGTGCCGACGACCGGTTTGTCGGTCGGGGCACCGAAGGGTGGCACGCAAAGGTCTAAACCACCCGCGTCAAGACAACCTCCCCACGTACCACTATTGTCCAAGTCGAAATACCACTGGCCGGTCGACGGTCTGTAGACGCCGACCTCGGCACGACCGTCGTTGTTGACCTCTCCTGCCACTGGCAAGTCGGTTGCGGCACCGAAACCCCCTGCGCTGGCATAGACAGTGTCCGGATTGGTCACTGTCGGGTCAGCCGGATCATCCCACCGACCGTTGCCGTTGTCGAGATACCAGGTGCCCTGGCGGTAAACCCCGATTTCGTCCTTGCCGTCACCATTCCAGTCGCCGGCCACCGGCAGATCGGAGGGGGCGCCGAACGCCTGCTTGAAGGCATCAATGGCAGGATTCCACGTGCCGTTGCCATCCATGTCGAAGTACCACTGGCCCTGACGGTAGACGCCGACTTCGTCTCTGCCGTTGCCGTCCCAGTCGCCGACCACCGGCAGGTCCGTGGGGGCGCCAAACGCCGTCAGACAGAGATCGAGGCCACAACCGCTCCAGGCTCCATTGCCATCGAGATCGAAATACCAGGCACCGGTAGCCGGACGATAAACGCCTACCTCGCTGACGCCATCACCGTTCATGTCGCCTGCAACCGGGATGTCCGTTGCAGCACCGAAGCCGGGAGCGGGATAGACTGTGTCAGTGTTCTGCCACCCTAAATCTCCCTTGTCGAGGAACCACTGCCCAGCACGGAATACCCCTACCCGGGTGGTTGCCTGTATGAAGCTGGCCGTTACCGTGGTGTCGGCGGCCAGCGTCACCAGACAGTCGTTCAGCCCGGCAATCGGCGTGCAGCCGGTCCAGCCGGCGAAAACGGAGCCCGGATTGGCGACCGCCGTCAGACGCAACTCGGTACCGGGGAGGTAGTGCTCGCTGCAGCCGACAAGGGGATCAAGAGCGCAGATAATGCCCCCGGGAAGGCTGGCAGATTGCACTGTGCCGGTGCCCAGGCCGGTCTTGGTGATGGTGAGGATCGCCTGGCTTCCGGGGGTGAGGTGGCTCGGGCCAATCTCCAGGTAGGTGAGCATGCCGCCGGTTGAGGTGTCGGCGTTGGTTGTGCCAAGGGTGCGGTCGTAGATGGGGAAGTACCCCTGCACGGCCGACGTGCCGATGATGTCCAGCGTTTTGCCGGCGGTCAGGTCGAGGGAGGACTGGAGCTTCTCGTTCACGTAGGGGAAGCCGTCTTCCGCCACCAGACGCCAGTGGCCTCCGACCACGGTGGGGGCGCGGGTCGACAGGCCGGCATTGACGAACCGCACCAAGGCATCTTGGTTGACATCTCCAACCCAAGTATGGGTGTCGCCGAAGGGGAAGGGGTCGCCGTTGACGAGGAAGTACTTCGGTTCGTAACTGATCGTGCTCGGATAGGCGGGTGTGCCCAAGATTCCTGTGGCGACGGCATTGTTGAGTGCCGGATCGACCTCGCTGAAGAGAAATACGACCTCATTCTGGAAGGGCGTAGTCGCTCCGTAGGCCTCGCCGGCGGGGGAAACCCCGTCCACGGCGTTCTTCTTCACCACGGCGTAGAGCCCCATCGGCACCTGGGCGGATACGTGGGAGCCACTCTGCAGCAGGAAGGTGCCGGGCCGGTCGATGGTCCAGGTGTAGGTGTCCTGGCCGCCGGCGGCC